>NZ_CP015438.1:880000-1531581 GCF_001634285.1 Anoxybacillus amylolyticus
GATCCGTGGTCAAAAGGGAAACAGCCCAGATCACCAGCTAAGGTCCCAAAGTATACGTTAAGTGGAAAAGGATGTGGAGTTGCCCAGACAACCAGGATGTTGGCTTAGAAGCAGCCACCATTTAAAGAGTGCGTAATAGCTCACTGGTCGAGTGACTCTGCGCCGAAAATGTACCGGGGCTAAACGTATCACCGAAGCTGTGGGATGACTTGCGTCATCGGTAGGGGAGCGTTCTAAGGGCAGAGAAGCCGGACCGGAAGGACCGGTGGAGCGCTTAGAAGTGAGAATGCCGGTATGAGTAGCGAAAACAGAGGTGAGAATCCTCTGCACCGAAAGCCTAAGGTTTCCTGAGGAAGGCTCGTCCGCTCAGGGTTAGTCGGGACCTAAGCCGAGGCCGAAAGGCGTAGGCGATGGACAACAGGTAGAGATTCCTGTACCACCTCCTCTCCGTTTGAGCGATGGGGGGACGCAGGAGGATAGGGCAAGCGCGCGACTGGTAGTGCGCGTCCAAGCAGTTAGGCGCCTCAAGTAGGCAAATCCGCTTGAGTAGGCTGAGCTGTGACGGCGAGGGAAAACTAGTACCGAAGTTCCTGATTCCACACTGCCAAGAAAAGCCTCTAGCGAGGAGAGAGGTGCCCGTACCGCAAACCGACACAGGTAGGCGAGGAGAGAATCCTAAGGTGCGCGGGAGAACTCTCGTTAAGGAACTCGGCAAAATGACCCCGTAACTTCGGGAGAAGGGGTGCTCTGTTGGGTGAAAAGCCCGAGAGAGCCGCAGTGAAAAGGCCCAAGCGACTGTTTAACAAAAACACAGGTCTCTGCGAAGCCGAAAGGCGAAGTATAGGGGCTGACACCTGCCCGGTGCTGGAAGGTTAAGGGGAGCGCTTAGCGCAAGCGAAGGTGCGAACCGAAGCCCCAGTAAACGGCGGCCGTAACTATAACGGTCCTAAGGTAGCGAAATTCCTTGTCGGGTAAGTTCCGACCCGCACGAAAGGTGTAACGACTTGGGCACTGTCTCAACGAGAGACCCGGTGAAATTATAGTACCTGTGAAGATGCAGGTTACCCGCGACAGGACGGAAAGACCCCGTGGAGCTTTACTGCAGCCTGATATTGAATTTTGGTACGACATGTACAGGATAGGTGGGAGACGGAGAAGCCGGGACGCCAGTCTCGGTGGAGTCGCCCTTGGGATACCACCCTTGTCGTACTGAAGTTCTAACCCGCACCCCTGATCGGGGTGGGAGACAGTGTCAGGTAGGCAGTTTGACTGGGGCGGTCGCCTCCTAAAGCGTAACGGAGGCGCCCAAAGGTTCCCTCAGAATGGTTGGAAATCATTCGTAGAGTGTAAAGGCAGAAGGGAGCTTGACTGCGAGACCTACAAGTCGAGCAGGGACGAAAGTCGGGCTTAGTGATCCGGTGGTTCCGTATGGAAGGGCCATCGCTCAACGGATAAAAGCTACCCCGGGGATAACAGGCTTATCTCCCCCAAGAGTCCACATCGACGGGGAGGTTTGGCACCTCGATGTCGGCTCATCGCATCCTGGGGCTGTAGTCGGTCCCAAGGGTTGGGCTGTTCGCCCATTAAAGCGGTACGCGAGCTGGGTTCAGAACGTCGTGAGACAGTTCGGTCCCTATCCGTCGCGGGCGTAGGAAATTTGAGAGGAGCTGTCCTTAGTACGAGAGGACCGGGATGGACGCACCGCTGGTGTACCAGTTGTCCTGCCAAGGGCACCGCTGGGTAGCTATGTGCGGAAGGGATAAGCGCTGAAAGCATCTAAGCGTGAAGCCCCCCTCAAGATGAGATTTCCCATCGCATAAGCGAGTAAGATCCCTCGAAGATGACGAGGTCGATAGGTCCGAGGTGGAAGCGTGGCGACACGTGCAGCTGACGGATACTAATCGATCGAGGACTTAACCATAGAAAAGCGTAGGCGACTGTTCAGCCACGAAGAGAGCGAAAGGCCTGCGAGGAGGCTGTTGCCGCCGCAGCAGGATGGAAGCGATTCGAGGGGCTAGGAGCCGAAGCTAGACAATCGGAAAAGCGGAGAACGGTCCTTGGCGGAGCCAAGGGAACATCCGACGGAAGCGCAAGCTTTCGACGAAGACGTGCTTGCACGTCGATGGAGAAAGCGGACGCGGAGGAGGATGTTAGTTCGGAGCTAGACATGACGAAAAGCGTAGGCGACTCCTTTTCTTCTGCCCCTGTTATCTAGTTTTGAAGGAACAAAAAAACCTTGACACATATAAGAGATTTATTATAATAGTAACTGTCTGTATCAAATTGCCTAGTGACGATGGCGGAGAGGACACACCCGTTCCCATCCCGAACACGGAAGTTAAGCTCTCCAGCGCCGATGGTAGTTGGGGCTCGCGCCCCTGCAAGAGTAGGACGTTGCTAGGCAGTACATATCGGAGGATTAGCTCAGCTGGGAGAGCACTTGCCTTACAAGCAAGGGGTCGGCGGTTCGATCCCGTCATCCTCCACCATTATTGTTTGCCGGCTTAGCTCAATTGGTAGAGACGAGCAGCACATCAGTGAAATCACTGCGAGTTGCCTCGACGCATCGATGCTCCTTGAATGAACTAGCAGAGGAAGAGGCACAATAAAATTCTATATCCAGCGGTTTATCTTATTATGCCGGCTTAGCTCAATTGGTAGAGCAACTGACTTGTAATCAGTAGGTTGCGGGTTCAAGTCCTGCAGCCGGCACCACGATCTAATGAGCTTCTACGAGTGTGCTACAGCGTAACGCTCGAGCGGTTCCTTGGTTAAGCATACTGAGAGTGAAGCGTTGTAAAGGCGAGAAGACATTAACGTGTTATATTTGGATAATGTAAAATGAGCCATTAGCTCAGCAGGTAGAGCATCTGACTTTTAATCAGAGGGTCGGAGGTTCGAGTCCTCCATGGCTCACTTGTTTGCGGGTGTGGCGGAATTGGCAGACGCACCAGACTTAGGATCTGGCGCCTTACGGCGTGGGGGTTCAAGTCCCTCCACCCGCATGATGCGGAAGTAGTTCAGTGGTAGAACACCACCTTGCCAAGGTGGGGGTCGCGGGTTCGAGTCCCGTCTTCCGCTCCATGCGTCGCCGGGGTGGCGGAATTGGCAGACGCACAGGACTTAAAATCCTGCGGTAGGTGACTACCGTGCCGGTTCGAGTCCGGCCCTCGGCATTTGCGCTCGTAGCTCAATTGGATAGAGCATCTGACTACGGATCAGAAGGTTAGGGGTTCGAATCCTCTCGAGCGCGCCATTTCGGGAAGTAGCTCAGCTTGGTAGAGCACATGGTTTGGGACCATGGGGTCGCAGGTTCGAATCCTGTCTTCCCGACCAGTTAGTGGATAATGGGGCCTTAGCTCAGCTGGGAGAGCGCCTGCTTTGCACGCAGGAGGTCATCGGTTCGATCCCGATAGGCTCCACCATATTTGGCGGTGTAGCTCAGCTGGCTAGAGCGTACGGTTCATACCCGTGAGGTCGGGGGTTCGATCCCCTCCACCGCCACCATCGATTCGGACCTTTAGCTCAGCTGGTTAGAGCAGACGGCTCATAACCGTCCGGTCGTAGGTTCGAGTCCTACAAGGTCCACCATTTTGTGAATACACGGAGGAGTACCCAAGTCTGGCTGAAGGGGTCGGTCTTGAAAACCGAGAGGCGTCGAGAGGCGCGCGGGGGTTCGAATCCCTCCTCCTCCGCCATTAATTATTATCATCTCGGGGTGGAGCAACAAGCAATACATCGATGAATCCACTGCGAGTTGCCTCGACGCATCTAACATCTTCAAAATAGCTAGTAGAGGAAGAGGCAGCCAAAGAGACATTGAGCATAATAAAAAGTTTATTTATCTTTTATCGTCGCGGGGTGGAGCAGCCTGGTAGCTCGTCGGGCTCATAACCCGAAGGTCGCAGGTTCAAATCCTGCCCCCGCAACCAAATGGTCCCGTAGTGTAGTGGTTAACATGCCTGCCTGTCACGCAGGAGATCGCGGGTTCGAGTCCCGTCGGGACCGCCACTATATATTTTGGCTTTGTGATGGCTCAGTAGCTTAGTCGGTAGAGACGAGCATCAGCATCATCGAATAAGCGACGAGTTGCTTCGACGCATTTAACTTCCTCGAATATGCTAGTAGAGGAAGAGGCACAAAGCAATCAATAACCATGATAAAAGAATAAAAATATGGCTCGGTAGCTCAGTCGGTAGAGCAAAGGACTGAAAATCCTTGTGTCGGCGGTTCGATTCCGTCCCGAGCCACCATTTTTTATGTAAAAAAGATGACTGCTTTACAAGCTAAGTTAGAATACAACCTTTGTGTAGAACAGTTAGTTGTATAGTGCCGACTTAGCTCAATTGGTAGAGCAACTGAATCGTAATCAGTAGGTTGCGGGTTCAAGTCCTGCAGTCGGCATCATTTATATAAATATAAATGGAGGGGTAGCGAAGTGGCCAAACGCGGCGGACTGTAAATCCGCTCCCTGTGGGTTCGGCGGTTCGAATCCGTCCCCCTCCACCATTTAGGGGCATAGTTTAATGGTAGAACAGAGGTCTCCAAAACCTCCGGTGTGGGTTCGATTCCTACTGCCCCTGTTTTATGGCGGCTATGGCGAAGTGGTTAACGCACCAGATTGTGGCTCTGGCATGCGTGGGTTCGATTCCCACTAGTCGCCCCATTAGCTGCATAGCACATTCATTGGGGTATAGCCAAGCGGTAAGGCAACGGACTTTGACTCCGTGATGCGTTGGTTCGAATCCAGCTACCCCAGCCATATGCGGAAGTAGTTCAGTGGTAGAACACCACCTTGCCAAGGTGGGGGTCGCGGGTTCGAGTCCCGTCTTCCGCTCTCTCGGCGGCATAGCCAAGTGGTAAGGCAGAGGTCTGCAAAACCTTTACCCCCGGTTCGAATCCGGGTGCCGCCTCCATTATGTTGCAAGTCTTTATATCAAAAAATATTGACTTGTAAGATGAATATTGATATAATAATTTATGTCGTTAGTTAATATTATTTGCCGATGTGGCGGAACTGGCAGACGCGCACGACTCAAAATCGTGTGGGGTAGCCCCCCGTGTGGGTTCGACTCCCACCATCGGCACCATTTCGTAACAGGGAGTACCTGTTTTTTATTTTAATTTCTTCTCGACAAAATTTGACCTTTTTTTCAAATATGCGGGTGTAGTTTAGTGGTAAAACCTCAGCCACGAGCGACACATCCGTGAATTTGCTACGAGTTGCCTCGACGCACCAATCATCTTCGAATATGCTGGCAGAGGAAGAGGCATGGGAAGTGCGTGTTGAGAATAAAGATAACAGTGATATGTAAAATGCGGGTGTAGTTTAGTGGTAAAACCTCAGCCTTCCAAGCTGATGTCGTGGGTTCGATTCCCATCACCCGCTCCATTATACATAGGGGACAACGCAGTGTTTCGTTTCTTCGGGAGAACGGGGCATTGCGTTTTTTTATTTTCTCTGAAGATTTAAATAATTTACGTTTTTTTCGCTTGCTTTTTTGCTCATCGTCGCCTATTTTAGCGAAAGGAGGTGCTGCCATGGATATTGATCAACTCAAGAAAGAAATTATTGTATATAGCCAAGAGATAGGCATTGATAAAATCGGATTTGCCAGCGCTGATCCATTTATAGAGTTAAAAGAACGGCTGCTTCAGCAGCAACAACTGGGCTATCAATCAGGATTTGAAGAACCAGATATAGAAAAGCGTACAAACCCGTCGATGCTTTTGCCGCATGCAAAGTCGATTATTGCAATTGCACTTGCTTATCCATCAAAAATGAAAGGTGCACCACGAAGCACAAAGGAAGCGCGCAGGGGAATTTTTTGCCGTGCTTCCTGGGGGGAAGATTACCATCATATTTTGCGTCAGCGATTGAAAATGTTAGAGGATTTTATTTTAGCAAAAGTCCCGTCCGCACAAGTAAAATCAATGGTGGATACAGGTGAGTTAGCGGATCGGGCAGTAGCAGTGCGGGCAGGAATCGGCTGGAGCGGAAAAAATTGTGCTGTCATTACACCAGAGTTTGGCTCATACGTTTATTTAGGAGAAATGATTACAACGATTCCATTTCCTCCAGATATACCAATCGAAGACCGATGTGGGACATGTACAAAATGTATTGAAGCATGTCCGACTGGTGCTCTCGTTCAAGAAGGACAACTTAATGCGCAACGGTGCATTGCATTTTTGACGCAAACGAAAGGGTTTTTGTCTGAGGAGTTTCGTGATAAAATCGGAAATCGACTATATGGGTGCGACACATGCCAAATGGTATGCCCAGCAAACAAAGGGAAAGATTTTCATCTCCATCCCGAAATGGAGCCAGATCCTGAAATCGTTAAGCCACTATTAAAACCGTTGCTACACCTATCTAATCGTGAGTTTAAGGAAAAGTATGGTTCGCTTGCAGGTTCTTGGCGTGGGAAAAAGCCGATTCAACGTAACGCGATTTTGGCATTGGCGCATTTTAAAGACCGGACAGCTATCCCGGATTTAGTGCACCTGCTTAAAGAAGATAGTCGACCAGTTATTCGCGGAACGGCTGCGTGGGCGCTTGGGAAAATTGGGGATGATAGCGTGGCAAAAATATTAGAACAAGCGTTACAGCATGAAAAAGACGAGGAAGTATTGCGAGAAATCGAAAAAGGATTACGAATGTTGCATACGCAAAGGAAAAAATGAAGACCCCGCCATATAATGTAATAAAAAAGAAACGTGGTGGGCATTGTGAAAAAACAGCTCGAGGAGCTTTTAGAAAAACGGGCACAGCTTTTTGTGTCGACGGAAAGAGCCCAAGAAGATTTCATTGTTGAGAAAAAGCAACACTTGTTGAAAAAGCGTGAAGCGGAAATCGTAAAATGTGAACTGAAAGGGCAAGTAGTTCGTAAGCAACAAATGGGGGAGTGGCTCCATGTCGACTATATCGTGCATTATCAATTTTTCATTGAACAGCATGGATGGATGTATATAGAGGAGAAAGTAGAACCGCGGCGTGCACGTTTTGCCCGAGGACGCTTAGTTGAAGAAAAACAAATTAAAGCGGTTGACGCACCTCGAGCGCCTATTCGTTTAGAGCGGGAAGGGAAAAAAGAGGCGGTCATTTATTACACGTATGATCGAAGAAAGGCTGTAAAATATGCAGAAACATGGTGGAACAGCTATCACCCGTCATTTCCTAAATTTGCGGTGGATTGCACCAATTTTGTGTCGCAATGTTTATATGCTGGTGGCATCCCGATGACGGGATATCCTAACCGCCAAAAAGGTTGGTGGATGAAAAATAAAAACTGGAGCTATAGCTGGGCGGTTGCTCACGCTTTTCGTTGGTATTTAAGCGGCGAGCATCCTAGGATAAAAACAATAGAAGTATCTACCCCAGACCAGCTAATGGTAGGGGATGTCATTTGCTATGATTTTGAAGGAGACGGTCGATTTAATCATTCCACGATTGTCGTGGCAAAAGATAAGCAAGGCATGCCGCTTGTTAATGCCCATACGACCAATAGCCGCATGCGTTATTGGTCGTATGAAGATTCAAGTGCTTATACGCCAAATATTCAATATAAATTTTTTCATATTGTTGATAAACCATAGTATAATAAAGCGGAGAACGATGACAATTTCACAGATGTACGTATCGAAAGGAGGGAATGAAACTTGCGTAAGGTTTAGGTAAGAGATTCCTTGCGTAAGTTTCGTGAATAAAGGTGGCTTTGCATGTAGTATTGTATCAACCAGAAATTCCAGCAAATACAGGAAATATTGCTCGGACTTGTGCAGCCACAGGCACAGCGCTGCATTTAATTCGCCCGCTTGGCTTTTCGACGGACGATAAAATGTTGAAGCGAGCGGGTCTTGATTATTGGCAGTATGTCGATATTTTTTATTACGATTCGCTCCAAGAGCTTTTTGACAAATATAAAGACGGGGAATTTTACTTTATTACGAAGTTTGGCGAGAAATATTATGATTCCTTTGATTACAGCAACCAAGAGAAAGATTATTTTTTCGTATTCGGACGTGAAACGAGCGGGCTTCCGAAAGAACTAATTGAAAATAATATGGAGCGCTGTTTACGAATTCCGATGAACGATAAGGTGCGATCCCTTAATTTATCCAATACAGCAGCCATTTTAGTATACGAGGCTTTAAGGCAACAAGGATTTAAAGGGGTATATTAATAAAAAACGACCTTCAGTAAGGGAGGTCGTTTTTTATTGATTAATTTTTTACACCAGGCTTGTCATTGTAGCCAGCAGTAAAAATAGCCGTTAAAAAGGTAACAATCACGCCAATTACAAGCAATGTTCTCATGCCGCTTTTCCTCCTTTATCAATAGTCGTCCTTTTTTTATTATAGCCGATGTGGCAAACAATGTTTAGAGGAGAAGGCAAATTTTTATTTCGTGGCGAATGATTACGGACATCCTTGCATACATTGTAATAATCTTTCAGCTAGACATCAAGGATGGGGAGGTTCTTGAATGGATATTTTAAAGAAAATTGCGAAATACCGGGAGGAAGAACAACGGTTAAAGTGGGAAGGAACCTTCGCTGAGTATTTAGAGGTTTTAAAAGAAAAGCCATGGGTTGCCCAGTCCGCTCATTCGCGTGTCTATAATATGATTAAAGACGCTGGGGTAGAAGAAGTTGATGGAAAAAAGAGATACAATTTCTTTAGCGGACAGTTGTTTGGACTAGAAGAGGCGTTAGAACGGTTAGTAGAAGAGTATTTCCATCCCGCAGCAAAACGTCTAGATGTCCGAAAGCGAATTTTGTTATTGATGGGGCCTGTCGGCGGTGGGAAATCGACGCTTGTGACGATGTTAAAACGAGGACTAGAAGCGTATTCGTTGACAGATCGCGGGGCGGTATATGCAATTAAAGGATGTCCAATGCACGAGGATCCATTGCATCTTGTCCCACATCATTTGCGCGATGAGTTTTATCGTGAATATGGCATTCGGATTGAAGGAGAGCTTTCCCCGTTGAATATGATGCGGCTAGAAAAAGAATATGGTGGTCGAATTGAAGATGTCATAGTCGAACGCATTTTCTTTTCAGAAAATAAACGGGTTGGAATTGGTACCTTCAGTCCATCGGACCCGAAATCGCAGGATATCGCCGATTTGACGGGAAGTATTGATTTTTCTACGATCGCTCAATATGGCTCTGAGTCCGATCCACGTGCATATCGTTTCGATGGGGAACTGAATAAAGCGAATCGCGGAATTATGGAATTTCAAGAAATGCTAAAGTGCGACGAGAAATTTTTATGGCATTTGCTTTCTTTAACACAAGAAGGAAACTTTAAAGCAGGACGTTTTGCGCTAATTAGTGCCGATGAATTGATTATTGCGCATACGAATGAAACAGAGTATCGCTCTTTTATATCCAACAAAAAGAATGAGGCGCTTCATTCGCGGATTATCGTCATGCCAATTCCGTATAATTTAAAAGTGTCGGAAGAGGAGCGGATTTATGAAAAAATGATTCGCGAAAGCGATGTGGCGGATGTGCATATTGCCCCGCATACGCTTCGAGTGGCAGCGATGTTTACGATTTTGACACGTCTAAAGGAACCGAAACGCTCTGACATTGACTTAGTGAAAAAAATGCGTTTATATGATGGAGAGGCAGTGGAAGGATTTAGCGAAGTAGATGTGGAGGAGTTGAAAAAAGAGTATCCGGATGAAGGGATGAGCGGTATTGATCCGCGTTATGTCATTAACCGCATTTCTTCTTGTATTATTCGGAAGGAAGTTCCTTCAATTAATGCGCTTGATGTGCTTCGTTCGTTAAAAGAAGGGCTTGACCAACATCCATCGATTTCGAATGAAGATCGGGAGCGGTATTTAAACTTTATTTCGCTTGCTCGAAAAGAATATGACGAAATCGCGAAAAAAGAAGTGCAAAAGGCGTTCGTTTATTCGTATGAAGAATCAGCGAAGACATTAATGGATAACTATTTAGATAACGTAGAGGCGTATTGTAATAAAACGAAGTTGCGCGATCCGTTGACAGGGGAAGAAATGAACCCGGATGAAAAACTGATGCGTTCGATTGAAGAACAAATCGGCATTTCAGAAAACGCGAAAAAGGCGTTTCGTGAAGAAATTTTAATTCGCATTTCGGCATATGCACGAAAAGGGCAGCGTTTTGATTATAACTCGCATGAACGGCTGCGCGAAGCGATCCAGAAGAAATTGTTCGCCGATTTAAAGGACATTGTCAAAATTACGACATCGACGAAAACGCCAGATGAGCAGCAATTAAAAAGAATTAACGAAGTCGTGGCTCGTCTCATTGATGAATACGGGTATAATTCCACATCGGCGAACGAACTGCTTCGCTATGTGGGCAGTTTGTTAAACCGCTAAGCATGCCTACAGGGCGTGCTTCTTCTCATTTTAGGCTTGTCCGTCGGTTGAATTTCCCTAATTATTTGTCAATTATTTAAGTTTTTTGCATAGGATAGAGTAAACAACCGTTATTATTGTATGTCGTAGACGCCAACATCAGTATATGATGAAAATTAAAAAAAGTGATAAGGAGGGGAAACGATGAGCGGAAATTTTGTTGTGTCAAAAGAAGACTGGTCCCTCCATCGGAAAGGACATGATGATCAACAAAGACACCAAGAGAAAGTGAAAGAAGCCATTAAAAATAATTTAGCAGATTTAATCACAGAAGAAAGCATCATTATGTCCAACGGTCGCGATGTCATTAAAATTCCGATTCGTTCTTTAGATGAATATAAAATTCGGTATAACTACGATAAAAATAAGCATGTCGGCCAAGGAGATGGGGACAGTCAAGTAGGCGATGTCGTTGCCCGCGATGGCTCTAGTGATGGGCAGAAAGGACCAGGAACGGGGCAAGGTGCTGGCGACCAAGCCGGACATGATTATTACGAGGCAGAAGTATCGCTACTGGAGTTGCAAGAAGCGTTGTTCAGCCAGCTCGAATTGCCGGATTTGAAGCGAAAAGAAATGGATCAAAACATCGTTCAACATATTCAGTTTAATGATATTCGGCGTACAGGGTTGATGGGGAACATTGATAAAAAACGGACGATGATGACTGCGTTCAAGCGGAATGCGATGAGCGGAAACCCGAGTTTCTATCCGATTTATCCGGAAGATTTAAAATTTAAAACGTGGAATGAAGTGGTAAAGCCGGATTCGAAAGCGGTTGTTTTGGCAATGATGGATACGAGCGGCTCGATGGGCTTATGGGAAAAATATATGGCGAGAAGTTTTTTCTTCTGGATGACCCGTTTTTTACGGACGAAATACCAAACGGTCGACATTGTATTTATTGCGCATCATACGGAAGCGAAAGTCGTGACAGAAGAAGAATTTTTTACAAAAGGAGAAAGCGGTGGCACGATTTGCTCTTCGGCCTATCGAAAAGCGCTCGAATTAATTGAAACGCAGTATTCTCCGTCCCGTTATAACATTTACCCATTCCATTTTTCAGATGGCGATAACCTCACGTCAGATAATGCGCGCTGTGTAAAACTTGTCAATGAGCTGATGAAAGTATCGAATATGTTCGGATACGGAGAAGTGAATCAGTACAATCGCCATTCAACGCTTATGTCCGCATATAAAAACATTAAAGACGAAAAGTTCCGCTACTATATCCTCAAACAAAAATCAGACGTCTTTCACGCGATGAAGACGTTTTTCCGCAAAGAAGAAAATAAAATGCTCGTATAACCCCTTGCGTGATGCAGGGGGTTTTTTAAGGATTATGAACATGCTGGGAGCAATTTTTTGTTCATTTTTCAGTTTTGCTGAAAGGAAAACACCACTTTTTACATAAATTAACATTTAATTTACGAATCTATTGAAATATTTTAACAATGATCCTGTTAAATGTAAGTAGGACATTTATTTTATTACAAGGAGGAAAATGATGAAAAGGAAAGGAATTGTCGTTGCTTTGGCTCTTGGAATTATGGCTCCGGCATTGCACCCATCTCAAGCCGCAACAAAAGAAGTAAAGATTGAATCGATCTCATTTAGCGGCTCGAGAGTACCAACTACCGCTGAAGAAATGAGCAAGCCGTTTACAACAGCTTCAGTTGTTGTAAAGTATACAGATGGAAAAACAAAAAACTTCCCGCTTACATATAAGCAGCTTTTTAAAACAACCGATCAGTTTAAAATGTCCAATGGCGAGACGTTCTCAGCAGGTACACCAACAGATTATTATGGTGATCCCATTACAGACAAATCTGTAGACGGAAAACCTGTTCACTATGTATCTGATGCACCAGATGCGAACAGTCTGCTTCGCCCAATGAAAGACGGTTCTTTGTATCTTGTTTCTCATTATGAATATGATTCTTTAGACAATGCTGGAAATCCGGCATGGCGCCGCGTACCTGCTTCGATGACGTTAACGAAACTATATCAAAATATGAAAACAGGAGAGCTAAAGGTTGCAACTGTTGATAAAATTGATGTTTCAACAGTAAACGGTTTATGGGTGCCGTGCAACGGCTCGTTAACGCCATGGAATACGCACTTAGGTTCAGAGGAATATGAGCCTGATGCTCGTTCATTTGAATTTGACACATCAGATAAGCCCAGTCAATCAACAGCTCATTTAAAAGATTTTGCAAAGCTATATTTTGATGATGAGAAAAAAGCAAACCCTTATTATTACGGCTTTATTCCTGAAGTGTTTGTCAGTTCTGACGGAATGACGCGCGTTGTGAAACATTACAGTACTGGACGTCGTTCTAATGAATTGATGGTTGTCATGCCGGATGAGCGTACCGCTTACTTTGGAGACGATGGCGAATATACAATGCTGTTTATGTATGTGGCTGATAAGCCACGTGATTTGTCAGCTGGCACATTGTATGCGGCGAAGTTTATACAAACAAGTGCAGAAAACGGCGGGACCGGCAATTTAGAATGGATTAAACTCGGGCATGCGACGGATAAAGAAATTAAACGGATCATTGATAAAAGCATTAAATTCAGCGATATTTTTGAAGTGTCGAATGAACCAAAAGAAGGGTTTACTCCTGTTAAGCAATACTCAGGACAAGGTGCAAACTATGGCAAAATAGAATATTTGAAATTGAAGCCGGGTATGGAAAAAGCTGCGGCATTCTTGGAGACGCGCCGTTATGCAGCGATGTTGGGGGCAACAAGCGAGTTTAATAAAATGGAAGGTTTAGCGGTGAACGCGAAAGACAAAAAAGTGTATGTGGCCATTTCCGACATTAGTAAAGGGATGGAGAAAAACAATCAAGACCCAACGGATCACATTCAATTACCGAAAGTGAAAGCTGGTGCGGTTTATGAGTTAAGCTTAGAGCCAAGACAAAAGAGCACAGCTGGTGAGCCGATTAACAGTGAGTATGTTGCTTCTTCTATGAAAGCGCTCATTGTCGGTGAAGATTTGGCTCAACCTGACGCTTACGGCAATAAAGCGAACGTGAATAAAATTGCTGGCCCGGATAACTTAAGCTTTTCTGAGGATTATCGCACATTGTTTATCGGAGAAGACAGTAGCCAACATATTAACAATTTTGTATGGGCGTATAATGTGGATACGAAAAAATTATCCCGCATTTTATCTGTTCCCGCTGGTGCAGAGGCAACAGGACTTCAAGCGATTGATAACCGAAATGGGTTTAGCTACATTATGAGCAATTTCCAGCATCCGGGGGACGAATTAGACCATTTTGCACCGACAGCTGTCCAACTTGAGGATGTGAAAAAAGCGCTCAATGCTACATATGGAATTGATCAAGCCGGAGCTGTTGGCTATATCCAAGGATTGCCGAACATTCAGAAACTGCAGGAGGAATTAAAGAAACAGCAAAAAGCTCAACAGAGCAACAAGAAAAAATAAGAGACAAAAAGAAAGTCTGCCCCATAAATTATTGGAGCAGACTTTTTTATACGATAGCAGGTGAGTTGATTAACCAATAGAAAACCAGTTAAGAAGGCTCTATTCCTAGCTTTTCTGCCGTAGTTGGCTAAGCTTTGCTTAGGCTTAACCTCCGGGCTTGTGCGATCTTCACAGAGCCAAGGATGGCGACATTTCGCCGTTGCTCGCAGGACGCGGACTGCCTTTAGGCGCAATTGGGGACACTTTGCGTTTTTCTTTACTGTTTATTAGAAGAACTTGTCGGTTCGTTCGGATTGTCTAAGCTTTCATTTGGTTTTGTCACTTCTGTTTTTTCCACTGTAGAGAGCATTGCGAAAATCGGCTCAAGCACTTCTTGTTCGCGTGGTGTTTGGATGTTGACAATCATTGGCACATTCCCTTTAAGCCAAATGACGTTGACAGCCGTGTCATTTGTATAAGCCTTATACCAAACAGCGTCATGCAACAATCCTTGCAACGTATCGGTTGGTTGGCGAGCAGCATCAGCGGAAACGGCTTTTGCTTGTTCTTCGACCGTTTTTCCGTAGTCTATCTCCCCACCTTCTGGATGAAGCAAACTAATTCGGACGAACGAATCATCTTTTAAAAGCACGTCTGCGTTCGGTTCTTCCGCTTCTAATTCCCATCCTTCTAATACGTAAAGGGAAAATGACTGATTTTCGCTCGTTTTTAAATAAGCCATTTCTTCGTATGTTTTCCCGTTTCGGGTATAGCTCAATTTTTTTTCTAATAAACGAATTTTTTTGTTTTGTTCTTGGTGGTCGGTTGATGCTCCTTGTGTTTGTTCGCTGCTTTGTTTTTCCGTGTGTTTGCTTGGTAATGTTTTTGCTGCTTCTTGTTGTGTACCGCATCCCGATAAGAGCGAAAGCCCCAATATAGAAACAGCAGCGGCTTTGTATAACGGTTTCATTAAAAAACCTCCTTCGTTGTGGCAAAAGGTGTTTACACGATTAGTCGAGATGAGAAAAGAAAGGTTACATCTATATTATCAAAATATAGAGCTCCCGTAAAATTATGGTCGTTTTATATAGCGGTTTACTGGTCTACCGACACCGCCATATTGAATGTCAAGCTGCACTTTTTGTTGTTTCTCTAAATACTCTAAATACCTCCGAGCAGTGACGCGAGCAATGCCGACTCCCTCTGCCACTTCTTCCGCAGAAACAGGAGCGGTTTGTTGTTGCAAAAAGTCGACAATTTTTTGTAAAGTAATGTCATTCAGTCCTTTTGGAAGTTCGAACCGCCTCTCTTTTTCGTTAGACTGTAAAAGAGCGTCTAACTCTTTTTGCGTAACTTTTTCTTTTGTCTTTAATGTTTGACGGAAGGTGTGGTAATGCTCAAGTGCTTGTTTCAGCCGTTCAAACTTGAACGGTTTCATAATATAGTCAAAAGCCCCGTTTTGCAACATGCGCCGAACCGTTTCTATATCGTTAGCAGCAGTAATTGCAATGACATCCACTTCGAGTTTTTCTGTTCGGATAGCTTGGATTGTTTCAAGTCCATCTTTTAACGGCATATAAATATCAATAATTACTAAATCAGGTCGAAAATTGCGAACCATCTCCATTCCTTGCACACCATTAGCGGCCATGCCGATGACACGAAATGGAGGGACTTGTTCGATAAATTGGCGATTTACTTCTTGTACCATTGGGTCATCTTCTATTAATACCACTTTATACATTTCCCATCCCCTCACATTTCAAATGTAATGGTAAAAATCGTTCCTTTTCCTTTTTCCGATGTAACGTGAATGGTTCCATTCCCTTTGTCGACGATTTGTTTGATTAAGTATAAGCCGATGCCACGTCCTGCTGTTTTTTTGGTAGAAAATCCTTCATCAAACATTTGAGCTTGTACCGATTCTTCCATGCCGCAGCCGTTATCTTCCACGGATAGCGATAAAATTTCATCGGTTTGATCGATGCTAATATACACTTCTTTCGGACGGTCGCCAACCGTTTGAAACGAATCAAAGGCATTTTCAATTAAATTGCCAAGGATTACGACGAAATCGTGATGATCTAAAGATTTTGGAAATTGGTGCAATTGGCTATGACGGTCAATCGTTACAGTAATCCCTAGTTCCTTTCCACGGCTAATTTTGCTCAAAAGAAGACCGGAAATGCTTTCGTTTTTAATATTTTTGCTTAAAAAGCGAATGATTTCTTCTTGTTCGGCGGTGACTTGAAATACGTATTCTAGCGCCTTTTCTTTATGTCCTAGTTGAATGAGTCCAGCGATTGTATGGAGTTTGTTCATATATTCATGCGACTGTACGCGAAGAGCGCTGACGAACGCTTTTACACCTGTCAGTTCTTCCGCTAGTTTCCTTACTTCCGTCTGGTCTTGGAAAATAGCGACCGCTCCTACTGTTTTTCCGTTGATTTGAATTGGGATGCGATTGCTTAAAATCGTTAAATTTCGAATTTGTAATTCTTTGTTATAAATTGGCTGATTTATTTGTAAAACTTCTGGTAAATGAGTATCAGGAAGAACGGAACGAATAGGTTTTCCGATGACATCTTCTGTTACACCAAGCATCGTTTTCGCTTTATCGTTAAAAATAGTAATGCGTTCGTCTGTATCAATGGCAATAACTCCTTCGTGCATTGCGTTAAATGTTTCTGTCCGCTCCACTAGTAGTTTTGCAATTTCATGCGGCTCAAGTTGAAACATTTGTTGCTTAATATGTGAAGCCAATTGCCATGCGCCAAAGCCGCCAAATAACAAAGAAAGACCTGTAGTCACTATAACTTCCGCTTTTAATGATAGAAGCACTTGGATAAAGCTTGGGAGTAGGTATGCAGCAATGACAACCCCAATTTGGTTATGGTTATCGTCCATTACCGGAACAAAGGCGCGAACGACCGTGCCGATTTCTCCGCGTGCTTTTGAAGTATAGGTGTGTTCCGCAAACGCTGGTCCCTCATCTTTACTGTTAGAGCGTTTCCCAATCATTTCTTTGACAGGATGAGAAAGACGAATTTTATGCATATCAAGAACGGTAATGTAAGTAGCACCGTGAATGACGCGTAACCGTTCGACAATCGGATTGATTTTGTCTCGTTCTTTTTTTGTTCCTGTTATTTTTTGTTTAATTTCTGGAAGCTCAGCTACGGTACGGGCTGTTAATAGCGCCCGTTGCTTTAGCTCTTCTTCTTTTGTATGCATAAAGTTTCCAACGACGATGAGTCCTCCGAGTAACAATGAGAAACTAACAATAAAGAAAATAAGCGCAGTAATTTTCCAACGAATCGATAAACGTTTCATTCTTTCTCCCTCGGTCAATCGTTCTCGTTCTATTTTAACATTTCTTTTTTTCTGTGTTAGAATTTTCTTAAATCAATCGCTAAGTGGTGTAGGGAAATGAAAAAATGGTGGTTCGTCAGTGGACTGTTGTTTGTCGTAATAGGAGTGGTGATGTTTGTTGGGCAAAAACAAACATCTAACCAAATCGTGTATGATGAGGAACAAAAAGGTTTACATGAGCAAATTGTGATTTATTTTAGCCATGTCGTAGCGGAAAATACGCCGAAAGGGTTAGCAGCGCAAAAATTCGCAGAACTTGTCGAGGAGAAAACAAACGGTCGCGTCAAAATCGAAGTATTCCCGAACGGCTCGCTTTATTCTGACGATGAAGAAATCGATGCACTTTTGCGTGGCGACATTCAAATGATTGCCCCGTCCGTATCAAAGGTGACGCAATTACTTCCGGAATGGCAAGTGCTCGATTTGCCGTTTATTTTTGAAAACTACGATGACGTGGAACGGGTGTTTACGGGGAACGTGGGCAAAAGTTTATTAGCGATGTTAGAAAAAAAAGGGATGAAAGGATTAGCGTTATGGGGGAATGGCTTTAAGCAAATGACGAGCAACCGTCGTCTGCTTATCGAGCCAAGTGATTTTTCGGGATTGAAATTCCGTGTTATGCCAAGTGAAATAATCGAAAAACAATTTCAGCTTCTAGGGGCGAAGCCAATCGTGGTACCGTTTGATCGTGTGTATGAATCGTTAGAAAAACATGAGTTTGATGGACAAGAAAATACGATTTCGAACATTTATTCGAAAAACTTTTATCAGTTTCAAACGTATTTGACGATTAGTAACCACGGCTATCTTGGGTACGCAGTCATCGTGAACAAACACTTTTGGGATAAATTGCCGAAAGATATACAACAAAAGATTACAGAAGCGATGCAAGAAACGTCTGCTTGGAATTTAAAACAATCCAAAAAGCAAAATGAAGCAGAGCTAGCGAAAATGAAACAAAATCCACAGATGCATATTTACGAACTAACGGAGAAGGAACAAAAAGCGTGGAAACAAAAATTTGCACCTTTATATAACGAGTTTGAGCGAGAATTTGGAAGCAAGCTCTTGCGGCAAATTAAAGCTGAGTGATAGGCTCAGCTTTCTTTTTTTGGAGACCAAAATGAACAAAACGACCAATAGTAACATAATATTCAAATTTTTAAAAATATTCGTTACGATACAATCAACAAAGGGGTTTAAATTTGAAAGCGTTATCAAAAAACAAAGGGGAGAGAGGGAGAAATGAAAATCACGTTTAAAAATTTAACCGTTCAAGTTATTACGGGGATTCTTTTAGGGATTATTGTTGGGTTTTTATTTCCAGAGTTCGGAACAAAGTTGAAAGTATTAGCGGATGGGTTTATTAAGCTGATTAAGATGGTTATTGCACCGATTATTTTCTTTACCGTTGTCATCGGTATCGGCAATATGGGGGATTTAAAGAAAGTCGGGCGAATTGGCGGAAAAGCATTGATTTATTTTGAAATTGTGACAACATTTGCGTTGGCAATAGGACTTATTGTTGTGAACCTCGTAAAACCGGGGGCAGGCTTCAATACAGCAGCTGTAAAAGGTGGCGATATTTCACAATATACGCAACAAGCAGAAGCAGTAAATCACGGTGTCGTTGAGTTTTTGCTTGGCATTATTCCTGATAACGTCGTCGGTGCAATGGCCAAAGGGGAGCTGTTGCCGATTTTATTCTTTGCTGTGCTATTTGGTGTAGCAACCGCTGCCTTAGGAGAAAAGGCAAAACCGGTGGTAGTGTTATTTGAAAAGTTAACGGATATTTTCTTTGGCATCGTAAACATGGTCATGAAAGTATCGCCGATCGCTGCGTTTGGTGCGATGGCGTATACGATCGGAACGTTTGGATTAGGTTCATTAGTGGCGCTTGGAAAATTAATGGGTTCTGTATATACGACGATGTTCTTATTTATCGTTGTTGTGCTAGGCGCGATTGCGAAGTTTTATCGATTCAATATTTTTAAATTTATTGCTTATATTAAAGAGGAAATTCTCCTTGTATTAGGTACATCGTCATCTGAATCGGCGCTACCGAAAATGATGGAGAAGCTCGAAAAATACGGTTGTTCCAAATCGGTTGTCGGGTTAGTTATTCCAACAGGCTATTCGTTTAACTTAGACGGAACGTCTATTTATCTTTCGATGGCAGCAATGTTTATTGCGCAAGCATATGGTATTGATCTCACCATTTGGCAAGAGCTCACGCTGTTAGGGGTGTTGATGTTAACATCCAAAGGCGCAGCAGGGGTGACAGGTTCAGGATTCATCACATTGGCAGCAACATTAGCGGCATTTCCAATGATTCCAGTCGAGGGGATTGCTCTCCTTCTTGGGGTCGATCGTTTTATGTCAGAAGCGCGTGCGATTACAAACTTAATCGGCAACGGTGTGGCAACAGTTGTTGTTTCAAAAATGGAAAACGAATTTCACCCTGAGGCAGAGGCGCAGTTGGAGCGTACGAATATCACGTTAGCGAAATAACGGCAGCTTACGAAGCTGCCGTTTCTTTTGATCGGTTGACAGCAACTATATAAATGCACATTGAAGTGTTAACATTTTTCGACTGTCGGGCGACCGAACAACACCGCTCCCAGACAAATGAATTTGTCTGGGAGGCGGCTCGTTGTTCGGTTCTCTGTCACGCGAATGCGTGACGCAGGCAAGCCTTTGGCTTGCCTCCGACAGTCGAAAAAATAAGTGAAACTCCCCAGTTGCATGTATATAAATGATTTTATATAATAAATCTCGAATTAATAATTTTTTAATTAAATATTATTATCTTGATTTCGAGATTTACAGGAAGGAGGTGCATATTTGATTCAACTATATAGGTTCAGATTAATTTTCCGACATAGCAACCTGTCCGATGCGTTGGAGCACTTTTTCTGGAAACTCAGAAAGGTACTCTAAGAACGAAACAATCGATTCTCGTAACTCTTTTCGACTAGGATGAAACCGATTGGCAATGACACTCTCTTTCAGCCAGCCCCAAATTCGTTCAACTAAATTTAAATTCGGCGAATAAGGGGGTAAGAATACAAAAGTTAACTGTTCTTCGTGCTCCTGTAAAAAAGGCTGAAGGACTTTGGCATGATGAATTTTTGCGTTATCCAAGACCATCACCACATGTTTATCTGGATATTGGTTCAATGTGTATTGGAGAAACTGCAGAAAAGCCTGTGCATTACATTGGTCCGTTTCCATACAGAGAAATTCACCCGTTTCGATATTCACACCGCCTAATAAGCTGACTGTTGCGTGGTGTCCGTACGTAGGAATTTGTTTTTGGCGCCCTTTGACACTCCATGTGGCCCGAAGAGCTTGATAGTCCCGAATATGACTTTCATCTTCATAGATGATGACTGTGTTGTCGGGCAAGTTTTTTTTTATGAGTTCTATTTCTTGTTGAAACTCTTTTTGTTTTTGAGGATTCGCCCGTTTGAGAGTATACGTAGGGCGTGTATAGCGAAATCCCCATCGGTGGAGCATATCGCAAATCCCACCGCGAGACATGGTGACAGAAAATTTCTCTTCTAACACATGTTGAATGATTCGTGTATTCCAGCTGGTCTCGATGCCGTATCCTTCATCGGCAGGGGTGCTTTCTTCCAACATCTTTCTTAATTCGCGTTCTTCGTCTGGAGACAGGTACGGCTTTCTACCCGGGGCGTAATGGCGTTCTAATAGCGCATCCATGCCACCTTGATTAAACTTTTGAACGTAAATCGAAACGGTTTCGCGATGGAGGTTCAAAAGCTCAGCGACTTGGATTCCTAAGTAGCCTTGCATAATGAGACGAATCACTGCCATTCGTTTCGCCATGTTGGCATTTTTCATTCGGCGTTCCTGTTCTTGAAGACGTTCGATGGTCCAACCATGATCGTTCGTAATTTGTAATCCTTTTTTCTTCATTCTTCATCCGCTCCTTTGATTGACTCGTTTAGGAGCAGTATAGACAAGAATACAGGTTGATTAAACGTGTCGGAATTTCAAACTGAATTTATATATATCGTGCTGATGAGCGGTATCATGCCAATCATGGCTGGTTAGATACGTATTTTAGTTTTTCGTTTGCAGAATATTTTGATCCGAACAATATGAATTTTGGACCATTACGCGTGTTGAACGATGATGTGATTCAACCGTTACGAGGATTTGGGATGCATCCACATCAAGAAATGGAAATTGTCACAATCGTGTTAAGTGGGCAATTAAAGCATCAAGATAGTCTAGGGAATGAAGCGGTGACGACGTTTGGTGGCGTTCAACGAATGTCGGCAGGGACAGGGATTGTTCATTCGGAAGTGAATCCGTCAGCGACAGAGCCGGTGAATTTATTGCAATTATGGTTTTTGCCTGAACAACGTGGGATCGCGCCGTCATATGAAAAAACAACGTACGACATTGCACAGTTAAAAAATCAGCTGTTGCCGGTCGTGGAAAAAAATCCGTCCTCTCCGAATATCGCCCATATTCATCAAGATGTAACGATTTATTTATCGGATGTAGAAGCAGGAAACGACCTCGTATTTACACAAACAAACGGTCGGCGCATCTTTTTGTTTGTGATTGAGGGAGAATTAGCCATTAATGATAAGGCTAAACTATGGACGCACGATTCGGCGAGAATAACCGAAACTCCATCGTTGAAAATGACGGCAAATAGCGACACACGGTTAATGCTCATCGATCTCCCATAAGATTGGTGAGAAAAAATAAATAAGGAGAGAAGAAAATATGGAAAATGTAAAATTAGCGATCATCTATTACAGTTCAACGGGAACAAACTACAAATTAGCAAAATGGGCAGAAGAAGCAGCGAAAGAAACAGGGGCAGAAGTGCGGGTCTTGAAAGTGCCAGAACTTGCACCGCAAGAAGCTATTGAGTCGAATCCAGCATGGAAAGCGCATGTCGAGGCAACGAAAGACGTGCCAACCGTCACATTAAACGATTTAGAGTGGGCGGATGCGATCATTTTTAGCATGCCGACACGATTCGGCAACGTCCCATCTCAATTGAAACAGTTTTTAGATACAACTGGTGGACTCTGGTTCCAAGGAAAATTAGTGAATAAAGTCGTCAGTGCGATGACGAGTGCGCAAAATGCGCATGGCGGTCAAGAGCAAACGATTTTACAATTATACACAACGATGTACCATTGGGGGGCAATTGTTGTAGCACCAGGATATACCGATCCGTCAGTCTTTGCCGGCGGCGGCAATCCATATGGCACAAGCGTCACAGTCGATCAAAACGGTAACATTCTCGAAAATGCTGAAGCAGCAGTGAAACATCAGGCAAAACGCACTGTTCAAGTAGCGCAATGGGTGAAAAACGGTCAGAAATAAGGTGAGGAGGGCGGCTCCTCACCTTATTTTTATGAAAAAAATTTAATGTATTTGTTGCTTATTATTCATCGATATGTGATTAAATGAAACCGGACAAAACAGTATTGACGGAACATTTTCTGTTGTTGTACTGTAACAAAGTATGGATCAAGTAAAAGTGAACGAGGTGTAGCGATGTTGTGGCATTATCTTTCAGCAATTATTATGGGAATGGTCGAAGGACTTACTGAGTTTTTACCAGTATCTTCAACAGGGCATTTAATTTTAACTGGAGAACTGATTCATTTCACAGGTGAAGCAGCAAAAACGTTTGAAATTTTCATTCAGCTCGGTTCGATTTTAGCGGTTGTTGTTGTGTATTGGAAACGATTTTTTAATCTTTTTGGGCTCATGAAAGAACAAAAAGAAAAGGGGCTAAATTTGCTTCATATCATTTTTGCGATGCTTCCAGCTGTTGTTCTAGGGCTTATTTTGCACGATGCGATTAAAACCTATTTGTTTTCCCCGTATACGGTATTAATCGGTCTTGTTGCTGGGGGGATACTGATGATTGTTGCGGAAAAGAAACGAACAGCGGTCACAGCGTCAAGCCTCGATACGCTGTCTTATAAGCAGGCGTTCGGTATTGGTGTATTTCAATGTTTGGCATTATGGCCAGGGTTTTCACGGTCTGGATCGACAATTTCCGGAGGATTGCTCGTTGGAACAGACCGAAAAACAGCGGCAGAATTCTCATTTATTGTCGCTGTACCGATGATGGTAGCAGCGAGTGGATTGGATTTGTTGAAAAGCTATTCGTCTTTGTCGACGCAAGACATTCCCGTTTTTGCGACTGGCTTTATCACTGCTTTTCTTGTTGCGCTGTTAGCGATTAAAGTATTTTTGCGATTTGTTTCTAGAGTGAAGTTGACTCCATTTGCTATTTACCGGTTTGTCCTTGCATTGTTGTATAGCTTCATTTTATTTTAGGAGATGGGGAATCTCCTTCTTTTTTTTATGAGCAGATTAGTTGCTTTTTTGGCTCTAAAAAATGGATAATAGAAATGTACAAATTTGGAAGGGGGAGTGCGATGAAAACGTTACGAGACGGTGCTGTATTACATAATGGAGTGAAAATGCCGTGGCTTGGGCTAGGTGTGTATAAAGTGCAAGAAGGAGAAGAAGTCGTTCAAGCAGTAAAAACGGCGATTGAAATTGGCTACCGTCATATTGATACAGCGTCATTTTATCAAAACGAAGAAGGAGTCGGCCGAGCAGTAAGAGAATCAGGTGTGCCGAGAGAAGAATTGTTTATTACGACAAAAGTATGGAATTCTGACCAAGGGTACGATACAACGTTAAAAGCGTTTGAAGAAAGCTTAAAGAAATTAGATCTTGCGTACATCGATTTATATTTAGTTCACTGGCCTGTTAAGGGGAAATATAAAGAAACGTACAAAGCGCTCGAAAAGCTATATAAAGACGGATTAGTTCGGGCAATTGGGGTAAGCAACTTCCAAATTCACCATTTACAAGATTTAATGGCAACATGCGAAATCAAGCCGATGGTGAACCAAGTGGAGTACCATCCGCGCTTAACGCAAAAAGCGCTTCATGCGTTTTGTAAAGAGAACGGTATTCAGCTCGAAGCGTGGTCACCGTTGATGCGTGGAGGGGAGCTATTGAACGAACCGGTGCTAGTGGAAATCGGGAAAAAGTATGGTAAAACGCCAGCGCAAGTAATCCTCCGCTGGGACTTACAACACGAAGTAGTGACCATCCCGAAATCGGTTACCCCACAACGTATAAAAGAGAACGCCGACATATTTGATTTTGAATTAACAGCGGAAGAAATGGAAGCGATCGATTCGTTGAATCAAGAGAAACGAATCGGTCCAGACCCAGATAATTTCGATTTTTAATATGAAGAGGCTTCGGATGAAGCCTCTTTTTGTAAATAAAAGGGATTTGTATAGCCGTTTATTTTTAGCATACTAAAGAAAAAGGGCTTTGTTTGACGGAAAATAATAAGGTGAAGTAAAATAATTATTAGTATAAACATATTTTTATGTATGTTATACGAAGACTAATGGAGGGTTTAGGAATGTTTTTCCATCCGATGGATTTTCTTATTCTTATTGCGTTCGGGATTTCGTTATGGGCGCAAATGAAAGTATCGTCCAATTTTCAAAAATGGTCAGAAGTACCAGCTTCTTCTCGTTTGAGTGGAGCAGAAGTGGCAAGAATGATTTTAGATCGCAATGGACTTTATCATGTACCAGTGGAAGTAGTGCCAGGAAGTTTAACCGATCATTATGACCCTATTTCGCGAACTGTCCGTTTGTCCGAGCCGGTGTATTACGGTCGGTCGATTGCGGCGATTTCCGTCGCGGCTCATGAAGTCGGGCATGCGGTGCAGCATCAGCAATCATATGGAGCGTTAGTGCTTCGGCATCGCATGTTTCCAATCGTCAACTTTACGTCGGGAGCAGCACCATTTTTATTATTAGCAGGGTTTATTTTTCACCAGTTTTCCCTTCTTGGCTTAGGCATTATTTTCTTTTCCTTTGCTGTTGCGTTCCAGCTTATTACGCTTCCAGTCGAGTTTAATGCCAGCGCAAGAGCAAAGAAATTTATGGTGGCGGAAGGGATTATTTATCCTGGTGAAGAGCGCGGGGTCAATAAAGTGCTTGGGGCTGCAGCGTTGACATACGTTGCTGCGGCGTTGATTTCTGTGCTAGAATTGCTTAAATACATTTTGATTTTTACGCAAAGTAATGAGGAAGATTAAACTAAGGCTCGTAGGAGGTGTAATCCGTACGCGAACGCCGCGTACGGAAGTTCATTGGACATATTTAGTTTATTGATGGTAGCGGTCTTAATTGCTGTGACCGGCTTTTTCGTCGCTTCAGAGTTTGCCATTGTGAAGGTACGGGCATCGAGAATTGATCAACTAATTAGCGAAGGAAATAAGCGGGCGGTTGCAGCGAAAAAAGTTATTTCGAGTCTTGACGAGTATTTATCAGCAAACCAATTGGGAATTACGATTACATCGTTAGGATTAGGTTGGCTTGGGGAGCCGACGGTCGAAAAATTATTGTTGCCGTTATTAGAGAGGGCGCACATATCACCATCGCTTGCTCATGTATTATCATTTGCGATTTCGTTTGCTAGTATTACGTTTTTGCATGTCGTCGTTGGGGAATTAGCACCAAAGACGCTGGCGATTCAAAAGGCAGAAACGATTACGTTATTTACTGCAAAGCCGTTAATTTTATTTTATAAAGTAATGTATCCGTTTATATGGTTACTTAATACATCTGCGCGTATCGTTACGAGTATATTCGGTTTAAAACCTGCTTCCGAGCATGAACTTGCCCATTCGGAAGAAGAGCTTCGCTTAATTTTATCAGAAAGCTATAAAAGCGGAGAAATTAACCAATCTGAATATAAATACGTGAATAATATTTTCCGTTTTGACGATCGGGTGGCAAAAGAAATTATGGTGCCACGCAAAGAAATTGTTGCTCTTGATATTCACCATTCGGTAGAGGAATATCTTGACATTATTAAAGAAGAAAAGTATACGCGCTATCCGGTGATTGATGGCGATAAAGACCATGTTCTTGGTCTTGTAAACGTAAAAGAAATATTTACGGATCTTGTCACTAACTCGTCAGATGGGAAAGAGTTAAAAGACTATATTCGGCCGATTATTCAAGTGATCGAGTCGATAGCGATTCATGATTTGCTTGTGAAAATGCAAAAAGAACGAATTCATATGGCCATTTTAGTTGATGAATATGGCGGAACGTCGGGGCTTGTAACAGTAGAAGATATTCTAGAAGAAATTGTTGGGGAAATTCAAGATGAGTTTGACGTGGATGAAACACCGCTCATTCAAAAAGTCGATGAAACGCATACCATTCTTGATGGGAAAGTGCTCATCAGTGAAGTCAATGATTTATTTGGCTTAGCGATTGATGACACAGATGTCGACACGATTGGCGGCTGGATTTTAACGGAGTATTACGATATTAAAGAAGGGGATACGATTGAGGTGGATGGGTATTCATTGAAAGTAGTAGAAATGGATGGTCACCACGTCAAAACGATTGAAGTAACGAAAAAGGAAATACAACCAGAGCAAGAAATGACGGAAGGAATTCAAGCACATTCATAAACGAGGCAGGCTTTCTGCCTCGTTTTTTACGGAAATGGGACTATTCCGTCCGAACAAGGAGCAATGCACGTAATCGTTTCGTTTGTAAACGGATGCGAAAACGTTAGTTGAGCAGCGTGGAGAGCTTGTCTTTTATATTCATCCGCGCTTCCTCCGTATAAAACGTCTCCTGCGAGCGGGTGACCAATATAGCTCATATGCACACGGATTTGGTGCGTCCTTCCTGTATCTAGCGTTAGTTCGACGAGCGATGTGTTGGAGCTTTTGAACGTTTCTAATACGCGATAATGGGTAATCGCTTTATCGCCCGTTTTCGATACCCTTCGTCTTGTCGGATGATGGCGGTCACGACCGATTGGCGCGTTAATTGTTCCGCTCATTGTTTTCATAATACCATGAACAATCGCGAGATACGTCCGTTTGATTTGGCGTTTTTCGAGCATCCGATCGAGCATCGCAGCAGATAAAGCGTGTTTGGCAAATAAAATCGCCCCAGACGTATCCCGGTCAAGACGATGAATATGGCGGACTTTTGTGAAAATCCCGTCAGACTGTAGATAAAATGCGACTACGTTAGCTAACGTTCCCGTTTGGTTCGAGGAGGTCGGATGTACGTCTATGTCTGCTTGTTTATTAATAACGAGCAGGTGCTCATCTTCCCATAAAATATCAAGCGGTTGGTACGTTGGTTGAACATCTGAGATTTCGGGCTTATACAGCCATAATTGCAGCCGATCTGTTTTTTGTAAAACGGTTTGCAATGGAGCGTTCTTTCCATTTACTTTTACGCCTTTTTCCATACGGAGGTGGTGCAGCCATTTTTTCGGCGCCCCCCATGTTTCTTTCAGCAACGATTCCACCGTTTGTCCGCTCCATGCGGGAAAGTCGGCAAACTCCAGCCATTCTCCTTTTCGAGTCATAAACATTGTTCTTCTCCTTTATGATAGTGGAAACACTTTCTACCGCTAATGGTTTGTCATCTGTGATACACTCATAGTATCATATGTGAGGCAATAGGACAAAAAAGGTGGTATGGAACATTGAAAGTAGTATATGCAGCAACGCGAGAGCATGAAGAGTATGTGGAGAGGTTGATTCAACACTTTTACAGCTATATTTTCCCGAAATATTTTGATGATGAACAGATTCGTGAGTTTGAGCAATTCAATATTCTTTCAATCTCCTCGGATTATTATAATGGCACGATGCGAGAAGCGTTTCAAATCATTTCGTCGTTACAGTCGTTAATAACGGTGATTGAGTGCATGGAAACAAACGGGCTGAACGAAGAATACCGCCATTTGTTTGAGCGAAACGTGCGCCTGTTAGAACAGC
Source organism: Anoxybacillus amylolyticus (assembly GCF_001634285.1). Classification (GTDB taxonomy): domain Bacteria; phylum Bacillota; class Bacilli; order Bacillales; family Anoxybacillaceae; genus Anoxybacteroides; species Anoxybacteroides amylolyticum. The sequence continues at coordinate 908,114 of NZ_CP015438.1, forward strand.
ACGGAGTGGCGTTTCCTTTTACGATTGAACAATTTCGGCAAAAACGTCCATTCATTTTTAGCATGTATTCTCCCCCAGCGAGCGATTGGGTTATGTGAAAAGGTGTCCTAACGTGGAGCACCTTTTCACTGCATGGACGAAAAACAAGCGGCTCATCCTTCGCTTTTTTTGAGGGATGCAAACCAGTCACGGAAGACGCTTTCTTCGTGGTAGCCGTCAATTCGTTTCACTTCTTTCCCTTTTTCAAAATGAACAATAGTTGGGGTTCCATCGATATGGTAAGTATCCCAACCTTCTTCAAATTCCAGTAAGTTAAACAGTTTTAAGTCAATTCCCATTTTTTTTGCCATCGGGATGACGATTGGCGTCGTTTTATGGCAGTGAGGGCAAGTTGGGCTGTAAAAATAAACGGTGACGGTCTCATGATTTTTTAGCTTTTTTGCCAATTCATCTGGCAAAATAATGTTTTTATAGTTCGGATCGTCGAGTTGAGCGACAGTGGCTGGGTTTAGCTCTGCTTTTTTATATGGATTGTTTTGTGCTTTCTCTTTTTGCTGGTAAGAGGTAATCCATGAAATGGCGATAAATAAGGCGGCGATAATAGCTCCCAAAATAAAAATTTTTTTCAACGTATATTCCCTTCTTTCCATGTCCGGATAATCAATAAGCTGAGCGTACTAATGATAATAAAAGCGGTTAATGCTAACAATGGAATCGTAATAAATCCGAGCCAGTTAAGATAATCACTAGTACACGGAATGCGGCCGCACAAGGGCACGTGAGTTTGAAAAAATGGAATTTTTTGAATGAAGTAATGGTAAAAAGAAATGGTTCCGCCAACGACCGATAATGCCAAACTATAACGGGCAACACCATATTCTTTACGAATGGCTGCCAGTCCTAACAAAATGACTTGTGGGTACATGAAAATGCGTTGAAACCAACAAAGATCACAAGGGATAAATTTCAGCACTTCAGAAAAATAAAGGCTACCGAGTGTAGCGATTAATGACACACCCCATGCAACGATAAGAAAATTTTCTAATTTTTTTTCTATCCCATTCATTGCAATTTCCCCCATGTGTTTATATGTAAGCGAGCAATTTAAAGCAGAAATGGAAACGAAGCATATGTTTATTATAGTCGAGAAATAGAGGGTTGTAAAATTCGATATGGAATAGAAAATGCATGTTTTCATGAGGATTTAGAGAAGATCTCTAATGTAAACATTATTTTCTACCTATACGTTCAGCCAAAATGGTGACACTAATCGATGAAAGGGGAGGATAACATTGAATAATAACAGTGTGAAAAGCATTATGACAACAGATGTTGCGACCGTTTCTCCGAACCAAACGGTGCAAGAAGCAGCACGGCTAATGAGCGAAAAAAATATCGGAGCACTTCCTGTTGTCGAGAACGGACAAATTAAAGGAATGATTACTGACCGTGACATTACATTACGGACAACGGCAGAAGGCAAAAATGCTTCGATTCCAGTATCGCAAGTAATGTCCACAAATGTCGTTACCGGAACGCCAAATATGAGCGTTGAAGAAGCGGCAAATATGATGTCCCAGCATCAAATTCGACGTCTTCCAATTGTGGAGAATAACCAGCTACGTGGGATTGTTGCGCTAGGGGATATTGCGACAAACCACGCATATGATGAAGCGGCAGAACAAGCGTTAACGAACATTTCCGAACCGTCTCAGCCGCAAGCGTAATGACAGAAGGATGCTACATATTGAATGTGGCATCCTTTAATATTTGCTTTTTTTTCTAACAGGAATATCGTATGATGGTGACGAATACAACAATTAGGAACGATGATTTGGAGGGATTTGGATTGGGTTGGAGAAACAAGTACGAACAGTGGATGGCTTATGAACAGTTAGATGAAGAGTTAAAAGCGATATTGCAGCAACAAAGTAGCGATGAAAAATGGCTCGAGGATTGCTTTTATAAAAATTTGGAATTTGGCACGGGTGGCATGCGCGGGGAAATTGGCCCTGGAACAAATCGGATGAACGTCTATACGGTGCGTAAAGCGTCGGAAGGATTGGCACGATACATAGAGTCATTTGGTGAGGAAGCGAAAAAGCGAGGCGTCGTCATTGCCTACGATTCACGGCATAAGTCGCCAGAATTTGCGATGGAGGCGGCAAAGACGCTCGCGACTCACGGAATTCAAACATACGTCTTTGATGAATTGCGCCCGACACCGGAACTTTCGTTTGCGGTTCGTTACTTACAAGCATTTTCCGGGATTGTCATCACCGCAAGCCATAACCCACCGGAATACAACGGATATAAAGTATACGGGGAAGACGGAGGACAACTTCCTCCTGACAGTGCTGACGCTGTTATTCGTTATGTCAATGAAGTTGAAAATGAATTGGCGATTGCCGTCGAAGACGAATCGACATTAAAAGCAAATGGATTGATTCGAATAATTGGTGAAACGATTGATCACGCATACATTGAAAAGCTAAAAACGATTTCGCTTAATCCACAGCTTTCACAAGAAGTAGACGTGAAAATTGTATTTACCCCGCTGCACGGTACAGCCAATAAGCCTGTGCGTCGTGCGTTAGAAGCGCTAGGCTACAAAAACGTCGTTGTCGTCAAAGAGCAAGAGCGGCCAGATCCGAACTTTTCGACTGTAAAATCGCCAAATCCAGAAGAACACGCGGCATTTGAACAAGCTATTCGTGTCGGAAAAGAAATCAATGCGGACTTATTAATCGCAACGGACCCAGATGCTGACCGGCTAGGGATTGCGGTAAAAAACGAAGCGGGGGAATATGTCGTCTTAACAGGCAATCAGACAGGTGGCTTGTTGCTTCATTATATTTTGTCGCAAAAGCAGCAGCAAGGAACGCTTCCGAAAAATGGCGTCGTACTGAAAACAATTGTGACGTCTGAGTTCGGTCGGGATATTGCGGCTTCGTTTGGATTGCCGACGATTGATACGTTAACAGGGTTTAAATTTATTGGCGAAAAAATAAAAGAATATGAGCAAACAGGGCAATATGCGTTTCAATTTGGATATGAAGAAAGTTATGGCTATTTAATTGGCGATTTTGCCCGCGACAAAGACGCAGTGCAAGCAGCGGTTTTAGCGGTGGAAGTATGCGCATTTTACAAAAAGAGCGGCTTATCGTTATACGAAGGGCTAATGCAATTGTTTGACCAATATGGCTATTACCGAGAAGGGTTAACATCATTAACCCTAAAAGGAAAAGAGGGAGCGGAGCAAATTCAAGCGTTGCTTTCTTCTTTCCGCAAGCAGCCGCCGACAGAAATGGCTGGAAAGAAAGTTGTTGTAATAGAGGACTACGAAGCGCGGGAACGAACCGATACACGAACGAACGAAAAAACAACGATTACGCTTCCGACGTCGAACGTATTGAAATATTTACTTGAAGACGGTTCATGGTTTTGTTTACGTCCTTCCGGAACGGAACCGAAAGCAAAAGTGTATTTTGGCGTAAAGGGGCGTTCGTTAGCGGAAAGTGAGCAACTTCTCGAACAGCTAACCACGGACGTCATGGGACGGGTATATCATTATTTAAATGTGGTGGCAAAATAAGATTCATGCGAAAAAGACAATGCCAGTGGCGGTATTGTCTTTTTCGCGTGCGTCCGGCATGGGTGTAGTCTATAGGGTGAAAGTCCCGAACTGCGAAGGCAGAAGTAGCAGTTAGCTTAACGCAAGGGTGTCCGTGGTGACGCGGAATCTGAAGGAAGCGAGCGGCAAACTTCCGGTCTGAGGAACACGAACTTCATAAGAGGCTAGGTATCATTGGGTGAGTTTGCGCGACAAAACAAAGCCCTTTCTGCCGAAGGTGATATCGAGTAAATGAAGCAGATGGATGGAAGGAAAGACTGCACTCTTACCCGGGGAGGTCTGATTGGAATGCCGAGTTCCCTTGGCAACCTATCCAGTGATGGATAGCTGAACAATCAGAAGTCAGCAGAGGTCATAGTACCATCCTTGCTCGAGAAAGGGTGGGAAGGACTGAACCATGAAGAGAGAACGAAATCTACGCATTCAGTACCTGTGAAGAACACAGACAATCCGAAAGGACTTACTTAGAGGAGGAAGCGGTGAATCCCGTGGGGGACTCTAAGAGGGTGGAGCAGGAACTGGCATAAGGAGAACCTTCGTTCACGTAGAAAGGGAAGCGAAGATGTTAATGGAACGAATCTTGTCACGTGGAAATCTTCTAACGGCGCTCAAACGAGTGGAACAAAATAAAGGAAGTCACGGCATCGATGGAATGTCCGTAAAAGACCTACGAAGACATCTCTATGAAAACTGGGACTCCCTCCGGGAAGAGTTAAGAACAGGAACCTACCAACCTGCACCCGTACGTCGTGTCGAAATCCCGAAACCAAATGGCGGAGTGAGGATGTTAGGAATACCTACCGTGACAGATCGTTTCATTCAACAAGCAATCGCTCAAGTGTTAACCCCAATCTTTGACCCAACCTTTTCGGAAAATAGTTATGGGTTTCGTCCGAATCGGAGGGCTCATGATGCGGTAAGGAAGGCGAAAGAATATATCAAAGAGGGTTACCGCTGGGTGGTCGATATAGACTTAGAGAAATTCTTTGATAAAGTCAATCACGACCAATTGATGGGGATACTCGCCAAGCGAATCGAAGACCGCATCCTACTGAAGTTGATACGAAAATATCTTCAATCAGGAGTCATGATAAATGGGGTTGTCCAAATAACGGAAGAAGGAACACCGCAGGGAGGACCGCTTAGTCCACTTCTATCCAACATTCTCCTAGACCAATTGGACAAAGAGTTGGAAGCAAGGGGGCACCAATTTGTCCGATATGCGGATGACTGCAACATCTATGTGAAGTCATGGAAAGCAGGACAGCGTGTGATGAAATCGGTATCGACCTTCCTCGAACAGCACCTAAAATTGAAGGTAAACAGAGAGAAATCAGCAGTAGACCGTCCGTGGAAACGGAAGTTTCTAGGGTTCAGTTTCACCTTTCACAAAGATCCAAAGGTGCGAATAGCCAAAGAAAGCATGGAACGGCTGAAAAGAAAAATACGAGAAATAACTTCTCGGTCGAAGCCTTATCCGATGGAAGTAAGGGTGGAAAGACTGAACCAATACCTCACAGGATGGTGCGGATACTTCGCGCTAGCAGATACCCCGAGCAAATTCAAAGAAATAGACGAGTGGATAAGAAGAAGGCTGAGAATGTGTGAATGGAAACAATGGAAGAAACCTAAAACAAGAGTTAGAAAGCTGATTGGATTAGGGATTCCAGAATACAAAGCATACGAATGGGGAAACACCAGAAAGAAATACTGGCGAATCGCCCACAGCCCAATTCTACACAAAACCCTCGACAACTCCTATTGGAGCCAACGAGGGCTGAAAAGTCTGTATAATCGCTACGAATTTCTGCGTCAATCTTAGTGGAACCGCCGTATACCGAACGGTACGTACGGTGGTGTGAGAGGTCGGGGGTTAATCACCCCCTCCTACTCGATTATAAAGGGGAGAATGGGAAGATGGAAGAGCTACAAACATTAAAAACGATAGCGGAAACGCTAAATGAAGCAAATGACTTACAAGCAATGCTTCATACGGTATTAAAGCAACTGGTGAACTTAACAAAATTACAATGCGGCTGGATCTTTTTCGTTGAAAAGGGGCGGTATTCGCTTATTGCTGACTATGAACTGCCGCCTGCTTTGTTAAAAGAGGAGAAAAGGGTGATGTGTGAAGGAGATTGTTGGTGTTTAAACCGATATAATGATGGGAGATTAAAACGCGCGGTGAACATTATCGAATGTAAGCGATTAGAAGAGGCGATTGCAGGGAATTGGGGGGAAACGAAAGGAATTACCCATCATGCGACAGTGCCGCTTCGAGCAGGAGAAGAAACGTTCGGGCTATTAAACGTTGCTTCTCCTCATAAACATACATTTTCTAATAAAGAATTAGCGTTGTTGGAATCGGTAGCTTATCAAATTGGTACTGCAATTAAGCGAATAAAACTAGCGGAAAACGAGAAAAAGCACGCTTTATTGGCGGAGCGCAATCGACTTGCCCGCGATTTACACGATTCCGTCAGCCAATTGCTTTTTTCCTTGTCGCTTACTGCCCGTGGAGCAAAAGAAATGGCTGTGGATGAAGCGTTGCAAGTAGCGTTAAATGACATCCAGCAGCTAGCACACGAAGCGCTCCAGCAAATGCGAGCACTCATTTGGCAACTTCGTCCGCAAGGATTAGAAAACGGGCTAGCTAGCGCTTTCATGAATTATGGCAAAATGCTGGGGCTTTGTGTAAATGTCCAACTTCACGGGGTGCTTCATTTGCCAAGTGAAATAGAAGAATGTTTATGGCGCATTGGACAAGAGGCGTTAAATAACTGCAAAAAGCATGCCGGTGTTTCAGACGTTTCGATTTTGCTTTTTGACGAGCGAGAGCAAGTACGTATGGAAATGGTTGATCAAGGTCGCGGGTTTCATTATACAGGGGAAGAAACGCTCTCCTTTGGGCTAAAAAGTATGAAGGAACGAGCGGAGGCAGTAAACGGCACGTTTTCGCTAGAAAGCGACATCGGAAAAGGAACGAAAATAACGATACGTATTCCGATGCCAAGGGGGAAAAATGAATGATTAAAGTGTTAATTGTTGACGATCATCATATCGTGCGCCGGGGGCTAGTGTTTTTTCTAAAGACGCAAAAAGACATTTCCATTGTTGGGGAAGCAGCGAATGGAGAAGAAGCTGTCCGGCTTGTGGCGGAGCGTTGTCCGGATGTCGTGATTATGGATCTTGTCATGCCAGAGATGGATGGAATCGAGGCAACGCGAAAGATTAAAGAGCTATCACCACAGACGAAAATACTTATTTTAACGAGTTTTTCCGATGAAGATTATGTCATCCCAGCGATTCGCGCCGGGGCATCCGGCTATCAGCTCAAGGATATTGAGCCGGATCAACTCGTAGAAGTGCTCCGCTCTATCTATCAAGGCGAAAACCACCTTCATCCGAAAGCGACTGCGCATATGATTACGCACGTGAGCCAAAAAGAAGGGCGACTCGTTGAAGAACTAACGAAACGAGAAAAAGAAGTATTGGCAGAGATTGCGAAAGGAAAAAGCAATAAAGAAATTGCAGCAACGTTAATGATTACCGAAAAAACGGTGAAAACGCACGTATCGAATATTTTCGCAAAGCTAAACGTTGCAGACCGAACACAAGCTGCGTTATATGCCGTGAAACATCTCGGACTTTAGTCGTACGTTTTGTTGGGACGATTGGTGGAGTGAAAGATCCGTTTTCTTGCCGATGGATTCGACGTTTGCGCGGGTTATATTGTTAGTAGAAACGGAGGAGTGCAAACGATGAATATAGTTGTTGTAAACGGAAGTCCGCGCAAATATGGACGAACGAGAATTGTGGCGAAGCATATTGCCGAGCGATACGGGGCGGCGCTGTTTGACGTCAGTGAAGATATCTTACCACTTTATAATGGAGAAGAGGGACAAATGGAGTTGCCGCTTGTCAAAAAACTACATCAGCTAATGAAAAAGGCAGAGGGGGTAATTCTTTGTTCTCCAGAGTATCATAACGCAATGAGTGGGGCATTAAAAAATGCACTTGATTTTTTAGGAAGCGATGAATTTGTTGATAAACCAGTAGCGTTAATCGCTGTAGCAGGGGGAGGAAAAGGGGGAATCAATGCTTTAAATAATATGCGCACCGTGATGCGCGGCTTATATGCCAACGCCATTCCACGTCAGCTTGTGCTAGATCCAACGGCTTTTGCGGTGGGGAGATTAACGACTACTGACGCAAAGCAAGTGGATGCACTTATCTCGGAATTACGTCGGTACGTGACGGCCGTACGATATTTGGAGGTGGCAGATGAATAGCCTGTTTCGTGATCGTCGCTTACATTATTTAATGACGGCAAATACCTTTTCGTCTGTCGGAACAGGGATAACGATGATTGCCATTCCTTGGTTATTCATGAAAAAACATGGCGGAGAAACGATGTTTGGCATAATTACAACGACATTGACTGTCATCATGTTTTTGCTTACGCCAACTGTCGGAATGTGGATTGATCGAGTGTCGCGTAAAACGCTACTACTTGCTGGCGAAGCATCTGGGTTTATCATTGTCAGCTCGTTTGCGTTCATTGGAACGAGCGGAAACGAATACTACCCGTGGCAGTTGGCGATATTATTTGCGAGTGGATCTTTGTATTATTTTCTTTTTTACCCGACGATGTTTGCGTTTACACAAGAAATATTTGAACGAGAGCAATATGAAACGTTGAACGGCATCATGGAAATTCAAGGACAATTAGCGACCGTTCTCGCTGGTGGATTAGCTAGCGTGATGCTAGGAAAGGTAGCCTTCCACTGGCTGTTATGGCTAGACGCTTTCACCTATTTCGTCGCGTTTTTCTGTTTATCGCTCATTTCGTATCGTCGTACGCGGCAAGCGACAACAATTGTTCCTTTTTGGAACAAATTCACGGAAGGGTATCGCTATATGCGAAAGCATCCATCACTATTTTGGTTTTTTCTCGCTTCGTTTATGCCATTCATCGGGGTGATGATGACAAATTATTTGCATCCGATTTATATTGCGGATGTATTAAAAGAAGATAGTTCCGTTTACGGAACCCAAAGCATGATTTACGGAATCGGAGCTGCTCTAGCAGGAGCAATCGTTCCATTTCTTATTAGGCGAATGGGAACGGCAGCTAGCGTGCTGTTAAATGTCGGCATGTATGCGTTCGGGGTGACAATGTTTTTTGTATGGCGAGAACCGTTTCTTTTTTATGTGTTTGTCGTATTAACGGCGTTTGGCAATGCAGGGGCGAGAGTTGCGCGTAGTTCGCTTATGATGGCGGTTGTTCCAAACGATAAAATAGGAAGAGTGGACAGCTTGTTTCGTGCACTAGGATTTATGATTCGCTTTTTATTATTAGGGGCATTTACAGGGTTGGTGGCGACAGGACATCTTCTTCTTCCTTACGCCATATTGAGCGGATTGTTATTTTTGGCGTTATGGATTGTATGGAAACTTTCGGAAATTACAAACAAATCGAACATATCCGAAGCATCGTAAAAGGAAGGGGCCTCCCTTCCTTTTGTTAATAATAAGTATACTGTTTTGTTGCTTCGTTTTGTTCGTTTGTTTCTAACGCATGGTCGATGTAGCGCAACAGAGCAGTCAGCCGCTTTTGAATGACAGAATAGTCGTGTTCAAAGTTATAGGCGTGCAGAAAATGTTCGATTTTTTTCGAAAGCAAATCATCTTCCGTGCGAACCATTAAAATGAGCAGATTGTCCCATTCTGAGCGGTGCGTGTAATATAATGCTTTATCATAATCGATTGTGTTCATATGCTTGCCTCCTTCGTTGAGGAGCTACTACTAGTGTGTGACGAGAAATTTATTTTTTGCTCTGTAAATGTTTCGTAATGAACCAAAAAATAAATTATAACTGAAAATAAAGAAAATGTGCGAATGAAAATATTGCAATTTTGTGACAAAAATATTATCTTTAAAGAAAGGGGATGATGATAATGAGAAATGATGGAAAAGAAATTACAAAAATGTGCAAAATGATGGCGTCTGTTGGATTGATTGTCGGGTTTGCGTTATTTTTGTTAAGTTTTATCGCAAGCGCTTACAACCAAGACTTTTTCTTAACGATTGTTAGTTTAGGGATTATGGGCGCTTCCATGGTGATGTTCGGATTCGGTACGTTTATGGGCATTTTGACGGAAACATATCAAAAAACAGAATTGCCCTCTTAAAAGAAGCGAGCACCGTTTTCTAGAAAACGGTGCTTATTTATTAGGAAAGGCTTTTCTATTTTTTAAATAAAAAAAGAAGATGATGATAGCGACGACAAGTGGGATTAGGTAACTGCTGTAATGCTCTGCGTATTGTTTTACCATTTTCCAATCCCTCCCTAATGTCCTTCCCAATGTGATGAATGTAAAAACCCAAAAAAAGGCGCCAGTGTAGGCAAAGATGGCAAATTTTTTAAAGCGGTACTCGTTAATTCCCGCAAGAAAGGCGGAGACGTGGCGGATGCCCGGGATAAAATAACCGATGAATAAGACGAACGGTCCCATTTTTGTAAAAAGCGTTTTTGCTTGCTCGATTCGTTTTTCGGTAATATGCAGTTTTGGCCCGAATTTATGCAAAAAAGGAGAGCCTAACCGGATACCTAAATAATAGCTAATCGTAATGCCTAATAACGCCCCAACGAAACTGCATGTTAAAGTGAAGGGATAGGACATCATACCGGTTGAAACATTGTATCCAACATATGTCAATAACACTTCATCGGGCACAGGAAGACCGATAATTCCTCCGGCTAAGGCAATCATAATACCGATATAGCCAAAGTGTTCAATAAAATGATGCAAATGTTGTTCCATTCAATCACCGCACTTTACTTGTTCATCGTTATTTATTATAAACGACGGAGCGATGCAAAGGAAGCGGTGCTGTAAAAAACCCGCTCCGATGAACGGCAAGCGGGAGATAATCGTTATTTGCCTTCTTTGTCTAACTGTTCAAATGACTTTGCTTTTTCGTGCGGTGGATTTTGTGACTGTTTGCGCACCTTCCATTGTCGCTCTTTTTGCCGTTTGGATTGTGTCAAGACGTTCACCTCCCTTTTTAGGATGGCATGTTTCATTGTAGGACATACGTATAGTTTAGCGATGGACAACAAATATTATAATTGTGATTAACGAAAAAGGAGGAGTTGCTGATGAACGCAAAACGCGCACAAGAAATAGCAGCGTCACCAGTCATGGCGAATGTGACGTACAATGGGGAGCGCATTTATATTGAACAAGTGGATGAACAAAACGGCACCGCTTTAATTCATCCGTTACATGCGCCAAATAACAAGCAACGAGTAGCAGTTTCGAGCCTGCAAGAACATTAAACACCACATTTTTGTGGTGTTTTTCTTATGTATCAAATCCCCCTCTTGTTCATACATTGAGGTAAAGGGGGGGGAATGGGAATGAAACAGGATGATTTAAAGGCGTTGGAGCGGGCGATTGCGGAAATTACGGAAATCGCGGAAGGATTTGGACTAGATTTTTATCCAATGCGTTATGAAATTTGTCCGGCGGATATCATTTATACATTCGGGGCGTACGGAATGCCGACGCGCTTTTCCCATTGGAGTTTCGGCAAACAGTTTTATAAAATGAAGCTTCATTACGATTTAGGACTTAGTAAAATTTATGAATTAGTCATTAATTCCGATCCATGTTATGCCTTTTTGCTCGATTCCAATTCTTTGATTCAAAATAAGCTGATTGTCGCCCACGTATTGGCCCATAGCGACTTTTTCAAAAACAATATTCGCTTCAGCAACACGAAACGCGATATGGTTGAAAGCATGGCTGCGACAGCGGAACGGATTAAACAGTATGAGCATCACTATGGAAAATTGGAAGTAGAGAAATTTTTAGACGCGGTGTTGGCGATTCAGGAACATATTGACCCGTCGCTTTTGCGGCCGAAGCTATCGTGGACGCTTGAGGATACAGAAGTATATGAAGAAGAGCAAGTGAAGCCGAGCCCGTATGACGATTTATGGTCGCTTGACAAACGAAATAAGACGGCGCCGCCTCCGCGCAAAAAACGGCGTAAATTACCGCCGCAGCCGGAAAAAGATGTACTTTTGTTTATTGAGGAGTATAGCCGTGAACTGGACGACTGGCAGCGGGACATTATGACAATGATGCGCGAAGAAATGTTGTATTTTTGGCCACAGCTTGAAACAAAAATCATGAATGAGGGCTGAGCTTCGTTTCGCAAAGGAGCTTCAAATATGTAAATGTGGAATCACTTGTATACGAAAGTGATTTTTTTATTTGTTTGATGTTGCAATTTTTAACATCTTTCCGAAAGAAGTCTCCCACTTCTAAACGAAGTGAAAGTGGGAGATGAATTTCGGTGAGGCGTAGGTATGAGTTGTTTCTTTTTTTGTGTTATGATATAATCAGTCTTAGAAAAATGAAAGACTGTTGTATAAATGAAATTAGACAATAATAACCATTCAGTATTCCTGTTGTATTATCATCTTGTTCTGGTGGTAAAATATCGCAGACAAGTGATTGATGATACCATATCTGACTATGCAAAAGATATGTTTGTGAGATTGGGGAAAAATTACAATATTTCCTTGGTCGAATGGAATCACGATATGGACCATGTGCATATTTTGTTCAAAGCACATCCGAATAGTGAACTATCAAAGTTCATCAATGCCTATAAAAGTGCAAGTTCTCGACTGATTAAAAAGCATTTTCCGCAAGTGAAAAGAAAACTGTGGAAAGAATATTTTTGGTCAAGAAGTTTTTGCCTGCTTACAACGGGCGGTGCCCCCCTTAAAGTAATAAAAAAATATATAGAAAATCAAGGGATGAAGTGATGTGGTGTCGATATGGTAAACAAAGCCTATCAGTTCCGCTTGTACCCAACAAAAGAACAAGAACAGCTGCTTGCCAAAACCTTCGGTTGTGTCCGTTTCGTTTATAACAAAATGCTTGAAGAACGCATACAAATTTATGAAAAGTTCAAAGACGACAAAGAAGCTTTGAAAAAACAAACATTTCCGACCCCTGCCAAGTACAAAAAGGAGTTTCCTTGGCTTAAAGAAGTGGATAGCCTTGCGCTGGCAAACGCCCAATTGAATTTGCAGAAAGCGTTTCAAAATTTCTTTTCGGGTCGTGCTGGATTTCCAAAGTTCAAAAACCGCAAGGCGAAACAGTCGTACACCACAAATGTGGTCAATGGCAATATTCAACTTTCAGATGGCTATATCAAGTTACCCAAACGGAAATGGGTCAAGTTCAAGCAACATCGGGAGATTCCTGCCCACCATATCATCAAGGCTTGTACGATCACGAAAACAAAAACAGGAAAATACTATGTTTCTATTCTTACAGAGTACGAACATCAACCTGTACCAAAAGAAATACAAACGGTTGTTGGGCTTGATTTTTCCATGAATACGCTGTATGTCGATAGCGAGGGTAAGAGAGCCAATTATCCTCGTTTCTATCGGCAAGCATTGGAAAAATTAGCGAAAGAACAACGGATATTATCACGCCGAAAGAAAGGGTCTAATCGTTGGCATAAACAGCGTCTGAAAATTGCAAAGCTACATGAAAAAATGGCGAACCAACGAAAAGACTTTCTGCATAAGGAGTCGCACCAATTAGCGAAACTTTATGATTGCGTGGTCATCGAAGACCTCAACATGAAAGGGATGTCGCAAGTCCTGAATTTCGGCAAGAGCGTTCATGACAACGGCTGGGGGATGTTCACGACATTTCTCCAATACAAGTTAGAGGAGCAAGGGAAAAAGCTTATCAAAATAGATAAGTGGTTTCCGTCATCTAAAACTTGTTCATGTTGCGGTCAAGTAAAGGAATCTTTATCGCTTTCTGAGCGTACATTCCGCTGTGAATGTGGATTCGAGAGCGACAGGGACGTCAATGCGGCAATCAATATCAAACATGAGGGCATGAAACGATTAGCGATAGCCTAACTTGTCCTCGAACCGTGGGACACACGGGGATCGCTCAGTCAACTTCCCGTCATGAGATGGGATTACCTGAGAAGTCTCCACCTCTAAGCGAAGCGTAGGTGGTGGGAGCATGTCACTTATTGCTCATTTGATTAATGGTTTGCTGTATGGTTCGATAATGTTTAGTGATCATGCTAAAATAACGTTTGTAATACATTTTTGTCTTAGTGAATCATAAATTTCTTTGACAAATGGAAAATTGTATAATTTGTTGAATGTTAAAAGGATTGTTTCTTTTCGTTGTCAAATAATTTGTAGTAAATATTAGAAATTTAAAGGGGATATATGGCGGAATGGACCCGAAGGATTTGTTGCGTATTATAGACGATGGAGAAAATGCTGAATTGGAATGTAAAGCAGCCAAAGGCGGGTTACCGAAAGATGTTTGGGAAACGTATTCTGCTTTTGCAAATACAAATGGCGGTATTATTTTGCTTGGGGTCGAGCAAAAAGGACAAGAGTTTTTCCCAGTCGATGTTGATGCAAAAAAGTTAGTCAAAGACTTTTGGGATGGAATTAATAATCCACAAAGGATTAGTAAAAATATCTTAGTGGATCGAAATGTAGAAATTGTTCAAGTTGACGGAAAAGAAATCGTGAAAATTTATGTTCCAAGAGCTTCACGTGAGGACAAGCCAATTTATATTGGTCATAATCCTTTTACAGGTACATATCGCCGCAATTATGAAGGAGACTATAAATGTACAAAAGAAGAAGTACAGCGAATGATAGCGGACCAATCTCCAATTCCTCAAGACAGCAAAGTTCTTCCCAATTACGGTTTAAATGATTTGAATATGGAATCGGTGAGAAGTTATCGAAATCGCTTTTCTTCTTTGAAACCAGATCATCCTTGGAATGGTTTAGAACTGAAGGAATTTTTATATAAAATTGGAGCTTTGGGAAGGCTACGCGAAACCAACGAGGAAGGGCTAACATTAGCTGGGTTGCTCATGTTTGGGGAAGAGCGCAGCATTACAGAGTATTTACCGCAGTATTTCTTAGAATATCGGGAAAAGAGTTCGGATGTGCCGGGGGAGAGATGGACAGATCGGATTATTTCTTCCGACGGCACTTGGTCGGGGAATTTGTATGATTTTTATTTTAAAGTGATCCGCAGACTAACGGATGATTTAAACATTCCTTTTCAAATGGAGGGGATTTTTCGCAAGGATGATACAAGGGTGCACGCTGCTCTTCGTGAGGCTTTAGTCAATACGTTGGCTCATGCCGATTACTACGGGCAACGCGGAATTGTTATCGAAAAGGAAAAGATGTTATTTCGATTTTCCAACCCGGGTGTTCTTCGGATTCCCTTGCAACAAGCACTGAAAGGTGGAATAAGTGATCCGAGAAATCCAACGATTTTTAAAATGTTTATGTTAATCGGACTTGGTGAACGGGCAGGGTCGGGGATTGAGAATATTCATTTGGCGTGGAAAGAACAACATTGGACTGCCCCAGAATTAATTGAAGAATTTCAGCCGGATCGCACGATTCTTACGTTGCGAACAACTTCATTATTACCGCAGGAAAGCGTCGATTTTCTAAAAGCAGTTCTTGGGAAACATTATAAGTTTTTAACCAATGATGAAGTATTAATTTTAGTGACGGCACATCAAGAAAATTATGTGACTAATACGAGATTGCAAAGCCTGACAGATAAAAAGAGTGATGAAATAAGCAAATTATTATCCGGACTTGTGGAAAAAGGATATTTAGAACCAAATGGACAAGGAAGAGGTACAAAATATACGCTAACGGAAATGTTTCATCAAAAGTCTATAGGGAACTCCAGATATAATCGGATAAGCTCCGGACCTAATGTTAATAACTCCGGACTTAACGCTGCTAACTCCGGACCTAACGAAAACGGACAAACAAAAGATCGTGAAAAAGTTCTATTCGATATTTCTGAATTGACAAGGAAGAAAAAAAGATTACATCCTTCCGAAATGGATGAAATCATTTTAAATCTTTGTGCCATTAGGCCGTTAACGCTCAAAGAATTAAGTGAATTACTGAATCGGCAGATGGATCCTCTTCGCAAAAAGTACATTTCACGATTGCTTAAGGAAGGAAAGTTAGAACTGCTATATCCAGAGCAAGTAAACCATCCGAAACAAGCATATATGACACGCTCTCTTTTTACAAACCAGCATTAGGATACTCGATTCTTCATGCCGGTTTATTGTTATGTATATAATTTTATAAATGTATGTTTTCGTTCTATGATGCGTATCAAATCCCCCTCTTGTTCATACATTGAGGTAAAGGGGGG
Organism: Anoxybacillus amylolyticus; assembly: GCF_001634285.1. Lineage (GTDB taxonomy): Bacteria > Bacillota > Bacilli > Bacillales > Anoxybacillaceae > Anoxybacteroides > Anoxybacteroides amylolyticum. Next base: position 924,039 of record NZ_CP015438.1, read on the forward strand.
AATGGGAATGAAACAGGATGATTTAAAGGCGTTGGAGCGGGCGATTGCGGAAATTACGGAAATCGCGGAAGGATTTGGACTAGATTTTTATCCAATGCGTTATGAAATTTGTCCGGCGGATATCATTTATACATTCGGGGCGTACGGAATGCCGACGCGCTTTTCCCATTGGAGTTTCGGCAAACAGTTTTATAAAATGAAGCTTCATTACGATTTAGGACTAAGCAAAATTTATGAACTAGTGATTAACTCTGACCCGTGCTACGCCTTTTTGTTAGACTCTAATTCGCTTATTCAAAATAAGCTAATCGTTGCTCACGTATTGGCACATAGTGATTTTTTTAAAAATAACGTTCGCTTCAGCAATACAAAGCGTGATATGGTCGAAAGTATGGCAGCGACAGCGGAACGGGTTAAGCAGTACGAGCATCAGTATGGAAAATTGGAAGTGGAAAGGTTTTTAGATGCCGTATTGGCGATTCAAGAACATATTGACCCATCGCTTTTACGACCGAAGCTATCGTGGACGCTTGAGGATACAGAAGTATATGAAGAAGAAGAGCAAGTGAAGCCGAGCCCGTATGACGATTTATGGTCGCTTGACAAACGAAATAAGACGGCGCCGCCTCCGCGCAAAAAACGGCGTAAATTCCCGCCGCAGCCGGAAAAAGACGTGCTGTTGTTCATTGAAGAATACAGCCGTGAACTCGAAGATTGGCAGCGCGATATTTTGACGATGATGCGTGAAGAGATGCTTTATTTTTGGCCGCAGCTTGAAACAAAAATCATGAATGAAGGATGGGCGTCGTATTGGCATCAGCGCATTTTGCGGGAGATGGACTTAACGAGTGATGAGGCAATTGAGTTTGCGAAGCTGAATGCAGGAGTTGTGCAGCCGTCGCGAACGAGCATTAATCCATATTATTTAGGGTTGAAAATTTTTGAAGACATTGAAGAGCGGTGGAACAATCCGACAGAAGAGATGAAGCGAAGAGGGGTGAAACCGGGTTCAGGAAGAGAGAAAATTTTCGAAGTGCGTGAATTAGATTCCGATATTTCATTCCTTCGCAATTATTTAACGAAAGAGCTTGTCATGCGCGAAGATATGTATTTATTTCAAAAGCAAGGAAAAGACTATAAAATTGTCGATAAAAACTGGGGAAATGTTCGTGACCAGCTAGTAAGTATGCGTGTTAATGGGGGATTCCCATATATAACTGTAAACGACGGCGATTATATGCGAAACGGGGAGCTCTATTTAAAACATTGGTACGAAAGCATTGAACTCGATATTAAATATTTAGAAAAAGTGCTTCCGTACATTTACCAGCTATGGGGGCGTACAGTGCATATGGAAACGATGGTGGAAAATAAACCGGTGTTGTTTACGTATGACGGAAAAACGGTGCATCGGAAGTATATATAAAAAGGGCGCCCCTTTATGCAAGGGCACCCTTTTTTCTTTTTATCCAAGTGCTTTTTTGTTGTTGACTGGAGCAACGACAATGCCGGTCGTTTCTTCAAAGTCATACAAGCCGGTAGGAAGATCGGTAAAACGCTCTAGTTCGTTGTAGGCTGGAATACCATGATACGCCATATCCAATCCTTCTTCCTCCTCGCGCTCTGTTGCGCGGAATCCCACTGTTTTTTCACAAACTTTTGCCATTAACGTCCCTCCGAGCATCCCCCAGACGATGACAACCGCTGCTCCTAATAACTGAACAAGGAAGAGCGAAACATGACCGGTCGTAAGAAGACCTTGCGACGTATCAAACAACCCGACAGCAATCGTACCGAACACGCCATTGAAACCGTGCACCGCTACCGCACCAACCGGATCGTCCACTTTAACCGAATCAACAAATAATGTCGCGTAGATGACGATGATTCCGCTGATCGCCCCAATGACAATTGCGCTCCATTGGGAAACGAACGCGCATCCGGCTGTGATGGCGACAAGACCTGACAACACGCCGTTAATCGTCATACTCGGGTCGGCTTTCCCGTATTTTTTCATCGTTAGAAAGAGCGCGGTTGTTCCACCGCTTGCCCCAGCTAACATCGTATTAAGCGCAATCGAAGCAAGCGACGTATTTGCGGCGTCTAGCGTACTTCCAGCGTTAAAAGCAAACCAACCGAACCATAAAATAAACGCACCTGCTGAAGCTAGCGGAATGTTACTTGGGGCAAAGACGTTGACGCTTCCGTCTGAGTTAAACCGTCCTTTTCTCGGACCTAACAGCTTTGCCATGGCGAAAGCAGCGAAGCCTCCGACTGCATGAATGGCTGCGGAACCGGCAAAATCTTTCATTCCTAATTTCGCTAACCACCCATCGCTATTCCAAATCCAATGGCCGGACAACGGGTAGACGATTGTGCAGATGAGCGCAGCGGTCATGATATATGCTTTAAAACTCATGCGCTCTGCCACAGCGCCAGAAATGATCGAGATGCATGCGACCGCAAAACCGATTTGAAAAAGGACAAACGCGGCGCTAGGCAGCTTGAGCGAAAGCGAAATATTTTCAGGCGCTCCGAACAAATTCGTGCCGATCAGTCCAAACGCATCTTTTCCGAACATCATGCCAAAACCGATGAGCCAAAACGCAAGCGCTCCGATCGTTAAGTCGACAAAAATTTTCATCGTCACGTTGACGGCGTTTTTTGTCCGGACGAGCCCTGCTTCCAATAAACTGAATCCGCCTTCCATAAATAACACCATCGCCGCTGCGAGAACGACCCAAATGGTATTCACATACGTCATCATGAACGTCCCTCCTGTTGGTTTGCTAAATCGTCAATATCATAATCGAGCGTTCCTGTGCGAATGTTGTAAGCCTCTAAAATCGGATAAACAAAAATTTTTCCATCGCCTTCTTCTCCTGTTTGGGCGGCAGCGACAATCGTTTGAATCGTCCGTTCCACCATATAGTCGGAAAGGATGATTTCGAGCTTGACTTTTGGATGTAAGGTGACTTTATAGTTTTTGCCGCGATACACTCCTTGCGTATCTTTCTGCTTTCCTCTTCCGACGACTTGAGATACCGTAAAACCAGTGACGCCGATTTGCTTTAGCCCTTTAATTGTCTCCGTTAATTTTTCTGGCCGGATAATCGCCTCAATTTTTTTCATGTTTCCTTCACCCCGCCCGTTTGTTAGATTTTCTAACATTATATGTTAAACATTATAACAACGGAAAATATTCTGTCAATAGGAAGCGATAAATTTTTACGCTTTGAAAACGAAAAGTGATATGATGTTGATGGAAGGAGGATGTGTAATGGGGAAGCAAAAGCAGACGACCGAAGACTCGAAATATATTCAACAACATCTCGCGAACGAACGGACGTATTTGGCATGGGTTCGGACAGCAATTGCAATTACAGGTATTGGATTTTTAATCATTAATTTGCATATCAAATCGTCGTTTCACTCATTGTCCAATGCTGCTGTGCAAGGGATTGGAGCGCTTTCCGTACTGGCGGGGGTAAGCACGATTGTTTTTTCTACCATAAGCTATTTTCAAAAAGCAAAACAAATTAACGAACAGACGTTCCGTACTTCTAGACCTCTCATTTTGTTCCTATCCGTTCTTATGTTGATTGTCCTCTCCGTGTTCGGTGTCTATTTTTTCACTGTTCTTTTATAGGACAGTGACATAAAATCGACAAAATTTCGTCACGGTTTTGCCATTGCATGTTTCTATGCTTTTCGTTACTTTTTAAATATACATGTGAAAAATATCACAAATTAATTTTGTGCACAATGAAAGCGAAAGGGAAGGGGCTATAGTTTTATCCCTATATGTATAATGGAAATAGAAGGAAGGGGTTGCAGTATGTGGAAAACGCACGAAAAACGGTTAGTGGTGCTTAGTTTTGTCGTCGCTTCGATTATGTTGCTGTCGATGATAGGAAGATTGTTTTCGTGAAGGAGGGAGTTTGGATGTTCACCTATGATCCGGTGTTGTTTAGCCGAATATTGACAGAGTTGACACTTACGTTTCACATTATTTACGCAACGATCGGCGTTGGCGTCCCACTCATGATTGCAATTGCGCAATGGGTAGGAATTCGAAAAAAGGATGAGCATTACATTTTATTAGCGAGACGATGGACGCGTGGGTTTGTCATTACAGTAGCGGTCGGGGTGGTTACAGGTACAGCGATCGGGCTACAACTTTCGCTATTATGGCCAAATTTTATGAATTTGGCAGGGCAAGTGATTAGCCTTCCGTTATTTATGGAAACGTTCGCGTTCTTTTTTGAGGCGATTTTTTTAGGTATTTATTTATATACGTGGGATCGTTTTAACGACCAGAAAAAGCACTTTTTATTGTTGATTCCGGTGGCGATCGGTTCATCGGCCTCCGCGCTCTTTATTACGATCGTCAACGCGTTCATGAATACGCCGCAAGGATTTGAACTGAAAAACGGTGTGATTACGAATATTCAGCCGCTTGTCGCGATGTTTACGCCAGCGATGCCGACAAAAGTGGCACACGTATTAACGACAGCGTACATGACATCAGCGTTTGTCTTAGCGTCGATTGCGGCGTACCATCTTTTCAAAGGGAATCGCCACCCGTACCATAAAAAAGCACTTCATTTGACGATGAAAGCGGCGCTTATTTTCTCGCTTGCTACGATTGTTGTTGGGGATTTGTCTGGAAAGTTTTTAGCAAAATATCAGCCAGAAAAACTAGCGGCTGCCGAATGGCATTTTGAAACGAGCACGCATGCCCCGCTCGTCTTGTTCGGGACGCTAGATGACAACAAGGACGTGAAAAACGCCATTAAAATCCCATACGCCCTTAGCATTTTGGCACATAATCAGCCAAGCGCTGAAGTAACAGGATTAAATGATATTCCGAAAGAGGAGCAGCCGCCGTTATATATTCACTATTTGTTTGATTTGATGGTGCTTATCGGAATTTGGTTGACAGTTATTGCTGCTTTATATTGGGCGGGCATGAAAAAAGGGTTAGCGTTTACGATGAAAAAATCGTTTTTGCTGCAGTTAGTATGGTCAGGTCCGCTTGCGATGCTCGCGATTGAAATTGGTTGGTATTTTACAGAAGTGGGAAGACAGCCTTGGATTTTGCGCGGGTATATGAAAACAGCGGAGGCAGCGACCAAATCTGCCCATGTCGATACGTTGCTTGTTGTGTTCTCGCTTCTTTATATCGTGTTGGGGATTGCTAGTGTAGTCGTGTTAACGAAAATGTTTCGCAACAATCCGGTGGAGCGAGAGCTTGAAGAACGTGCGTTCAATCAAGGAGGGGTTTCCTCATGACGTTAGAAATAGTAGGGATTTCTGTATTATGGCTGTTTTTATTCGGCTATATTATCGTTGCATCGATCGATTTTGGCGCTGGTTTTTTTAGTGCATATAGTGAAATAGCAAACAAAAAGCATGTGATTCATCAAGTGATTCAACGGTATTTGTCGCCAGTGTGGGAAGTGACAAACGTATTTCTCGTTTTTTTCTTCGTCGGCATGGTCGGTTTTTTTCCAAAAACAGCCTATTACTACGGAACGATTTTATTAGTTCCGGCGAGCATTTCCATCATTTTGCTGGCGATTCGTGGTTCGTATTATGCTTTTAGTACGTACGGCATAAAAGACAATAAAGCGTATATGTTCCTATATGGAATGACAGGTGTGTTTATTCCGGCATCACTTTCGATTGTGCTCACGATTTCAGAAGGTGGATTTGTGCGGATGGATGGTAGAGAGCCGGCGTTATTATATAAGCAGTTATTCGTTAGCCCGTTCACATGGAGCGTTGTTTTGTTAAGTTTGACGAGCGTGTTATATATTTCGGCGAACTTTTTAACGTATTATGCGAATGCCGCCGGGGATGACCGAGCGCGCGACTTGTTGCGACAATACGCGCTTGTTTGGAGTGGACCGACCATTTTATCCGCGCTTGTCATTATTTATCAACTAAAACATCATAATGCGGAACATTATACCAAAATGATGGATGTATCATGGATGTTTGTTGTTTCGTTTCTCTTTTTCGTCTTATCGCTTTACTTGCTTATAAAAAAACGTTATTTTGGTTGGTCGTTTATTAGTTTAGTGTTGCAATATGCGTTTGCGTTTTACGCATACGGTATTTCGCATTATCCGTATTTGCTTTATCCGTACTTGACGATTTATGACAGCTTTACGAATCGCACGATGGCTGTTGCTCTTGTCATTGCGTTTATCGCTGGATTGTTCTTGCTCGTTCCGTCGTTGTTTTTGTTATTGAAGTTATTTTTATTTGATAAAAAATATGTCAAAGGACAAGTGTAAGGAGGGATTTCGCCATGCAAACGTTTTTAATCATGTATGCACCACTTCTTGTTGTTGCTTTATCAGTCGTTGCCGCTTTTTGGGCAGGGCTAAAAGACGAGCAAGTCGAGTAAACCACCGCTTTTTAGGCGGTGGTTTTTTATCTAAAGGAAAGGGTGTTGACATGGAAAGTAATGATTTTATTATATACCTGCACGGGTAAAATACCTATATATGTACATTGATAGGGGTGGGAAATGAAAGTAGCGATTATTGCAGCAAATGGTGGATTGTTTGATGCGTATAAAGTGTTTAACATTGCCACAGCGGCAGCGGCAACAGATGGAGAAGTAGCGATTTTCTTTACGTTTGAGGGATTGAATCTCATCCATAAAGAAGCGTATAAGCAGTTGCCAATGCCAGCAGGAAAAGAACATTTTCAAGAAGGATTTCAAAAAGCGAACGTTCCATCGATTGAAGAACTTGTGAAAATGGCCCAAGAGCTTGGCGTTAAAATGATCGCTTGTCAAATGACGATGGACGTCATGGGACTTGAAAAAGACCAGTTCGTCGACGGCGTAGACGTTGCTGGGGCCGCAACCTTCTTAAGTTTTGCAAAAGATGCGGATATTACACTCACATTCTAATGGGGGATAGACATGAATAAGGTGACGGTATATACAACCACCACATGTCCGTATTGTGTGATGCTAAAAAACTTTTTGCAGGCACAAGGCATTCCGTTTACAGAAGTAAACGTTCAACGCGATCCAATTGCCGCGAGAAAATTAGTGGCTACTACGGGACATATGGGCGTACCACAAACAGAAATTAATGGGCAATGGGTACTTGGGTTTGACCCAGAAGCGATTATGGCGCTTGTTAAATAGTTGAAAGCGAGGCAAAGCTGTCTCGCTTTTTATTTTGAATAAGACCGATAGAAACAATCGGAAAAATGCTTGATTAAATACAGACAGGGGTATATAATTATTGTATAAATGCTATACTAAACGTATAATATTTTACGTTTGAAAAGAGGTGGAAACATGGAATATAGCAAAGAAATCAAAAACCGCCTGAAGCGAATTGAAGGGCAAGTAAAAGGTGTTTTAGGGATGATGGAACAAGGAAAAGATTGTAAAAGCGTCGTTGCGCAACTATCTGCTGCGCGCAATGCAATCGATCGAGCAATGGCTGTCATTGTTAGTTCCAACCTCGAGCATTGTATTAGAGAAAATATCGAAAAAGGGGAACAGACAGAACATCTTGTCAAAGAAGCGGTGGAACTACTCGTGAAAAGCCGATAAATAAAATCGTCAACTCTTGAAAAGAAGGGTTGACAAATTTTTTGTTGCATAATAATATACATATAGGGGTAATGGTAAAAACAAAAAATACAAGGAGGAAACAATAAATGAACGTAGTAAAGAGAGTAGATGCGAAAGGAGTATCTTGCCCAATGCCACTTGTGAAAACAAAAAAGGCGATCGATGAACTAGCTTCTGGGCAAGTGTTAGAAGTGCAAACAACCGATAAAGGGGCAAAAAACGATTTAGCCGCATGGGCGAAAGTGAGTGGACACAAATTAGTGGAAATGAAAGAGGAAAATGGTGTGCTTACTTTTTGGATTGAAAAAGCATAATCTTTTCGTTTGTTATATACCTATACATGTATTAGTTAAGGGGGCGAAGGGATGACAGAAAAGAAGAGGACAACAATTATTTTATTCAGCGGTGACTATGATAAAGCAATGGCTGCCTATATTATCGCCAACGGTGCGGCAGCATACGATCATGAAGTAACGATCTTTCATACGTTTTGGGGGCTTAATGCGCTTAGAAAAGAAGAACAAGTGCCTGTACAAAAAGGGTTCTTAGAAAAAATGTTTGCCAAGATGATGCCGCGCGGCGCAGATAAACTTGGATTGTCGCGCATGCATTTTGCAGGAATCGGCCCCAAACTCATTAAACGAGTGATGAAAAAGCATAACGCAATGCCACTTCCGCAATTGATCGACATGGCGAAAGAACAAGGCGTCAAATTAGTTGCTTGCCAAATGACGGTTGACCTTTTAGGACTAAAGCAAGAAGAGCTTATTGATGGCATTGAATTTGCGGGGGTCGCTGCTTATTTAGCGGACGCTTCGGAAGGAAATGTAAACCTCTTTATTTAAGGTGAGCGATATGACACAAACGATTATTAACGTATTGTTGTTCGGATTAGTTGCATTGTTTCTCGCTAGTCGTCTTCTTCCCGCTAAAGGGGTGCGAACGATTACGGCGAGCGAATTAAAAAAGGAATTAGGCAAAAAAGATGTACAATATGTCGATGTTCGCACACCGATGGAATTTCGTGCCCACCATATTCGCGGGTTTCGAAATATTCCGTTGCACGAATGGAAGCAGCGAGCTCATGAACTAGCAAAAAACAAAGAAGTCATTGTGATTTGCCAAAGCGGAATGCGCAGTACAAAGGCGAGTAAATTATTGAAAAAGTTAGGATTCGAGCACGTCACGAACGTGTCTGGCGGCATGAATACTTGGGTATAGGAGGAAAGAACATGAAAGAAATAACAGCGAAAGAAGTAGAACAACTTCTGCAAAACGGAAATTCATTAAATATCATTGATGTTCGGGAGGTGGAAGAAGTCGCCTCTGGGAAAATTCCTGGTGCTGTCAATATTCCGTTAGGGTTACTGGAATTTCGCATGAACGAGCTTTCTAAGGAGAAAGAATACATCATCGTCTGTCGGTCAGGTGGACGAAGCGCACGTGCCACTCAATTTTTAGAAAGCTATGGCTATAACGTTACGAACATGACAGGCGGTATGTTAGCATGGGAAGGACCTGTAGAATAGGGGGAATAGGAATGATTCAAACGAATATGATTATCGATGCCAAAGGGTTATCATGCCCGATGCCAATTGTCAAAACAAAAAAGGCTATGAATGAACTTGCACCTGGGCAAGTGCTTGAAGTGCAAGCGACTGATAAAGGGTCGAAAGCAGATATTAAAGCATGGGCAGAAAGCACCGGTCATCAATATCTCGGCACGGTGGAAGAAGGAAATGTCTTAAAGCATTACATTCGTAAAGCAAGCGAGAATGAAACAAAAGAAGAAGCCAAGTTTCCTCATGTCATTTCCAATGAAGAATTGCTTACGAAATTGAATGATGCATCCGTTACGATTTTAGATGTTCGCGAACCAGCGGAATATGCATTTGGTCATATTCCAGGAGCGATCTCCATTCCGCTTGGTGAATTGGAAGTTCGCATGACTGAATTAGAAAAAGAAAAAACCGTTTACGTTGTTTGCCGTACAGGTAACCGTAGCGATTTAGCGGCACAAAAGTTAGCGGAAAAAGGATTTACGAATGTGTGGAATGTCGTTCCTGGCATGTCGCAATGGACTGGACCAGTGGAAACAGAACAGGTGTAATGAAGGGGAGTTTTATTGATAAATTTATACTACAGGGGGTATAAAAGCTATGAAAGAAATGACAGTGCAACAATTGACGAGAAAAGTGTTAAACAAAGAAAATGTGTTTATTTTCGATGTGCGGAACGAAAGCGATTTTAACGATTGGAAAATTGAAGGGGAAAATTTTGAATACTTAAACGTTCCTTATTTTGAGTTGTTGGAGGGTGTTGAAGAGGTTAAGGATCGCATTCCAAAAGATAAAGAAATCGTAGTCGTTTGTGCCAAAGGCGGTTCCGCTGCATTTATCGCCGAACAATTGGAAGAAGCAGGGTTTGACAATGTGTATACACTTGTTGGCGGCATGAAAGCATGGAGCGAACATCTTCATCAAGCAAAAGTGTATGAAGATGACAAAATAAAAGTATATCAATTTATTCGCGTTGGAAAAGGCTGTTTGTCTTACATGGTCATCTCCGGAAACGAAGCGCTTGTTGTCGATCCTTCACGCTTTATTGATGTATACGAGAATGTGGCGAAAGAAGAAGGCGTCAACATTACGCATATTGTTGATTCACATTTGCATGCTGACCACATTTCTGGCGGCAGAGCGTTAGCAGAACGCACAGGTGCGAAATATTATTTAATGAAAAGCGAAGGAGCTTTATTCGATTTTGAGCCGCTAGAAGCGCATGACAAAATTGAGTTTGAGCAAGTTCAGTTAGAAGTGTTAGCAGTGAAAACACCAGGACATACGCCAGGAAGTGTATCGTTCTTCGTGAACCAAAAACTGCTCTTCTCAGGAGATACGATTTTTGTCGGCGGTTTAGGCCGTCCAGACTTAGGCGGAAAAGTGGCAGAATGGGCAGCGGACTTATACGATACAGTATATGAAAAAGTCGCTACAATTGCGGACGATGTGATCGTATTGCCAGCGCATTATGCAAACTTAGACGAAGAAATGAATAAAGATGGATACATTGGAGATATGCTAGGAAACATTCGCGCACGCAATGAAATGATGCAAAATAAACAAAAAGACGAATTTATTGAAATCGTCGTGCAAAACGCCAACACAGAAACGCCGCCAAACTTTGAAGACATTGTTGCCATTAACCGCGGACAAAAAGTAGTTGATGCCGAGCAACAACAAGAGCTAGAAATCGGACCGAACCGTTGCGCGTTACATCATACGCATTAAAAAAGGAAAACACCGGGGGATACGCACAGGAAGTACCCCCGGTTTTCATAAAGGAGGGCTTATAAAATGGACGTGACACTCAATTATATTATCGTTATTTTTCTCATCGGTTTTATCGGCTCTTTTATATCTGGAATGGTAGGAATCGGCGGTTCGATTATTAAATATCCGATGCTGCTTTATCTCCCGCCGCTATTTGGTCTTGCGGCGTTTAGTGCGCATGAAGTGTCCGGGGTAAGTGCAGTGCAAGTCTTTTTTGCGACGATTGGCGGTGTATGGGCGTACCGCAAGGGTGGATATCTTAATAAAAAACTCATTCTTTACATGGGAATTAGCATTTTAATTGGGAGTTTTATTGGCGGATATGGCTCAAAGCCAATGTCAGAAAACAGCATTAACATCGTGTATGGGGTTTTAGCGGCAATTGCGGCTATCATGATGTTTGTACCGAAAAAAGGAATCGATGATATCCCGCTAGACAAAGTGACGTTTAATCAATGGTTGGCAGCGACGCTTGCTTTTATTGTCGGAATCGGTTCTGGAATCGTCGGGGCAGCTGGCGCGTTTTTATTAGTACCGATTATGCTCGTTGTGCTTAAAATTCCGACGCGCATGACAATCGCTTCTTCTTTAGCGATTACGTTTATTTCTTCCATTGGCTCGACATTTGGCAAAATTGTGACAGGACAAGTGCAGTTTATTCCAGCGCTTATTATGGTCATTGCAAGTATTATCGCATCTCCGCTTGGAGCAAAAACAGGGCAAAAAATGAATACGAAAGTGTTGCAAATCATTTTGGCTGTACTTATTTTCGCTACGGCGGTAAAAATCTGGGTCGGAATTTTATAGAAGGTGTACACACCTTCTTTTTTTAAAAGATAGGGAGTATAAAATTTTGCAATTGGGCAGAGAGCTGTCTAGCTTCAAGCGCCATCGGTGTGATGCGCTCCGCCCTTTCTTTCGGCGGCGACACATGGATTGGCTTCAGTGAGGTTACCTACGCAGAACCAAGCCATGCTTGGTTCGAGCTCTCCTCGGTGGGGCTTGTGCGCTCTTCGCCGATAGGCGGGCGCTTTGCGCTTTTCTTATGGAAAAACACGAATATATGTTCTTGTTTTAAAGGGGAATGATGATTAAACAAATTGCGACAGTAGCTTTGTATGTTGAGGATCAACAAAAGGAAAGAAAGTTTTGAACAGAAAAGGTAGGATTTGATGGTGTAGCAGAGCATCCGATGAGTCCGTGTTTTGGTTTGAGGTCGCTCCAAAAGGAGCACAACCTTTTTTGCTTAGTATAGCATCGGTAAAGGGTTTTGGAAAAAAAGATATTGACAATGATAATCTTTATCAAATAAAATTTAAAGCAATAATGATTATCATTTCTGGTTGGAAGGGAGAGTAAAATGGCAAAATTGCTAATGATTTATACAAGCATGACGGGGAATACGGAAGAAATAGCGAATGCGATTGCAGAAGGAATGGAGGAAGAAGGAGCCGATTTAGAAGTAAAAGAAGTATTAGACGCAGACGCCAGCGAGCTAGAAGCATATGATGGAATTCTGCTAGGGGCGTATACGTGGGGAGATGGAGAGTTGCCGGATGATTTTCTTGATTTTTATGACGATATGGACGGGCTTGATTTAACAGGAAAAAAAGCAGCCGTATTTGGGTCTTGCGATTCTAGCTACGAAAAATATGGAGCAGCTGTCGACATTTTAATCGAAAAACTGCAACAGTTAGGAGCGGAAGTCGTACTTGACGGGCTAAAAATCGAATTGTCACCAAGTGCCGAAGAAAAAGAAATATGCAAACAGTTCGGCAAACAATTTGTTCAATCGGTAATGGATAGCAACTATTGACAGGCAGAAAAAGATTGGTTAATATGAAAGTAACGATATATATGAGATGTGTGTAAAAGGGGAGTAGCTTTTACAGCAAAGTCGTCAGTTCAGGGTATACGCCCTCGGCTTTGTTGGCAACATTGACGTTGTTAGCGAGACCTTTACCGACGTGGTAAAGGTCTGTACGAATATAGAAGACCTTTACCGAAACGGTAAAGGTCTTTTTTAATTGGAAAGGAGGAAAAGTAATGAGAAGAATACGATTATTTTTTAAAATAAGGAGCTTTATTCCATTTGTCATTTCGTTTTTTTGCTCCCGAGAAGTAGCGTTTCGTAAAAAAATCGCGTATCTTCTTCTTTTCATCGGGTACTTTCTAATTCCGTTTGATGTCATCCCAGATTGGCTGGCCGGTATTGGAATACTCGATGATTTAGCAGTACTTATGCTAATTTTACAAAGAATGATAAAGACAGCACCAGACACATTAAAACATAAATATGGGATATAGGGGGATGAAACAAAATGGATTTTCTTTCAATGGAATTTTGGTCCGCGCTATTATCGATTATTATTATTGACCTTGTGTTAGCTGGGGATAATGCCATTGTCATTGGGCTAGCTGCACGAAATTTACCGAAGCATCAGCAAAAGCAAACGATTATTTGGGGGACAGTTGGTGCGATTGTTATTCGGGCATTGGCGACAATGGTGGTCGTTTGGTTGTTGAAAATTCCAGGACTATTGCTTGTCGGTGGCGTATTGCTCGTTTGGATTGCTTATAAGTTGCTTATCGAAGAAAAAGGACATGAAGTAGAAGCGGGAAAAAACATGTGGGAGGCAATTCGTACCATTATCATTGCCGATGCGCTAATGGGGCTTGATAACGTCTTAGCGGTAGCGGGGGCTTCCCACGGGAGCTTTTTGTTAGTCATTTTAGGGCTGCTGATTTCTGTTCCGGTTGTTGTGTGGGGAAGCACGATCATTTTAAAATGGGTGGATCGGTTCCCGGTCATTATTACGATCGGGGCTGGTGTATTAGCATGGACCGCTGCAAAAATGATTGTTGGCGAGCCGTTTTTAGCGACGTATTTCACCAATCCAATCGTAAAATATGGGTTTGAGTTTTTCGTAATTGCTGGGGTGCTAACGGCAGGAATGTGGAAAAAAGGAAAAATGCATAAAGAAGTGAAAGCCGCCAACGGATAATTGGCGGCTTTTTCACGAGCGATTGAGAATGGCTTGAATGACCAGCCCGATGAATGCACCGGGAATGACGGATAGCATAGGAAGCCAAATGGGGCCAAAAAATACTCCAAAAAATGTTAGATGTGTAGAGAAAATAAGCCCAACTGTCACAAAATAAGCAGAAAACACAAATGGAAGAAACGCGTAAGGAGACTTTCCGCCACCGGCATCTTTATACGCGTCCCACATCGCAAAAAAATAGAGACATGGATAGAACATTAGCCATTGAATATCAATAATTTTTGCTGCTTCTATATTTTCCCCTAAAAAACTTAACTGAATCGCTTCGTTAAATCGGGACTGAACGTTAATTAAAAGCTCCGATAAAATAAAAACAGTTCCTTTAAAATATTTTTTATTTAAAAATTGTCCGAAACCAGGGAACGCAATACTCCATAATAATTGTTCGATTGCTTTCACTTGTTCTTAACCCTTTGCTGAATAATTTTAGTTGCCGATGGTATGTTAGCTGTCCTTTTTATGAGAAAAGGGTTATTGCAGCTTTATTTTACTCCCCCCTTTCATTTACTTTGTATAATTACATTTTTAGCAAATATATTCTTTTTATACTTTTTCACGATAATGAGCACAGAAAAAAGCAAAAACAATGCATGATAAGTGTAAATTTTGACATGTTATTCGCCGTTTTTTACATGTTATGATGATGTTTATCTAATTTTTCAGAATAATTAGTATAATGATAAAGAATAAACAAAAAGGGGGAGAGAAGGGTGAAAGGACTAAAGTCAATGTTGCTTTGGGGACTTATTTCCGCCCTCGGAGCAGTTGCGTTTGGCTTGTTAGCGTTGCACCGTGGCGAAACGATTAACGCCATTTGGCTCATCGTTGCTGCTGTATGTGTGTACGCGGTTGCATATCGTTTTTATAGTAAATTTATCGCGCAAAAAGTATTCCAATTAGATGACAACCGTAAAACACCAGCGGAAGTGTTTAATGACGGAAAAGACTATGTTCCGACAAATAAATGGGTATTGTTTGGACATCATTTCGCAGCCATCGCAGGCGCAGGTCCGTTAGTTGGTCCGATTTTAGCGTCGCAAATGGGCTATTTGCCAGGGACAATTTGGATTGTCGTCGGTGTTGTATTGGCGGGGGCAGTGCAAGATTTTGTCATTTTATTTGCGTCGATGCGCCGTAACGGCAAATCGCTTGGGGAAATGATTAAAGAGGAAATCGGTTCGTTTACAGGACTTATTGCAATGCTAGGTATTTTAGGTATTATGATTATTTTATTAGCGGTTTTAGCATTAGTTGTTGTGAAAGCGCTTGTAGGAAGCCCATGGGGAATGTTTACGATTGCCGCTACCATTCCAATTGCGATTTTAATGGGCGTATATATGCGCTATATCCGTCCGGGACGTGTTGGGGAAGCGTCGATTATTGGTTTTGTGCTATTAATGGCTTCGCTTGTATTTGGGCAAAATGTTTCTGAAAACCCTACACTAGCGAGCATGTTTACGTTTAAAGGCGAAACGATCGCACTGTTAATGATCGGCTACGGCTTTGTGGCATCCGCATTGCCAGTATGGCTATTGCTTGCGCCGCGCGACTACTTAAGTACATTTTTAAAAATCGGAACGATTGTTGGGTTGGCGTTAGGAATTTTAGTCGTTGCGCCAGATTTACAAATGCCAGCGGTTACAAAATTCGTCGATGGTACTGGTCCGGTGTTTGCTGGGAACTTATTCCCGTTCTTGTTTATTACAATCGCGTGCGGAGCCGTTTCCGGATTCCACTCGCTCGTTTCTTCTGGCACAACGCCAAAAATGATGGAATTAGAAAGCCATGCTCGTCCGATTGGATACGGAGCGATGCTAATGGAATCGTTTGTTGCTGTTATGGCGCTCGTAGCAGCGTGTGTGCTTACACCAGGGGCTTATTTTGCGATTAACAGCCCAGCGGCCGTTATTGGCCAAGATGTCGCGCAAGCAGCGAAAACCGTTTCTTCATGGGGCTTTACGATTACTCCAGACGTGTTAACACAGTTGGCGAAAGATGTCGGCGAGCAAACAATTTTGTCACGTACAGGTGGAGCACCGACATTAGCAATCGGGATGGCCTTTATTCTTTCGAAAGTGATCGGCGGAAAAGCGTTTATGGCGTTTTGGTACCACTTTGCGATTTTGTTTGAAGCGCTATTTATTTTAACGACAATTGATGCGGGAACGCGCGTTGGGCGCTTTATGATTCAAGATATTCTCGGCCATTTTTATAAGCCGTTTGCGAGAACAGATTGGATACCAGCAAATATTGTTGCGACGACGTTGTGCGTCTTTGGGTGGGGATATTTCTTATACCAAGGGGTTATTGATCCGTTAGGTGGTATTAACACGTTGTGGCCACTATTCGGGATTGCAAACCAAATGCTGGCGGGAATTGCGTTATTGTTAGGAACTACCGTTTTATTCAAAATGGGCAAAAAAGCGTACGTATGGGTGACATTGGTGCCGACGACATGGATTTTAGTAGTAACAATGACTGCAGGATTCCAAAAGTTGTTCCATGAAAATCCGAAAATTGGCTTCTTAGCCCATGCAAAAGTATTTAAAGATGCATTAAATCAAGGGAAAATTTTGCCACCTGCAACGACGGAGGCACAAATGCAGCAAATTATTACCAACGACTATGTTGATGCGACATTATGTGCAATTTTCATGACAGTTGTTTTAATCATGCTTATTTCGTCTATCAATATGTGGATAAAAGTGTTAAATAACAAAGGAACGCCGCTACAAGAGGCGCCTTACATTCCACGCGACGCTAATAGCGAGGTTAAGCATTATGCGTAAATTAATGGAAGGGATCATGAAATATCGCCGGCAGTTTGTTGATTTGCTTGTCGGGGTCCCAAACTATGAACGGTATGTAGAGCATATGAAAACCCATCATCCAGGTGCGCCGATTAAATCCCGAAAAGAATTTTTTTGCGAGGCGCAAGAAGCACGGTATAACGGCAAGGGCGGAAAAGTTTCCCGCTGTTGCTAACGAAAAAAGGGAGAGGCATTCTCCCTTTTCTTTGTGGTTTAATGAGGCCGAGATTTTTTGGCACTTTTTTCATTATCCATAGGATTGCTTAAGGACAAATCTGTAACGGATTTGGCGCTTTGTAACCCAGCCTTTGTTTTTTTGTTTCGTTTCGTCATGTGCAGTTGCCCTCCATTTTATTTTCAGTTCGGTTATAGAGTATGCAAATCTCATCAACGATATAAGGGGGAAGAAAAATGCGCGTATTAGTCGTTGGAGCAGGTGCAGTTGGTGGATATTTTGGTGGGCGGTTAGTGGAAAAAGGAAGAGATGTTACGTTTCTTGTACGTGAGCGGCGGAGAAAACAGCTAAAGGAAAACGGGCTTGTTATTCGTAGCATTCACGGAGATGCGGTCGTAACACCAAAAACGCTTGTCGCTGGAGAAGCAAAAGGGGCGTTTGATGTTGTCGTTTTTTCGAATAAAGCGTATCATTTACAGGAATCGATTCGTGATGCAAAGCCATATATCGGAGAGAAAACGCTCGTGTTGCCGTTATTAAATGGCATGGCGCATATGGAATGGCTTTGGAAGGAGTTTGGCAAGGAGCGCGTGTTAGGCGGGCTTTGTTTTATCGAAACGACGATGGAGCCAGATGGGACAATCGTTCAGTCAAGCCCGTCTCATGACGTTAAATTTGGGGAATGGTCTGGAGAAGTGACAGAACGGGTACGAGCGCTAGAAGAACTGTTTTTTGGCTGCAACGCACGCTTTCGCTTGAGCAATCAAATCGTTACGGATATGTGGCATAAATATTTGTTTATTGCGACGATGTCTGGGGCCACTACATTATTCCGCGCACCGATGGGACCTGTTCGTTCAGGAGAATATGGACAAGAGCTTTTGTTAACATTGTTGAAAGAGATTGCATCGATTATGCGGGCACACGGTGCCCCAATTGCTGATGATATTGAAGAAACGCAATTGGCACAAATGAACGACATGTCGCCGCACATGAAATCGTCGATGCAGCGCGATATGGAGAAAGGGAATTTAGTAGAAGCGGATCATTTGCAAGGGTATTTGTTAACACTAGCTAAGCAATACGGGATTGATGCGCCGCTATTAAAAGCAGTGTACCATCATTTAAAATTGTACGAGCAACAATGAGGCTAAGGGCTAGCCTCGTTTTTTATGGGCTTTTTAAAATTTTGTGACGGGAAAACTTTTTCTTTCCTGAACGGTTATTGTATATTAAAATGAAGAATAGCATTGAAAGCGTATACGAGAAAAGAGGAGGAAACAGCCGTGAAAAAGACATGGTGGAAAGAAGGCGTTGCCTATCAAGTTTATCCGCGAAGCTTTATGGATTCGAATGGAGACGGTATCGGTGATTTGCGTGGGATCATTGCAAAATTAGATTATTTGCGCGACCTTGGAATCGATATCATATGGATTTGTCCGATTTATAAATCGCCAAACGCGGATAACGGCTACGATATTAGCGACTATCACGCGATTATGGAAGAATTCGGAACGATGGAAGATTTTGATGAGTTGTTAGAAGAAGCCCACGCACGCGGTATGAAAGTGATTTTAGATTTGGTCATTAATCATACAAGCGATGAGCATCCTTGGTTTATTGAGTCGCGTTCGTCGAAAGATAACCCGAAGCGCGATTGGTATATTTGGCGTGACGGAAAAAATGGACGTGAACCGAATAACTGGGAGAGTATTTTTGGCGGATCAGCTTGGGAATACGACCCAGCGACCGATCAATATTATTTGCATTTGTTTGCTGTTAAGCAGCCCGACTTAAACTGGGAGAACGACGAGGTGCGCCGCGAGCTATATAAGATGATTAATTGGTGGCTTGATAAAGGAATTGATGGGTTCCGCATCGATGCGATTTCCCATATTAAGAAAAAGCCGGGATTGCCTGATTTACCAAATCCCAAAGGATTAGATTATGTTCCGTCATTTGCTGCCCATATGAACCAAGAAGGGATTATGGACTATTTAAAAGAGTTAAAAATGCAAACGTTTGCGCAATACGACATTATGACAGTCGGTGAAGCAAACGGCGTAACAGCAGAAGAAGCAGAAGCTTGGGTTGGCGAGAATGATGGAATTTTTAATATGATTTTTCAGTTTGAGCATTTAGGGTTGTGGGAGAAAGGGATCGATGGCGGGGTGAATGTGCGGCAGTTAAAGCGCACGTTCACCAAATGGCAAAAAGCATTAGAAAACAAAGGATGGAATGCACTATTTCTCGAAAATCATGACCAGCCTCGTTCCGTTTCGACGTGGGGGAATGATAAAGAATATTGGAAAGAGAGTGCAAAAGCGTTAGGTGCCCTTTACTTTTTTATGCAAGGAACACCGTTTATTTATCAAGGGCAAGAAATCGGAATGACGAACGTCCGTTTTGCAACGATTGAAGAATACGACGATGTAGCGATGAAAAATTTTTATCGGTTAGAGCGAGAGAAAGGCCGTCCACATGAAGAAATTATGGAGGTAATTTGGAAAAAAGGGCGAGATAACTCGAGAACACCGATGCAATGGTCAAGCGCAGCCAATGCTGGATTTACGACAGGGACACCTTGGATGGGAGTGAACGAGAACTTTAAAGAAATTAACGTGGAACAACAATTAAATGACCATGACTCTGTTCTCCATTTTTATAAAAAAATGATTCGGCTTCGGAAAGAAAATGAGGTGTTTATTTACGGAACGTATGACTTGATTTTAGAGAAAGATAAGGCGGTTTATGCTTATACAAGAACGTTAGGAGCGGACAAAGCGGTCATTATTGTCAATATGACAGCCCAACCGGCGTTTTATCGCTACGACGATCTCAAATTATCATCTGAACAGTTAGTGCTGAAAAACTATGAGGTAAAACCGCATAAAAATGCCACTCGTTTCAAACTAAAGCCGTATGAGGCAAGGGTGTATTTGTTGAAGAAATAAGCGAAAAGGATGTCCTGATGAGGGACATCCTTTTTCCAATTTATTTACGAGAATGCACTTCAAAAATGGCGAATTTTAAATAGTCTCCCTCATCGGCGGCGAGCAGTTTTGGGTGGTCATAGCCGGCGCCGCTCCAATGGACGAGGCGCAAAATCTTTTTCGCATCAAACGCTGCTTCTTCAATCATTGCCCGGAATAAATCGGCGTGGACGTGATATGAGCAGCTCGCTGTGACAAAAAATCCGCCGTCCTTGACGAGCTTTAGCCCATTTAAGTTAATGTCTTTATAGCCGCCGAGCGCTTTCGGAACGGCGTGCGCTGATTTAGCGAACGCAGGAGGATCGATAATGACAACGTCCCATTTCTTTTCGGCATGAACAGCTTCGCGTAAATAGTCGAACGCGTTGGCGACGACAAACTCGACGTTCGTAAACCCGTTCAATGCTGCGTTTCGTTTGGCGGTTTCGATCGCATGTTCCGAAATATCGACCGCTGTTACATGTTTGGCGCCGTATAAACACGCGTTTAACATGAATGACCCTGTATGAGTAAAGCAGTCTAATACAGTCGTGTGACGGTCGATAAGCGGTTGAATGGCGGCACGGTTTTGCCGTTGATCAAAGAAAAATCCTGTTTTTTGCCCGTTTTCGATATCGACAATGTATTTGACTCCATTTTCTTCGATGATCACTTCTGTTTCGCACTCGCCGTACCAAAATCCTTTTTCTTGCGGCAGTCCTTCCAATTCGCGGACATATACGTCATTGCGCAAATAGATCGCCTTCGGCTTAAATACTTCGAGCAGCCCTTTTAAAATCCAGTCTTTCCGTTTTTCCATCCCGAGCGAAAGAATTTGTACAACGAGCACATCTTCATATTTATCGACAATTAATCCTGGCAAAAAGTCGGCTTCGCCGTAAATCGCACGGCAAGAACGGACGCCTGGAATCATGCGCTCGCGGTACGCCCACGATTTTCGAATGCGCTCGATGAAAAACGTTTCATTTAACTCATCTTCTTCATGATGTGTCAAGACGCGCACGATCATTTGCGATTTTGGATTAATGTAGCCTTTGGCAAGGAAATGGCGTTGATGGTTATACACATCGACAAAATCACCTGGTTCAAATTCTCCTTCAATATAATCGACTTCGCTTTGAAAAATCCAAGGATGACCTTGTTCCAGCCGTTTTTTTCGCTTTCGTTTCAAAAATACGTTTGCCACGTTCTCCACTCCATTACCTAGTTATTTGCCTTTTTATCATACAGAATTGGCCGACAAGACGCAACGTGAAGAGAAACTGGAATAATCATAGCGGGAAACGAATATGATGAAGAAGTAAATACCTTGACAATGAGAAGTGGCGTGATATGATAAATGTAAACAACTGAATATTTTTTTTGTTTTGCATCCACTAGGGGGGCCTTTAGATAGGCTGAGATCAAAGTGTGCCTTTGAGACCCTTAGAACCTGATCTGGGTGATACCAGCGTAGGGAAGTGGAAAAATACATTCGCTCACTCACGTTTGTAACCACTTTCTTTACGCTTGTAAAGAAGGTGGTTTTTATTTTAGAGGGGGTATTTTATGTAGATACTTACGCTTACGGAAGTCAAATATAACAAAAAGGAAGGGAGAAAGAACGATGCAAAAAGGATTAAAGTTAGCCGATATTTTAACAACTGTTGTTATTTCGATTGTATTTGGCATTGTGTATAAGCTTTGGGGACCGTTTTATTATTTCGTGAAACCGTTTGGACTTCATATTGATCAATTCATCTACGGGATGTGGTTTATCGCCGCGACAGTGGCATTTCTTGTCATTCGCAAGCCAGGGGTAGCCCTTCTAGCGGAAATTGCTGCTTCTTCCGGCGAGTTTATTATGGGCTCGGAGTGGGGATTAGAAGTATTGCTTTACGGTGTTGTTCAAGGATTATTTGCAGAAGTGGCGTTTGCAGCATTCCGCTATAAGCGATTCGATTTGTTTGTCGTTTCATTAGCGGCTATCGGTTCCACGATCGGATCGTTAATCATGGACTTTTACAAAGGATATATTGAGGCGTTAGCTCCTTGGAACTTAGCGCTATTCCTCATTGCGCGATTTGTCGGTGCGATTCTCATTTCCGGCGTATTTGCTTCTTCATTAGTCAAAGCGCTCGAAGCGACCGGGGTAACGCAGCTCGTTCGGTCGGCGACGAAAGAAGATTTTGATCAGTTGAACCGTTAAAAGGTGGCTTTTTCGTATGTATGTAGCATCAGTTGACGAGTTGCGTCTGAAATTTCCTGGAACGGATACGTTGTTATTTGAAGATGTATCTGTTTCTTTTACGAAGGGCGAAAAAGTGTTGTTGCTCGGTCCATCTGGATGCGGAAAATCGACGTTATTGCAAGTACTATCTGGAATCATTCCGCATTCGTTAGACGTTCCGATGAAGGTAAAACATATACGTATCCCTGACAATTGGGGATACGTCTTTCAAGATCCCGATTCGCAATTTTGCATGCCGTTCGTCGATGAAGAGATTGCGTTTGCGCTAGAAAATATCGGTGTTCCGCGCGAACAAATGAACGAACGAATCGAGCAGTTATTGCAAGCGGTTGAGTTGCCTGTACTGCCGCATACGAATATTCATACGCTATCAGGCGGGATGAAGCAGCGGCTTGCGCTTGCTTCCGTATTGGCGCTTGATCCGGATGTCTTATTTCTCGATGAGCCGACAGCGATGCTCGATGAGGAAGGGACAAAATTGATTTGGCAGACTGTGAAGCGAATTGCGCATGATAAGACGGTCATTATCGTCGAACATAAAATTGAGCACGTCTTAGATTTCGTTGACCGCATCATTTTGTTTAACGATGGGGGAGAAATTGTGGCGGACGGCGAAGCGTCTATTATTTTTCGCACTCATAAGGAGCTCATTGCCTCACAAGGCATTTGGTATCCTGGGGTATGGGACGATTACTTAAAACAGAAAAAGGAACGAGTAGATAGCGGTGAACGACAAGAAATCATTCGCTTGCATGAATTTCGTGGCTACCGCAAGAAAGAAGTGAAAATTCATGTTCAAAAGGCGCGAGTGCAAAAAGGAGAATGGATTGCAGTTACCGGCAAAAACGGCGCGGGGAAAAGTACGTTTTTGCACGCGCTCATGAAGCTCATTTCAACGGATGGAAAGTATGAGGTGGATGGAGAACGGCTAGAACAGACGAAACAGCTTGCTCAAAAAATGGCGTTCGTTTTTCAAAATCCAGAGTTTCAGTTTGTGACTAATTCGGTATGGGAAGAGTTGGCGTATTCCCTTCGACTCGCAAAAAAAGACGAACGAGAAATAACCGAAAAAGTAGAAGAGCTGTTAAGCCGGTTTCATTTAGAAGGACAACGCGCGCAACATCCGTATCAATTATCAATGGGGCAAAAGCGTCGATTAAGCGTAGCTGCAGCGATCATTGGCGGACAAAAGTTATTGTTGCTAGACGAGCCAACGTTTGGGCAAGATGCCAAAAATACATTTGCTTTGCTAGAATTGCTCGAATCGTACCGAGAGCAAGGAACAACGATTATTATGGTTACGCATGATGAACATATTGTTAAACATTTTGCGACGCGCAGATGGGTCATTGAAAATGGAAGGCTTGTCCGTGATGAGCCAGTCATAGAGGAGGAAAGGGGGATGCGCTGTGAGATTGGATATTCGTTATCGTGAAACATGGTTGCATCGAACGAATCCGAGTTTCAAACTGCTCGTAATGCTCAGCGTTTTTCTCCTTATACTGTTTTTGCATAATCCGAACGTTCTCATTAATTTATCGCTTGGGTTATTGTTGTTGTTTTTCTTTTATACTGGTTACCCAATAAAATATTTAGTGCTTTTTTTCTTGCCGTTTTTTATTATTTTCGTTTCGACTGCCTCGTCGATGACGTTGTTTGGACAAGGAACGACGACATGGGTGCGATGGGGGCTTGTGCATATTACAAAAGAGAGCTTTTTCCGCGGCATGCATCTTGGGTTTCGGGCGTTATCGTTTGCGTTGCTCGGCTTAATTTTTTCGTTAACGACAAGACCAGTATACTTATTTTATTCCCTAATGCAGCAGTTAAAGTTAAAGCCGAAATACGCCTATAGCTTTTTAGCAGGCGTTCGGTTAATTCCAGTGATGCTTGAAGAATTTCAAACGGTACAAAATGCGCTTAAAGTGCGGGGGGCAGACGATGGGGGAATAGTAAAAAAAATGAAGCGGTATGCGGTGCCGCTTTTATCCCAAAGCATTCGTCGGGCACAGCGCATTGCCATAGCAATGGAAGCAAAACGGTTTTCGGATGCTAAAAACCGGACGTTTTACTATCATATCCCGGTTAGCCGCTATGACGCTATTTTTTTCGTGTCGATGATTGGACTTATTGGGCTGTCGTATTATATGGCAGCGGTTTTTCCGTATTTTCCGGTGACCGATGTTCGCTAGCGAGGGAGACAAAGTCAACTACCCCCACTTAGCTAACGCTTGAAGCGGGGGTTTGCAACTCCCCAGAAGTGCGAACGGACTTCGTCCTCCTTCCTTAACTTGGGGTTGCATCAGGGGCAGGTTGACGACTACCCAACGACATAGGTCATGCCTATATCGCTACCGAGTGGCTCGGCATGTCTGTAGGCAGTACTTGACTTCCACGCGCAACAGACGGATGTACGCTCGATGTTTTACGGTTGCAACGTTTCCTGCAACCAACTCCCTACATCGAGTAACGGGGATTGGAGTACCTTGATTCAACGGTTTTCTCCACATTCTCATTCTATCATATACAAAAGAAAGGAGGAAGGACGATTCCGCCCCGACTTTCGCTCTCGCTTAGAAGTCGGGGTCTCCTTGCCAAAGATGATGAAAAAACAGTTTCACGTTATTTCGACAGGAAGGCAGTCAACGGAGCAAGTGGTGGCGATTGCTTCAGAGATTCATCTATATGTGGATGCCATTCATCTTCGCGAGAAAACGAAAACGGCAAAAGAGCTTGGAGAAATGATTGAATCACTTCTTTTGCATGGTGTTCCAAAAGAAAAAATTGTCGTAAACGATCGCGTCGATGTCGCTGCTGTCTATGGGGTGAAAGTACAGCTTGCATTTCATAGTTTGTCTGTTCGGCAAGTAAAGGAGTGCTTTTCGTCGCTTTCTGTTGGCTGTTCGGTTCATTCGTTGGACGAGGCAAAAGAAGCAGAACATAGCGGTGCCGACTTTTGTATATATGGGCATGTGTTTCCGACAGCATCGAAACGAGGAGTGCCGCCAAGAGGGATAGAAGCATTGGCGCAAATAGTAAATGCAGTACATATTCCTGTTATTGCTATTGGCGGTATACAACCGCATCACGTGCCGAGCGTATGGGAGGCAGGTGCCGCTGGAATTGCTGTCATGTCAGGGGTATTTTTCGCAGAAGATCCGCTTCGAGAAGTGAAACGCTACGCACAAATGATTTTTTAGAAAGGGAGAGGGGAAATGAGTGGCAAATATGATGTCGCCATTGTTGGCGGTGGAGTTATTGGGGGATCCATCGCTTTTCAATTGGCGAAGCGAAACGCGCGAGTTATTGTATTAGAAAAAGAGCGAATCGCAAATGAAGCGTCGAGTGCAGCGGCGGGCATGTTAGGTGCACAGTCGGAATTTTCAAACGATTATCCACTTCTTTCGAACGAAGCGTATCCGTGCCAAAAATGTTCTTCAACTCCTTGCTTTCTTCCGCTTGCGCTAAAAAGCCGTGAGATGATTGTTTCGCTCGCAGAAGAATTGAAAGAATTGACCGGCATTGATATCGGTCTTGTGCAAAAAGGCATTTTGAAAATCGCGTTGACAGAAGAAGAACGCGAAGCACTGCAACGAAATAATGAATTTTGGCAGCGAATTGGGCAACCAGCGCAATGGCTATCGAGCGAGGAAGTAGCGGATTTTGAGCCGAATGTCACAAAAAACTTGCGCGGCGCACTATATTTGCCAAACGACGGGCAAGTAAGCGCACCAGATTTATCACACGCGTTTGCGAACGCATCGCTCGTGTATGGAGCAGAATGGCGCGAATTCACAGAAGTATTCGATATCACGAAAGAAGGAACAAGCTATCGTTTGCATACAAATAACGGAGTCGTTCATGCAGGGGCAGTTGTTGTCGCTGCAGGTACATGGTCAGCACGCCTGTTAGAAAAAACCGGAATCTCGCTATCGATGTATCCAGTAAAAGGGGAATGTGTGCTCGTCAAGGTCGAAAAACCGCTCATTCAAGCAACGATTTTTGCGAAAAATGGCTGCTATATCGTCCCAAAACGAGGGAATCGTTTATTAATTGGAGCGACATCTACACCGCATACGTTTGACAAAAAAGTAACGGTCGAAGGAATGATGAGCTTATTAGAGCGGGCGCAACAACTGCTTCCAGATATTCGCGCGGCAGAGTGGGAGCGGGCGTGGGCTGGCATTCGCCCACAAACAGGGGACGGAGTACCGTATATTGGCGAACATCCACACTATCCGAACATATGGATTGCAACCGGCCATTACCGCAACGGTATTTTGCTAAGCCCGATTACTGGAATAATTGTCGCTGATTTAGTAGGAGGAAAGGGAAGTAATGAATTTGATCTCGCCCCGTTTTCGCTGACGCGGCATCAGGCGACCTATAAGTTGTAAGGGGGGAATGGAATGGAATTAATCATTAACGGAGAGACGGTTCGTGTACAAGAGCGCATTCAAACCGTTAGCGATTTACTTGAGCATTTTCGACTGAATGAAAAAATTGTCATCGTGGAAGTGAATGCGTGTATTCTGCAAAAAGAGCAATATGCCACAGCAACATTAAATAGCGGCGATCGCGTTGAAATCGTTCATTTTGTAGGAGGCGGATGATGATGTTAAAAATTGGACCTTACGAATTTCACTCTCGACTATTATTAGGAACAGGAAAATATCCGAATTTTGCGATTCAAAAAGAAGCGGTCGAAGTATCAGGAGCGGAAATTTTAACGTTTGCGGTGCGACGAATGAATATTTTTGCTCCCGATCAACCGAACTTTTTAGAACAGCTTGATTTAAGAAAATATAAACTTCTTCCGAATACAGCAGGGGCGAAAACAGCGGAAGAGGCGGTGCGCATCGCACGGCTCGCCAAAGCATCGGGGTTATGTGATATGATTAAAGTAGAAGTGATCGGTTGCGATAAAACGTTGCTTCCAGACCCAGTGGAAACGCTGAAAGCAGCGGAAATGTTGCTGGAGGAAGGATTTATCGTCCTGCCATATACGTCTGATGACGTGGTGCTTGCCAAACGGTTACAAGACTTAGGATGCCATGCGATTATGCCGGGAGCTTCGCCAATTGGTTCGGGGCAGGGAATTATTAACCCGTTACACTTAAGTTTTATTATCGAGCAAGCGACAGTACCGGTCATTGTCGATGCCGGAATCGGCAGCCCGGCCGATGCAGCGTTGGCGATGGAATTAGGAGCAGACGGCGTGTTATTAAATACAGCAGTTGCCAGCGCTTCTGATCCGGTGAAAATGGCAAAAGCGATGAAGTTAGCTATTGAAGCTGGGCGTCTCGGATATGAGGCAGGAAGAATCCCTAAAAAACGATACGCAACTGCAAGCAGCCCAATGGAAGGAATGAGTACTGTTTGAACGAACGTTATTCACGGCAAGAACTGTTTCGGCCGATTGGTAAAGAAGGACAAGCAAGTATTTCCGCAAAACATGTGTTAATTGTCGGCGCAGGGGCGCTCGGCACCGGAAATGCAGAGGCGCTTGTTCGTGCGGGAGTGGGGAAACTGACAATCATTGACCGCGACTATGTCGAATGGAGCAATTTGCAGCGCCAACAGCTCTATAGCGAAGAAGACGCGAAAGCGCGGCTGCCGAAAGCAATAGCAGCTCAACAGCGGCTTTCGCAAATTAATTCGGAAGTGGAGATTGAAGCAATGGTTGGCGATGCTAACGTAGAAGAATTGGAGCGGTTAGCGACAGAAGTCAGACCAGATGTCATTGTCGATGCGACAGACAATTTTGAAACCCGCATGACGATTAATGATATTTCGTGTAAATACGGCATTCCTTGGATTTACGGCGCCTGCGTGGGAAGTTACGGCATTAGTTACGCTTTTATCCCAGGAAAAACGCCGTGCTTACACTGTTTGCTCGAAACAGTGCCAATCGGTGGATTAACGTGTGATACAGCAGGGATTATTAGTCCAGCAGTGCAAATGGTAGTCGCTTATCAAGTGACAGAAACGTTAAAACTGCTCATTGGAGATGAAGCGTCATTGCGCGGCAAACTTGTTTCGTTTGATTTATGGAACAATCAATATGCAGCTATCCGCGTTGATCAAGTGAAAAAAGACGATTGCCCGTCTTGTGGGACGAATCCGACGTATCCATATTTATCGTACGAGATGCAAACGAAAACAGCGGTATTGTGCGGACGAAATTCGGTGCAAATACGCCCAGCGGGGAAGCGGGAATACGACTTGGCGAAACTTGCGGAATTGTTTGCTGCTCAAGGATTCTCTGTAGATAGCAATCCATATCTCATTTCTATTTCGCTTCCTTCGCATCGCCTTGTCGTATTTTGTGATGGACGGGCGCTCGTTCACGGAACGAAAGATATACAGGAAGCGAAGGCGATTTACTATCGGTATTTAGGATAGTGTTTGTCAAAAAATCGTACGATTTAAACGGTAGATTGCGCCATGTTTTATGTTAAGGTAATGATGGGGGAATTCTTTCTGCAAAATGGGAGGCTAGGAAATGGAAGAACTATCAATTACCTTAAATATTGCATCATTGTTAACGCTCGTGTTTGTAATTGGCGCAACATTGTTCGATTCGTAAAAACTGCGGCGAGATGTCCGCAGTTTTTTTGCATTTATTGTTTAGGTGATAGGAATTTTGTGAAAAATTTGATATGATAATACAAAAGTAGCGGTTTAGGAGTGACGATTCATTGGGAGAATTGCCTCTGATTTTTAGTTTGCTTCTTTTTTTCATTGCGTTGTCGGCGTTTTTTTCTTCGGCAGAAGCGGCTTTTTCTGCGGTGAGCAAAATGCGGCTAAAGCATGACGCAGGCGAACAAATAGACGACAACAGGCGAACGGTTTACATTGCCGAGCATTTAGAAGAAGTTCTGTTAACGGCAGTCGTCGCAAATCATTTTGTCAAAGCGGTAGCGATAGTGTTTTCCGTGAAAATAGCTAGCACTTTGTTCGGTGAAACGACTGGCCTATGGATTGGTGCGCTTGTCATAATCGTGCTGTTACTTATGTTTAGCGAGATTATCCCGAAAACAATTGCAGAAGAGCATGCAGAATCGGTGGCGCTAAAATATGCTGGTATCATGTATGCACTAATGAAAGCGATGTTTCCGCTGACTTGGCTGTTTGTTGGATTGAAAGGGAAGTTAGTGAGGCGGTTGACAGATGGGATGATAAGTCCATCGATGACAGAAGAAGAAATTAAAGAAATGATTGACTTAAGTGAAGAAGAAGGTGTAATTGATAACAAAGAGAAGGAGTTAGTGCACCGGTCGCTTGATTTCGATGACATTTTAGTTGGAGAAATTTTTACTCCGCGCATTGACATGGTCGCTGTGGAAGTAAATGATTCGGTTGAAAAAATTCGCGACGTTTTTTTACAGGAGCGCTATTCGCGCGTGCCGGTGTATGAAGACGACATTGACCATGTTATTGGCATTTTATCGGAGAGTGATTTTTTAAGCCAACTTGTGCAGCAAAAGGAAGTGAATATTCGCGCATTGTTGCGCAAGCCACTGTTTGTCGTTGAATCGATGAAAATTGCGGATTTGTTGCCGGCTTTGCAAAAGAGCAAAGTACATATGGCAATTGTCGTCGACGAGTTTGGTGGGACGGCAGGATTAATTACACTTGAAGACATTATCGAGCAAATTGTTGGGGAAATATGGGATGAACATGATGATGCTATTAAGGTCATTCAACAGATTGATGACTATAGCTATGAGATGAACGCAGAATTGCCACTTGATGAGTTTTGTGAGTTTATGAAAATGGATGAGCCAGAAAGTTCCTCTCATACGTTAGGAGGATGGGTGTTTGAGCTGCTAGGGCGCATCCCTACCGGCGGAGAGACGGTGCAATACGGTTCACTGACGTTAACCGTCCGCCAAGTCGAAAACCGAAGAATTCGCAAAGTGCTCGTATCACTGAATGAGCCGATTGCGGAAGAAGTGTAGAGATGTCCGAGGAGGGCATCTTTTTTCATTGACATTTTTCTCCCGTTCTTTTATGATGACATATGTTATAAAATCAATAGGAATAATGGGGGTTAAGTATGAAAAAATTTGTGAACGTATGCACTTTATTGATGGTAAGCGTCTTTTTGTTGCTAGCAGGCTGCAGCAATCAAGCAAAAGAAACAACGAAAGAAACCGATTTATTAACGAAAATAAAAAAAGAAGGGGAACTTCGCATTGGGACGGAAGGAACGTATCCGCCATTTACGTTTCATGACAAAACGGGCAAATTAACAGGATTTGATGTGGAAATTGCCACGGAAGTAGCGAAACGGCTTGGTGTCAAGCCGGTGTTTATGGAAACGCAATGGGACGCGATGTTTGCGGGTTTAGATGCGAAGCGATTTGATATGATTGCCAACCAAGTAGGCATCCGGAAAGACCGCCAAGAAAAATATGATTTTTCTATTCCGTATACGACATCAGCCGCGGTGTTAGTGGTGCGGAAAGATAATAGCACGATTTCTAAGTTCGAAGATATAAAAGGGCGAAAAGCAGCGCAATCAATGACGAGCAATTTTGCGGATTTAGCTCGTTCGTACGGAGCGGAAATTGTAGGTGTGGAAGGCTTTAACCAAGCGATTGAACTGTTAAGTTCAAAACGTGTCGATGTAACGATTAACGATAAATTATCCGTTTTAGATTTCTTAAAGCAAAAACCAAATGCACCGATTAAAATAGTCGCAACTCACCATGACGCGTCGAAAAGCGGTCTCATGTTCCGAAAAGGAAATGAAACGTTAGTGAAGGCTGTGAATGAAGCGCTGCAAGATATGATGAACGACGGAACATATGCGAAAATTTCTGAGAAATGGTTTGGTCAAGATGTATCTAAATAATATAATGATTGAAGATGAGCGATTGGAGCGGATTATTTCCATTGCCCAGAGCTCCCTTCTTCCGTTAGTGAAGGGGGCTTTGTATTATACGATTCCATTGACGGTTATTACCTTTTCGATTGGATTAGTATTGGCGGTTGTTACTGCATTAGCACGTATTTCTGAACTAAAATTATTAGCGGCACTCGCACGGGTGTACGTATCGGCGATTCGTGGGACACCGCTGCTTGTCCAATTGTTTATTATTTTTTATGGGTTGCCGAACTTGGGCATC
Organism: Anoxybacillus amylolyticus; assembly: GCF_001634285.1. Taxonomy (GTDB): domain Bacteria; phylum Bacillota; class Bacilli; order Bacillales; family Anoxybacillaceae; genus Anoxybacteroides; species Anoxybacteroides amylolyticum. Next base: position 955,393 of record NZ_CP015438.1, read on the forward strand.
ACCATCGATTCATTTCCCGCAGCCGTTATCGGGTTTTCGCTAAATGTCGGGGCGTATGCTTCCGAAATTGTTCGTGCCGCTATTTTATCAATTCCAAAAGGGCAATGGGAAGCAGCGTATTCGTTAGGCATGAGTTACCGCCAGACGTTAAAGCGAATTATTTTTCCGCAAGCCGCCCGCGTATCCATTCCACCGTTATCAAATACATTTATTAGTTTGGTAAAAGATACGTCGCTTGCTTCGCTTATTCTTGTGGCGGAGATGTTTCGGAAGGCGCAAGAAATTGCTTCTATGAATTACGAGTTTTTGCTATTGTATACGGAAACGGGAATTATTTATTGGGTGATTTGTTTCCTATTATCCATCGCTCAAGATCGGATCGAAAAACGGCTAAACCGCTATATTGCTCGATAAGGGGATAAAACATGATCGTTGTGGAAGGATTGTATAAGCAATTTGGGGAAACAGAAGTGTTAAAAGGGATTGATATGACGGTTGAAAAAGGAAAAGTCGTTGTCATTATCGGGCCTTCAGGATCAGGAAAGACGACGCTTCTGCGTTGTTTGAACGTGTTAGAAGTGCCGACGAAAGGGAAAATAACGATCGGTGAAAAGACACTAGATTTTGCAAAACCGGTTGCCAAAAAAGAAATTCACGCGTTTCGGCAGCTAACCGGGATGGTATTTCAAAATTATAATTTATTTCCACATATGACGGCGCTAGAAAACGTCATGGAGGGGCTTGTAACCGTCAAAAAAGAGCCGAAAGAACAGGCGCGCCAAAGAGCGATGAAGTTATTAGAAAAAGTGGGGTTAACCGAACAAGCAGATCGGTATCCGTTTCAATTGTCAGGCGGACAACAGCAGCGAGTCGGCATTGCTCGTGCGCTTGCGATGGAACCAAGCGTCATGCTATTTGATGAACCGACATCAGCGCTTGATCCGGAACTTGTGGGAGAAGTATTAAAGGTAATGAAAGATGTAGCAAATGAAGGAATGACGATGGTTGTCGTAACACATGAAATGCGCTTTGCAAAAGAAGTAGCAGATGAAGTGATTTTTATGGACCGAGGAATTGTCGTAGAACGTGGAACTCCTAGCCAGCTGTTTGAACATCCGCAGCAGGAACGAACAAGACAGTTTTTACAGCTGATTCAATAACGCCCTAGGCGATTGCCTAGGGCGTTTTTTTGCCATGTATATGCAGTTGTTAGCGTGCGCTATATTGGCCGCCGAGTTGTTGTTGCGCCATTGACACTAGACGTTTTGTAATTTCTCCGCCAACAGAACCGTTTGCGCGAGAAGTAGTGTCTGCGCCAAGGCTTACGCCAAATTCTTGAGCAATTTCGTATTTCATTTGGTCAATCGCTTGTTGAGCACCAGCAACTAATACTTGATTGTTCGTTGTTCTTGCCATTTGGAATCATCTCCTTATTTTTCGTTTTAAAACTTTAATGGCTGGGTTGGCTGGATTTGCACCAGCATGCACGCCTTTTCAGGCATGCTGCCAAACTTGGCTAAACCCAATGGCTATTTTTGTAGTAGTAGTTTGAAACATTTTTGTTTTCTTATACTTTTTCGTTCATAGTAATTTTTGGTATTTTATACTCTCGGAAGTTTGGGAATAGTAAAAATAAGGCAGTTTTCAACAGGAGGATGACAATGACAATTTGCCCGCTTTGTAACGGTCTTCGAGCATTTCATTTTTTTTGTCCCCGTTGTCAAACAGAGATGGAAGATCAAGGAAAGGTGACTGATTACTTTGACGATTACAGCCCGTATATGGAAATCGATGTAATGAAACAAGTAGACGGATATCCGATGACGCGACGAAATCATGAATGCGTGCATTTATTTTCTTGTCCATATTGTCAAAATGAAGAAGTTCGGTTTATAAAAGAGTAGCCCATGCTAAATGGCATGGGCTATTTATATAAAGTTAGGGGGACTCACTTTTCATTATTAGAGCGAATGCGTTTCTCCGTTTCAATATCAAAGAAATGGGCTTTATTCATATCTAACGCAAGATCAAGTTGGTGTCCTGGTTTAATTTCTGTGCGGGCATCGATGCGCGCAACAATTTCTTGACCAGCAATTTGGGAATATATCATTGTTTCTGCACCAAGCAATTCAGCAACATCAACATTGGCCGTGATTTTTGTGTTTTGGGACGCTTCGATAAATACTGGCTCATCATGGAAATCTTCTGGACGAATTCCTAAAATGATTTCTTTGCCGACATACCCTTGTTCGCGAAGCACTTTCATTTTGCCTTCTGGAACGCCAATAGAGACATTGTCAATGATGAATTTTCCATCTTCTAGACGTCCTTTTAAGAAGTTCATTGCTGGTGAACCAATGAATCCGCCGACGAAAATATTTTCTGGCTTTTCATACACTTCTTTTGGAGTACCGACTTGTTGGATGACACCGTCTTTCATGACAACAAGGCGAGTGGCCATTGTCATCGCTTCTGTTTGGTCATGAGTTACGTAAATGGTCGTTGTCCCTAATCTTTGATGTAATTTCGCAATTTCTGAACGCATTTGAACGCGAAGTTTCGCATCAAGGTTAGAAAGCGGCTCGTCCATTAAAAACACTTTCGCATCGCGGACGATGGCGCGACCTAATGCTACCCGCTGGCGCTGACCACCAGACAACGCTTTCGGTTTGCGGTCTAAATATTGTTCGAGCCCAAGAATGCGTGCAGCTTCTCGCACACGGCGGTCGATTTCATCTTTCGGGAATTTCCGAAGTTTTAAACCAAACGCCATATTGTCATAGACGCTCATATGCGGATAGAGTGCATAGTTTTGGAATACCATGGCGATATCGCGATCTTTTGGAGCGACATCGTTCATTCGTTTCCCGTCGATGTATAAATCACCTTTAGAAATTTCTTCAAGACCTGCAATCATTCGCAATGTCGTTGATTTTCCGCAACCAGACGGACCAACGAAAACGATAAATTCTTTATCTTGAATATGTAAGTTAAAATCTTTTACGGCAGTAACGTTGTTGTCGTAAATTTTGTAAATGTGCTCTAAGCGAAGTTCCGCCATTACTATTCCCTCCATGAAATCGGTTTCAGTTAACTGCTTCCATCGTATAAAAAACCAAAAAAAATGTAAATGGACAGCGTGCACAAAAAATAAAACAAGTTTTAGGCAAGCTGCCTAAGAATACTTTTGTTTTAAATAGTCGCTAAGTAAAATTGCTAAATACGTGGCGGTTGCTCCTTGAAAATGGCGAATATCGATGCCCGTTTTTTCGATAAATTTTTCAATGCGATATTGCAAACTATTGCGATGCATATAAAGTTTTTTCGCTGCAAGCGAGGCGTTTAAGTTGCATTCGAGAAATACTTTTACCGTCTCTATCAGATCGTCGTCTACTTTCGTTAAAAAGGAAAGCGACCGTTGAATGGTTAGTGCGTTTGGATGGTCGCAAATAAGAGCGAGCGGCAATACATCAGCAACGGTATATACTTTTTTCGTGCGAATGTATGTATTGGCAAGTTCAAAAAAATATTTTTCCGTTCGGAAACGTTCAAGCAAATGTTCATCGTATGGATGTGTCTGCCCAATGAAAACACGCCATGTCATGTAAAAATCACTTGCTAACGTATCAATTAAATCAGTAAATGGAAGGGGAGATGTTGCTTCGGTTTGTTTTTTCTCGATAATCACCCCGCTTGTTGATTGTTCCCAAATAAGCAACACATTTTCTGGAAATAGTCCTTCCACGGCTTCATAAAAATGTTCATGGTCAATGGAAGCTTGGTTCATTTGAAATTGGATAAAACGGTAGTATGGAGAGTGGTTGGACAGTAAACGAAGCTCGCTATCATCTGCTTGGTTCACAAACCGTTGCCAAGCACTCTCCACTTTTGTGAGCGGACGCGTTGCTAGAGAAAGCGGCGTAAGGAAAATAGACAATAGCTGCTTTTCTTTTTCCGTAAGCGTACTTTTTAAAATACCGATTTTCTCCCCTTCTTGTGTAGAAAACCATTCATAATCATTCACATTATTCACATTGGCAGGATGTTCATGAACTATCGCTTCTTTAAAAAGATGTTTTAATCGTTCCAACATAGCGAATAATTCCTTTCGTAGTAGTTGTGCCTTTATTATAGCAAAAACCCGACTTCCTCTCGAGAGAGGAAGTCGGGTCTATGCTTCGTAGGGCGGTTCTTCTTCGACTAAATCGCGTGCTTCTTCGATGTTTGTTGCGTCGCTTCTCGCATGAACATAGCCGCCTGCCATTCCTTCATTAATCATGCGGTCGATGTCCATAAAGTATTTATCCCGTCCTTCATGACAGGAGTCTTTGCATCGTTCGTTATCCATTGTCATCCCCTCCTGTTGTTAGTTTGTCATATGTTGCCCTATTCATTCATATATATGGGACAGTGTGGACAAGCAAAAGGGGGGAGAACATGCTAGGGACGTTAGAGCAAATTATTGCTTCGATTACTATCAGTAAACAGTTGGCAGGCGTATGGCTTGAGAACATGGACAACGCATGGGAAAAAGAAAAAGTAGCTGCTTATGTGCAACATGAACAAACACAGTATGACATTTGGCAATATAGTTATTTTTTACAGAAAGGGACGTATTGGAATAAAAGGGTTGAACAAGCTGTTCCGCCGGAAGATATTGTTTCCGTCCTTCTTTTTTATGAAATCAAAAAAGCGCTGCTTTACTATGAGATAGCAAAAGAATGTGCTCGCTCGCAAAGGTGGGCGGCGGATCAAGCGCTAACGAAGGCGCTTGAACATAGTTTGTTTTTTTCTAATCTCACACGCCGTTAAGCATCTCTTTCATTGCTCTTTTGCTAAACAAACGATATAATGAAAAACTAGGCAAACGAGTAATGAAAGGAGCGGGGGAAGAAATGGGAACCGTTTTATATTTTTCGTTTATGATAGCAATCGGGGCAATCATTGGCGGTGTGACGAATGCGCTAGCGATTAAAATGTTATTTCGTCCGTACCAACCGATATATATATACGGGAAACGCCTTCCATTCACTCCAGGGCTTATCCCAAAACGACGCGAAGAACTTGCACACCAACTTGGGAAAATGGTTGTCGAACATTTACTCACCCCAGACGGCATTCGCCGGAAATTGATGGAACGTGAATTAAAAGAATATACGGTTCGTCTGGTACAGCAATGGGTGGAACGGTGGTTTACCTGCCAGCGCACGGTGGCAGAACAACTGCAGCTACTTAGAATAAATGCTCCGGAAAAAGTAGTGCGTACGAAAGCTGGCGAATGGGCGGACAAGCTGTATAAGCAATGGATGGATGACCATCAAGAAAAAAGAATTCACGAACTGCTTCGGCCGGAAATACAGGAAAAAATGGAGAAATGGATTCACGAGATGTCACATTGCATTGCGGACCATGCAATTCATTATTTTCAAAGTGACGCAGGAAAGCAGCGTATCGCGAAAATGATCGATGAGTTTTTTATCGGTCGAGGGATGTTGGGGAATATGTTACAAATGTTTCTTGGTAACGTCAATTTGGTGGATAAAGTTCAACCAGAAATTGTAAAATTTCTTGCCCATAACGGAACTCGAGAACTACTTGCCCAACTTTTATTGGATGAATGGCATGAGTGGACGGACTCATCGGTTGCCTCCGTTGAAGCGTTGATTGGAAAAGAGCGGATTCATCAGTCGCTCTATGATTTTGTAGCAAAAGCAATCGAATCAAGTGGTATATTTGAGCAAAAAGTGGCCGATGTACTAGCACCATATCGACAACAGGTGATTCATGAGTGGGTTCCAAGCATGGTAGAGAAAGGAATACAATGGGTGAGCGATCGAGTAGAAACGCTTGTGGAAGGGTTACAAATCGCGGACATTGTGCGGACGGAAGTCGAAACATTTTCCGTAGAGCGTCTCGAAGAAATGATTTTATCGATTTCGCGGCGCGAATTTAAAATGATTACGTATTTAGGTGCATTGCTTGGTGGAATTATTGGCATTTTCCAAGCGCTCGTTGGGTTATGGCTATAGTTTTAGCATATCGTTTGTTTGCCTGCATATCGTAATAACAGCAGCACGTTATTTTTTCACAAGGAGGCTTTTTTATGTCCCAGTTATATACAATCGCCCAGCAGCTAGAGCAGGCGATTCGTGCGAGTGACGAGTTTCAACAACTAAAACAAGCGTACGAAACGGTGCGTCGCGATGAAGCCACATACCGTATGTTTACACAATTCCGTGATGTACAAATGCAACTTCATGAAAAACAAATGATGGGAGCGGACATTTCGCCAGAGGAAGTCCAACAAGCACAAGCGATGATGTCTCTTGCGCAACAAAACGAAAAATTAGTAGCGTTAATGATGCTAGAACAACGAATGAGCACTGTGATTTCGGACATTAATCAAATCGCGATGAAGCCGCTAGAAGAGTTATACCGCTCGTTCACCGAATAACGGAGCACTCATTTGAGTGTTCTTTTTTTTGTTATGTTGTCATAGCTATTAGAGTGACAACACGACAAAGGGGGACTAACATTGGCGTATAAATTACTTGCGTTAAATATTGACGGTACAATTTTAAAACCAAATGGCCGGCTGCAAAAAGAAACGAAAGAAGCAGTCGAGTTTGTGAAACAAAAGGGTGTATACGTGACATTACTAACGAGCCGCGATTTGCTGTCCGCAAGAAAAATCGCCAAGGCGTTGAAACTAGATACAGCGATTATTGCATTTCAAGGAGCGATGATTGGAAAATCAGTCGATGAGAAAATATATGAAGCACTCATTCCGGAGGAAAGGACGTTTAACATCGTCCATGTACTCGAAAATTATGCATGCAATATTCGGTTAATGTATGAACGGTATTCGCTCGCGAATCGCAAAAAAGTGAAAAAACAACTCGTGGCGAAAACAGTGCTTTCTTCGGGAGATCCGTTTTTTTACCCAACGCAGTTTGTTGATTCGCTAAGCGACGTATTGCGTGATGAGCCGCTTGCCGTTCCGAAAATCGATGTGTATTTTGCGAGTGAAGAAGAACAGAAAGAAGCGGTAGCGGTTTTACATGAAGCGTTTCCGACGATTGACGTTATTACCCAGCCGAACGGAAAAATCGAGATCGTTGCTAAAGGAGTTTCCAAATTAGCTGGCTTAAAGCGTCTTGGACAATCGCTACACGTTTCGTTAAAAGACATGGTAGTGATTGGTGACGGGCTTGATGACATTCCAGCGATTGAAGCTGCGGGGTTAGGAGTGGCAATGGGAAATGCGTCAAACGAGGTGAAAAAAGCAGCGGACTGGGTAACGCGATCAAACGAACAGCTTGGGGTAGCGTATATGGTAAAAGAACATTTCCGTAAACAGCAGCGCCCAGAGTTTTTGCACATGTTGAAAATGAAGCAGTAAACCGGAGAAATTGCTCCGGTTTTTTGCATGAAGTACATGCTTGACGATTATAAACAGCCTTCTGTACACTTAAATAAGTTTGACAGAAGAAAGGTGGTTTCCGTTGCGTATTCAAGTGTACGGATTATATAATGTAGAACAATTTCAACGTCCACTAGAAGTAATTACTGGACTGTTTTTTGAAGAATATGAACTATTATTTTCTCCTGTTGCTGCCGCAGATATTATCGTGACTTTTTCCCTACATGGGGAAGAAACAGGGATTGTAACCGGCATGCTGATTGAAACCGAAAGCAGTCGGGAATGGAAAGGAGAATATCGGATTGACTTGCGGCCGTGCTTAAACGAAAAAGAACGGATGAAACAATGGAAAAATGCAGTTTCCCATGTGTATTTAACTCTTTTTCAGCAATATACAGGGTTAATTCAACCATGGGGTATTTTAACGGGCGTGCGTCCAGTGAAGCTTTTGCATCAACACTTGCGCGCTGGGCTAACGAGAGAGGAGGCGCATCGGAAGCTTCGTGAAGACTATTTGGTCGCGGAGGAAAAAATTCAGCTGATGCAAGACATTGTCGACCGGCAGTTAACGGTTGTTCCAGATTTATATGATCTTTCCCACGAAGTGAGCCTTTATATCGGTATTCCGTTTTGCCCGACGAAGTGCGCCTATTGCACGTTCCCGGCTTATGCGATTAACGGTCGCCAAGGGTCGGTGGACTCATTTTTGTCTGGGCTTCATTATGAAATGCAAGCGGTAGGGAAGTTTTTAAAAGAGCGAGACATTAACATTACGACCATTTATTACGGTGGCGGCACTCCAACGAGCATTACAGCGGAAGAGATGGACCGGTTGTATGAAAAAATGTATGAATCGTTCCCTAACATGGAACGAATTCGCGAAATTACGGTCGAGGCAGGGAGACCAGATACGATCACGCCAGAGAAGTTGAACGTGCTAAAAAAATGGAAGATTGACCGCATTAGCATTAACCCACAGTCGTACATTCAAGAAACGTTACAAGCGATCGGTCGCCACCATACCGTCGAAGAAACGATAGAAAAATTTCATTTAGCTCGGCAAATGGGAATGAACAATATCAATATGGACTTAATTATCGGCCTTCCTGGGGAAGGAATGGAAGAATTTAATTATACGTTAGCACAAACAGAAAAATTAATGCCGGAATCGCTCACCGTCCATACCCTTTCGTTTAAGCGAGCGTCCGAAATGACGAAAAATAAAGAAAAATATAAAGTAGCTGACCGCGATGAAATTAGCGAAATGATGAAAAGCGCGCAAAACTGGACGAAACGAAATGGCTATGTTCCGTATTATTTATATCGCCAAAAAAACATTCTCGGTAATTTAGAAAACGTTGGGTATGCATTGCCAGGAAAAGAAAGCATTTATAATATCATGATTATGGAAGAACAGCAGTCGATTATCGGGCTTGGCTGCGGCGCTTCGAGCAAATTCGTTCACCCGAAAACACGGGCGATCACCCGCTTTGCCAACCCGAAAGAGCCGAAAGTGTATAATGAAAACTTTATGCATTATACGGAAGAAAAACTAAAAATGATGGATCAATTATTTCAATAAGAAAACTCCCCGATTGTTCGCGCAATCGGGGAGTGATTTTTTACCGATGAAACAAAATCAATTTTCCGCTTGATGTTGTACAGCGGTGGGTTTTGTCTAAGCAATTGTGCTCGCGCAATTTTTGTTCGCCGATTTTTTTCGCTTCTTCTTCGTTTGCCGCCTGAAACGTTTCGTCTAATAGTTTTTCACCGTTTTTATCAAAAGCAGTCAATGTGAACATCGGCATTTTGTTTCCCCCTTTGCTGAATGGTGATTCATTACTCATTATTCTTTTAGTTTTTGTAAAAATCCTTCTAATGAGTGAAACTTTTCGATAAGATAAAACGTGTAATATGTTGTGGAAAAATTATCTTTTATTTGAAAAATGGGGGAGTGAGAATGAGTTTACACTTGGAACAAGTCACGAAGCGATTTGGGCATGTAACGGCTGTCGATCATGTCACGCTTCATATTCCAGAAGGAGAGATGTTTGGACTTTTAGGCGCGAACGGAGCTGGAAAGACGACGACGTTTCGAATGATTTTAGGGCTTTTAGAACCCACGGAAGGAACGATTACGTGGAACAATGAACGAATTCGGTATGACCAAAGCCATTTAATCGGCTATTTGCCGGAAGAGCGCGGCTTGTACCCGAAGCTGAAAGTAAAAGAGCAGCTTATTTATTTGGCACGGTTGCGAGGATTAAAAAAACCGGCCATTATGAAAGAAATGATGGATTGGCTCGAACGGTTTAAAGTCCCTGATTATGTCGATAAGCGGGTCGAAGAATTATCGAAAGGGAACCAACAAAAAATTCAATTTATCGCTGCTGTTTTGCATCGTCCGAAGCTGTTGATTTTAGATGAGCCGTTTAGCGGTCTTGATCCTGTCAATGTCGAGCTATTAAAAGAAGCGGTTATCGATTTAAAAAGAAATGGAACGACAATCGTTTTTTCGAGTCATCGCATGGAGCACGTCGAAGAATTGTGTGAGCATTTATGCATTATGCATCGTGGCAAACCAGTCGTTTCAGGGGCGCTAAAAGAGATTAAACGCTCCTTTGGCAAAAAAAATGTCATCATTCATGCCGATTTTCCGTTAGAGGAATTAAGCCAGTTTCCAGGCGTTGTGAAAGCGAAACGGACAGCGGAAGGCATTCATTTGCAAATCGAACAGGAAGAAGTTTCGCAACACATTTTCGCTCATATCGCTAACAAAGGATTTATTCGCAAGTTTGCGTTAGAAGAGCCATCGTTAAACGACATTTTCATTGAAAAAGTAGGTGCTGCCTATGAATAAGTTTTGGATTGTACTTTGGCATACGTATATCACCAAATTAAAATCGAAATCGTTCCTCGTAATTACCGTTATTGTCGGATTGCTTACGTTTGGCGTGACGAATTTGAACCATATTATTGATTTTTTTACGAAAGATGAAAAGAAAGTCGTGGGAATCATCGATGAAACAGGAGCACTATATGAACCGCTGCAAGCGCAATTGGCGAAAAATAGGGATAGTAAGCTAAAACTGAAGCTGTTTCAAGGAACGAAGCAAGAAGCGAAACAAAAAGTGAAAAATGAAACATGGGATGCATTTTTAACGATAGCGTATGACGACAAGCAACTGCCGAAAGCGACATATTATGCTAATATGATTGCCAATAGTGATACAGCAGGAACACTTGAACAGGCACTCCAGCAGCTAAAAACGATGTTGGCTACCGCAAAAATCGGATTAACGCCAGAACAAGTGACGCAACTATATGAGCCGGTGTCTTTTCAAAAAGTTGCGCTAGAAAAAAACGCGAAAACGGAGGAAGAGTTGCAGCAAGCACGCGGGTTGGTATATGCAATAGTATTTGCGATGTATATGTTTGTCTTAATGTATGGGTCGATGATCGCTTCTGAAGTTGCGACTGAAAAGTCATCGCGTGTCATGGAAATTTTAATTTCGAGCGTTTCGCCCGTCCAGCAAATGTTCGGGAAAATTATCGGGGTGGCGCTGCTTAGCCTTACGCAGTTTGCGTTTTTATTTATCATCGGTTTTAGCTCGCTGAAAAGCAACGGATATGAGTTATTCCGTTTATTAGGAACAGAACACATTCCGGCCAAAACGCTCGTTTATGCCGTCATCTTTTTCTTATTAGGCTACTTGTTATACGCTACCCTTTTTGCGACGCTCGGTTCGATGGTCAGCCGCTTAGAAGACGTGCAACTTGTGGTGACTCCTGTAACATTGCTTGTGCTCGCTTCTTTTTTCATTGCGATGTTCGGGTTGGATTCCCCACAATCTCCAGTGATTACCGTCACGTCGTTCATTCCGTTTTTTGCACCGCTTATTATGTTTTTGCGCATCGGCATGTTGGATATTGCCGATTGGGAAGTGGCGATAAGTATCTCACTTTTAATCGGAACGATTATATTTGTCGCCTTTATCGGTGCGAAAATTTATCGTGGCGGGGTGCTGATGTATGGAAAGGCTGCTTCTTGGAAAGATATGAAAAAAGCGATCGAGTTAACGAAAAAATAAGATCTTGCTTTGGCAAGGTCTTGTTTTTTGCCTTGCCATTCGTATGGTATACTAAAAAAATAGAAGACGGAAACGGGGGAGAAACGATTGACGAAAGGAATTATTCATTACGAAGTCGGCGAACAAATCGACGTTTATTTGCTAGTCAAAGCGGTGACAAAGGGAGTGGCTAGTAACGGAAAACCGTTTTTGACGCTCATTTTGCAAGATAAAACGGGAGAGATTGAGGCGAAATTATGGGATGCTTCGGTAGAAGACGAAAATACGTATGTTCCGCAAAGCATCGTGAAAGTGTTAGGCGATATTAGCAATTACCGTGGGCGAACGCAACTGAAAATTCGTAACATTCGTCCAGCGAACACCAGCGACCATGTGCGCGTGGCAGATTTTTTGGAAGTTGCCCCGATGAAACAAGAGGAAATGATGGAGAAATTAACTCAATATATTTTCGAAATGAAAAATCCAAACATTCAGCGCATTACGAGATATTTGTTAAAAAAATATGAAAACAAATTTCTCGAGTATCCGGCAGCAACCAAAAACCACCATGAATTTATTTCAGGGTTGGCATATCACGTGGTGTCGATGTTAGATTTAGCGAAAGCCATCGTGAAGCTGTATCCGTCGCTGGATGCAGATTTATTGTATGCGGGGGTTATTTTACATGACCTTGGCAAAGTGATCGAGTTATCCGGTCCGGTTTCAGCAGCGTATACGCTTGAAGGAAATTTACTTGGCCATATTTCGATTATGGTAAGCGAAATTAGCAAAGCTGCAGAACATTTGGGCATTAGCGGAGAAGAAGTCATTATTTTGCAGCATCTAGTGTTGAGTCATCACGGAAAAGCGGAATGGGGAAGCCCAAAACCGCCAATGGTAAAAGAAGCAGAAATTCTTCATTATATTGATAACCTCGATGCGAAAATGAATATGATTGACCGCGCATTAGAAAAAGTAAAGCCGGGTGAGTTTACCGAGCGCATTTTTGCCCTTGATAATCGATCGTTTTATAAGCCGACATTTCATCGGTAAAAATAGAGCATAAACAACGAGCTGCACTCATATAGTGAAAATAAGACATGCTGAGGAAAGTGGGGGAAAATCATGCTGTCTTTGCCATGGTGGGTGTATCTTGTTGTTTCTGGGATCGTATTTAGCGGCTATATGACGGTAAGAACAGCCGCGCAAGAGAGAAAAATTGATGAATCATTTATTGAAAAAGAAGGCGAAATTTATATGGAGCGCATTCGTGAAGAAAAAATGCGTCGGAGCCAACAATCCTTGTGACGAGCACAAGGATTTAATTTTTTTATGAATTTAATGAGAATTGTCTTTATTTTTTTTATTTTCATGTTAGGATAATAAGTAACTGTTATTTATTAAAGAAATAAAGTGGGGGACTGGAACATGAAACGAGCGTATAACTTTAATGCAGGTCCATCTGCACTTCCTCTTTCGGTACTTGAACGAGCGCAAAGAGAGTTGCTTGATTTTCAAGGGACGGGAATGTCAGTAATGGAGTTAAGTCACCGCAGCAAAGAATACGACGCAGTACACAACAACGCTAAGCAGCTATTAAAAGAATTGATGAACATTCCGGATACGTATGATGTGGTGTTTTTACAAGGCGGTGCAAGTTTGCAGTTTTCCATGGTGCCGATGAATTTGTTAGGAAATGAGCAAATCGGAAATTATGTGTTAACAGGTTCTTGGTCAGAGAAGGCGTTGAAAGAGGCAAAAAAAGTAGGGAAAACGCACGTAGCAGCATCCACAAAAGAAACGAACTATACGCGCATTCCAGCAACAGAAGACATCCAACTTTCAGAACAGGCGGCCTATTTACATATTACGTCCAATAATACGATTTTTGGAACACAATGGCATGAATTTCCGGATTTGACGGTCGATTTAGTGGCGGATATGTCGAGCGATATTTTAAGTCGCGAAGTGAATGTCGAGCAATTTGCCCTCATTTATGCTGGCGCACAAAAAAATTTAGGACCATCGGGGGTGACAGTCGTTATCCTTCGCAATGACTTGCTCGAACGCATTCCGGACAATTTACCCACAATGCTAGACTATCGTACGTATACTACTAGCAATTCTTTATACAATACACCACCGACATTTGCGATTTATATGCTTTCTCTTGTGTTAGAATGGGTGAAAGAACAAGGTGGAGTGAAAGCAGTTGAACAGAGAAATAAAGAAAAAGCAGCCGTCATTTACGAGGCGATTGACAAAAGTAACGGGTTTTATTTGCCACATGCGGAAAAAGAAAGCCGTTCGTTGATGAATGTTACGTTCAATTTACCGAACGATGAAGTTGCGAAAAAGTTTTTAGGCGCGGCAAAAGAACGTGGGTTTGTCGGACTCGCTGGACATCGTTCGGTTGGTGGATGCCGTGCATCGATTTACAACGCTGTTCCGTACGAAGCGTGTGAAGCGTTAGCACAGTTTATGGATGAATTTCGTAAACGAAATGTATAAATGTTCTTCCCTTTTACACGACAAAGTAGTATAATGTGAGAAAATTCTAACAATAACACACACGAGAAGAGGCTAGAGGAGAAGAGAGGAGAAGGAAGGTGGCTGTTTGTTTACAGGATAAAAAACCCGATCGCCCTTTGGTCGGGTTTTTGCTATAGCTAAATATAGCGCAAACTCCATGCGATAAAAAAGCAAAAAATTGCGATAATCACATATAGCGCCATTCGATGTTTGAGCACTTTTTTCGGTGGGTACATTTTCGCTTTTGGAATCGCGAGGAACGTGGAAATCGCTAGACAGAAAAAAACGAAGCTGAGCAAATAGAAAAAGATTATTAGATACATCATTATCTTCCCCCTATGTTCACTATATGCGACGAATGGCTCAGTTATGAATTATTGGAAATATATTTTATTTAAAAATTCTAACATTTGCATCTTTATTAATTTTTATTTTACTGGCATAATAGAAGATAAAATAATAATGGTGAGGGAAGAGTGGGTGGAACGATGAAGAGCAAGGAACAACATTATTCTATAAAAGAGGCAATGCTATTTAGTCAGCGAATAGCTCAGTTAAGCAAAGCGCTTTGGAAGTCGATCGAAAAAGATTGGCAACAATGGATCAAGCCGTTCGATTTAAACATTAATGAGCACCATATTTTATGGATTGCTTATCATTTTAAAGGCGCGTCCATTTCAGAAATTGCTAAATTTGGCGTTATGCATGTTTCAACAGCTTTTAACTTTTCAAAAAAATTAGAAGAACGTGGATTATTGGCGTTTTCGAAAAAGCAGGATGATAAGCGCAATACTTACATTGAGCTAACAGAAAAAGGGGAAGAAATATTATTAAAGTTAATGGAGTCGTACGACCCAAGACAAAACGCGGTTTTTAACGGTGCGTTGCCACTGCGTGAATTGTACGGAAAATTTCCGGAAATTTTAGAAATGATGTGTATTATCCGCAATATTTATGGGGACGATTTCATGGAGATTTTTGAGAAATCGTTTGAGAACATTAAAGCAGACTTTATTGAAAAAGACGGAAAGCTTGTGAAAAAACGAGAGCAGGAAGTAGAAGAATTAGCAAGTCCGTCGTCATGAAGGGATCGTCGCCATTAACTTTTTAAATTCTTGCATGAGTGGAACGAATAATTGTTGCTGCAAAAGGGCGTCCACTGTTTTTTCAAGCGGAAGATCGGGATGGAGCATTCCAGCAAAATGGAGTAGGAGCGGAGTGAAAACCGTAAAGCCTTCCGCTTTTTGTTTTTCATACTCTTTGCTCAAATATTCACAAAGAGAAATTGTTTCTTCCACTTCTTCTTTCGATAAATTTTTCGCGACGACAAGATGGTAAAACGGTTTTTTTGTTTCGTCAACCATTTCTAGTAACAGTGAACGGTGGAACGTTAGCTTTGCAATCATGTCTTCCATATGCTGCTTCCTCCTTATGTTTATTTTATCTAATGCCGGTTTCTCTTGCAAAAAACATATTGATTTATCGGAAAAAACGTTGTAAAGTAAAGGAAGTAATTTTGTAAGGGATAGGTGGGGATTGGCGTATGGCATTGTATTTTATACCCCTTGCCATGGTCATTTTGTTTTCGATTAATCAGTTGACAAATGCGCTTTGTGTACAGAGAGAGATTCCAGAAGAAAAACAGCCGACCGTGTTTCGGACGATTAATGTATTGATTACCATTTTGCTTATCTCTTCTTATTTCGAGGTGCTTTTTACATAAGGAAAGCTGACAGCAAGGACTGCCAGCTTTTTGTTCATTTTGTGAGGTGAAGTCGCCTTCGCTTTTCTTGTCTAGCTGCGGCTCCTAGCTGCTCGGGGGTCAAATAACCTTCCCCCTCGAGGTGGAAAGCACCTCTCCGGGGGAAGAACATTTGCCCCGTCGCAGCTGACCAGTCGCCTTCGCTTTTCGTTAGAACAACCAAGCGCTGCCGACGATGATTAATAAAATGAACAAGACGACGATTAACGCAAATCCTCCTGCATAAGGTGCGCCCATGAACAACACCTCCCTTCATAGGCTGTGATACTTCATCATATGTCGCCGTAAAAAACGGGTATGGGCACATGACTAGCGGGAAAAAATTTTTGCATGATGGGAAAATGTGCTATAGTTATGAATGTAGTTTGCGAAATTTTCATGGTAGGAGTTGTGGGTAAATGAAAAAATGGAAGATTGCGTTTATGACGGCCGCTTCTGTTCTCGCATTGTCTGCATGCAATAACGGCGGATCAGAAGTGATTGTGGAAACGAAGGCAGGCGATATCACAAAAGACGAGTTCTATAAAGCAATGAAGGAACGCGTCGGAAAAGAGGTCATTCGTGATCTTGTATATGAAAAAGTGCTTGGGAAAAAATACAAAGTAAGTGAAAAAGAAATCGAACGGGAAATTCAAAATTTAAAAGACACGTATGGCGCCCAATATGATCTCGCTGTGCAACAAAGCGGAGAGCAAGCGATCCGCAACATGGTGAAACTCGATTTATTGCGGCAAAAAGCAGCGATGGAAGATGTAAAAGTAACGGAAGATGAATTAAAGCAATACTATAACCAGTATAAACCGAAAATCCGTGCTAGTCATATTTTAGTAAAAGATGAAAAAACAGCAAAAGAAATTAAAGCGAAACTAGATAAAGGGGAAGATTTTGCCAAACTGGCAAAAGAATACTCCCAAGATACTGGTTCAGCGCAAAATGGTGGCGATTTAGGCTGGTTTGGTCCTGGAAAAATGGTGAAAGAGTTTGAAGACGCCGCATATGCACTTAATGTTGGACAAGTTAGCCAACCGGTGAAAACAGAATATGGCTACCATATTATTAAAGTGACGGATAAAAAGAAAAAGCCATCGTACGAACAAATGAAAGAGGAAATTGAATTTGAAGTGAAAAAGAATAAAATTGATGCCTCTAAAATGGAATCAAAAGTTGAAAAACTAATCAAAGAAGCAAACGTTCAAGTGAAGGACAGCGATTTGAAAAATGCGTTTCAACAGTAAAAGGGAAGCGATCAGCGCTTCCCTCTTTTTATTCGATTCCTTTTTTTATTCAATTCCTTTTTGAATCGTTGTTGCGATTGCCTGCAAATCTTCAAATGTATAGTCGCTTGCGTTTGATTTCCAAACAGCGCCAAAGCCATCGCCTTTGCCATACCGCGGGATAAGGTGCATATGAAAGTGAAAGACCGTTTGTCCAGCGAGTTCCCCGTTGTTATTCAATATATTTAATCCAATAGGGGCAAATTGCTTTTTGATGCCATTAGCGATTTTTGGAACAGTACGGAACAGTTGGCTAGCAGCGTCCGGCGTCAATTCGAAAAGATCGGTCATATGTACTTTTGGCACAACAAGTGTATGCCCTTTTGTCACTTGACTAATGTCAAGAAATGCTACTACGTGTTCGTCTTCATACACTTTTGCGGAAGGGATTTCGCCATTTATAATTTTACAAAAAATACAATCATTCATGGAACAGGCCACCTTTCTTGCCATTTTTGTCTTTATTTTATCATAATAAAGGACAGGACGTAAGCCGTTTTGGTTACATCCTGTCCTCGTTGAAAAGGGGTGAGAGTTTCATTACGCAAAATGGCGTTTGATGAACACCTCATTTACAAAAAGGTTTTTTACTTCATGAACATGTTTTGTTCAAGGTGACCATCCCCTTGCTCGGATTGGACATCCTGCTCTGCTTGATGATCTGCGACAAACACCTCATTTACAAGGAATTTTCCTTTGCTTCCGACGGTGCTATCTTTCGTAAACACCTTGTTTTCATGCGGATGACTCATCAACTTCTCATCCCCTCTTCGCTAATTATCATGCCCACAAATGAAGAGCATATACATCTTTTTTTGAAAAACAGCAAATTTTTTTGATAAAATAATGGTAATCCTCATAAAGAAAGGAAAGCAGGCGATGGCACTTTTGGAAGTTCAGCATGTATACGGTGGCTACACAAACCGCAATGTGTTGCAGGATGTTTCATTTACGGTAGATCGTGGCGAAATCGTTGGATTGATTGGATTGAATGGAGCAGGAAAAAGCACAACGATTAAGCATATTATCGGGATAATGGAGCCGCGGGAAGGAAAAATTACGCTCAACGGACAAACGTTTGCAGACGGAAAAGAAGCATATCGTGCGCAGTTAGCGTACATTCCAGAAATACCTGTATTATATGAAGAACTAACGTTAAAAGAGCATTTGGAGTTAACCGCGATGGCATACGGACTGGAAAAAGATGAGTATGAAAAGCGGCTTCGCCCATTATTAAAAGCGTTTCGCATGGAAAAAAAGTTATCGTGGTTTCCTGTTCATTTTTCCAAAGGCATGAAACAGAAAGTGATGATTATGTGCGCTTTTTTAGTCAATCCGTTGCTTTACGTGATTGATGAGCCGTTTGTAGGGCTTGACCCGCTCGGAATTCATTCATTGCTTCATTGGATGCAAGAAGTTAAACAAAAAGGGGCCGGAATTTTGTTATCCACACACATTTTAGCAACAGCGGAAAAATATTGCGATTCGTTCGTCATTCTTCATCATGGCAAAGTGAAAGCGAAAGGGACTGTCGAATCGCTACGGCAACAATTTCAGCTTCCGGCTGCTACGCTTGACGAAATTTATATCGAGCTGACAAAGGAAGAAGAATACGATGAATAGCGAGAAGTTATGGAACGAACGGTTTAGCCGTTATGTTGTGGAAGTAAGACGCTATTTGCGTTATATGTTGAATGATCATTTGTTGTTTGTTGTGTTGATTGGACTAAGTGCAGGGGCAGTGATATATGAAAAATGGGTGCGTGAGCTATCGCCGCAATTTCCGTACGCTATTGTGGAAGCGTTCGTATTGGCGCTTTTTGTAACGCCAAGTTCCGTTCGTACGTTTTTGCAAGAAGCGGATATCGTATTTTTAACACCTGCCGAAACAAAGCTCCGTCCATATATTCAGCGCTCACTTTTGTTTAGTTTTGCGGTGCAAACGTTGTTTTTGCTCGTTGGGTTGCTTGTTATTGTGCCCCTTCATCTGCGGTTTGCGTCGATGCCTCTTTCGTTTTTCTCTTTCTTTTTATGGATATGGAAAGGGTGGAATGTATGGATTCATTGGCGGGAAACACATTGGGTTGAGCGTAAAGAAATATTTAGTAATATAGGGCGTTTTTTACTGAATGGCGTAGTCGTTTATTTGCTGCTGGTAGACGTTCCAAAGTTTTTGTTCCTTATTTTATTAGTAATCGTGACATGTATCACCATTTATTTTTGGAATGAAACGAAGCGAAAACCGCTTCCGTGGGAGGCGCTTATTTGGCAAGAAGCACAAGCAATGAGGCGGTTTTATCGGCTGGCTAATCTTTTTACCGATGTGCCGCATATGAAAGAAAAAGCAAAGCGGCGCCTTTGGCTAGATGTGCTGCTTCGATTTTCTTCTGATTTTCACAAAGAAGAAGCGTTTCGTTATTTATATGTACGCACGTTTAGTAGAGCGGGGGACTATTTTGGCATTTATGTGCGCTTAACGATGATTGGCTGTGTTCTTATTTATATAGTGCCAACTGAATACGGAAAAGCGCTTGCTGCTTGCTTTTTCTTGTATGCGACTGGAATACAGCTATTTGTTTTATCCAATCATCATCGTGGGCATGTGCTTGTTAGACTATACCCTTTGCCATCTTCTACGCGAAAAAAAGCAGTATTACAGCTATTATTTTTGTTATTAGTTGTGCAAAATTTAGTATTTGTGCTTATTTTAACAATTAGAAATTATTGGGTATCTAGTGCGTGGACGTTAGGATTGGGGCTTTGCTTTATTTATTGGCTTGTGTTTGGCTATTTTTCGAATCGATGGAGGGGAATAAAGTGAAAAACATGTATATTACGACTGGGACATTAACGTATTTGCAAACGGTGAAAGAAACGCATGCGAAAGAAAAGATGGTGTTGCTTGATGGCGGGGATACAGCCGTTTTAGTTCATGAAACAGAGGGAGAAACTGTTTTTCACGAACCGCGGCGATATAAAATAATAGAGGCAGTTGGAGAGTTAGGTGGGGCGTTTGTTGTGTGTAACAATATCCCTGTGACAGAAGAAGGGAGACCGTTATTTGAGTATCGCTTTAACCAACGGGCACGGTTAATTGAAACAGAGCCAGGGTTTGTGGCAATTCGTGTCTTGCGTCCGTTGTCGAATGATACGTATATAATTATGACGTGCTGGGAAGGAAAAGAACACTTTGAAAATTGGCAGCAGTCGAAAGCATTTGAGCGGGCACATGGAAAACGAGAAACGGCTCCTCAAGAAGAAAAACAACCGCCAATGTTCCCGCGTCCTTCCTATGTAACAAAATATACCGTTTTTCATGAGTAAGATTATCAAGTGCCGCCACTACAAGCGGCATTTTGTTATTCCTTCACCTTCAGCCGCTTCCGTTTTTCGTTGTTTTTCGACTATTTCCGTGGAAATCGACAGGCACATCTTTTTCCCTTTTTCATATGATGTAGCACATTCATTAGGCGATAGCCTGTGTGAATAGAACAAGGAAAGGGGAAAAAGCATGGGGGTTGAGTTGACTGCGTTGCATTGGATTTACGTCGTCTTCGTTGTGCTTATCATCGGATTTATGGTGGCACGAAAAGACACATCGCTTGTTTGTATGATTGGCATTTTCTTGTTAGCGATTACTGCCACTCATTCGTTAAGTGCAGCAATCAGCGGGGTATTTAACAGTTTTATTTACGCTATGACTGAGCTGTTGCCGACTATTTTAATTATTTCAGTGATTGTGGCAATGAGTCGAGTCTTAACGATAACTGGCATTAATGACGCGATGATTTCTCCATTTGCTCGCTTGATTCGTACGCCAAATTTAGCGTATTGGATGATTGGGCTATTGATGATGGTCATTTCGTGGTTTTTCTGGCCATCGCCAGCGGTTGCACTTATGGGGGCAGTGCTATTGCCAGTTGCTCTTCGTGTTGGGTTGCCGGCGATTGGAGTTGCGATGGCGATGAACTTATTCGGTCACGGCATCGCTTTATCAGGTGATTTTGTCATTCAAGGGGCACCTAAATTAACCGCCGATGCAGCAGGTCTTCCGGTAGCAGAAGTCGTGTCGGCTAGCGTTCCGCTCGTTTTTGTGATGGGAATGGTGACAACAGTGACGGCGTTTATTTTGTTGCGACGTGATATGAAAGCTGGAAAAGTAACCGTCACAAACGAATTAGCTGTAACAGTAGAAGAGGTAGAGCAAACAAAACTATTGTTGTCGAACGGCGCGAAAAAAGGATTGGCGATGCTTATCCCGATTTTGTTTATTGCAGATGTTGTAGCGATGTCTTATTTAAAATTGCAAGGTGGGGATGCGACGGCGCTTATTGGCGGGACAGCTATTTTCATTTTGATTTTGCTCTCCATTTTTGCTCATCAACGCAGTAGTTTTGAAAAAATAACGAATTATTTAATTGAAGGGTTTCAATTTGGATTTAAAATATTTGGTCCGGTTATTCCGATTGCTGCGTTTTTCTATTTAGGAGATGCAGGATTTGTCCACATTATCGGTGAATATTTGCCAAAAGCTTCGCAAGGCATTGTTAACGACTTAGGTGTTGCGCTCGCTCACGCTGTTCCGCTAAATAAAGAAATAGGGGCAGTGACGTTGACGCTTGTGGGTGCTGTTACAGGATTAGATGGGTCTGGATTTTCTGGCATTTCATTAGCTGGCTCTATCGCTCATTTATTTGCGGTTGCGCTCGGTACTAGCGCGGCAACGCTTACTGCACTCGGACAAATTGCTGCGATTTGGGTTGGCGGTGGAACATTAATTCCGTGGGCGCTTATTCCGGCTGCTGCCATTTGCGGCGTCGACCCGTTTGAATTAGCGCGGCGTAACTTAATTCCAGTCGTCGTCGGGCTTGCCGTGACAACGGTTGTGGCAATGTTCCTGTTATAGAAGAAGGGCTGCCTTTAAACGGGGCAGCTTTTTCTCATTATTGCTTTATATCATGATATAATAAGAAAAAGAGAAAGGAGCGAGAGGATGATTGAAAAACTATACGAACGTTTAGAAGCGTATTACGACGAAATGGTGGCCATTCGCCGTTATTTACATCAACATCCAGAACTGTCGTTTCAAGAATATAATACCGCGAAATATATCGTGGACTATTATAAGACGTTAGGGGTTTCAGTGCGGGAACGTGTCGGTGGAAACGGAGTTGTCGCTAAAATTGTTGGAGCCAGCCCAGGCAAAACAGTTGCCTTGCGCGCTGATTTTGATGCGCTTCCAATCCAAGATGAGAAAGATGTTCCTTATAAATCAACCGTTCCAGGTGTCATGCATGCATGCGGGCACGACGGCCATACGGCGACGTTGCTTGTTCTAGCAAAAGCGTTTTATGACATAAAAGACGAACTTTCTGGAACGGTGGTGTTTATCCATCAGCATGCAGAAGAATACGCGCCAGGCGGAGCGATAGGGATGATTGAAGACGGTTGCCTCGATGACGTAGATGTCATTTTTGGTACCCACTTATGGGCAACCGAGCCGACCGGAACGATTCAATATCGAACAGGCCCGATCATGGCAGCGGCCGATCGGTTTGAAATTAAGATTCAAGGGAAGGGGGGGCATGGAGCGCAGCCGCATAAAACGAAAGATGCTATCGTTGTAGCTGCACAGCTTGTGTTAGCACTGCAGCAGATTGTCAGTCGCCGTGTCAATCCGTTGCAACCGGCCGTTTTATCTATTGGTTCGTTTATCGCGGATAATGCATTTAACGTCATTGCGGACACGGCAAAACTTGTTGGAACGGTGCGCACGTTTGACGAAGCATTGCGTGATGAAATCGCCCAAGAAATCGAGAAAATCACAACCGGCATTTGCTTAGCGGCGGATTGTTCATATGAATATACGTATACAAAAGGCTACCCACCGGTTGTCAACCATTCCGAAGAAACGAATTTTATCGTTGACATAGCGAAACAACTTCCAGAAGTGACTACTATAGAAGAAACAGAGCCGCATATGGGAGGAGAAGATTTCGCTTATTATTTACAAAACGTGAAAGGTTCTTTTTTCTTTACAGGAGCAAAAGCAGCAAACATCACAAGTCCGTACCCACATCATCATCCGAAATTTGATTTCGATGAAAAAGCGATGCTGATTGCGGCAAAATTGCTCGGTACAGCTGCCCTTCAATATTTGAAAAAATAAATCGTCAATTTTTTGACAGTTTACCACGTTCGCTATACATTAAAATAAGAAACTTGTATAGTTGTTATTGTACCCCACTTGGCTTGTGGCCAAGTTTTCTTAATGTCATTGGCAGAAAGGCGGAGGAAGAAAATGAAACGTTCATTTAATGATACATTTTTACGTGCTTGCCGCGGAGAAAAAACGGAGTACGTTCCGGTCTGGTATATGCGGCAAGCAGGACGGTCGCAGCCAGAGTATCGCGCGTTAAAAGAAAAATATTCCCTGTTTGAAATCACTCATCAGCCGGAGTTATGTGCGTATGTGACGCGCTTACCTGTCGAACAATATAATGTTGATGCAGCGATTCTTTATAAAGATATTATGTCACCGCTTCCAGCGATCGGTGTCGATGTGGATATTAAAGCAGGAATTGGACCGGTTATTTCCAATCCGATCCGTTCCCTTCAAGATGTTGAAAAACTCGGGGAAATCCACCCTGAAGCAGACGTTCCGTACGTATTAGAAACGATCCGATTATTGACAACCGAACAGTTAAATGTGCCGCTTATCGGCTTTGCGGGTGCGCCGTTTACATTGGCAAGTTATATGATTGAAGGCGGTCCGTCGAAAAATTATAACAAAACAAAAGCATTTATGTATGCAGAGCCAAAAGCGTGGTTTGCGCTTATGGACAAGCTTGCAGATATGACGATTCGCTATATAAAAGCGCAAATTCAAGCAGGGGCGAAGGCAATCCAAATTTTTGATTCATGGGTCGGTGCGGTGAATGTAGAAGATTATCGCTATTTTATTAAACCGACAATGGCACGCATTTTCTTCGCGTTGCGCGGAGAAAACGTCCCATTGATTATGTTTGGCGTCGGTGCTAGCCATTTAGCGAAGGAATGGAACGATTTGCCACTTGATGTTATTGGGCTTGATTGGCGTCTGTCGATTAAAGAAGCGCGAGCAAACGGTGTAACAAAGGCGGTGCAAGGAAATTTAGACCCAGCGGTATTACTTGCACCATGGGACGTGATTGAAGAGCGCGTAAAGAGAATTTTAGATGAGGGGATGGAAAATCCAGGGTATGTGTTCAACTTAGGGCACGGTATTTTCCCAGACATCCAACCAGAAACATTAAAGAGGCTGACGGCGTTTATTCATGAGTACACAGCCGAAAAACGGAAATGAGGTGCGGGAAAAAAATGAGAAAAAAGAAAATAGGGCTATTAGTCATGGCGTATGGAACCCCTTATAAAGAAGAAGACATTGAACGGTATTATACACATATTCGCCATGGCCGCAAGCCGTCTCCTGAAATGCTACAAGATTTGAAAGGACGATATGAAGCGATTGGCGGCATTTCCCCGCTTGCGAAAATTACAAGAGAGCAAGCGGAGGCGTTAGAAAAGCGGCTGAACGAAATCCAAGACGAAATGGAATTTCGTATGTACTTAGGGCTCAAGCATATTGAGCCGTTTGTCGAAGAGGCTGTTGAACAAATGCACGCTGACGGAATGAAGGAAGCAGTTAGCATCGTGCTTGCTCCACACTTTTCGACTTTTAGTATTCAGGCGTATAATGCACGAGCAAAAGCGGAAGCAGAAAAGCTTGGTGGTCCTGTCATTTATTGTGTGGAAAGCTGGTATAAAGAGCCAAAATTTATTCAATATTGGGTAGAAAAAATAAAAGAAATTTACGAAACGATGAGCGCCACCGAACGGCAAAAAGCTGTATTAATCGTATCGGCGCATAGTTTGCCGGAAAAAATTATTGCTGCCGGTGACCCGTATCCACAGCAACTTGAAGAAACAGCGAAAATAATTGCAGAACAGGCCGGAATCGAGCATTATGCGGTTGGATGGCAAAGTGCGGGAAATACTCCGGAACCTTGGCTTGGACCGGACGTGCAAGAACTAACGAAGCAACTGTACGAAGAAAAAGGATATACGACCTTTGTTTATGCACCAGTCGGATTTGTCGCCGATCATTTAGAAGTGCTGTATGACAACGATATCGAATGCAAAAACGTCACCGATGAAATCGGTGCAACTTATTATCGTCCACCCATGCCAAATGCTCAACCACTATTTATCGATGCGTTAGCAACCGTTGTGTTAAACCATGTAAAGAAGGCGATGGAACAGTGAGTGACGAAAAGCAAACGGTAATAGTCATTGGAGGCGGAATTACAGGGGTTGCTGCCGCTTATTATTTACAAAAAATGATAAACCAGCAACAATTGCCGCTGGAATGCAAATTGATTGAAGCCACCCATCGGCTAGGCGGGAAAATTCAAACGGTCGTTCGCGACGGGTTTGTCATTGAACGAGGTCCAGATTCTTTTTTAGCCCGGAAACAAAGCGCATCTCGTCTTATTCATGAAGTAGGGCTGCAAGACAAACTGGTTCATAACGCTACCGGTAAATCGTATATACTTGCGAATGAAAAATTGTACGCTATTCCAGGTGGAGCAGTGATGGGGATCCCCACAAAAATTCGTCCGTTTGCATTGAGCGGCCTATTTTCTCCAATTGGTAAATTGCGGGCAGCGCTTGATTTTATTTTACCGCCAACGAAGACCGTAGGGGATTTGTCGTTAGGGCAGTTTTTCCGGCGCCGCCTTGGCGATGAAGTGGTGGAAAATTTAATTGAGCCACTACTGTCGGGCATTTATGCTGGCGATATTGATCAGCTAAGCTTAATGGCGACGTTTCCACAATTTTTTCACTTGGAACAAAAACATGGAAGCCTTGTACTTGGAGCAAAGCGGACAACGCCAAAAGCAAAAGAAACCGCCAACAAAAAAGGTATTTTTCAAACATTAACAACCGGTTTACAATCGCTTGTAGAAGAAGTGGAAAAACGACTTGAGCCTGGTAGCGTCAGCAAAGGCATTCGTGTGGAACTAGTGGAAAAACACGATCGTCGCTACCGGCTGTATTTAAGCAATGGAGAAGTATGGACAGCTGATAGTGTAATCGTTGCTGCACCGCACCAAGTAGTGCCGGAGATGTTTCCAAACGTATCATTTTTTGAACCGTTTAAAACAATGCCGTCTACATCGGTTGCTACTGTTGCACTTGCTTTTGCCGAAGAAGCAATCGAACAAAATATCGATGGAACAGGTTTCGTTGTGTCGCGGCGGAACGACTATACGATTACTGCCTGCACATGGACGCATAAAAAATGGCCGCATACCACACCGAAGGGAAAGGCGCTATTGCGCTGCTATGTTGGTCGTCCTGGAGATGAAGCGATTGTGGAGCAATCGGATGATGACATTATTCGAGTTGTGATTGATGATTTGAATAAAATTATGCGAATTAACGGTCGTCCTGAATTTGCTGTTGTTTCTCGCTGGAAAAAAGCAATGCCGCAATACGTGGTCGGACATAAAGAACGAATGGAAACAGTGAAAGAAAAAATAAACGAGCAACTCCCAGGCGTCTTTTTGGCAGGTAGCTCGTATGAGGGATTAGGGTTGCCTGACTGTATTGATCAAGGAGAAGAAGCGGTCAAAAAAGTGCTTGATTATTTAGGCGTCAACAAACAGTTAGTGGTAGAGGTTAACTAATAACAGTTAACCTCTTTACTTTCAGAAGCAACCGTGTTAAGATGTATTTACGAAATGACCAAAACGTTCATTTAGTCAATTTAAAGGATGAGGACGATGGCAGTTAATCGAAAAAAACAAATTATTGAAGCGGCAACGAAATCTTTTTCCCTTTTTGGTTATAAAGCAACAACGATGGAACAAGTAGCTAAACTAGCTAATGTTGGCAAAGGGACGATTTATACATTTTTCAATAGTAAAGAAGAGTTGCTTGATGAAATTATTATGTCGCTAATTAGCGAAATTAAAGAAGCGGCCGAAGAAGCGATCGATCCTAGCCGTCCGTTTTTGGAAAACGTCCATCGAGCGTTGTACCGTATTTTAGCATTTCGCAAGCAGCACGAATTAACAATCAAATTGCTTCAAGAAGTGCGAGATATCGGAACGCCAACCGTTCAAGAAGTGATGAAAAAGCTCGATCGAGCGGTTCTTTCCTATATTCGTGAAAAAATTGAGGAAGCAATAAAAAAAAGGGAAATTCGGTCGTGCGATCCAGAAATTACTGCATTTTTAATGTTAAAAATGTACATTGCACTCGTGTTTGAATGGGAAAAAGACAACAAGCCGCTATCAGAAGAAAAAATTGCCGAATTGTTTGAACTTTATTTTTTGAAAGGATTATCACAATAGATGGTCCTTCTTCTTTTTCTTATAAATGACTAAATGAACAAAATGGTCAATAGTATAAAGGAGGGAGAAAATGAAACAAGAGTGGAGAGCGATTATCCAAAACCGAAAGCTGTTGATTCCTCTTATCGCGGTTTTGTTTATTCCGCTTTTGTATAGTGGCATGTTCCTTTGGGCATTTTGGGATCCGTACGCTCATTTAGATGAACTGCCAGTAGCGGTTGTCAACAATGACAAGGGAGCAATATTTAACGGAGAAAAGCTAGAGATTGGTAAAGAATTGGTTGACAAATTAAAAGAAAACAAAAAATTTGCTTGGCATTTTGTTACAGAGCAAGAGGCAGAAAAGGGATTGCGCGATCAGAAATACTATATGGCCGTGAAAATTCCAGAAAATTTTTCGGAGAATGCAACGACCATCCAAGACGAGCATCCAAAGCGAATGACGCTTATTTATATGCCAAACGAAAGCTTTAACTTTTTATCCGCACAAATCGGAAATACAGCAGTCGAAAAAATAAAAGAAGAGCTTTCCCATACAGTAACTGCTACGTATGCGGAAACGATGCTAGAGAATGTAAAGAAAATGGCGGATGGGCTTCACGATGCAAGCGATGGAGCAAAACAAATACATGATGGAGTGACAAAAGCAAAAGATGGCGCTGCACAATTGCAAACAGGTCTTCATTCTGCGAAAGAAGGGAGTAAACAGCTTTCCAAAGGAACAAAAGACGCAAAAAACGGTGCAGCAGAAATTTATCGGAATTTGCAGGTGCTAGCGGAAAAGTCCCTTGTCTTTGAAGATGGTTTAAAATCAGCAAGCATTGGCTCAGAACAACTCCAAGCTGGTCTTGGAAAACTTGATGAAGGATTTTCCCGCCTTCAGGCAGGGCAGGAACAGTTGCTTGAGGGAGCGAAAAAGGCAGAAACAGGATCCACACAACTATCTAACGGGTTGCAACAGTCGTTAGGTGGAATGGAGCAAATGAAACAAAAAGTACCGCTATTAACAGAGGGAACGTTGCAAGTGAAAAACGGTGCTGGTAGTCTTGCAGCTTCACTAGGACAATGGAAACAAGGAGCGGACAGTGCCGAAGCAGGAGCAACTCAAGTGAGTGCTGGCTTGCAACAAGTCATTGCTCAGCTCGATATGATGATTGCTAAAACGGCTGATGAAAACGAAAAAGCAACATTGCAAACATTAAAAAACAATTTATTGCCATTATCTGAAGGAAGTAAGCAAGTTGCTAGTGGGGTTGCCCAGCTTGCGGATGGGGCGGGCGCATTAAAAACAGGCGCTGAAAAATTAGCAATAGGGGCGTCCAAACTATACAACGGGCAACTTGCATTCGCTCAAGGAATGAATCAACTTGTTTCTGCGCAAGAGCAACTCGCAGCCGGTGCGAATGCACTTGCTTTAGGACAAGGAACCATTGTACAAGGACTTACGACGTTTGGAGAAAAAATGACAGAAGCAAAAGAGGGAATTGCCCAACTAGCAAACGGCAGTGGGAAATTGACGTCAGGATTACATCAGTTATCGGATGGCTCAGCCAAATTGCAAAATGGAGCGAGCCAATTGGCAGACGGATCAGGGAAGCTCGCTTCTGGCATGACAAAGTTAGAAAACGGTATTTTTACGTTGTCTAATGGAGTAACACAACTTTCTGATGGTTCGGATCAGTTAGTAGACGGAATGAAAAAGCTCGATGACGGTTCTAAACAATTGGCCGATAAGCTAGCGGACGGAGCGAAAAAAGCAAGCGATGTAAAAGCAAACGATGATGTGTACCGGATGTTTAGTGAACCCGTCAAAATGAAAAATGAGCGAATTCATCACGTACCAAACTACGGCACCGGATTTACTCCATATTTCTTGTCGCTAGGATTGTTTGTCGGTGCATTGCTTTTATCCATTGTCTTTCCGTTGCGCGAACCAGCAAGTACACCAAGCTCTGGAGTGCAATGGTTTTTCAGTAAATTCGGCGTCTTAGCGGTTGTTGGCGTTGTTCAAGCGTTATTAGCTGATACAGTGCTGCTTGTAGGACTTGATTTACATGTGCAAAGTGTGCCGAACTTTATTATCTTCAGCATTATTACAAGTTTAGCGTTTATTGCAGTGATTCAATTCCTTGTCACTACGTTAGGTGATCCGGGGCGCTTTGTCGGAATTGTGATTTTGATTTTGCAATTGACGACAAGTGCAGGAACGTTTCCGTTGGAACTGATTCCAAAAACGTTACAGCCGATCAATCATTATTTACCAATGACGTATTCGGTGTTTGGGTTTAAGGCAGTGATTTCTAGCGGTGATTTTGCGTTTATGTGGAAAAATGCCGTTATTTTAGCCGCATTTATCATCATTTTATCGCTAGGAACTGTGTTTTATTTCACTGCTCAGCATAAACGAAAGTTTTATACGATGACGCAACAGATGACTGAAGCTCCTGAGGCATAATCGCCTTTAGGAGCTTTTTTTGTCAAAAAATTTTGCAACAGCTAGTTGAATATTAGGATAATGTGAATTATAATTCAAATATGAAAACGATTTCAGTAACCGGAGGGATGCAGCCGTTTGAGCGAGTAAGGGGGTTAATGGAAGATGTCTACTATTGAAGATGTAGCAAAGTTGGCAGGGCTTTCGCGGACGACGGTGTCGAGGGTCATTAACAATCATCCATATGTTTCAGAAGATAAACGAAAATTAGTCATGGAAGCGATGAAACAGCTTGGATATGTTCCCAATTCCTCGGCAAGGAGTTTGCGAAGCCAAAAAACGGATGTCATTGCGTTGTTTGTTCCAAGGATTATGAACCCATTTTTTAGCCAATTGGTAGAGGCAATGGAAATTTCCGCTGCTGAACAAGGCTACCAGCTAATTATTTGCCAGACGAGGTACTCACCGGAAAAAGAGTTAAACTACATGAATTTATTAAAAACAAAACAAGTAGACGGTGTCATTCTGGCGTCCATCCAAAACGATTGGAAAGTGCTTGAACCATTTTTGCAATATGGACCAATCGTATTATGTAACGAGTTTGATGAACAGGCAAATGTTCCGTCGGTCATGCTTGATCAAGTACACGGCGGATACATAGCTGCGAAACACTTGCTTGAACAAGGTCACCGCCGCATTGCGTATTGCCGAGGGAGTACAAGAAGTAATGTTGCTAGTCATCGAGAAATCGGGTTTCGCAAAGCGCTTGCGGAGTATGGAGTGGAGTTTGACGAGCAGTATGCGTTTCGCGATGCGCTTCATAGTGAAGACGGAAGACGGGTGTTCCATCAAATGATGGCGCTTCCAACACCGCCGACCGCTATTTTTACGGGAAGCGACGAAGTGGCGGCCGGAATTATTTCGGAGGCGAACAAGCATGGCTGGCGCATTCCAGAACAATTGGCGGTCGTTGGATTCGATAACCAAGAAATTACCGAGCTAATGGAGCCTTCGATTACGACTGTTCATCAACCAGTTGCCAAAATGGCGCAGAAAGCACTAGAAGTGATGATTGACAAAATTCATTCACGCAAATATAAGCAGCGCGAAATATACGAATTTCCGCTTAAGCTTATTGTCAGAGAGTCCACGGTCGCAAACAAGCTCGCTCAGCTGTAAAGCCTAAACTGTAATGCTCTGCTCGTCTAGCCGGCTGGATAAACATCTAAGTTATTGGCAGAAAGGTTATGAAATCGATATCTGAAAACGTTTTACTATTATAGGGGGTATACGTATGAAAAAAGCAATGAAAGTATCATCTGCGATGCTAGCACTTACGCTTGGATTAACTGCATGCTCTAGCGGACAAGATGCGAGCAACGGAACGAAAGACAAAAAGGACAGCCAAAAAACCGACAATAAATCAAGCGAAGTAGTCAAAATTGTGTATGCCCGCGGTCAAGATGCAACAAAAGCAACAGAAAAAATTATTGAAGCGTTTGAAAAAGAGCATCCAAACATTAAAGTCGAATTTCGCGAAATGCCTGCAGATACAGGGAAACAACACGACGCCTATGTAACGATGTTAAATGCGCAATCATCTGAAATCGATGTCATGGACCTAGACGTTGTTTGGCCGGCAGAGTTTGCGCAAGCAGGGTATACGTTGCCGTTAGATCGTTTTATCGAACAAGACGGCGTAGATTTAAGTAAATATAACCAAGGGGCGCTAGCGGCAGGCAACTTTAACGGAAAGCAATGGGCGATGCCAAAATTTATTGATGCGGGAATGTTGTTCTACCGGACAGATCTTGTTCCGAAAGATAAAGTGCCAAGAACGTGGGATGAACTATTAAAAGCCGCAAAAGAATTGAAAGGAAAAGGCGGTACGAAATACGGGTATTTAATGCAAGCGAAACAATATGAAGGATTAGTATGTAACGCTGTCGAATTTATCGCTTCTTATGGCGGACAAATTGTTGATAAAAACAACAATGTCGTAATTAACAGCCCACAAGCGATTAAAGGATTGAAAAAGATGGTCGAAATCGTCAAATCGGATGTTGTTCCAAGCAATATTACAACGTTCACAGAGCCTGAGTCTCATACAGCATTTATTGAAGGGCAATCACCGTTCATTCGCAACTGGCCTTACCAATATGCGTTAGCAAATGATAAAGAACAATCCAAAATTGTCGGTAAAGTTGGGGTTGCGCCACTTCCAGCAGGTGACAAAGGTTCTGCAGCGACATTGGGCGGTTGGATGACAGCGATTAACAAATATTCCAAACATCCGAAAGAAGCTTGGGAGTTTGTGAAATTTATGACAGGACCAGAAGGACAAAAACTATCAGCAATTTATGGTGGTTTGGCGCCAACGCTTCCAGAACTATTTAAAGATCAAGATATTTTAAAAGCGAATCCGTTCTTTGCGGAAGAAGGCTTTGTGAATGCACTAAACGCAGCCGTTCCACGTCCGGTTGTGCCGAACTATCCAGAAGTATCGGAGATTATTCAAATCAACGTTTCAAAAGCGCTTGCAGGAGAGTTAACAGTTGAGCAAGCGGTTGCGAATATGGAAAAAGAAATTAAAGCAGCGTTGAACAAATAATAAAGAAAAACATAGGCACAGCGTTTGTTCAATAGGCACCTTATTTTCCTCGGCTTAAAAGCTTCATGTCTGTTTTTGCTCGAGGAATGGTGTTGCAATCGCTATTTATGAAAAGATTTGTTTCCTAGTGAATCGTTGTTCAACGATTTTGTTAGCCTTCAGTTTGCTTTTTCAGCACTGAAGGCTAATATCCTTTATCATGAGTGTTGATTATCCATTATTTTACTAAAAAACATACAATCATATGGCTGGACACAAGCTTTTCTGCCTTTTCCCTCGAACAAGAACGCCGGCGGACAAATGTCATTTGTCCGCAAAGCATTCATTGTTCGAGGAGGACATGCATACAGCATGCTCAGTCGGCAAACGGTACGTTTGCCGACAACGGCAGAAAAGCTAGGAATAGAGCGATGTCAACTGGTTTTTATTGGTTAATCAACACGCCTGATCCTTTATGTTAGGAGGGAACGTTGTGAAAAAAGAAGCATCGATGAGGAATGAGAAGCGAGCGGAACGCATATTAGGTTATTCGCTCGTTGCGCCAGCAATGTTGCTCATTTTAGCAGTAGCGATTTGGCCAGTCATTCAGTCTTTTTACTACAGTTTATTTGATTATCGATTGAACGATCCGACGAAATCATCCATTCATTTAAACTATAGCCTTGATTTAGAAGGGTATTTGCAAAATTATCCTTTTTTGAAAGGTGCACTAAAACGGGAGATAGCGGAAGCGGATGAAAAAGTGAAAGAACAATTGTCGAGCGTTGAACAAAAATTACAAAAAATGGACAAAACCATTCGTGCAGATCAAGAAGTAGCACACCGTTATGACCAAGTGGACGAGGCGCTCAATAATTTTGAATCGCCAAGCGATAACATTAAAATTGTGGAGCTGGACGAACAAGCTGCCAATCAATTTACAGATACAGTGCGTGATATTGTCAAAACGCTTGAACAACTGAGAGAAGCAGGGGAATTAAAACATCCGGATAAAGTCGTTGGACTTGCGCAAGGATTAAAAGGGGTTATTATTGAACCAAATTTTGTCGGACTCAAACATTATAAAGACAGTTTAAGCGATGCTCGTTTGTGGAAAGCGCTATGGAATACGACATTCTTTACTATCGTTTCTGTGGCAGTTGAGCTCGTACTAGGGCTTGGAATTGCGCTTTTAATTAATAAAGCATTTTTTGGCCGCGGGCTTGTGCGGGCGACAATTTTAATTCCGTGGGCAATTCCAACGGCAGTATCTGCATTAATGTGGAAGTTTTTATATGATGGTCAAAACGGAATTGTTGCCAAATATTTTGCCGACATTGGTCTTGTCCATCGAATGGGAGATTTATTAACGACAGAAATGGGCGCCATGTTTTCAGTTATTTTCGCAGACGTGTGGAAAACAACACCGTATATGGCGTTATTATTGCTTGCAGGCCTACAGACAATTCCAAGTTCATTATATGAGGCAGCTTCCATTGACGGGGCGACAAAATGGCAACAATTTACCAAAATTACGTTGCCGTTACTAAAATCAAGCATTTTAGTAGCGCTATTATTCCGCACGCTTGATGCGTTCCGAGTGTTTGACTTAATTTACGTATTAACGGGTGGAGGTCCGGCTAACTCGACAGAAACGATTTCGATTTTAGCGTATAAAGTCATGTTCTCGCAAACGAATTTTGGAGGTGGCTCAGCGTTAGCAGTCATCGTGTTCATTTGCGTTGCGATTATCTCCATTATTTATATTAAATTGTTAGGGGCGGACTTACTTTCGGATGGTGCGAGCGCGAAAAAATAGAGAAGAGGTGAGATCATGCAGAAAAAGGCAGGCCCGCTATTTTACGTGTTTTTAGCTGTGTTCGTGTTTTTCGTGATGTTTCCATTTTTATGGATTTTGCTGAGTTCCATTAAACCGTTGAGCGAATTGTTCGGGGATAAGGCGTTTAATTGGTTTACAAGCCATCCGACATTGAAGTCGTATGTGTCTGTATTTGTGAACTACCCGTTTTTACGCTATTTATGGAACAGCACGGTTGTCGCGACAATTACGACCGTTTATACAGTGTTTGTGGCAGCATTTGCTGCATATGCGATCGCCCGGCTTGAGTTTAAAGGAAAAGCGGTGATTCTCGGGATTGTGTTAGCGGTGTCAATGTTCCCGCAAATTGCGACGATTTCACCAATTTATATGTTTGTGAAAAAATTCGGCTTAACGAACAGTTATTTAGGGTTGATTATTCCGTATACGACGTTTGCGTTGCCGCTTTCGATTTGGCTATTAGTGACATTTTTCCGCAAAATTCCGTTTGATTTAGAAGAGGCAGCGAAAATGGACGGTGCTACCCCGATGCAAACGTATTTTAAAGTTATTTTACCGTTAGCAGTGCCTGGGGTATTTACGACATCGATTCTCGTCTTTATTGCGGCATGGAACGAATTTTTGTTCTCGTTAACGATTAATACAGCGGAAAAATATAAAACAGTCCCTGTTGGTATTGCGATGTTCCAGGGGCAGTATACGATTCCGTGGGGCGAAATTTCCGCGGCAACCGTCATTGTGACGATTCCGCTTGTCATTATGGTGCTATTGTTCCAACGCCGGATTGTATCTGGTTTAACGTCTGGTTCGGTGAAAGAATAAGGGAAATATGGAATCGATTTCAATATCCATACACAAAAAAGGATGCTCACCAAAAAGCGAGCATCCTTTTTTAATGGTGGAACGTTACGCCTAAACAATTGTTGCATTTGTTCCCATAGCATTCATGTTGTTCTTCGATTTCTTTTCCGCAGTCTGTGCATTTTTTTCTCGGAAGGTTTTTGAAAAACTCAGAAATTTTCATTAGCATTTGAATCGCCTCCGTTAATTTGTTAGTTATATTGTATTATAACAGAACGAAACAAGTCAATAACTGTTTTAAAACAATTTTCTGCAATCGTGCAAAATATTGGGGAATTTTGTATGATAAAAGAAAAACCTGAATCCGTGGCAAAACATCTTTACAATGGTCGCAAACCGTTGGTACGATAAGGGAAAACGACGTTTATGACTCTTCATCAAGTAGGTGAATTTCATGAAAGATTTTCCGAT
The DNA here is from genome assembly GCF_001634285.1 of Anoxybacillus amylolyticus. Classification (GTDB taxonomy): domain Bacteria; phylum Bacillota; class Bacilli; order Bacillales; family Anoxybacillaceae; genus Anoxybacteroides; species Anoxybacteroides amylolyticum. Next base: position 990,990 of record NZ_CP015438.1, read on the forward strand.
TCGGTTTGTATGGACAGATGAAGCGATCACCCCAAGTGCTGGGCTTGCCCTCGTTGGCTACTTGCTTCATCAAACGAAACTCGACAAACGGTTAAACGTCCTTCGGCTTCCGCAGGTGCGCCGAGATGTTCACATCTCTCATGGTGATGTCATTCGCTCGATGATCGGTTTGCTTGCCACAGGAAAAACGGATTTCGATCATATCGAAGCGTATCGTCATGATGATCTATTTGCGACATCGCTGGGCATCGAACACGTGCCTTCCTCTCCGACTTTACGGCAGCGACTGGATCAGCTCGCCTGTCTTCCGATGACAGACACGATTCTTTGGGAGGAATCGATGCGCCTATTGAGGCGACGACAAGCGACCTTGTCCCCTTGTTGGACAAAACAAAAGACGACATGGGTTCCCCTGGATTTAGATGGCTCCCCGTTTGACAACTCCGACACGAAAAAGGAAGGAGTCAGTCGGACGTATAAAGGATTTGACGGCTTTACGCCATTGTTTGCGTATGCAGGAAAAGAAGGATATATCGTCCACGCGGAGCTGCGCCCAGGAAAACAACACGTACAAGATGGAATGCCGTCGTTTTTAACCACTGCCATCCATCGGGCACGTGCGCTCACCTCATCTCGTCTGCTTGTTCGCATGGATGCAGGAAACGATGCAGAAGCGAATGTGCGCGTGTGCCTCGAAGAAGGCGTGGATTTTGTCATCAAACGGAACTTGCGCCGAGAATCGAAAGCCCTTTGGTTTCCAATCGCTTCGCAAAAAGGCAAGCGCACGGACGACTCCACGGAAGGGGTGCAAACATACGAGCTATGCCTTCCGCAAACGATGACGATCGATGGAAACACGCATACGTACTTCCAAGTCACCCAAGTGACCGAACGGACGATGGAACGAAATGGACAGTTGCTTTTCGTTCCTGATTACGAAGTCGAAAGCTATTGGGTGCGCTTAGAAGGGTATGACCACATGCATATGCAAGATATACTCGCGTTGTACCACGACCATGCGACATGCGAGCAGTTTCATAGCGAACTCAAGAGCGATCTCGATTTAGAGCGACTTCCGTCTGGGAAGATGAAAACGAATGCGCTCGTTTTGGTCATCGGGGCATTGGTTTACAATCTTCTTCGTCTGATCGGGCAAGACATATTAAGCGATCCACGCCATCCGTTACATCACAAAGTGAGACGCCGCCGCATCAAGACGATCATTCAGACAGTGATCACGATGGCAGGTCGACTCGTACGCCGATCGCGACAGATATGGATGAAGTTGACGCGAAGGAGTGGCTATAGCGAGCCGCTTCTGAACGTTTACATGAAATGGAGAGAAGGAAGGTAACGAACAATCGTTCGATTCTTTATATCCATCTCGACTCCCTGTCCTTTTTTGTTTTTTCTTTTTGGTTTACATCCCCAAAAAAGAGATTTGTTTCATTTCTGAGAATAAAGATGACGTGGGTAACAAACATAAAAAGGGGTTGATGGATGATATACCCACTAAAACATCATCGAAATCAAAGTCGATTTCAATTCATCACGGATTCAGGTGTTTTTTCTTTTTGGTTTACATCCCCAAAAAAGAGATTTGTTTCATTTCTGAGAATAAAGATGACGTGGGTAACAAACATAAAAAGGGGTTGATGGATGATATACCCACTAAAACATCATCGAAATCAAAGTCGATTTCAATTCATCACGGATTCAGGGAAAAACATATCGTAGAGGTGGATAGCAATGAAGGTGACGGTATTAGGATATTGGGGCGGATTCCCAGCTGTCGATGGGGCAACCTCTGGTTATTTATTTGAGCACGAAGGATTTCGCTTATTAGTGGATTGTGGCAGCGGTGTGCTTGCGAAATTGCAACGGTATATAGCGATTGAAGAATTAGATGCGGTGATTGTGTCGCATTATCATCACGATCATGTCGCTGATATTGGACCATTGCAATATGCGCGCCTTATTAAAGCCAACCTCGGCGCTAATTTGCCAGAGCTGCCGATTTACGGCCACTCCTTAGATCGTGATGGCTTTACAAGGCTTGCCCATAAAGGGGTAACAAACGCAATCGCATACGACCCAGAACAACCGTTACAGGTCGGGCCGTTTACGATTACGTTTATGAAAACAGTGCATCCAGCGATTTGTTATGCGATGCGGGTGACAGTAGGGGGAAAAACGGTCGTCTATACCGCTGACTCAAGCTATATTCCGGAATTTGTCCCGTTTTCCCAACAGGCGGATTTGTTAATTTGTGAATGCAATTTTTACGCTGGGCAAAACGCAGCGCAAGCGGGGCATATGACGAGCGAAGAAGCAGCGACCATTGCCCGTGATGCCAACGTCAGCGAACTTTGGCTTACGCACTTGCCGCACTTTGGCGATCATGCGCAATTGGTTCGCGAAGCAAGCGCCGTGTTTTCTGGAACGGTGCAACTGGCGAAAACAGGATTAGTGTGGGAAGGGTAAATTGTTTATTCCTCCTGAGCCATAAGCATTCCCCTTGCTTATGGTTCTTTTTTTAAATATAATATATTTAGAATTTTTTTAATTATAAAATGAATGATGATTCATTCACGAGGTGAATGGGGGAGGGAGTTTGATGAATTTATCTTCACGGTTGGCAGAGGTGGCACAGCAGTTGCCGCATAAGGAGGCGTATGTATACGAAGGGGAGCGGTGTACATATGGCGAGCTAAATGCGGCAGTATCGAAGTTTGCTAGCGGGTTGCGCCATCTCGGCATTCAAAAAGGGGATCATATTGCATTATTATTGGGAAACTCACCGTACTTTGTCATCGGGTTATATGGCGCATTGCGGGCAGGAGCGACAGTTATTCCAATTAATCCAATTTATACGCCTGATGAAATTGGCTACATTTTGAACAATGGGGACGTGAAAGCGGTCATTGGCTTAGATTTGCTCGTTCCATTATTTGTGAAAATGGAAGCGCGGCTACCGAAAGTAGAACATGTCATCGTTTGTGAAACACCACAAGGAAAAGAACAAGGGGTTTCATTGACGAAAAAAATGAAATCGTTTACAGAAGTGTTGGCAGCAGGGGACATTCATTTTCAAGGGCCGGAATTGGCAGAGGGCGATGTAGCTGTCATTTTATATACGTCTGGCACGACAGGAAAACCAAAAGGTGCGATGTTGACGCATAGAAATCTTTACAGCAACGCACAAGATACGGCGAACTATTTAAAAATTAACGGAGAAGACCGCGTCATTGCCGCATTGCCGATGTTCCATGTCTTTTGTTTGACGGTGGCATTAAATGCCCCTCTGATGAACGGTGGGACAGTGCTCATCGTTCCGAAATTTAGCCCGGCGAAAATTTTTCAGCTTACACGAGAAGAAAAAGCAACGATTTTTGCTGGCGTGCCGACGATGTACAACTTCCTTTATCAATACGAAGAAGGAAAAGCCGAAGATTTGCAGACGCTTCGACTTTGTATCTCTGGCGGGGCGTCCATGCCGGTCGCACTATTGAAAAACTTTGAACAAAAATTTAAAGTGATCGTTTCGGAAGGATACGGACTGTCGGAAGCATCGCCGGTGACGTGCTTTAATCCGCTCGACCGTCCAAGAAAACCAGGCTCGATCGGTACAAGCATTATGAACGTTGAGAATAAAGTTGTGAACGAATTTGGCGAAGAAGTTCCAGTTGGCGAAGTTGGGGAACTAATCGTGCGCGGCCCGAACGTCATGAAAGGGTATTATAACATGCCGGAAGAAACGGCGCACACGATTCGCGACGGCTGGCTATATACAGGCGATTTAGCGAAAATGGACGAAGAAGGGTATTTTTACATTGTTGACCGGAAAAAAGATATGATTATTGTTGGTGGCTATAACGTGTATCCACGTGAAGTGGAAGAAGTGCTTTACAGCCATCCAGATGTGGTCGAGGCGGCAGTTATCGGTGTACCAGACCCGAATTTTGGCGAGGCGGTGAAATGTTTTATCGTATCGCGAAATCCGAATTTAACAGAAGAGCAACTGATGAGCTATTGCCGCGAGCGTTTAGCAAAATATAAAGTGCCAAGTTCCATTGAATTTTTACAAGAACTTCCGAAAAACACGACCGGAAAAATTTTGCGCCGAGCGTTAAAAGATCAGTTGACAGCAGCGGAAGCGTGAAAGAAGATGTCCTTTGTAGGGCATCTTCTTTTATTAGTGTTTTTCTTGAGGCTTGGCTCGGAGCGAACGTCATTATAGTCGTCCTAGCTTCCGTCGTCGTTTTAAGTTTATATGCACTCATGTAGAAAAACCACCGCGTGCCGGTGGTTTATTGTATTTCGTCCATGATGGCGTTATATACTTCCTCTATGTCAAACCCTTTTTTTCCCATGCCGAATTGCTCAATGACCCGGTTGTTTTTATTCAACAAATATGTATTCGTTGTATGGATAAGCATGCCGTTTCCTGGATCGCGGTATTGGAAAGAAAATGTGTCTGCTATTTTTTTCGTATCTTGTTCGTTTCCACGCAGCAACACCCAGCCTTTGTCGTTTTGCTTAATTCCAAACGTTTTTGCATAGGCTTGGAGCTTTTCACGTGTATCGCGTTTTGGGTCGATTGTAATCGTGATAAACTCGACTTTGTTGCCAAAAACGTGCTGTTTTTCGAGCTTTTGGCGAAGTTTTGTCATTTTGAATGTTGTGTTTGGACAAATATCTGGACAATTTGTATAAATAAACTCTAGCAGCCGTACTTTCGGTTTTATTTCGCTAAAGCGGTATTCCTCGCCCCATGCGGTTTCCATTGTAATATTACGCGGAAGCTCCATTTGCCATTGGCGATATACCGAAAAGTAAAAAATGCCGGCTCCTACACAAAGGACAAATAAGCTGCCTAACGTCCAGTATAGTTTTTTCAACCAAATCACCCCCCTTTTTTTCTATCATACACGAAAATAAACGAAAACACGAACGATACTTTTGACATTTGTCTGACGTTCTAATTCCCCGAAAATCGTTTAAACTATAGGAAAGATTGTCCGGAGGTGATGATGTGAAAAAGATGGTTCGTTGGGCACTAGGGGGGTATATCGTATATTGCATAGGAATCATTGGCTATTTTTTCTTATTCGCGCATCCGTCGATTCCTAGCCAATGGAAAGGAACAGCGGCAGATCCGGCCACGTTTTTAACGCCGAATGAGCAACTATTAAGCGAACAGTATTCCCGATGGAAAAATGTATTGTTTTTTTTATCCATTCCGTATGATTGGCTCATTTATTTATTTATACTATGGCTAGGAATCGGAAAAACGCTTCAACGATCGGCGGAGCGAACAACTAAATGGTTTGTGCTACAAGTGGCCTTTTATATGTTTTGGCTCTCGTTGCTTGTAACGATATGGACGTTGCCGATTGATTGGATTAGCTATCACATTTCCCGAGCATACGGTGTCAGCACACAACCAATCAGCAGTTGGCTACACGATCAAATGATCAATTTTCTTATCCAAACAGCCGTTTTCTTTTTAATCGCTCTCGTAATATATTCGTTCATTCGCCGTTTTGATAAGCGATGGTGGTTGTATGCATGGCTTGTGTCCGTGCCGCTGACGGTCTTTTTTATGTTCATTCAGCCGGTTGTCATCGATCCACTTTACAACGACTTTTATCCATTAAAAGATAAAGCGTTAGAAGGAAAAATTTTAGCATTGGCAGAAAAAGCGCATATCCCCGCAGACCATGTATTTGAGGTGAATATGTCGGAAAAAACGAACGCGCTAAACGCCTATGTCACAGGTATTGGATCACATGCTCGCATCGTATTGTGGGATACGACGTTAGAACGATTACAAGAGCGAGAAATTTTATTTATTATGGCGCATGAAATGGGACACTATGTGATGAAGCATATTTATTGGGGAGTAGCAGGAACAATTTTACTTTTATTTGTTGGATTATTTATTACTAATCGTGTTGTCAAATGGCTCATCCGTACATGGGGAAACTCGTTTCATTTACAAAAGATACATGAATTCGCCTCTTTCCCGTTATTTTTGCTCGTTTTTTCTCTTCTTAGCTTTGTGGCCAGTCCTACGGTTAACTTTGTTTCACGGCAAGAAGAGCATGCCGCAGATCAATACGCGATTCAGCGGACACACGATCCAGAGGCAGCAATTTCCGCTTTTCAAAAGTTAACAAAAGCAGGATTAAGCGAAGTGAACCCTCCTACGCTCGTCAAAATATTTCGCTACACCCATCCAACGATTTTCGAACGCATCGTATTTTTAGAGCAAATAAAGCAGAAGGAATAAACAGAAAGGGAATGCCTTTCTGTTTTATTTTTTAAAAATTTTAAAAAAACTGTTTTCTTTTTCGAGAGTCTGTTATATAATAACAACAGAATAAATGATATTTGTATTATAACAAATTGTCGGGATAGTGGCGGTTATGGAAGACATGAGGGGAGAAGCGAGCATGCGGCTATCTTCCGGCGAAAAGAGATCAAACGGAGGGGAAAGAGAATGACAAGAGAAGAACGAATCAAAAAACTTGAGGAAAGCTGGCAACTGGAGGAGCGATGGAGAGGAGTTGTCCGCCCGTATTCAGCAGAAGAGGTCATTAAATTACGCGGTTCGATCGATATTGAGTATACGCTCGCTCGCCGCGGGGCAGAAAAACTTTGGCATTTATTGAATACGGAAGATTATGTGCATGCACTTGGCGCGTTGACTGGAAATCAAGCAGTTCAACAAGCAAAAGCGGGATTAAAAGCAATTTATTTAAGCGGTTGGCAAGTCGCTGCTGATGCAAACTTGGCAGGACATATGTATCCAGACCAAAGCTTATACCCAGCCAACAGCGTACCGCATGTCGTAAAACGGATTAACCAAGCGCTTCAACGTGCCGACCAAATTCAATATTTAGAAGGTAGCGGTGATCTTGATTATTTCTTGCCGATTGTGGCGGATGCGGAAGCTGGGTTTGGCGGGCAATTGAACGTCTTTGAATTAATGAAAGCGATGATTGAGGCAGGCGCTGCAGGCGTTCACTTTGAAGACCAGCTTTCTTCCGAGAAAAAATGCGGCCACTTAGGCGGAAAAGTATTGTTGCCGACACAAACGGCGATTCGTAACTTAATTGCTGCGCGACTTGCAGCAGACGTCATGGGCGTTCCGACGGTCTTAATCGCTCGGACAGACGCCAATGCCGCAGATTTAATCACGAGCGATATCGACCCGCGCGACCAAGAGTTTATTACAGGAGAACGCACACCAGAAGGGTTCTTCCGCACGAGAGCGGGTCTTGACCAAGCGATCGCTCGGGGCTTAGCATATGCACCGTACGCAGACTTAATTTGGTGCGAAACGAGTGAACCAAACTTAGAAGAAGCTCGTCGCTTTGCTGAAGCGATTCATGAGAAATTCCCAGGCAAACTATTGGCATACAACTGCTCGCCATCGTTTAACTGGAAGAAAAAATTGGACGATGAAACGATCGCAAACTTCCAAAAAGAACTTGGAAAAATGGGATACAAATTCCAGTTCGTTACATTGGCAGGCTTCCATGCTCTCAACTACAGCATGTTCGAATTGGCACGCGGCTACAAAGATCGTGGCATGGCTGCTTACTCAGAGTTGCAGCAAGCTGAATTTGCCGCAGAGAAATACGGCTATACAGCGACAAGACACCAGCGCGAAGTTGGCACAGGTTATTTCGATGAAGTATCGCAAGTTATTTCTGGTGGTCAATCTTCAACGGTTGCATTAAAAGGTTCAACGGAAGAAGAACAATTTACGACGGCTTAAGTTTGATAAACGGTGACAGATAAAGAGAACGTCCTTTGATATAAAATAGGGCGCGATAAACAGAGGGGCTGTGTGAAAGATGGGGGATTTTATATAAGGAGATCGATAGACACAAAAGGCTCGCCAACCGCGGGCCTTTTGTTATGAGTAATTTTTTTGAAACATTCCATAATAAAGACAAGGAGGTGTGGAGAGATGGAAAAAAGTAAAGAATTGCCGCTAGATACGGTGTTAAATCCGGAGCTCCGACTTAGTACAGACTTTCATTTCTGGCAAGCGTTTTTCGATGAAACAGTGAATGCAGGTGATTCAATAGCAGAGCACACAGCAATCGAGCAGGCAAACGAATATTTAGCCGAAAAAGCAATAGAACAAACGTTTTTTAATGGATGAGCGATAAAAAATCGCTCTTTGTTTTTTGAAAATATAGAAAAATATAACTATCAATGATATGATGGAAGCGTAAACCTTTAAAAGGAGTGGATGAGTGATGAAACTGAATGAACGAGTAGTGGTAGATAGTTTTATCATGACCCGCTATACAATGGCAATTTTACCACATCTTAGTATGGGGAAATGTTATTCAAAAGTCATTGAAGAAGACGGTGAGTACATCGTTAAAAAGAGACCGCTCGACATCATTGAACGAAGCTGCGATTACTATGGTGCGAGTTTAAAAGGGAGAAAGCAGGGGACAAAAGCAATTCTTGGGATTACTCATAAAGCACCAATTGCCGTTGAGCCAAAAAATGAAATTTACGTATTTCCAACCACCTCACCAAACGATGCCCATTGCGTTTGGATCTCGCATATGCATGTCATAAAATACGAGCATTCTCACCGCGAGAAAACCATTGTTTATTTAAAAAACAACAAAAAGATTTGCCTCGATGTTTCCTGCCACTCTTTTGTCAACCAGCTGTACCGAACTGCCCAATTGCGAACGACATTGTCAGAACGAATGGAAGCGCGCGAACGAAAAATGCAATATTTGTTTCGAATGGACAAGCCAGAAGATTTAGAAAAATTCCAGCGAATAAAAAAACAACACGATCATGAGCTGCAAGATGAAGCATAATAAATTTTTCATATGGATTTAAGCTGTTTCTATTTATATTCCCTTTACAACCGTGTAAAATAAAAACAGATAGCAACAATGTTGAATGGGGAGTATGCATGGACGTTGAAACACTAAAGCACTGGTTTACACTACAGCACGTACTACAATTGCTCGAACATTATCGCTCTTTTGGGATGTTGCCGGGGGTAATCGTCACATTATTGGAGTCATTTTTTCCGGTTCTTCCGATGTTTGTACTCGTCATGGCTAACGCGGCGGCGTTTGGCTTATGGAAAGGGATAATGATTTCATGGATTGGGGCTTGCGTAGGATCGATTCTTGTTTTTTTACTCGCTAGAAAAGTGGGACAAAAACGATTTTTCCGATTTTTAAATCGACACCAAAAAGTGAGGCAGCTTGTCAGTTGGGTAGAACGCCACGGCTTCGGACCATTGTTCTTGTTATTTTGTTTTCCGTTTACCCCGTCTGCGATCATTAATGTAGTTGCAGGTCTGTCTCGCGTTAGCAAGCAACAATTTATTTTGTCAGTGTTACTCGGAAAAATGGTGATGATTTTTGTCATTAGCTTCATTGGCTATGATTTAGCAGCGCTAGCAAAACAACCGCTTCGTACAGTAGCGGTCGTTATCATCGTCTTTCTTTTATGGTACGCAGGGAAGAAAGTGGAAGCCAAATTTTCATTAACAGAAAAAATGAGCAAGGAAGAATCGTAAATTAGGTGAATAACGATATGAGAAACCGCCCAATCTATCGAAAAAAGACAGTCCTCTGGGGAATCGGATTATCGGTTCTGTTGATTTTTCGGTTTTTACTGTTTACGAATTACGTTGTAGAAGGCGAATCGATGATGCCGACGCTTCAACAAGGGAATTTGCTCATTATTAATAAATGGGGAAGCATCCATCGGTTTGACGTCATCGTCTTTCACGCCAATGCACGAGAGGATTATGTGAAACGCGTCATCGGATTGCCTGGGGATCAGATTACTTATAAAAATGATGTGCTTTATGTGAATGGTAAGCCGACCGAAGAGCCATATTTAAAGCCATATAAGCGCAAGTTAATTGACGGAAAATTGACGGGAGATTTTACGCTTGAAGAAGTGACGAGAACAAAGGTCGTTCCAAGAGGGTATGTGTTCGTATTAGGTGATAATCGCTTAAACAGTTGGGATAGCCGACATTTTGGATTTGTGAAGATGAGCAGAATCGTTGGAAAAGTCAATGCCCGCTACTGGCCGTTTCGTGAATTTGCGACTCGATTTTAAAAAGGTATTCAGCACAGAATACCTTTTTCTTTTTTATATAAATGCACAGGCGTGTTGATTAACCAATAAAAACCAGTTGACATCGCTCTATTCCTAGCTTTTCTGCCGTTGTCGGCAAACGGTACGTTTGCCGACTGGGCATGCTGTACGCATACCCTCCTCGAACAACACTGCTTAGTTGTATTCATATAGTAAAATAAGGGAATTACTACAATTCTCTTTCAAAAAAACGAACATATGTGCTAAAATAAGAGAAAATAATGGAAAAACAAAGGTGATGATACTTATGTCGCTTCGCTTAATCATCGGAAGAGCGGGAAGTGGAAAAACGACTCAATGTTTCGCTGAAATTCGCCAACAGCTCAGGAAGCAACCGGCTGGCTCGCCAATTATTTATCTCGTGCCAGAACAAATGACCTTTCAATCAGAGTATGCGCTTGTAAAAACGCCGGGACTTGGCGGGATGATTCGTGCCCAAGTATTAAGCTTTACTCGGCTTGCGTGGCGAGTATTGCAAGAAACAGGGGGGATGAGCCGCTACCATTTAAACGAAACGGGCGTACGCATGTTATTAAGAAAAATCGTTGAAAAAAAGAAAGAAGAGCTTGTGTTGTTTGCACGGGCAGCAGATAAGCATGGCTTTATCGAACAGTTAGAAGAAATGCTGATTGAATGTAAACGATATTGTATTACCCCAATTCAGCTTGAGCAAACGGAAAAACAGTTGCGTTATCGTGCGAGCGCTAGCGAAAAAGTGCTAGCCGATAAGCTGAAAGATTTACGGCTCATTTATGAAGAATTTGAACACCAACTAATGCAACGGTACGTCGATTCGGAAGATTATTTACGGTTATTAGCAGAAAAAATTCAAAAATCGCGGTACATACAAGAGGCCGATATCTATGTGGACGGGTTTCATCATTTTACCCCACAAGAATATATGGTGCTCGAACAACTCTTATGTCACGCCAAACGAGTAACGGTGGCGCTAACGGTCGATGCCCCGTATAACGAACATCTTCCACATGATTTGCATTTATTTCGCATGACAGGAAAAACGTATCATGACCTTCGGAATCTCGCGCTTTTAAATAACGTACAGATAGAGGAAGTAGAAATACGAAGCGAAAATGTTCGCCACGGAAGTGAATCGTTGCGCCATTTAGAAAAATACTATGACGTTCGACCAGCCGTTGCCTTTCCACATGCTTGCCAATCGATCCAAATTTGCCAAGCTGCTAATCGTCGCGCGGAAGTGGAAGGGATTGCGCGCGAAATCATTCATCTTGTTCGCGATGAAGGGTATCGGTATCGCGAATTGGCTGTTTTAGTGCGCAACGCCGAAGACTATCACGATTTAGTTCGCACGATTTTTACTGATTATAATATTCCATATTTTATCGATGAAAAAGAATCAATGATGCACCATCCGTTGATCGAACTAATTCGCGCAAGTTTAGAAGCGATTCATACAAACTGGCGATACGAAGCCATATTTCGCGCAGTGAAAACGGACCTCTTTTTTCCACTAGAAAGCGATATCCATGCGATGCGTGAGGCGATCGATCAGCTAGAGAACTACGTCTTAGCGCAAGGGATTTACGGAACAAAATGGCTTGAGCGATGGACGTATCGACGTTACGTCGGGCTTGATGGCATTTCCATTCCACAAACGAACGAAGAAAAAGCAATGGAAGAAAAGTTAAACGAATGGCGCGAAATGATTGCCGCTCCGCTTCATGCACTGCAGAAACGGCTAAAAAAAGCGAAAACAGGGCGTGACATGTGTGAGGCGCTCTATTTATACTTTGAGCAACTTCAAATCCCCAAAAAATTAGAAAAGCTGCGGGAGGAAGCAGAACAAAGCGGGCAATTGCTTCAAGCGCGCTATCACGAGCAAGCATGGGGTGCAGTGATTGAGCTACTTGACCAGTACGTAGAAATTCTTGGCGACGACACATCGCCGGTAAAACTATTTGCGACTATTATCGATACGGGATTGGAGAGTTTGCAATTTTCACTCGTACCGCCAGCCATTGACCAAGTGCTCATTGCCCATTTTGATCGATCCCGACTTACGGACGTGAAATGTGTATTTATCATTGGGGTCAACGAAGGAGTCATTCCTGCGAAGAAAAATGATGACGGTATGTTATCGGAACAAGACCGCGAATTGCTGGAACATTTTTCTGTGCATGTTGCTCCATCAAGCCGAAAGCAATTATTAGATGAGCCGTTTTCCCTTTATTTAGCGCTTGCAAGCCCAAGCGAAAGGTTGTATGTGACCTATCCTTTAGCAGATGAAGACGGGAAATCACTATTGCCGTCGCTTATGATTAAACGAATAAAAGAAATGTTTCCGGCAGTTGTCGAAAAACAATGGGGGAACGAACCGCTTAGCCTGTCGTTAGAAGAACAGATGTCTTTCATTACAAACTATTTAACGACGCTCCCATCACTAGCAATGCAACTGCAAGCATGGAAGCGGCAATATCGTATCGAACCAATTTGGTGGGACGTGTATAACTGCTATGCAGAAAACGGCGAGTGGAAAGAACGCGCCAAAAAAATCGTAAACGCCCTTTTTTATGAAAACAAACCGAAAAAACTAGAAAAGGCGATAGGAGCAAAGCTGTATGGCAAAAAAATAAAAGCGAGCGTATCACGGGTGGAACAATTTAACCGCTGTCCGTTTGCTCATTTTGTTTCTTATGGGCTTCGCTTAAAAGAACGGAATATTTTCCGGTTAGAAGCGCCAGATGTTGGTCAGTTATTTCATTATGCGTTAAAAATGATTACGGATCGAATTCGAATAGAAAAACTAAATTGGGCAACGTTGTCTACACAAACGTGTAACCAGTTAGCGCATGACGCGGTCGAACAAATTGCCCCATATATCCAGCAAGAAATTTTGCTTAGTTCCCATCGCTACCATTACGTGAAGCGAAAGCTAGAGCGAATTATGGCGCGAACGACGAGTGTGTTGAGTGAACATGCGAAACGAAGCGGTTTTGCACCGTTGGAAGTAGAATTGCAGTTTGGGGACGACGGTCCTCTTCCGCCACTTCGCATTCCGTTAGCGGACGGCACAGTGCTCGAACTTGTCGGGCGCATCGACCGAATTGACCGAGCGGAAAGTTCACGAGGCGTTTTGTTGCGTGTCATCGACTATAAGTCAAGCAATAAAAAACTAGACTTTACAGAAGTTTATTATGGACTGACGTTGCAAATGCTCGCATATTTAGATGTCATTCTCGAATATGCGGAGCAACTTGTCGGGACAAACGCGCTTCCGGCAGGCGTGCTATATTTCCATATTCATAATCCAATCATTAAAAGTACGAACGGACTATTAAAAGCAGAAGACGCAGAACAAAAAATATTTGAAAGCTTTAAAATGAACGGGCTGCTTTTAGACGATTACGAAACGATTCAACTCATGGATACGACGATGGACGCTGGCAAAGGCTCTGCGATTGTGCCGGTAAAAATCAACAAAGACGGATCTGTGTCGAAAACGTCCGCAGTGGTGTCAGAAGAAGAGTTTGCGCTACTACGCCGCCATGTTCGCACCATTTTTCAACAAGTCGGTGCACAAATGGTGGACGGCGTTGTGGATATTGCACCGTATAAACGGAAAGACGAAACAGCTTGCAAATATTGCGAGTTTAAAGCCGTTTGTCAATTAGACGAGGCGCTTGACCAAGACCGCTACCGCCTATTAAAAAATGCTACATTGGATGCGTTGCACAAAACGGAGGGGGAAAATCAATGAAAAAACGAGAAGGAGTGCAATGGACAGACGAGCAATGGCGAGCGATTGTCACCGAAGGGGCGCATACGCTCGTTGCCGCCGCTGCAGGTTCTGGCAAAACAGCGGTGCTTGTCGAACGGATTATTCAAAAAATTATTGATGACGAGCATCCAGTAGATATCGACCGGTTGCTTGTTGTCACGTTTACGAACGCAGCAGCTGCAGAAATGCGTCAGCGAATTGCGGAAAGAATTGAGCGTGCGCTAGCAGAAACACCGCATTCGCTCCATTTGCGGCGCCAGCTTAGCTTGTTGCCAAAGGCGGCAATTTCTACAATCCATTCGTTTTGCCTAGACGTCATTCGTAAATATTACTACTTAATTCACATTGACCCAGTGTTTCGAATTGCGGATGCAACAGAAATTGAACTGTTAAAAGAAGAAGTGATGGAAGAGTTATTGGAAGAGCAGTACGCCAAAGAAGAAAACGAGGCGTTTTTAAGCGTCGTTGACCGTTATACGAGCGACCGGACAGATGCCGATTTACAAACGATGATTTTGCGTTTGTACGAGTTTTCTCGCTCGCATCCTGACCCAGATGAATGGCTTCGCGAACTTGTGTTGTTATATGACATTGCAGAGGGGACAACGATCGATGATTTGCCATTTACTCGCTATTTATGGCAGCATATCGATTTTCAATTACAAGCTATAAGGCATTTGCTAGAGCAAGCGCTCGAGCAAGTGCATGCGCCAAACGGCCCGATGTATTTACGTGAAACGATCGAAACCGACTTAGAGAAACTAAAACAATTAGAAGAAGCACGCCACCAATCGTGGCAAGCGCTTCATGAAGCAGTTCAGGCGTTTGCGTGGCAGACGGCGAAGCGAAAACCGAAAAACGAAACATATGATGAAGCGTTGACGGAATTAGCGAAAGAGTTGCGCGATAAGGCGAAAACGAAATGGAAGGAAATGAAAGACGAATTGTTTTCATTCCAGCCAGAAACATGGCTTCGGCATTTGCGGGAAATGAAACCAATCGTGGAAGTGCTTGTTGCTCTCGTTCAACAGTTTGCAAAACAGCTACAAAAACGGAAAGAAGAAAAAGGGATTGTCGATTTTTCTGACTTAGAGCATTACTGTTTGCAAATTTTACGCGCCCCTTCCTCGACGCCAACAACGCTTCTTCCTTCCGACGCTGCGCTTGATTACCGCGCCCAGTTTGCGGAAGTGCTCATCGACGAATACCAAGACGTCAACATGGTGCAAGAAACGATTTTACGGCTAGTCATTCACGAGGAAGAAGCAGCAGGCAACTTATTTATGGTGGGGGATGTGAAGCAGTCGATTTACCGCTTTCGTTTGGCCGAACCGTTTCTCTTTTTAACGAAATACCGCCGATTTTCTCCAGCAGGAAAAGGGACGGGTGTTCGGATTGATTTAGCGCAAAATTTCCGCAGTCGCCGGGAAATTTTAGACGGCACGAATTTTATTTTCCAACAAATCATGGGAGAAACGGTGGGGGAAATCGCGTATGACGACGATGCAGCACTGAAATTCGGAGCATCCTATTACCCGGAAAAAAAACAGCCGATCGAATGGGTCATTATTGACCGCGGTGACCAAGGGGAAGAAGAGGATGAGGAGAAGGAACTAGAGAACGCGGAGCTAGAGGCACGCTGGATGGCGCAAAAAATTAAGCAATTAATTGAGGAACCGTTTTATG
The DNA here is from genome assembly GCF_001634285.1 of Anoxybacillus amylolyticus. Lineage (GTDB taxonomy): Bacteria > Bacillota > Bacilli > Bacillales > Anoxybacillaceae > Anoxybacteroides > Anoxybacteroides amylolyticum. Next base: position 1,006,609 of record NZ_CP015438.1, read on the forward strand.
TGTATGACCGCCATTTGCAAAAAGAACGGCGCATTATGTATCGCGATATCGTGATTTTGCTTCGTTCTATGCCGTGGGCTGCACAAATAATGGAAGAGTTCCGAAAACAAGGAATACCGTTGTATGCAGAGCTGTCGTCAGGCTATTTTTCGACAACGGAAGTATCCGTGATGCTTTCTTTGCTAAAAGTAGTTGATAACCCGTACCAAGATATTCCGCTCGCCGCCGTACTTCGTTCCCCAATTGTCGGGATGGACGAAAATGAATTAGCGTTATTGCGGCTAGAAAAACCGAAAGGCTCTTTTTATGAAGCACTTTCTGCTTTTGTCACAAAGGACTCGCCAGCAGAATTGCATCGTAAAGCTGCTTCTTTTGTTCGCCAATTGCAAACGTGGCGGACTACAGCGCGGCAACGCTCGTTAGCTGAATTGATTTGGACCATTTACCGCGATACAGGGTTTTACGATTTTGTTGGTGGAATGCCAGGGGGCAAGCAACGGCAGGCGAATTTGCGGGCGCTGTATGAAAAAGCGCGGCAATTTGAAAAAACATCCTTTCGCGGCATTTTCCGCTTTTTGCGATTTATTGAGCGCATGCAAGAGCGAAACGACGATTTTGGGACAGCGCGGGCGCTCAGTGAGCAAGAAGATGTCGTGCGGCTCATGACGATTCATAAAAGCAAAGGCTTAGAGTTTCCAGTCGTCTTTGTTGCTGGATTAGGAAAGAGTTTTAATAAGCAAGATTTACGGCGAAACGACTTATTAGATAAAGACCTTGGCTTTACAGCGCATTTTGTTCATCCAGATTTACGCGTGAGTTATCCAACGCTCGCACAATTAGCGGTGAAAAAAAAGCAATCGCTTGAATTGTTGGCAGAAGAAATGCGTGTTTTATACGTGGCGTTAACAAGAGCGAAAGAAAAGCTATATTTAGTAGGGACAACAAAAAAGCTAGAAAATGAGAAAAAAAAGTGGCAATCGATACAGCGACATGAAGATTGGCTGTTGCCGGACTACGTGCGCGCTTCCGCGAAAAATTATCTCGACTGGATTGGTTATGCACTTATCCGTCATGCCGATAGTTTCCCGCTTCATCAAGGGAAGGTACAAGAAAGCGATATTGCCACTCATCCGTCTTGCTGGAGCGTACAAATTGTTTCTGCTTCGGAAATGTACCAGCAAACAGAAGCACCGGAACAAACAACAGAGCAAATGAACGAATTATTAAAACAACTAGCGCCCGTTCCGCTACAAAGCAATTTTCAAGAAGAAGTGAAGCGGCGCATGCATTGGCAATATTCTTATCAGCTGTCTACTTCGTTTCGGGCGAAACAGACAGTTTCCGAGTTAAAGCGGCAGCGGGAAATGTTTGGCGTTCATGGCGACCAAGCACTGATGCGCCCATTTCGCACGGAAATTACGGAGCGTCCTCGTTTTATGCAGATGAAAAAATTAAGTTCGGCGGAAAAAGGAACGATTTTGCATCTTGTGATGCAACACGTCGATTTAACGAAAGAAATTTCAGAAACAACACTCTGTGAACAACTGGCCAAAATGGTGCACGGAGAATGGCTGACCGAGGAGCAAGCACAGGAAGTGGATATTGCTAGCATTCTAACATTTTTTCAAACCGATATCGGTCGACGGCTTCTTCAGGCGGCACACGTGGAACGTGAAGTGCCATTTAGCTTAGCGCTTTCTGCCAACGAAACATATGCTCAATGGAACGACGGGGAAGAAACGGTGCTCGTTCAGGGGGTATTCGACTGTGTTTTTGAAGACGAACAGGGATTAGTGCTCATCGATTTCAAAACGGACCATGTGCGCTGGGCAAACGATGTACAAGCCTTAATCAATGAACGTTACCGTGTACAAATGGAACTGTATCGCCGTGCAATCGAACACATTTGGAAAAAACGGGTCGATGAGTGCTACATTTATGTATTTGATTGTGCGCAACTGTTTCCAATGTAGGAGGGAGAAAGGTGCGGATTTTGCATACTGCCGATTGGCATTTAGGAAAAACGCTCGAGGGTCGAAGCCGGATGCGCGAGCAAGAACAATTGATTGATGAGCTCGTTTCCATTGTGGAAAAAGAGCGGATTGATGTCGTATTGCTAGCAGGTGATGCATTTGATACGGTGAATCCACCAGCAGCGGCAGAACAGCTTTTTTACGAAAGTTTGGCGAGGCTATCGGACGGCGGGAAGCGGCCGATAGCAGTCATTGCGGGGAACCACGACCACCCAGATCGTCTGACAGCGGCGTCGGTATTGGCAGCCCCCCATTCGATTACGTTGCTTGGACTACCGACTGCAGAGGTGCAGACGATTTATGTGCCATCGTGTGATGAGACGATGGTGCTCGCTGCGCTTCCGTATCCATCGGAATCTCGGCTTATGCAACTATTGTCAGCAGAAAGCGACGAGCAACAATTGCGGAAACGGTACGATGAAAAGGTTGGCGAACTGTTTGCGACAATGAACGAAAAGTTCCGGTCGAATACGGTCAACATCGCCATGAGCCACCTGTACGTTGCCGGAGGTGCAACATCCGATTCAGAGCGACCGATTGAAGTCGGTGGAGCGTATACCGTTTCTCCAGACCGTTTTCCAAAAGATGCCCAATATGTGGCGCTCGGCCATTTGCATCGTCCGCAAAGCGTCAAACATGCGAGGCAGCCGGCACGCTATTCCGGCTCACCGCTCGCGTACAGCTTTTCTGAAGCAGGGTATGCAAAATCGGTAACAATCGTCGATGTAGCTCCAGGTCAACTGGCGAGCGTATCGGAAATCCCACTTTCTAGTGGTCGTGCGCTTGTCCAATGGAAAGCAACGGAAGGAATGGCGCAAGTGTATCGTTGGCTAGAGGAAGGGAAAGACCGTAACGCATGGATTGATTTAGAAGTATACGTTGAACATTCGTTGACGCTTGAGGATATTCATCGTTTGCGCAAGCTGCATGACGGGTTTGTCTATATTCGTCCACATTTTTCCGAAAGAGAAGAACTTATATGGGAAACGAGAGAAAACGTTCCGATGGAAACGTTGTTTGAAAGGTTTTATGAAAAACAAACAGGCGGAGCTAAGCCAACAGCAGAGCTAGTTCAGCTATTTATGGAACTGCTTGCTGAGGAAGACGGAGGGGAAGAGCAGTGAAGCCGATTTGCTTAACCGTGGCAGGGTTGCATAGCTTCCGTGAAAAGCAAGTCATTGATTTTAAGACGTTATGTGAGGGGGGATTGTTTGGCATTTTCGGCCCGACAGGAAGCGGGAAGTCCTCGATTTTAGATGCGATGACGTTGGCGTTATATGGAAATGTCGAACGCGCCGCTAACAATACGCATGGTATTATGAACCATGCAGAAAACGAGCTATCGGTTGCATTCACGTTTGAATTAGTGAACGCCAATGGAAAAAAGCGATACACGGTCGAACGAACGTTTAAGCGGAGCGACGAATGGCGCGTGAAAACGAGTGTCAGCCGTTTGATTGAAGAAGGAACCGAGCGAATTGTCATCGCGGATAAAATGCGGGATGTTGATGAATGGATTAGGCGGTTGCTCGGGCTAGAAATGAAAGATTTCACCCGTGCGGTCGTCCTTCCACAAGGAAAGTTCGCTGAGTTTTTGTCGTTAAAAGGGGTTGAGAGGCGGCAAATGCTGCAACGGCTATTCAACCTTGAACGATACGGCGATGAATTAAATGAAAAGTTAAAAACAAAATTGGCGATGGCAGCAGCGAAGCTAGATACGATTCGAGCGGAGCAGGCAGGACTAGGTGACGCATCGCAAGCAGCGCTAGCAGAACAAAAGCGCGAGCTAGAGGAATTAGCCCGAGAACTAGCGCGACAAAAAGCACATGTTGCCGAAATAACCGAGCAGTATGAACGAAAGAAACAGCTTTGGCAATGGCAGCAGGAAAAACAATACGCTGAACAACAGATCGCCAAATGCTACCAAGAGGAAGAACGAATTGCAACATTAGAGCGGAAGCAAAAAAAAGCAGAAAAAGCGGAGCGGCTACTTCCGTACTGGCAGCAATACGAACAAACAAAGCAAGAAGTAGAAAAATGGGAGAAAGAATTAGAAGCAACCGAGCAAAAATTGCACGCTGTCCGTAAGCAGTACGAACAAGCGGCGGAAGCGTATCAGCTGATTCGAGCGAAAAAAGCTGAGGAAGAGCCAAAATGGCTTGAGCAAAAAGAGCGGTTAGTAAAAGCGCTGCAGCTGTTGGAACGGATGAAAAGCGTTGCAAAGGAAATAGACGAAAGTAAAAAGAAGCTTACGTTTCTTAACGAAAAAGAAAAACAAATAAAACAAGCGCTTCATGAATTAGACGGCCTTTATGAACGTGCGCTCGAAAAACAAAAACGACTAAAAGAAGCATGGCAGCAAAAGCAAGTGGACATGCAGCAAAAAGCACGCATCTATAAAGCCTATGAAGCAAAAAAAGAATGGCAGGCGCTCGAACGGGCGCTTCACGAAGCGCAAGCTGAATGGCAACAAAAACAAAAGCAGCATGATGAATTGACGAAAACGATACAGGTGGAAATGGAGCGGTCGGAAGCGATAGTTGCAAAAGAACGAGCGCATTTCCAGCGAATTGAAAAGCTGTATCATACAGTGTGTGAACATGAAACGAAGCTCGAAAAACTTCTTTACAAAATAAAACAAGCGCAAAAAAAAGCGGAACAAGAGCGAATGCTACATGCCGCTTCGTTGCTTGCTGCTTCACTGCACGAAGGCAGCCCTTGCCCGGTATGTGGCGCCACACACCATCCAAATCCAGCGCAGCCTGTCGCAACAGGAAACGGACACTTTTCTGAAGAAGAACAACCACTCGAGCAAGCGCAACAGCTCGTTGCCCCACTACAGACATTGAAAACAAAAGTGCAACAGTTGGCAGAACTACTCGCGCCAGAGGAAGTTCCTTTAGGTGGCACGGAAAAAATGAAGCGGGAAGAAAGCGACCAAGACCGTTCGTTCATCGAACAAGTAACGTATCTTTCTGTTGAACTAAAAGCATTGCAACAAGATTATGTGCAATGTCGCGAAGAAACAACGAAGCTACTAAATGAGCGAAAAGCAGTAGACATGCGACGGCAAGAGTTATTGCATCAACAAGCAGCGCTAGCGCAAGAAATCAACGAACGGCGTGAAAAATATAACGAGCGTTTGCAGATGTGCCAGACACAGCTAAAACAATGGCAAGAAATTTACCAAGATCTCGCGTTCGATACGATTGAACAAACGATGGAACAGCTGCAACATGACGAAAATGAAGCACAGCTGTTACAAGAGCGAATCGAAAAAAGCGTCCATTTTTTAGAAGAGAAAAAAGAAGAGCGTGAGCGATGGAAAGAACAGTGGCAGCAGCTCGAGCGGGAAAAAGCGGAGTATATGACACTGTATCAAACAAAACAAAAGCAATACGAAACGTATGCACAAGACTTACCGTTCCCGGTCGAGGAAGCAGCAGTCGCTCAATTATTAAATGAAACAGAACAACAACTCGTGAAGCTGCAACAGCAAGAAACGGAAACGTACGAAAGATGGACAAACGTACAAAAACAATACCAAGCGTTAGAAGCGAATTATAAAGCAGCACAGCTAGCATTTTCAGAAAGCCAAAAGCGAAAAGAACAAGCAGAAGCCGATTGGCATCAACAACTAGAGAAAAATAGCTGGTCGGAAAGTGACGATATTCGCCAAGCTTTGTTGACGGCAGAGGAGAAGATATTCATTGCGGAACAAATTACGCAACATCGCGACAAACAATTAAAATGGCAAAATGAATGGCAGCGGCTTACAAGAATGATGAACGGGGAAGAAATAACTGAAGAACAATGGCGGCAAATAGAGCAACTTCGCATGGAAGAAGATGCGAAGCTGACGGAATGCATTGAGCGAACAGCTTCGGCAAAAGCGAAAATGGAGGAGTTAGAGGAAAAACATACTCGTTTTCAAGAACTTGAACAGGAGCGGATAGAAGTCGAGCGCCTCGTTCGGCTATATAATGAATTACAACGTGTGTTGCGCGGAAATAGTTTCGTAGAATTTATTGCCGAGGAACAGCTTATTCGTGTGACGAGGGATGCTTCGGAGCGGCTCGGTGCATTAACGCGGCAACGATATGCCATTGAAGTCGACTCAGAAGGGGGATTTATTATTCGCGACGATGCAAACGGTGGTGTGCGCCGCCCGGTGACAACGTTATCTGGTGGGGAAACATTTTTAACGTCGCTGTCATTAGCGCTAGCATTATCAAAACAAATTCAACTGCGTGGGGAATATCCGTTACAATTTTTCTTTCTAGATGAAGGATTTGGTACGTTAGATAATGAGTTACTTGACATCGTCATCACCGCGCTCGAACGGCTACAAACAAGTGACATGGCGATCGGTGTCATTAGCCATGTACAAGAATTGCGGGCACGCCTCCCGAAACGGCTTGTCGTCGAACCAGCTGAGCCATCCGGGCGAGGTACGCGTGTCCGATTGGAAACAATGTAAAAAAGAGGCTGACCCAAAAGTCCGCTAAAAAGCGGACTTTTGGAGTCAGTTTTCTTTACTTTTACATATTTTGTTAAATAAAAGGGCGATTCGCCCCCTTTTGTTTCCATTGTTTATGCCGCTAAGGACCGTTGTTTGTCCTTAGCGGCTTTCTTGAGGAGATTATGGGCAACGCAAATAAGCCCCCATTCTATGGAAATTTTTTGGAGGCCTCGGAGGACAAAGCGACGAAATCCGCGATTTTGCTTGATTTGCCCAAACACACTCTCAATGTCGGTTTGGCGTTGGCGGTATCGTGCTTGTCCTTCTTCACTTTCCAGTCGTTCACGAGCCTTCTGTTTCTGTTCGTGATAGACGGGGTTCCATTGCGTTGTACGTCCATACTTGGAAGTTGTGCAGACCGAGCGGAACGGACACCCTTCGCATTCGTGGCATTGGTAGTGCTGGATGACCGAAGTATACCCAGATTCTGTGGTCTGCTTCGAAGTTCCTATACGGACCAGTTTTTTCCCGTTCGCACAAATCCAAACGTCCTCTTCTTTCTTGTATGTCCAATTCTGTGGATGGTGCGGGTTCTTCTTGACCTTGCGTGTGTTCTCTTTCTCATACGTGTTGTACTTGATAAACGCGGAAATGTTTTTCTCTTCGAGTTTCACGTAATTTTCCTCGGAACCATAGACAGCGTCAGCGGTCACGCGTTTTGGTACCACCCCATATTTCTCTCGAACCGTCTCTAGGTGTGGCAGAAGACAACGAGTATCGCCGGGTCTCTGGTGAAGCGAATACCCCAGAACGAACTGATCGGAAGAACCCACTTGTACGTTATAAGCCGGCTTCAGTTGGCCGTTGCGCATGTGGTCCTCCTTCAAACGCATAAACGTCGCATCCGCATCCGTTTTGGAATAGCTGTTGCGGTCCCCGCATACTTGGAGTTGGTGTTCGTACTTTTCACTGCGAGGCAAGTAGTCTTCCTTCATCTTCTTGACGGCCTTCTTCAACGGTTGGTTGTCCGGCTCGGCCTCCAAACGTTTTTCCCACTCCTCGGTTTTCTTTCGGATTTCTTTTGAAGTAAAAGCAGGGGAAGCGTCGATTTCTTCCGCATTTTCTTCTTCCACGATCGCATCGATCTGGGCGATGAGCTGATCCACATTGGCTTGTAATTTCTCTTGGTATTTCTCGGCGGATTTCCGCCAAACGAACGTGTATCGGTTGGCATTCGCTTCAATTTTCGTCCCATCTACGAAATAGTCTTCCATGTTGACATAGCCGTCCGCGACAAGCAGGGTGATCATTTCTCGGAACAAGTCGTCAATCAGCCCTTTCATCCGTTCGGAGCGAAATCGATTGATGGAACGGAAGTCCGGCTTTTGAAACCCACTCAACCACATGAGGGGAAGATGTACTTCTAATTGTCGAGCAATTTCTCGGCCATGATACATTTTTTGGGTGTACGCGTAGAGGATAATTTTCGTCATCATTTTTGGATGATAAGAAGAGGTACCGCCGCCTTTATAGTAAGGAAGAAACGTCTCCATCGGGATGCGCTCGACCATCTCGTGAACCACGTGAGCCATATTATCCGGTGGAATGAGATCGGCAATATTGCTTGGCAACGTGAGGTTATCCATGGTATACTCTTTAAAAGAAATATGATGATGTTTCATAAAAGAATCGCTCCTTTTCCGGTGATAGTTGTTGTGGTGACTCTATTCTACCAGAAAAAAGGGCGATTCTTCTATTTTAGTGTAAAAAAAATCGGGCTAATCTCAAAACGCATTCGCGTTTTGGGTCAGCCCCTTTAATTATTCCCGGCGACGTTGCTGTCAAAGACGTCAGGATCAAACGTATTCGTAAAGTTAATGGCGTTATTTGTCATAATAAAATCACCGGTATTAAATCCACCGGAACCACCTTGCGTTTTTGTCGCTACTTTTGGCGCGATATAAAGCGTGTCACCGACTTGAAAGACAGCGCCGCTTCCTATACTTGTAATTTTAATTGGACCAACTACTGCAGGCATGTTCACCCATCCTTTGTAATCTGAATCGATGTTTCTGGGAGTGCTGTTGATTCGGCTAATTGGCGAATATGTTTTATTCTCGTTTCTCCTTTAATGGTGGAAGTAGAGCCGATGTGAACGACGGATGCGGTCGAGGCAGCGATTAAATAAATGGAGCGTACTGATATCACTGGCGACTCGTGGAGGCGATACGTCTGCACAGAAGTAGGGACATCAAGCGTTGGAATCGATTTAGTAAACACCGGAAACGTCACTTCCCCTTCGTTTCCGTAAAAAAGTTCGTATTGCCGCTGCACCGCTAATACGTTTGACCGCGCATTAATTTCGCGTGAATCGCCAATTTGCAATACAGAGCTAAGGAGAAACGTTTTACAATTGAGCAGCTGAACGACCGATAACCGTTTCATGCATACACAACCTTTCCTTTTAGGTTATGACCCTTTCGGCGTCAGCGGGACGAACGGACCGACAATTAATGATTCTGGAGGCGTATCGAACGCAGAAGCAAGCTGAATGACATCGGCATCGCCGATTAAAAAAATCGAAGAACTTGTGACAGCTGTTAAATAAATATCACCGATTTGCACTTCGCGGTTCACGACAGTATAATTCATTCTTTCCCTCCTTGCTTCGGTAAATGTTTCATAAAACTATCTAACGATTGCTCAATATCTTGTTTTACTTTTTGAATAATTTCTGTTTCCACTGCTTCAGAAGAGCTTGGATCGGGCACATAGCCGCTATTCATTTTTTGCTGTAAATAAAACTGGATTCGTTCGTCTACTTGCCGATGAATATCTTGTAAAATAAATTGGCGGTACACGTCATCGAGCGGATACATATATTTTGTTTCTAGCTCTGCAAGCAATGTTTTACAATCGTTCGCTAAATAGTCGTTAATTTTTGCTTGAATGTTGCGGAACAAGACCGGTTCTGGTTTGGGGATGACCGTTTTTTCTGGACTGACAGCAAAATCTTCAATCGTTGTGCCTCCGTTTGGAGTGAGTCCGATATTTAACGTTCCTTCCAACGTTTCTACTTTTAGTTGGTCAAATTTATATTCAATTTTTTCAATGGTCGTTTGTGGGCGTTGTTTGAGCTCTTGGATTTCTTTTTCGAGCCGGACAAGCTGCTGCTCGAGCTTGTTTATTTTATTTGTCTGCCAAGTTAAATACTCGTGCAATTTCGTGAAATAATTGTGCCAAGTGCTCATACGGCGATCATCCTCTCCAATGTCCCTTCATTTTTCAATATATGAATGATTACTCGTTGTCATCACTTTTTTGGCGCGTCGAAGAATGGAGTGGAACTAATGGAGTGAACGAACCCGCCAATTTTGCTTCTGGAGCGGGTTGAGTAAATCCGCCGGTATTGCTCAACGTGGAATGTGCTTGAATGCTGCCGGCACTTCCAATTTGCAAAACAGAGGAGTTAGAGACAGAACCGATTTTGAACAGGTAGATCCAGATGCTTTGGTTAATATAAAAATTCATCGTCCTCCCCCTTTACGCATTGCCGACGATATTTTCATCTGCCACATCTGCGTCGTTGGTGTTTGTGTTGCTGTAATAGTTATAAACATGCAGCCCGTTTCCGGTATTGAACGAACCAGCTCCAGCAAACGTTTTCGCCACGCTGTATGGAGAGATGGCAAATACATCACCGATATGGAACACCCCGCTGCTCCCAATACTATTCAGTTTAACGATTCCGACGAATGCTGGCATATATAAACACCTTTCTTTCGTTATTAGTATATCGTATGGGCATGGGCGGGGAAACGTGCAGCTAGTTGTTTGCTACATTGTTAGCATCGGCAATGTCTGGGTCTGCCGTGTTTGTGAAGCTGACAAATGTATTCGTTTGCATAAAATCTCCGTTGTTTCCTCCCCCTGAACCGAGATGGGACTTGACCGTGCTTTTGGGGGTAATTTGCAAAACGTCACCGAAGTTTACTGTTCCGTCGCCACTAACGTTTGTAATTTTAATTGGTCCGCCAACAAAAGATGGCATACGTTCACATCCTTTCTTATACGCCTTATTGCATTGTATGAAATCAGAAAGAAAGTGTTGAATAAGGGGAAGTGTCCAAACGTTTTTTTGTTTATTTCATAAAATAAAGCATAAAAGACAAAAGAGGATGATGGACATGCCAGCGGTAATTATTGGTGGGGTGAAAGTAACGAGCGTTGGCGGAAATGGAACAGTTAATATGGGCGATGTGCTACAAATCGCCCCGAAAAGTACGTCTAAATCGAATTCTGGAGCAGGCGGTGGCAATACGGGCGATTTTTTGCAAACGAATACGTTTTGTAGCGTGACGAATACGTTTGATGCCGATTTGAACGGTTCAAACAATATTGCCAATAAGTAAAAGCGTTACAAAATTGTAACGCTTTTTCTTGAAAAATATGCTATAATTTTATTGAATTTTCAAACAAAAAGGGGGATGGGGAAGATGAACGTACCGTTAGTATTGACGCAATTTTTAGACCGCGCCGTCGCGTTATATGGCGACAAAACGGGAGTCATCTGTGAAGAAAGAGAACTTACATATCTTCAGTTGAATGAGCGGGTAAATCAGCTGTCCCACGGGCTGAAAGCGCTAGGAGTACAAAAGGGGGATCGGGTGGCGTATTTAGCGCCCAATACGCTAGAAATGTTGGAAGGGTTTTACGGCGTCTTTCAGCTTGGAGCGATTATGGTACCGCTAAATATTCGCTTAAAACCAGACGATTATTTGTTTATTTTAAACCATAGCGAAAGTAAAGTGCTTTTTGTCGACCAAGAGTTGTATCACCTAATTGTTCCGATTAAGGACAAGCTGGAAACGGTAGAGAAAATCATCGTTCATTACAAAGACAGTGACACGAATGAAATCGCTTACGATGAATGGCTCGCACAGTTTTCGAACACACCGTTTGAACGGCCGGAAATCGATGAAAATGATGTATGCAGCCTTCTTTATACGAGCGGAACGACCGGAAATCCAAAAGGGGTGATGCTTACACATCGCAACAATTATTTACATGCATTAGTGACGATGCACCATTTGCGCGTGTCCGATCGCGACAATTATTTGCACGTCTTGCCAATGTTCCATGTCAACGGCTGGGGATCGCCGTTTTATTATACAGCCAATGGCGCAACGCATATTTGCTTGCGTAAAGCCGCACCAGAACTTATTTTTGATTGCATAAAAAAATATCGTGTCAATGTGATGCATATGGCGCCGACCGTGTTAAATTCGCTTTTGCAATATTATGAACAGCATGTGCCGGCGATTGACCATCCGGTTCGCGTCGTGATTGCCGGTTCAGCACCGCCGCCTGCGTTTGTGACTCGGGTTGAGAAAGAGCTTGGTTGGGAGTTTATTCAAGTATACGGCATGACCGAATCATCGCCATTAAGCACCGTTTCCACCATTCATTCTCATTTGCAGCACCTGCCGCTTCATGAACAATATCGCATGAAAGCAAAAACAGGGCATGCGATGATTGGCTGTGAAGTGAAAGTGGTAAATGAACGTGGTGAAGAAGTGCCACATGACGGGCAAACGATTGGGGAAGTGGTTGTCCGAAGCAACGGCGTCATGAAAGGATATTGGAAAAATCCAGAGGCGACGATGGAAACAATTCGAAATGGCTGGCTTCATACGGGCGACATGGCAACGGTTGATGCATACGGAAATATTGACATCGTCGACCGGAAAAAGGATATTATTATTAGCGGCGGTGAAAATATTTCTTCGATTGAAGTAGAAGGAGTGCTTTACGATCATCCTGCGGTGTTAGAAGCAGCAGTTATTGCGGCTCCGCACGAAAAATGGGGCGAGACACCGCATGCGTTTGTCGTTGTTCGACCAGGGCACAATGTGACAGAGCAAGAACTGATTGCATTCTCTCGGGAGAAATTGGCCCACTTTAAGGCGATTACTGGCGTCACATTTGTGAAAGAACTTCCGAAAACAGCATCCGGAAAAATTCAAAAAGTTCATTTGCGTAACGAATATTGGCAAACGCACGGAAAAACAGGACGATATGTCAACTAAAAATATGGCGTCGCAAACGAAGCGGCGCCTTTTTGAGCGGAGGGAAGCGCTTGCGGTTGAAAGAAATAGACAGTATAAGAGGAATAGCGCTTTTTGGCATTTTTTTAGTGAATATGCTCGATTTTCATTCGCCAGTGATGTATATGTCATTGGACAACTGGTGGAAAGATTCGCTTGATCGTTTTGTTCTAGCCTTTATTGATGTGGTCGCACAAGCGAGTTTTTATCCGCTTTTTGCTTTTTTGTTCGGGTTTAGCATGATTTTATTTCGCGAACAAGCAATGAAGAAACGATTGTCGTTTCCGTGTCTATGGACAAGAAGAATGGTAGCACTACTAGCGATTGGTCTTATTCATGCGTTTTTCGTTTGGCATGGCGATATTTTAATAACGTACGCAGCAACTGGAGCACTGCTTCTTCTGTTTCGCGATGCTTCTAGTCGAACATGGCTGATTGCCGCGATTAGTTGCTATGTTCCTCATGTCATTATTGCAATATTAATAGGGATGGCAGGACATGTTGGGCAACATGGAGCGGAGAAATTGGCACAGGAAGCAATGAGAAACTATCAACAAGGAACGATTTCAGATATTTTTTGGCAGCGTTTGCATGATTGGATGTACGTAAACGGTACGGAGGGGTTTTTGTTTATTGTGATGACGCTTCTTTCTTTCGCATTGTTCGGGGGCTATGTGGCGCAAAAACGTGCTGTGTTATCTATGCGTACCATCAAGCGAGTAGCGCTCGGTTCTTTTTTTATTGGACTGCCGTTAAAATTGTTGCCGTATTGGGCAGGGAAAAACGAATGGACAGAATACGTGCAAGACATGTTTGGTGGACCAGCGTTGGCGCTGTTTTATGCAGCGATACTATGGCTTCTTTCACAAAAAAATGGACGCCTGTTCGACTACGTCGCTGCAGTTGGTCGCCTGTCGATTACGAACTATATAGTGCAGTCTATCGTTTGTACGTTTATTTTTTATAGCTATGGACTTGGGTTATATGGAACGGTTCGACCTTTTGTTGGTACGGTATGGGCTTTAGCTATTTATAGTTTACAAGTAGCTGCTAGCTGCCAATGGTTAAAACATTTTTCTATCGGTCCTATCGAATGGGGATGGCGAGCGGTGACGTATGGGCATCGCCCACTATTTCATCGAAGACGATAAAAATGTCCCTCTATCTACTGAGGGACAAGCGACGGAAGATGCTCTTGGGTAGGAAACACCGGTAACGTATGTTTTACATATTCATTGATTAACTCGTCCAATTCTTGACTGCACTGAATCGTTTCTTTTGCTGTGAAACCGTATGTTAAAGCCAATTCGATCATTTGTTGTCGCTTCTTTTCAATCAACATGATCATCGTTTTTCACCAACGTTTAGTTATTCTTATTTCTAGGTACAAATATCTAGTTACAATTATTATACACGGAATGGAAGAAAAGGAAAGTATTTCGTGCAAATAAGACATAATACTACAAATTTCTACAAAATTTTTCGTAGGGTTTTTGGAAAAAGTGGCGAATATATCATGTAGAGAGGGGAGATGTACAGGTGAAGTTTGTTACAGCAGAGCGAAATGGAGCACCATTTGTCGGTGTCGTCACTAAGGAAGAATGTGTCATTGATTTACGGCTAGCGGAGCAAGCGATGAAAAAAGTGATTACGCTTCCGAAAACGTTAGTAGAGTGCATTGCGCTAGGAGAGACGTTCGTCGAAAACGTTCGTGAACTACTCATTTGGGTCGAGGAGCATCCATCGTCGCAGTATGTTTATCCGTTAGTAGATGTTCGCTTGCTTGCGCCGATTCCGCGACCAACCAAAAACATTTTTTGCGTCGGGAAAAACTATGTTGACCATGCATTAGAACTAGGCAGTGCTACCGATATTCCAAAACATGTCATGCTCTTTTCGAAAACCCCGACAACGGTCGTTGGCCACGAGGCAACAGTGCTAAGACATCGTGAGGTGACGAATGAGTTAGATTACGAAGGAGAGCTTGCCGTTGTCATCGGCAAAAAAGGAAAAGCGATTCCTGAACAAGAAGCGCTTGAGTATGTGTTTGGGTATACGATTATTAATGACATTACTGCCCGCGATTTGCAAGAGCGGCATAAACAATTTTTGTTAGGAAAAAGCTTGGATACCTCTTGTCCGATGGGTCCGTGGATTGTGCATCAATCGCTTATTCCAAATCCAAATCGCTTACATATCGAAACAAAAATAAATGGGGAAACACGGCAAAAAGCGAATACCGAACAGTTTATTTTTCCGGTCGAAACGATTATCGCGACGATTTCGCGCGGAATGACATTAGAACCAGGGGATATTATTGCAACGGGAACGCCAGCAGGAGTGGGAAAGGGAATGAAACCACCTCGATTTTTAGACACAGGGGATGTTATTGAAATTACGATTGAAGGAGTTGGAACGCTGCGCAATTGTATAGGGGAATAAAGACAAGGGCACCCGTATAGGCGCCCTTGTTTACTATTCATTAAATACTTTTTTCACTTTTTCAATTGCCCAATCGAGCTGCTCTTTTGTAATGATGAGCGGCGGTGCGAAACGAATGACGGTATCGTGTGTTTCTTTGCATAGGAGTCCTTCTTGTTGCAGTTTTTCGCAGTAAGGCCGAGCTGGTCCGTGCAATTCGACTCCAATGAACAATCCGCGGCCACGCACTTCTTTAATGTCAGGGTGTTGGATTTCGCGAAGTTTTTCTTGGAAATAGTTTCCTAGATTTAAAGAGCGTTCCGCTAAGTTTTCTTCGAGAAGAACATCGATAGCGGCGATGGAAACAGCGCAAGCAAGCGGATTTCCACCGAACGTAGAACCGTGCGACCCAGGATTAAATACACCAAGAATGTCGCGGTTTGCAGCAACACAAGAAATCGGGAAAACCCCTCCGCCTAGCGCTTTCCCTAAAATATACATGTCTGGAACGACATTTTCCCAATCACAGGCAAACATTTTTCCAGAGCGCCCTAAACCAGATTGAATTTCATCGGCAATGTATAGCACGTTATGTTCTTTACATACATCGTATGCGGTCTTCAAAAATCCTTCCGGCGGGATGTTAATGCCGGCTTCGCCTTGAATTGGCTCAAAAATAAACGCTGCTGTATTCGGCGTAATCGCTTTCTTTAACGCTTCCACATCGCCGAACGGAATCACTTTGATGCCAGGCAGCATTGGACCGAATCCGCGTTTATATTCTGGATTCGAAGACATAGATACCGCTGTCATTGTCCGGCCGTGGAAATTGTCTTCACAGACGATAATTTCTGCTTGGTCCGCTGGAACTCCTTTTACATCATACGCCCAGCGACGCGCAGCTTTGACAGCTGTTTCGACCGCTTCTGCCCCTGTATTCATCGGCAAAACCATTTCTTTTCCTGTTAAATTAGCTACTTTTTCATACCATGGACCTAATTGATCGTTGTGGAATGCGCGGGATGTTAACGTGATGCGGTCTGCTTGCTCTTTTAATGCTTGAACAATTTTTGGATGGCGATGACCTTGGTTGACGGCAGAATAAGCGCTAAGCATATCCATATAGCGATTGCCTTCTGGGTCTTCCACCCATACCCCTTCTCCTTTGGAGAGAACGACAGGAAGCGGATGATAGTTGTTTGCCCCATACCGCTCCGTTAACTGAATGATTTCCGTCGTTTTGCTCATGAACGTTCCTCCTATTGCAATATTTTATACATCACTTTATACATTATAGCAAAAATATGATAAGATTGTTAGGGAGAAAGATATCTCGTTTTATTTTTTCTAGTAAAACGTGTTATGATGGTATATATCATTTAGAAAGGGGAAATAGTTGATGACGCATGCGCATATTACAGCGTGGGTGATTGCGTTTATTTTATTTTTTGTTGTGCTTTCATTGCAAAAGAAACATTCGCCAAAAGCGAAAATGGTAGCGATGGTGCTTCGCCTTTTCTATCTGTTCATTATTGCAACAGGCGGATTTTTATTGCATACACTTGCTACGATTCCACCGCTTTATATCGTCAAAACGGTCGTTGGAATTTGGGTCATCGGAGCGATGGAAATGGTAATGGCTCGTACGAAAAAAGGGAAAAGCACACAAATCGCTTGGGTACAACTGCTTGTCGCGTTCTTGCTTGCGTTGTATTTAGGACTGAAGCTTCCGTTAGGATTCCATGTCTTTTCGTAAAACGACAATCTCATAGGAGGTTGTCGTTTTAGCTAATTTGTGTGCAAATAAATCGGTTACCAGTATGGAGTGTCAGTTCAAAACGGTCTTTATAGATGCCGTCTCGCTCGTAGTAATGTTGGACGTTGGCGATTAGTTCGGTATTATCAAATATGATAAAGTTTACTCCCACGGGCTTAAACAATAGCCCATTATAGCAATAAAGGCAGTCGTATAAAGAAAAATGGAGACTATTTAGCCAATCGACGAAACGAAAAAATGTTTTTTCTTGTAGTTCCTCTAACCATTGGCGATAGGCGTAAGGTAATGGCTTGCGAAAGCGAACGATTTCCCCGTTGTGTAGAAATAGCACACTTCCTCCTAAACGGACGATTCCATCGTTTTGCCAATATCCGCGCAGCCATTGCCCGTTTCGGAAAACTTCAATGTCGCCGGTTGTCATTTCTTCTAATAGCGCTGCTTCTTCTTGTTCTTCATCGAAAAAAATCCATTCGTCATTGACGCGTTCAATTTCTCCACAAATGTATGCCCGTTTCTGTTCAGGAAGGTAAGAAAGACGTTTTTCTAGATTCATCGTTTCATCTCCTTTCTCTTTCGTTTTCGCCGATTTTTTCGCTCTTTATTCATCTAAACCGGACAATTCATCGAAATCCCGCTAGGTGCATACAATGAGAAAGGTAATCTGCTTGGCTGCGCTATTTTCGTATCAAAACGGGAGGGCGCTTGCTATTGTATTGCATATCATATAGAAATCGGCTTTTACGTTGACGAAGGGAAAGGATGGATACGTATGTGTGGAATCACCGGTTGGGTAGATTTCCAACGGAATATACAAACAGAAAAAAAAACGCTTCATAAAATGACGGAAACATTGGCAAAGCGTGGTCCAGACGATACAAACTACTGGTTGGTGGAACATGCGGCGTTTGGGCATAAACGGCTTGTCGTGGTAGATCCAAAGGGTGGCGTTCAGCCGATGACTAGGAAAAAAGACGGCTACGCATATACGATTTGTTATAACGGAGAGTTGTATAATACCGAAGATATTCGCAAAGAACTAGTGAAGAGAGGCTACACGTTTCAAGGGCACTCAGATACGGAAGTGTTGCTGATGTCTTACATCGAATGGCAAGAACAATGTGTCGACTATTTAAACGGCATTTTTGCGTTTGCGATTTGGGATGAACGGCGTGAACAGTTATTTTTGGCGCGCGATCGGCTCGGGGTAAAACCGTTATTTTATCGGCATGACGGTCGGCAGTTATTATTTGCTTCTGAAATAAAAGCGATTTTAGCGCATCCGGACGTAAAGACGATGGTCGATCGGGAAGGGCTGGCAGAGGTGTTTGGATTAGGACCGTCAAGGACGCCAGGACATGGGGTGTTTTGCGGGATTAGTGAGCTGCGCCCAGCCCACGCCATGCGTTACGCTCGTGAAGGAATTAACGTGTGGCGATATTGGAATGTGCAAAGTGGCATTCACCGCGATACGATAGAAGAAACGGTGGAACGAGTCCGTTTTTTGTTGACGGATGCAGTCACACGACAGCTTGTATCCGATGTCCCAGTATGTACTTTTTTATCTGGTGGAGTAGATTCAAGCGCCATTACAGCGATTGCTGCGAATGTGTTTGCGAAAGAGGGGAAAGGCTCGCTCCATACGTATTCAATTGACTATGAAGGGAATGACCATTATTTCCAAGCGAACGACTTTCAGCCAAACGCGGACGGTCCGTGGATTGAGAAAATGTCCCACACGTTTGGAACGATTCATCACCGCTGTACGATTTCACAGCACGAGTTAGCTGATTATTTAACGGAGGCAGTCATCGTCCGTGATTTGCCGGGAATGGCTGATATTGATTCGTCGCTTCTTTGGTTTTGTCGGCAAATCAAAAAAGATTTTGTCGTGAGTTTATCGGGAGAATGCGCGGATGAAATTTTTGGTGGATACCCATGGTTTTACCGCCCAGACGATTTAGCGCGAAACGGATTTCCGTGGATGCGGTCAACAGAAGCGCGCATAGGGTTATTAAAAGAAAAATGGCAACAAAAGCTACAACTAGATGAATATGTCCAAGCGCGTTTTCAAGAAACGGTGGCGGAAGTGCCGCGGTTTGAAGGGGAAAGCGCTGTGGAGGCGAAGCGCCGCGAGCTATTTTACTTAAACATGATTTGGTTTATGACGACGCTTTTAGATCGAAAAGACCGGATGAGCATGGGCGCAAGTTTGGAAGTACGCGTTCCGTTTGCCGATCATCGGCTTGTTGAATATGTCTGGAATATTCCATGGGAGATGAAAATGTATGGAAATCGGGAGAAGGGAATATTGCGAAAAGCGCTAGAAGGATTGTTGCCACAAGAAGTGTTATATCGGAAGAAAAGCCCTTACCCAAAAACACACCATCCGCTTTATACGGAACTTGTAAAGGCAAGGCTAACGGATCGATTAACTGACAGGTCCTCTGTCTTATACGAATTTTTTGAAGTGAAAAAACTAAACGAAATAATTGAAACAGGGGGAAAATCTTTTCAAGCCCCGTGGTTTGGGCAATTAATGACCGGTCCGCAACTATTGGCGTACTTATGCCAAGTGCATGATTGGTTTGAGCACTACGGTGTGAATATTAAAGAGTAAAAGGAGAAGCTGTTGCTTCTCCTTTAAGCTGTTCCTAGATGGTGGTGCACGAACGATTTCGTTTGCCAAGTTTTAGAGCGCCAGCGCCATAACATGAAAAGTCCGCGTAGCCATTCGTCGGCGATAAAGGAAATCCATATGCCGATAAGACCAAGTTCGAAATATATGCCGAGTACATAAGAAGCAGTGACGCTAACGCCCCACATCGATAAAATTCCCATATACACAGGGAATTTAACGTCGCCTGCGGCTCGGAGCGAGTTGATGATGACAAGGTTAAATGAACGTCCTGGCTCTAAAATGATCGTTAGCAATAACAACCTTTTTCCTGTTTCGATAATATGTTTGTTCGTTGTAAACAATGAAAAAAGAGAATCAGCGAATGCAAAACATACCGATGACATCAAAATAGAAACGACGATTGCACTACGTAAACTTTTTAAACATTGTGCGTATGCATCGTCATATTGCTTTGCACCGACAAAATGACCCACGAGAATTTGCGTTCCTTGGCTGATTGCGATTCCAAACACCCAGACAAACATCATCATGTTTTGTGTATAAACTCTTGTCGTCAATGCTTCTGTGCCGATCCAAGTAATAAAGTACGTAATAAGCATTTGAGCAGTATTGTACGCCAAATGTTCCCCTGCCGAAGGGATGCCGATTTTCAATAAGTGACGAACGTGATAGAACGGCAAAGACAACAGTTGCGATGGTGAGAAGGAGAGCTTCGTTCGCTTCACGAATAGAAGAAAAATGACAATAAGCGCGATGATCCGGCTTACCGTTGTCGAAATCGCTACTCCTCTGACACCTAACACTGGGATTCCAAACGGTCCGAAAATAAAAAGATAGTTTCCGATGACATTTAAAATGTTCATGCCAATTGTCACGTACATCGTGTCACGGGTGTATCCGTAGCTTTTTAAAATCGCTCCAATGGTCATAATGAGCGCTTGAATAAATAAAAAGCCGCCGACGATGCTTAAATACGCGTATGCTTCGTCTAACAGTTCATTTGGCAGTTTCATTGCATATAGCAACGGTTTTCCGAATAACCAAAGCAGTATGCTTAGGAAAAAGCTGAATAGAAAATTAGCGGTGATCGATACGAGTGATACTTCCGTCGCACGTTTCTCATCTTTTGCTCCAACGTATTGGGCAGTTAAGATGGCTGTTCCCATGGCGATAAATTCAAACATGACGATGACAAGGAATACAATTTGGTTAGCAACGCCAACAGCAGCAACGGAACCGTCCGAGTATTGGCTAAGCATAAGGGTATCCGCATTCCCCATCAGCATATATAATAACGTTTCAATAAATATGGGCCATGTTAGCGAGAACAACGGCCATTTCCTTTCTTTTATCATTAAGACAGCCCTCTTTCCATATTCCGACGTAAAAACTATATTTAGTGTAGCGGCTTCATGGCATAATAAAAAGAGAACAACACGATTCTATTTGTATATTTCCGACATAAGAGAGGGATAGAAATGTATATTTCATTTTTCGTTCCGCCATTCCCCACGTTTGTTAAAGGTGGAGAAGCAGTATTCGCAAAAGGAAAAAAACATTTTCGGCGGACGTTTACGGTGTTTGATTTGTTGTATGTGAAAAAAGGCTGTTTATATATGATGGAAGGGGATACTTTTTTCGAAGTTAGAGAGGGGGAGTACGTCATTTTAGTTCCTGAGCGAGAGCATTATGGGAATCGTGAATGTATGGAAGATACATTGTTTGTATGGCTTCATTTCATGATCGATCAATATAAATTTGTGGAAAAGGAGGGAGTAGGTTGGCACGATCTTATTCAGCGCGAGGCGACGTATGTGGAAGCGGCACAATATGTATTTCATATTCCGCAGCACGGAAAAGTGCAGCAAAAGGAGAGAATCGAACAGCTACTCGGGAACATTGTCGATTTAAACGAGCATAGCGCGCCTGATCATCCGTTGAGGCAACAACTCTATTTTTCTGAATTTCTTTTACAGCTGCAAAAGCAGGCGCTCCACATTCCGACGGCATCAGAAAAAGTGTGTGCGGAAGCGATTCAATATATTCAAGCTCATTACCATGAACCGTTTGACATGAAAATACTTGCTCAGTCGTTGTGCTTTCATCCAGACTATATTACACGCTGCATGCAAAAAACGTTAGGAATGAGCGCCATTCAGTACGTACACTATTTTCGGCTTAGCAAAGCGAAAAAAAAGCTTTCAGAAACGAACGACACGATTGATGCGATCGCCAAGCAAGTAGGATTTGAAGACGGGGCCTATTTCTCGCGTTTATTCAAAAAAGTGGAAGGAATTACACCGACCGAATATCGCCGTATCGTCCATCGAACATAAGAAAAGTGGGGAACGTTCCTTGGTGAAGCCAAGGAAACATCTGACAGAAGGGCAAGCTTTCGACGAGACGTGTCTCGCAAGTTGCTGGAGAAAGCGGAGGCGACTGTTCAGTGCAAAATCAGCGAGGGGCTCCCCTCGCTGATTTCCATTACTCAACTAGTAACATAAGAAATCCATATGGCGCAAGCGTTACGGTCCATTCGTTTTCTTCTGACACAAATTGCTTATTTGTCCATAAATCAGTAATCTTTTTTCTTTTTACCGAAATGGGCAATGTGATGTCAAGCTTTCGGTCGCTATTGTTGAGTAGGCATACAATCGTTTCTTGTTCATATGTTTTAGTATAGACGAGATGGTTTGTTTCGTCGTTCGCTTCAATAAAGCGCAGCTCGCCTCGTGAAAAAGAGCGATAGGCGCGGCGCAACGAAATCAATTTTTGGACGTGGGCGAATAAATCGCGGTCTTGCTTTTCTTCCTCCCAGACCATGCATTTGCGGCACAACGGGTCTTGTCCGCCAGTTAGTCCAATTTCATCGCCATAATAAATGCACGGAGTCCCTGTGAACGAAAATTGGAAAGTAAACATCAGCTTTACTTTTTCCTTATTTTCCCTACATTCCGTTAAAATGCGGGGAGTGTCGTGGCTGCCAAGTAAATTGAACGCTACTTCATTTACGTTGTTTGGATACGAATGGAGCACGTTTGTAATCGAATGAGCAAATTCGCTTGCTTTTTTCATTTCGTTTTTAGCAAAATAACGCAATACGCCATTTGTAAATGGATAGTTCATCACCGCATCAAACTGGTCACCGCGTAACCAAGGCATTGCATCGTGCCAAATTTCTCCAAGAATATATACGTCTTGTTTTACCGCTTTTACTGCTTGACGAAACTCACGCCAAAATTGATGATCAACTTCATTGGCGACATCTAAACGCCAACCGTCAATATCAAATTCGCGAATCCAATATGTTGCTACATCTAATAGATATTGTTTAACTTCTTGATTTTCCGTATTTAATTTTGGCATGGTTGGCACGAAGGCAAATGTATCATAGTTCGGTAATGGTTCGGTTTGTAATGGAAACTCGTGGATATGGAACCAATCTTTATATTTTGATTTTTCTCCATGCTTTAGAACATCTTGAAATGGAGCGAAAAAATGCCCACTATGATTAAATACCGCATCAAGCATCACACGAATGCCTTTTTGGTGGCAACGCTCGACAAGGCGCTTAAATGTTCGTTTGTCACCAAATTGTGGATCAATCTCGAAATAATCAATTGTATCGTATTTATGATTGGACGATGCTTTAAAAATCGGAGTGAAATAAATCCCGTTCACTCCTAGCTCGACTAAATAATCAAGCCGCTCCATAATGCCAGCAAAATCACCACCAAAAAAGCTCGTCGCAGTCGGATCGGCACTTCCCCACGGGATCGTTTCTTTCGGGTTCAAGGACGGATCACCATTTGCGAACCGCTCAGGGAAAATTTGATACCAAACCGTATCTTTTACCCACTTTGGCGCGTCAAATACGTCGATTGGATTTAAAAATGGGAAGCAGAAATAATAAGCAATATCATCAATAGGTGCTTGATGAAAAAAACCTTTTTCCGTATAAACGCATCTATCGTTTCCTGACACAAGCTCAAATCCGTAGCGTAGACGTCGATATGGCGGCGATATAGGGACCCACCAATAGTCAAACAAGGTATCTGATCCGCTTTTTGTCATCTCTGTTTTTGTAAACTGCCATCCACTATCTTCCCAGTAATAAGGGTCGCCATGTAGAAGGGACACAGCCTGAACATCGCTTTTCTTCGTTCGCAACCGAATGTGCAATGTTTTGTCGTCATAAGCATAGGCGAACTGATCGGTTGGACGGTGGTATACAGCTTCCTTTAACATTGTCATCTACCCCTTTATACTAGTGCAATCGATTGCACTATAAAAATCGTTATTATGCGGATCATTTAAACTTTTGAAAGAATATCACCTAAAAAATGTATAGTAGATTGTATGCTTAGAATAAAGGATTGTAAGTGAAAAGTCAACTTTCGTTCAGAAAATGTTCAGAAAAAATGGACAAAAAATAAAAAAAAGGTTGTCAAATGGGTAAATGGTTGTATAATTAGTGATAAGAGTTGCGCAATCGTTTTCACAAAAATCTATCCTGTTGTGAAAGCGCTTGTAATTCATTTTGTTATTAGGAGGGGTCGAAATGAAAAAAGCAGTATCTATTTTCTCGTCACTTGCTTTAATGACCGGAGTTCTGGCAGGTTGTGGTCCTGACAAGGAGACAACAGAGACGAAAACCAGTGAAAAGAAAACAACTACGGCAGAAAACGGAATGCCGCCAAAGCCAGAAAAACTGATCGTTTGGGAAGATGTGAAGCGCGGTGTTGCATTGGAACCGGCGATTAAAGCATTTGAAGAAAAGTATGGGATTAAAGTAGAGTACAAAGAAGTTGAAATGGCAACGAAGCAACGGGACCAACTTCGCTTAGACGGACCAGCGGGAACAGGGCCAGACGTTATCACTGTGCCTCATGACCAAATTGGTCAGCTTGTGACAGAAGGATTAATTCGTGAAATTAACGTCGACCAATCAGTATTGGATACGTTCACAGAATCATCGCTGAAAGCAGAAACTTATAACGGGAAACTCTATGGGTTGCCGAAAGCAGTAGAAACACCTGTATTTATTTATAATAAAAAACTTATGGATAAAGCGCCGGCAACGATGGATGAGCTATACCAATTTTCGAAAGATTTTACCAAAGGAGGTAAATATGGGTTTTTAGCACTTTGGGATAACTTCTACTTTGCACACGGGATTATCGCTGGAATGGGCGGCTATGTGTTCAAAGATAACAACGGTACACTAGATCCGAAAGATATCGGCTTAAATAATGATGGGGCTGTAAAAGGAACAGAGTACATTCAAAAATGGTATAAAGAGCTGTTCCCGAAAGGAATTATCGGGGAAAATGGTGGCTCGACGATGGATGGATTGTTTAATGAAGGAAAAGTGGCTTCTGTTATGAACGGTCCGTGGGCTTTCCAAGGGATGCGCGATGCAGGAATCGATATTGGAGTAGCGCCAATGCCGACATTACCGAACGGCGAACATGTGAAAACATTCATGGGCGTTAAAGGCTGGCATGTATCTGCCTTTTCAAAAAATCCAGAGTGGGCAACGAAACTAATTGAGTTCCTTACAAATGAAGAAAATGCGAAAAAACGGTTTGAATTAACAAAAGAAATTCCACCAGTGAAATCGTTAATTAACGATCCGCTAATTGCAAATGACGAAGGAGCAAAAGCGGTAGCTATTCAATCGCAATATGCAGTTCCAATGCCAAATATTCCAGAAATGGCGGAAGTATGGGGACCGATGGCAACTGCCCTTCAGCTTGTCGCGAACCAAAAGACAGAACCGAAAAAGGCGTTGGATGAAGCGGTAAAAACGATCAAAACGAACATTGAAACAAATCATCCAAGCAAGTAGAGCGCAGGCGGTACCTCATTTTTTGAGGTACTGCTTCCACATTTAAATGTTTGTTTATATATTCACAAGTAGCCAGAGCTCCTCGCGATGTGAAAGAAAGGAGACAAATCAATGGAAACATCAATGTACCAGTCTGGCCATCGGAAGATCGCGCTTGGTCTATCCGTTATACCAGGTCTTGGCCAGTTATACAACCGTCAATATGTCAAGGGTGTTTGTTTTCTTATTTTAGCAGTTTCCTATTATATTGTGTTTGCAGATTTGCTAGATATTGGCTTATGGGGAATAGTGACGCTTGGAGAAGTGATCGGGCGTGACCATTCGATTTTTTTACTTGTCGAGGGCATTTTGGCTGTCATTATTTTAATATTTGGGCTTGGTTTTTACGCGTTTAATTTTTACGATGCGTACAAAAACGGACAAAAGCGAGATTTAGGGCTGAAAATTAGTTCGTTGCGCGAGCAATACCATACACTTATTGACAACGGATTTCCATATTTAATGATTTCGCCAGGATTTATTCTCCTCGTTTTTGTTGTCGTTTTTCCGATTATTTTTGTTGTGTTACTAGCGTTCACAAACTATGATCTATATCATTCACCACCAGCAAAATTAGTGGATTGGGTCGGTTTACAAAACTTTATTGATTTAGTCAAACTTGACCTTTGGCGAAAAACGTTTGTTAACGTGTTAGCATGGACGATTGTTTGGACGTTCGGGGCAACAACGTTGCAGATCGCTATCGGCATTTTTTTGGCGATTGTTGTTAATCAAAAAGATTTAAAGGGAAAAGCCATTATTCGCACGATTTTCATTTTACCATGGGCAGTGCCAGCATTTGTTTCCATTCTCGTCTTTTCCGGTATGTTTAATGAATCGTTCGGGGTTATTAATAAAACGATTTTAGCGTCGCTCGGCATTAGTCCTGTTGATTGGATGACTGATCCATTTTGGACGAAAGTAGCGCTTATTCTCATTCAATCATGGTTAGGCTTTCCTTTTATTTTTGCGATGACGACCGGTGTGTTACAAGCGATTCCGGATGAGTTGTACGAAGCGGCAACCGTAGATGGGGCGACAGCGTGGCAGAAATTTACGAAAATTACACTTCCGCTCGTGTTGTATGCGATTGCGCCAATTTTAATTACACAATACACGTTTAATTTTAATAATTTCAATATTATTTACTTATTTAATGGGGGTGGTCCAGCCGTTTCTGGACAAAACGCTGGGGCAACAGACATTTTAATTTCGTGGATTTACCGTTTAACGATGACGTCTGCCCAATATTCCAAAGCAGCGGCAATTACGTTGCTTTTATCACTTGTCGTTGTATCTGTAGCGCTATGGCAATTTAGAAAAACAAAATCATTTAAAGAAGAGGATATGATGTAAGATGGATATGAAAAAACAAAAAATTGTCCGCTTGACGCTGTCGTATGCGGTCATTTTGGTGATGACGATCATTATTGTGTATCCACTTCTTTGGGTTGTTGGCTCGTCATTTAATCCTGGCCAAAGTTTATCTGGTTCGAAGATGATTCCGGATCATGCGACACTGATTCATTATAAAGAGTTGTTTGATACGTCGAAAAGTGATTATTTAATTTGGTATGCAAACTCACTTAAAATTTCTACACTCACGATGATTTTTTCCGTTATTTTAGTCAGTTTGACGGCGTATTCGTTTTCGCGTTATCGCTTTGTTGGACGACAAAACGGGTTAATAACGTTTTTAGTTTTGCAAATGATTCCGAACTTTGCTGCATTAATTGCGATTTATGTGCTTGGGTTGCTTACGAAGTTAATTGATACACATCTTGGGTTGATTCTTGTATATGTTGGTGGGGCAATTCCGATGAATACGTGGTTGATGAAAGGATATTTAGATACGATTCCGAAAGAATTAGATGAATCAGCCCGTATTGACGGGGCAGGGCATTTACGCATTTTCTTTCAAATTATTATGCCGCTGGCAAAACCGATTATCGCTGTCATTGCGCTCTTTACATTCATCGCGCCGTTCGGTGATTTTATTTTAGCGAGTGTTTTATTGCGAAGCAAGGAAAAATATACGTTGGCGGTCGGGCTGTATGATTTAGTCGCAAAACAGTTTGGGAATGAATTTACGACTTTTGCTGCTGGTTCTGTTCTTATTGCACTACCTATCGCCATTCTCTTCCTTTCATTCCAAAAATATTTTATATCAGGCTTAACCGCAGGAGGGACAAAAGGATGAGAAACGAAAGGAAAGAATCGTTTAGGTTCTTTCCTTTCGCATTATTTCGAGCTATAGTTAAACAGTAGAAGTGAAATGAATGGGAGTGGGACAAGGTGAAACGAATTTTTTCTTTGTTATTGCCTGCGCTTTTCCTGCTTGTTGTGGCTATGCCAGCACATGCAGCAGATAAGCGAACGTGGCAAGATGAAAGTATTTACTTTATCATGGTCGACCGCTTCAATAACGGCAATCCGCAAAACGACCAAGACGTGAACGTCAACGACCCGAGAGCGTATCATGGTGGCGATTTGCAAGGAATTATCGATAAGCTTGACTACATAAAATCGATGGGGTTTACTGCCATCTGGCTAACTCCAATTTTTAAAAATGAACCGGGTGGCTATCATGGTTACTGGATTTCCGATTTTTATAAAGTCGATCCGCATTTTGGCACGCTAAGCGACTTAAAAAGATTAGTGAAAGAAGCCCATAAACGCGATATGAAAGTCATTTTAGATTTTGTTGTCAACCATACAGGACCTCATCATCCATGGCTAAATGATCCAACGAAAAAAGATTGGTTTCATGAGAAAAAAGACATTTTCAACTGGACCGATCAAACCGAAGTAGAAAACGGCTGGCTGTTTGGTCTGCCTGACTTAGCGCAAGAAAATCCGGAAGTGAAACGTTATTTAATCGATGCTGCGAAGTGGTGGATTCAGCAGACAGACATCGATGGCTATCGTTTGGATACAGTGAAGCACGTACCTAAATCGTTCTGGAAAGACTTTTCGAACGAAGTCAAATCCGTCAAAAAAGATTTCTTTTTGCTTGGTGAGGTATGGCATGACGACCCTCGGTATATTGCGGATTACGGGAAATACGGTATCGATGGTTTTCTCGATTTTCCATTTTATCAAGAAGCGTCAAAAATTTTCAGCAAATCTGACCAATCGTTGGAACCGTTGTATAACGTTTGGCGAAGAAATGAAACGTTTTATGAACGACCGTATTTGCTTGGCACCTTTTTAGACAACCATGACACCGTCCGTTTCACGAGGCTGGCGCTCGAAAACCGGCAAAATCCGATCAAGCGAATTAAGCTTGGATTGACGTACTTGTTTTCCGCACCAGGTATCCCAATCATGTATTATGGCACAGAAATTGGGCTGGATGGAGGAAAAGACCCAGACAATCGGCGATTGATGAATTTCCGCACCGACCAAGAAATCATTGATTATATAAAGAAAATAGGAGAATTGCGAAAACAGCTGCCGTCATTGCGGCGCGGCGATTTTACGTTGCTTTATGAGAAAAACGGAATGGCAGTGTTCAAACGGACGTATCATGACCAAACCGCTGTTATTGCGATTAACAATACAAACAAAACGGCTAAAGCGCACATTACAAACGAGCAGTTAGAAACAGGAAAAGAATTGCGTGGATTGTTGGCAGATGATTTAGTGCGAAGCGATAAAAACGGGTATGATATTATTTTGAATCGGGAAACGGCGGAAATTTATGTGTTAGGAAAAAAGACGGGGCTAAACGTTCCGTTTATTAGTGCGATAATTGCTGTGTATGTGTTGTTTGGATTGTTTTTATACTATGTAAAAAAGAGGCCACAAGCTAGGGGGTGAAAGGCATGAACGTAACGATTAAAGATGTGGCGAAACGGGCGAATGTTGCTCCTTCGACCGTTTCTAGGGTCATTGCCGATAGTCCGCGCATTAGTGAAAAAACGAAACGAAAAGTGCGAGAGGCGATGAAAGAGCTTGGCTATCATCCGAACTTTATTGCGCGCAGTTTAGCGAGCCAAACGGCACAAGTGATTGGAATTGTGATGCCAAGCTCAGCCGAACAGGCGTTGCAACACCCGTTTTTCCCCGAAGTAATTCGCGGCATTAGCAAAGCGGCACATGAGAAAAAATTTGCCTTGCAAATGTCCACTGGAGAAAAGGAGGAAGAGATTTATGAAGAAGTTGTGGAAATGTTACAAGGGCGCCGTGTCGATGGAGTTATTTTGCTTTATTCGCGTGTGAATGATAAATTGATGAAATATTTGCTTCGTCATGATTTTCCGTTTGTCGTGATTGGAAAGCCGCATCAGCGTGCGGAACAAATTACGCATGTGGATAATGATAACTACCGAATCGGCAAAGAAACGACGCAATATTTGCTTGGGCTTGGTCATGAGCGGGTGGCGTTTATTGGAGGGAATGAAACGTATTTAGTGACGGCTGATCGGCTATTAGGGTATAAAGAAGCATTGGAAGAAGCGGGGCTTATTTATCGGCCGGAATACGTGGTGTACGAAGAGTTTTTACAAAAAGCAAATCAAGAAGAAATGAAAAAGCTGTTTTCACTTGACGAGCCGCCGACGGCGTTAGTTGTTGTCGATGATTTGTTGGCACTCGATGTATTGAAATTGCTTGATGAGCTGAATTTGCGCGTTCCAGACGATATTTCGCTCGTTAGCTTTAACAATACGTTATTAGCAGACATGGCTCGTCCACCGTTGACGTCGGTCGACATTCATATTTTTCAACTAGGGTATGAAGCAGCAAAAAATTTAATCGAAAAAGTCGCTAATCCGAACGAGCCAGTCAAACGAATCATCATCCCGCATAAGCTTGTGAAGCGGTTTTCATGCGATTATGTGTAAAAAAGACCACAGGCACGTGGTCTTTTTTCATGAAAAAAACTTGCAACAACCGTTGCAAGTAAAAAGGGAAGAGAGGGAGACCTTTTGTCAAGGTCTAACAATATCCGCCTTTATCATAACCGGTTTGCGGACAAAAAATCAAGGTGAATGTAAGAAAATATAACATAAAATGTAGATGTTTGTTAACTATGCTTCCGTTAGCCATTTACGATTTTCCCACCATTCACATGAAGCATTTGCCCTGTCATATAGGAAGCGTCGTCGCTTGCTAAAAAAACATAGCTTGGTGCGACTTCTTCCGGTTGACCAGGACGTTTCATTGGCGTATTGGCACCGAATGTAGCGACGTGGTCGCTAGAAAAGGTCGATGGAATAAGCGGGGTCCAAATGGGACCAGGTGCAACACCGTTCACGCGAATGCCTTTTGCTACAAGTGATTTAGCTAACGACCGTGTAAATGCTACAATTGCTCCTTTTGTTGCGGAATAATCAAGCAGCTGTTCATGCCCTTCAT
This sequence comes from Anoxybacillus amylolyticus, assembly GCF_001634285.1. Lineage (GTDB taxonomy): Bacteria > Bacillota > Bacilli > Bacillales > Anoxybacillaceae > Anoxybacteroides > Anoxybacteroides amylolyticum. Next base: position 1,037,298 of record NZ_CP015438.1, read on the forward strand.
AAGCCGTGACCGAAGCGGTGTTAATAATTGAGCTTCCGTCTTTTAAATAAGGAAGCGCTGCTTTTGTTAAATAGAAGTAACCGAAGACATTGGTGCGGAATGTTTTTTCTAATTGTTGGGATGTAACGTTTAATAAGCTGTTTTGTGGGTGCTGTTCCGCCGCATTGTTTACAAGAATATCAAGCTTGCCGAATGCTTGAACAGTTTGTTTGACCGCTTCTTTACAAAAATGCTCGTCACCGACATCTCCAGAGATGAGCAGACATTTCCGCCTCTCTTGTTCGACTTGCCGCTTCGTTTCTTCGGCATCTTCATGTTCATTCAAGTAAATAATTGAGACATCCGCCCCTTCTTTAGCGAAATAAATGGCGACCGCTCGGCCAATTCCGCTGTCTCCGCCGCTAATGAGCGCCACCTTGTCTTTTAGTTTTCCGCTTCCGCGATAACTCGGATCCTCAGAAATCGGTTGCGGGTTCATTTCCGTCTGCAAGCCTGGCTGGTGGTTTTGATGCTGCGGCGGCAGCGTTGTCTGTTGCTTTGTGACCATGGTTCTTTCCTCCCTTGAACTATTGATTATTTTTATTATGATAATCATGACCACAAATTATGAAAAGCCAAGGCTGCCCTTGGCTTTTATAAAACGTTGAAATATCTCGCTTCCGGATGAGCGAAGACGATCGCGGATACCGATGCTTCTGGCTCCATCATAAACCCCTCCGTTAAATGAATGCCGATTTCTTCAGGGTAAAGGAGACGGAACAGCTTTTCTTGATCTTCTAAATTTGGGCAGGCCGGATAGCCGAACGAGAAGCGCTGCCCTTGATATTTGGCGGAAAATCGCTCTTCCATCGTAAAGTCCGGATCGTCCGGGAATCCCCAACGGTCGCGCATCACTTGGTGTGTGCGCTCGGCCAATCCTTCCGCCACTTCAAGCGCTAATGCTTGAATGGCATGACTTTTTAAAAACTCTCCTTTTTCTTTCCAACGCTGTGCCAGTTCACGAATCCCTTTTCCTGCGGTGACCGCAAATAGCCCAACATAGTCGATTTCACCGCTTTCAACCGACCGCAAATAGTCCGCAAGGCAAAGGTATGGCGCCCTTGGTTGCCGTGGGAACTCAAACGTTTCTAAGACTGTGTTGTCCGTCGGCGAGTAAATATAGATTTTGTTGCCATCGCTTTGGGCACGGAAAAATTGGTAAACAACGGATGGCGTAATCCATTGTTTTTGCTTTGCTTCGAAAAGAAGTTCATCGATTAGTTGTTTTAGCATAATCGTTTTTTCGTCTTGCTCTGCCAGCAATTTTTTGACGTTTCCTTTTAACCCGAGATGATGACCTAATAACATTTGCCAGTTAATGTACGGTTCGATATGGGAAAGCGGCACCTCTTTTAATACGTGGCGTTCTAAATCTGCCGGTACAAAAACAGGAACAGCGGTAGAGACGTTTGAACGAGCGAACGTAGCTGTGTGAGTTGTTTGTTTGGAAACAACATCGCTTTTTTCTTTTCGTTCATATTCGATGTCGTTTTGTTGCAAACGATTGGCGAGCGTTAATCCGTCCATCGCATCTTTTGCATAAAGAACAATGCCGTCGTATTCAGGAGCGATTTTAGTTTCCGTAAATTTGCGAGATAGGGCTGCCCCCCCGACTAAAATCGGTAAGGAAATGCCCGCTTGTTTTAAATCTTGGGCAGTAAGCACCATTTGTAGGGCAGATTTTACAAGCAGTCCAGATAGTCCGATCATGTCTGGTTGTTCCGCTCGTACTGCTTCAATGAGTTGCTGTGGGGTCACTTTAATCCCTAAATCGACAACGTGAAAGCCGTTGTTGCTTAAAATAATATCAACTAAATTTTTGCCGATGTCATGAACATCGCCTTTGACGGTCGCAAGGATCACTTTCCCTTTTGTGCTCGTTTCGCTTTTTTCCATATACGGTTCTAGAAAAGCGACGGCGGCTTTCATTACTTCTGCGCTTTGCAATACTTCGGCGACGATCAGTTGGTTGTCGTTAAATAGCCGCCCGACTTCATCCATTCCCGTCATGAGGGGTCCATTAATAATTGCTAACGGGCTTTCGTACGTTTGCAATGCCAGTTCTAAATCGGCAAACAGCCCTTCTTTTGTTCCCTCCACTATATAATTGGCTAGCCGTTCCTCAAGCGTTAAATTTGCGCTTGTTTTTTTCGGTTCTTTCGTTTTGTCACGGTAAAACTGGATAAACGTATTTAGCGTTTCGTCGTTTGTATGGAATAGAAGTGCTTCGGCCATTTCCACTTCGTTTTCTGGGATGGAAGCGAACCGTTCGAGCTTTTCTGTGTTGACGATGGCGTAATCGAGCCCAGCTTGCGTGCAATGGTATAAAAAGACAGAGTTTAAAATTTCTCTTCCAACTGGCGGCAAGCCGAACGAAACGTTGCTAATGCCAAGCATCGTTAAACAATGCGGAAGCCTTTCTTTAATAAGGCGAATCCCTTCGATTGTTTCTTTTGCCGCACCAATGTATTGTTCGTCGCCTGTACCGACTGGAAACACAAGCGGGTCGAAAATGATGTCGTGCGGCGATAAGCCATATTTGTTGACAAGCAAGTCATATGAGCGCAAGGCAATTTCAAGTTTTCGTTCGGCATGAACTGCCATTCCTTGTTCATCGATCGTGCCGACAACGACTGCTGCGCCGTATTTTTGGATGAGCGGGACGACTTTTTCAAACCGCTCTTCGCCATCTTCTAAGTTAATCGAGTTAATAATCGCTTTTCCTTGGGAATAGGAAAGGGCACATTCAATTACACGCTCATCGGTGGAGTCGATGACAAGCGGTACTTTCACTTTTTTCACCACTTGCTGAATAAATTGCTCCATATCTTCTTTTTCGTCGCGGTCTGGGTCGGCTAAACAAATGTCGATGACATGCGCCCCGTTTTTCACTTGGGCACGGGCAATTTCCGCTGCTTCTTCATATTTTCCTTCAGCGATGAGCCGCTTAAATTTGCGCGAGCCGATAACGTTCGTTCGTTCCCCAACAAAAAGTGGGCGCATCGTTTCTTCATAAAGAAGTGGTTCGATGCCGGAAACAGCATGTACGTCAAACGATGCAGGAATTTTTCGCGGCGGAAGATCACGAACCGCTTCACAAATGGCGCGAATATGATTAGGCGTTGTCCCGCAACAGCCGCCAACGATATTGATCCATCCTTTTTCGGCAAACCAGCGAATTTTTTTCGCAAGTATTTCCGGTGTTTCGTGATAATGTCCTTCTTCGTCTGGCAGCCCAGCGTTCGGGTAGCAGCTCACGGCCGTATTGGCTAGATCGGCAAGCGAGCGTAAATGGTCGGTCATAAATTCAGGACCAGTGGCACAGTTTAAACCGACTGCTAATGGTTTCATATGCTGAACGGAAATAAAAAACGATTCAATTGTTTGCCCAGCAAGCGTCGTACCCATCGGTTCAATCGTGCCGGAAATCATAATTGGTACACGTTTTCCTAGTTTTCGGAACGCTTCTGAGATGCCGATGAACCCTGCTTTGACGTTCAGCGTGTCTTGGCATGTTTCTAAAAGCAATACATCCACGCCGCCGATTAGAAGCCCGCGCGCTTGTTCTTCATAGGCGGCGACAAGCTGTGGAAATGTGGTGCCACCGGTGACAGATAACGTTTTTGTCGTCGGTCCCATCGAGCCAGCGACAAAGCGCGGCCATTCTGGTGTGGAATACTTTTCTGCTGCTTGTTTGGCGAGTTTGGCAGATTCGATGTTTAGTTCAAGCGCCAAATAGCCGAGGTTGTATTCGTCGAGAACGATGTTTGTCGCGCCAAACGTATTCGTTTCGATAATGTCTGCCCCTGCTTCTAAATACGCTTCGTGAATGGAGCGAATAACGTGCGGAGCGGTGAGCGACAAATATTCGTTACACCCCTCGTACTCCTCGCCGCCAAAATCAGCAGCGGTTAATCCGGCGCTTTGAATCATCGTCCCCATGGCGCCGTCAATGATTAAAATTTTTTTGCGCAATTGTTCTACTAGGCTAGCCATGAAGCACCTTCCTTTCTTTTGCTGCTTGTTTTTCATGAACGTATTGGGCAAGTTCGACTGTCATTTCGTAGCGCAAAAATGGCGTAATTAAGTAAATGCCATTAAATAAATCGAAGGCAGCGTCGATTAATGACTTGGCGATAGCAATCCCTTCTTTTGTCGATTGAATTGGATCATTCGCACACGCGGCCATCCGCGCACGAATATCGTCTGATAGCGTAATCCCAGGTACTTCGTGATGAAGAAATTCCGCATTGCGTGCGCTTGTAAGCGGCATAATGCCGATGTAAATAGGTACGTCTAAATGTTTTGTCGCGTCGTAGACGGCTTCCATTTGTTTTTCTGAATATATCGGCTGTGTCATAAAATAATGCGCGCCGCATTGAATTTTTTTCTCGAGCCGCTGCACCGCTTTGTCTAAATGCCGTACATTTGGATTGAAGGCAGCTGCGATAGAGAACTTTGTTTTTTGTCCAAGCGGCTGCCCGGAATACGACACGCCTTCATTAAATTGGCGAATGAGCTGGATTAAATCGAACGATGACAGATCATAGACAGATGTTGCTCCAGGGAAATCACCAATTTTAGACGGATCGCCGGTGACGGCAAGCACATCGGTAATGCCGAGCGTATATAGCCCCATAAGGTGCGACTGTAAACCGATTAAATTTCGGTCCCGGCACGTAATATGAACGAGCGGGCGAACGCCGAGTTGCTGTTTGACGATCGTCCCAAGCGCGACGTTGCTAATGCGCGGTGTCGCCAATGAATTGTCAGCGAGCGTAAGCGCATCGATATTTGCGTCTCGCAATGCTTTTGCACCTTCTAAAAATTTCGTAATGCCGAGTTTTTTCGGCGGGTCAAGCTCGACAATAATGGAGCGGCGTTTTCGGACGATCTCGGTCAGCGGTGGTTCTGTTTGTTCTGGTGGTGCAGAGACGGAAACGCTTAGCGCTCGTTGCTTGACTTGTTTTTGCTGGACAGGTGTCCGATCGGTAAGCGCCTTTGCCATCGCTTCAATATGGCTTGGCGTCGTGCCGCAGCAGCCGCCGATTAAACGAACGCCTTGGTCGCGAAACGCTAGTGCTGTTTCTTTAAAATATTCGGCGTTCGTTTCATAGACGAGGCGGCCATCTCGATAGTCTGGTAGACTCGCATTCGGATAGGCAGAAAGAAACGCGGTTGCTGGTAGCGGCACTTCTTCTAGCGAGCGAATCATATGATATGGCCCGAGGTGGCAGTTTAACCCAACGATATCAGCGCCAAGCTGCTCGAGCTGCGCAAGCGCCTCGTTTAACGGTGTTCCGTCCTGTAAAATGCCGACGTCATGTAGCGTCACATGAGCGATGATTGGTTTATTTGTTTCTTTACGGGCAATGGCTAGCACCGTTTTTAATTCTTCTAAATCATAATATGTTTCTAACAGTAGCCCATCAACGTCTTCGTGTAAAAGAACGTACAATTGCTCGCGAAACGTGCGCTTTACTTCTTCGAGCGTAATAGCGCTTTTATTTACGCTACGCAAACCGCCAATTGTTCCGAGGACGTACGCGCGTCCTTTCGCTGCTTGTTTGGCAAGCAAGACAGCCGCACGATTAATTGTTTGCACGTCGTCTTGCAGCCCGTAGCGGGAAAGCTTAACGTAGTTGGCGCCGTACGTGTTTGTTTGAATGACTTCTGCGCCCGCCGCCATATACGCTTCATGAATATGAACGATTTCCTCTGGTTTCGATATGTTTAACTCTTCAAAGCAACGATCGATGCCGTGCGAGTATAATAACGTTCCCATCGCTCCATCAGCGAGAACGATTCGTTCTTTTACGTCTTCTAAAAGCCCCACGTGCGTTCCCCCGTTTCTTTATAAAATAAAAAAGCCTTCAAAGAAGAAGACTTTTGTGTTTCTCCTTCTTATCTTTCAAGCGAACCGCTTGTCTGGAATTAGCACCTTGACGTCGGTCAGGTTGCTGAAGGTTCACAGGGCCAGTCCCTCCCCTTCTCTCGATAAGAGCACGTATACGGTTTATACATAAATGTAACTGATTTTTTCGAAATATTCAACTATTGTTTACAAAAAAGAAGGCATATCGCCTTCTTAACGGTAGTTGACAAACTGTACGTCGATTGGCAAGTCGGCTTCGCGGATAGCAGCGATGACTTTTTGGAGATCGTCTTTGCTTTTGCCGCTGACGCGAATTTGGTCTTCTTGAATTTGACTTTTTACTTTTAAGCCTGTGTTTTTAATGATGGTGTTAATTTTTTTCGCGTTGTCTTTGTCGATGCCTTGGACGAGTTTCGCCCGTTGGCGCACCGTTTTGCCAGAGGCAGGTTCGATTTTTCCATATTGAATGTTTTTTGTCGGAACGCCGCGTTTAATCAGCTTGCCAATTAATACGTCTTTTAATTGCTCTAGTTTGAACTCGTCGTCAGAAATTAAAATGAGCTCATCTTTTTCGAGTGAAATATCGCTTTTGCTTCCTTTGAAGTCATAGCGGTTTTGAATTTCTTTTAATGCAATGTTCACCGCATTCGTGACTTCGGAAAGGTCTACTTTTGATACAATATCAAATGAACTTTCTTTCGACATATACTACCTCCAACGATTTGGTCATTTTGTTTTCATTATAGTAAAATGAAGCATGAGAAACAATAATAAAAGGAAGATGCATAATGATAGCAGGAGAGATGATGACATTAAAGGTAAAGAGAGAAGTGCCGTTTGGGTATTTTTTGACAGATGGTACGGAAGAAGTGTTGCTTCATAAGAGTGAAATAGAACATGCGTTAGTGGAACAGGAAGAAGTGACGGTCTTTTTGTACCATGACCATCAAGGGCGGTTATGTGCGACAACGAAAACACCAAAAATTACGAACGATACGTACGATTGGGTGGAAGTAGCTGATGTTGTGCCGAAGCTTGGGGTGTTTGTCCATATCGGCATTTCGAAAGATGTACTCGTATCAGTCGATGATTTGCCGCCGTTTTTGGAATTATGGCCAAAGCGCGGGGATGAATTATATTGTTCGTTGAAAACAGATAAGAGGGGGCGGCTGTTGGCACAGCTTGCGACAGATGAAGTAATGAGGCAGTTAGCGGTAAAAGCACCGGAATCGGCATTTAATCAAAATATTCGCGGACGTGTGTATCGGCTAATAAAAGCTGGTGCCTTTCTTTTTTCAGAGGTTGGCTATATCGGTTTTATTCATGAATCACAGCGCCGCCAAGCACCACGCCTTGGCGAACTTGTGGAAGGACGGATTATTGGAGTAAAAGAGGACGGGACGGTGAATGTGTCACTTCTTCCGCGCAAGCACGAAAGTTTAGACGAAGATGCAGACATGATTTATCGCTATTTAGAAAGCCGTGGGGGAGCGATGCCGTATCATGATAAAAGCGACCCAGACGATATTAAAGCGCGGTTTCATATGAGCAAAGCTGCTTTTAAACGAGCGATGGGGCGTTTAATGAAAGCAAAAAAAATATATCAAGAAAATGGTTGGACGTATATTATTAAAAAAGAAGATTGAAAAAAGCGGAGCGAACACGCTTCGCTTTTTTTTCTTAAGAAACTGTAGATGAGCAAAATCGATAACATAAATTTACATTGAGACAAAAAAGAAGACATGAACCCGATTCCTTGGTTAGAATAGATGTGCTACCAACCATTCACACAAGGAGGTTCATGTCTCATGAATAGATTAGCACATCATCAAGGAATCCACAAGTTTTTCACGACGTTGGGGTTGGCGCTTTATTTCTCGAAACCTGTGATGAAGCATCTCGTTCATATCGTGGATGCGATGGTGACGAAAGGTTTTTCGGGAACGTTGACCGATCTACATCATGGGAGTTTTCATCCGAACCATCGCACGACACTGAGCCATTTTTTCACGAAAAGTCCGTGGGATGAAGAGACATTGCTCCGCAAACTCCAGCAGTGGATGCTTCATCGTGTCGAACGCATCGCCAAACAGAAGAATCAACCCATTTTTGTTTCCATCGATGATACGATTTGCCAAAAAACGAAGCCTTCGTCACGGGCAACATGCGCTATTCAAGGGTGTGATTGGCATTATTCTCACACAGAGAAAAAATCGATTTGGGGGCATTCTCTCGTTTGGCTCATGGTTCATACGATGACTCAAGCGTTTCCGTTTGCTTTTCGCCCCTACGACAAGGAGGCTGGAAAAAGCAAAGGAAAACTCGCGATTGAGATGCTTTCTTCTTTGGATGTGAGTCGTCCTGTTTATGTACTGATGGACTCTTGGTATCCATCGAAAGCACTCGTGGAAGCCTGCTTGAAAAAAGGGTTCCACGTCATCGCGATGCTTAAGACGAACCGGATTCTCTATCCGAAAGGCATCGCCATCCAAGCGAAGCAGTTTGCCCGCTATCTCGAACCGAATGACACCCGCCTCGTCACGGTGGGAGAAGAGCGCTATCGCGTCTATCGTTACGAAGGAGCGCTCAACGGTCTCGATGATGCGGTGGTGCTACTTGTTTGGAAAGCCGATCAACCGATGACACCGGAACATCTTCATTGCGTCTTGAGCACCGATTGGGAGCTAAGCGACGAAGACATCTTGCGCTACTATGCCGAGCGTTGGTCGATCGAATGTTTTTTCCGTCAAGCGAAAGACCAGCTGAAACTCGATGGGTACCGCGTTCGTCATCATCGAGCGGTGAAACGTTACTGGATCTTGGTGCAGCTTGCTTACGTGTACAGCCTATTCGAGTCTAACAGCGATTTTTCGGATGGGCTCGATCTCCTGCGCAAGAGAAAAGGACATAGCCTCGTGGAGTTCATTTACCATGCAGCGAAACAAAATATTCCCATTGATACCGTGAAAAAACAGCTCCACGTGGCATAAGGGGTACCCTGTTTGTCTCTTTTACATGGTAATTATTGTAATTGAAATTGCTCAACTACAGTTAAGAAACTAAAAACATTTTAGGAAATAACCGATAAAAAGAGTGGATATTTTCACTGTGAAAGGACGAGAAAGATGAAACGGTTACGTCTTATTGTAGCAATGATGCTAGTAATAAGTCTTTTTGCTGGTTGTTCAGCACAAGAAGGGGTAAAAACGAAAAAACGGATAAAAGTAGGAATTATGTTGTCTGACGTTGGACTTGGTGATCAATCATTTAGCGATTCTGCTTTCCGTGGACTAATGAAAGCGCGCGATGAACTTGGCATCATTTTTGATTATCGAGAGCTGCAAGATACGAAAACATATGAACAAGGGTTAAAGGAGTTAGTAGAGGAAGGAAATGATATCGTCATTGGGCTTGGGTTTATGGTGCAGCAAGATTTAGAAAAAGTAGCAAAACAATACCCCAAACAAAAATTTATTTTAATTGACTCCGTATCGAATTTGAAAAACGTCACATCCATTACGTTCAAAGAAGATGAAGGGAGTTTTCTTGCCGGGGTTGTCGCGGCGATGACAACAAAAACGGATAAAATCGGATTTATCGGTGGGGCAGATGTACCGCTTATTCGCAAATTTGCCGTTGGATTCGAAAAAGGGGTGCATGCGATAAAACCGAACGCTGTGGTCGACGTGGTGTATGCCGGCGATTTTGGGAATGACAAACTCGGCGCCAATATCGCAAAAGGAATGTTTTCCAGAGGGTGCGATGTAGTATATACGGCGGCGGGATTTACGGGAGTTGGTGCACTAAAAGAAGCAGAAGCGCACGGTGTTTATGCTATTGGCGTAGATAGCGACCAATATTTTTACGCGGAAAAAGCCGTTGTCACATCGATGGTCAAAAATGTGGATGTGGCGTTATTCACTGTTTTAAAACAATATGTAGAGAAAGGGAAGTTAGAAAGCGGAACGGTGCAGCTTGGATTGAAAGAAAACGGGGTTGGTCTTGCGCCGATTCGCGTGGTGCCATGGAGCGAACCGCAGCAAAAACTGGTCGAGCAATGGAAAGAAAAAATTGAAAATGGCGAAGTGACAACGAATGAATAGAAAGGGGGAATTGCGATGACCATTCGAAAAAAGCTTTGGTTTCATTCGATTATTTCTATTTTACTATCGATGGGCATAATGGGATTTATTATTGTGAACATGTTGTCAATTCAAGCGACGAATAAAGATGTTGTTCCGATGTTGTTGACGGTGCAGCAAGCGCAAGCAAACATGAAAGCGACGAAACAAAGCTTGAATAACTTTGCCTATAATATGACAGAGGGGAATAAGCAAGATGTAACCGCTCAAGTCAACGAAACGGAACAGTTGCTACAGAAACTCGACAAGATCTTAAAGCAAAAAGAGTTCCGCGTTTTGTTAGAAAATGCGAAACAAAAGTTTGCGGATGTACATACCCGTTCGTTCGCAGCGCTGGAGAGCCGCGATGCGTCAGAAACGAGACGGCAAGCGATGCGCATTGAAGGTGCGATTAATGATTTGCATGTTTTGCAGTTATATACGAATGACTTTTATAACGCATTGCAGCAAGACTTGCAAGGACAAATTCGTTTTGTTGTCTGGACGGCAGTAGTTGGCAGCGTGGCGCTTTTATTGTTGTCTGGCGGAAGCAGCTTACGGCTTACCCGTTCGATTACGAAGCCGTTAGAACGTCTAGCCAATAATGCCAAAGAGATTGCAAGCGGCAATTTATTTGTAGAGCGAGTTTCTTATACACATAAAGATGAAATTGGTGAGCTGAGCACATCGTTCAATATGATGGTCGAGGAGCTTCAGCGGTTGCTTCATTCCGTTGATGAAGCAAGCAAAAAGGTAGAAATGTTTGCAAAAGAAATTGAAAAAGAAAATCAAATGCTAACGGAGATTAATCGCCAAGTAGCGATGTCTACGAACGAGTTGTCATCTGGTGCCCAAAGTATTTCGGAAGAATTACAGCAAGCAGTGCTATTAATAGAAAAGATGGATGAAACGTTCGCGCAAACGGCAGAACGAACAGAACAAACCGCGCAGTATAGCCATATGGCGGTAGAAGCGATTCGTCACGGACAAAAGGCCATTGAACAACAAGAAAAATTTATTCGTGATAATGCAGAGGCAACGGCATTAATTGAACAGGAAACGAACGAGTTTACGGCGTATGCGTTAAATATCGAGCAAATGGCGAAAGCGGTATCCGACATTGCAGAACAGACGAATTTGCTCGCGTTAAATGCTGCGATTGAGGCAGCGCGGGCAGGAGAGGCTGGGAAAGGATTTGCCGTAGTTGCGGAAGAAGTGCGGAAATTGGCGGAGCAGTCCGCGCAAGCAACGAAGCAAATTTTTGCAACCGTTTCGCAAATTAAACACGGGGTCGAATCAGTTGCTTCAGCAGTAGCGCAAGGCGTGAAAATTGCCGAACAACAATCGCAGTCAATTTCCGCAACGGCGTTAGCATTTTCGGAAATCGAAATGAAAGTTGCTGGTATTTCGAATGACATTCAGTCATTGGTGACAGCGGTGGCGGAATCGAAACAGCTAGGGGAAAAAGTATTGCAAAACGTCGAAAGTATTAGTGCAGTGGTGGAAGAATCAGCAGCTGGAAGCGAAGAAATTGCGGCTTCGATGTCCGAACAGCTCACTGCGTTTGAAAACATGGCCGAAAAAGTTACAATGATGCGGCAATTGACCGATGAACTACAAGCGGTGATGGAGAAGTTTCAGACGGATAAACTTCGCTAGAAAGGAAACCTTTGTTAGACAGATTATTTCATCATCTTTGGTGAGGAGACCCCGACTTCTAAGCGAGAACGAAAGTCGGGGAGAAATCACTAGGCCGCTTGGAGGCATGAGTCCGATATTGTACGGGACTCATGCCCTTTAATTTTGTCAAACAAAAAATTTCTGGAACCTTTCGTCAGGAAGACGATGTCGAAGCTTTCTGTGTCATTCTCATCGTCATTTCTACCCTGCAAAAACACGGAAAGCCGGTGTGGGAATCGTTGAAAAGACTTCTAAGTGGGGAGTTTCTCCAAAAGATTCTCCACTCCTCTTAGGGCATTTCCGATACCGGAAATGCCCTGTTGGTGCTGGATTCTAAAAATCTCGCTAGTATTGGGCTGAATGGACACAATCGAATTCTGTTCAGTTTTATTTAGCGGTCACAGGTGTTCATACAGAAGTCATGATTTTAAAGTGCGTGTATATACTCTGGTTTTGGGCACGAATGTCTGTGATACGATACTGGTCGACGAGGACAGAGAACACCGTTTCCACCACTTTGCGTTTTTGTTTGAGCCATCTCTCCCATGATGCGGATGGGCGACGTTTCTGGTTTTTGCGAGATGGAGTCCAAAAGGCGATTTGGTACGCTTCATGCAACTTTTTTTGCAATTGGTTACTGATGAATACTTTGTCGCTCAAATTCAAGGGATGGGGAATTTGAGTCATGACGGTTCTTCCGCCGTTCGATCGTGACAGGACGCTTCCGTCACCACGTATCCCATGGGCAGTCCTTGGTCGGTCACTTGAAGATGAAGCTTAAATCCATAGTACCACTGCTTTTTCGACGCACAAAGCCCGATGTCAGCGATTCCTTGAAATCGTTTGACACGGTACATTCTTGTGGAATGGCACAACTCGAGTGGCATGCTATCTACTACCGCATAGGCATGGTGTTGACCACGTTTTCCCAACTCATGACGAATCCACTTGATTGCAACACGCAACGCTCGACAACGGCGATTGTATCGAGAACGTTCGAGAAAATGTCCATCCGTAAACAAGTTCCCAGTAACAAAGCGATGCCATGCACGTTCGGAAGAGAAGCCAAGCAACTTTCCTAAAAGATGAATGGCAATATCACCGCGTCTTCTTGTTTCCCAAATGACGATTGCGACGTTGAAGATAGAATTGAATTTGTGACAGTTGGGCAGAAACAAAGAAGAAAATGGCTGCATGTTGTTTTTGAATCTTTGCTTGATCTGTAGTAAAATGAAAGTGCTCTTGCATGGGGATTCTCCTTTCGAATGTTGGTTGGCACTTTCATTCTACAGGAGATCCAAAGGCAAGGGCTATTTTTATGCTTACTCGATTTTATCTAGCACCACGGGTTATATAAATATATCGTTTACAACATAATTAACAGAAAAACATGTAAAAGAGCTTGCTTTCGCAAGCTCTTTTACAGATGATCCGTTTTTTTTGAGTAAGCGTGTTTTCCAGCTTGGCGATTTTTTTCGCGAAGCATGTTTTTTTCATGATGCTTCGCTTGATTGTCGCGCGCTTTTTTATCGTTGTCGCTCGTATGTGGCATCTTGGCGCCCCCCTTTCTAAATCATACACCGATAGTTTGGTCGGTTAGGCGTCGATGTATTCGTTTAAGAAAAAGAGTGCCAATGTGCCCGGGCCGGCATGGGCGCCGATCGCTCCGCCAATTGGCGAAAGGAAAAAGCGAGTGCAGCCGAATTTTTCTTCAATCATTCGTTTTAATTCTAACGCAGCTTCTTCGTCATCGCCGTGGCTGATGCCGATGACTTGCTTTTGTAAGTCGTTTCCGCGTTCTTCCATCAGTTCAATCATCCGTTTGAACACTTTTTTCCGGCCGCGAATTTTTTCGATTGGAATTAATTTTCCGTCTTCAACATGAAGCAGTGGTTTAATGTTTAATATCCCACCGACAAACGCAGACGTTTTGCTAATGCGTCCGCCGCGCGCAAGAAACTCTAAATCATCGACGGTAAAAATATGCTCCATATGGCGGCAGTACGCAGAAATCGTTTCACATAGCTGCTCATATGGCATTCCTTTTTGCGCAAGTTCGCTCGCTTTCATCACGACGAGCCCTAAGCCGAGTGAAGCGCATTTGGAGTCGATAATCGCTAATTGAAACTCAGGATATTGTTCAAGCACTTCTTCGCGCACCATCATAGCTGTTTGGTACGTTCCTGATAATTGGGATGAAAATGCGATATACACAGCAGGACGCCCAGACTCGGCAAGCTTGGTAAACAGTTCTTTCATTTTTAATGGGCTTGCTTGCGATGTTTTCGCCACTTCACCGTGTCGCATCGCATCATACACTTGTTTTGGCTCGATTGTCACGAAATCTTCATAGTCCGTGTGATGCAAATGGACAATGAGGGGGAGAAACGAAATATGTCGTTCTTGCAAAAAAGGGTATGGCAAATCACAGCCGCTATCGGCTACAATGTGAATGGACATAATACTCACCTTCTTCTCTCATCAGTTTGCTGCTATAAGTGTAACGATTTTTAAGTGAAAAAACAATTTTTAGTTGATTGAGGTGAACACATGGCTTGGTTGCAAATAAAAAAATTAACGGTTGTACTGCTTGGTGCGTTGTTAAACGCAATAGCGCTCAATTTCTTTTTAATTCCGGCAAACGTGTATACGAGCGGATTTGCTGGGATTGCCCAGCTTACGTCGAAACTAGCCGCGGACTATACCCCTTATCATCTTTCGACAGGAATGTTATTGTTCCTGCTGAACGTTCCTGTTGCGATTTTAGGATGGAAGCAAGTAGGGAAGTCGTTTACGGTTTATAGCTTTTTAAGCGTGCTGTTTATGTCGTTTTTTTTAGAAATCATTCCGGTGAAAAAGGTCGCTGACGATATTTTGTTAAATGCTGTATTTGGCGGAGTCATTGGAGCAATTGGGGTTGGCTGGACGCTCAAATGGGGGGCTTCTACCGGCGGGCTAGATATTATTGCCCTAGTGTTGTCGCGCATGAAAGATCGTCCAGTCGGCACGTATTTTTTCACGCTGAATGCCGTCATTATTTTAACTGCGGGATACGTGTACGGCTGGGAAAAGGCGCTTTATACGCTTGTGACGCTATATGCATCAACGAGGGTCATTGACGCCATTCATACTCGGCATCAAAAGCTGACGGCGATGATTGTGACAAACAAAGGAGAAGAACTAAAAAAAGCGATACACGCCAAACTCGTCCGTGGAATTACAACGATCCCCGCTACCGGCGCTTTCTCGCAAGAAAAGAAAGACATATTAATGATCGTTCTTACGAGATACGAGCTTTTTGACTTAGAGCGAATTATTAAAGAAGTAGACCCACAAGCGTTCACCAACATCGTACAGACGACTGCAGTATTTGGGTTTTTTCGGAAAGAATAAATTTCATCAAAAAACCGTACCTTTTTGGGCGGTTTTTTGTTTTTTCTGAAACTTTTTAAAGAGATTTTCGTCTAAATAAATGGATTTCATTCCAAAAATTTCAATGAATATAAAAAGGGGGATTATGATGCAGAAAGACTGGCTTTCAAAGTTTTTAGTAGCTGCTGTGCTTGTTACAAGCACAGGACCGATTACTGCAAAAGCTGCGGAAAAGGAAATATATTTACCTTCGCAGCAAAAACTGTACCAACAAGTAGGCGTCAACTCTACAGCGATTGATATGGAAGAGGTAAAAGTTTCGAAAGAACAAGCGATTGAAATTGCTAAAAAAACTGTCAACATTGAAAAAGGTTATAAATTTCAAGGAATTACTTTTTCGACGCAATGGTATGGCAATAAACCTGTATGGCAAATGTCTTGGTATAAAGAAGATAAAGGATACCATGCGATTTATGTAACGGTAAACGCTCAAACAGGAAATGTTGTAAATATTAATATTTATCATGAAAAAGATAGTAACATGCCGTTTCCACCGAAAGTAAGCTATGAACAAGCAGTAGATGTGGCAAAACAATACATTCAAAAGATGTACCCAAATAAACTAAAAGAACTTGCCATCGATGAGCAATTGAAAAAACAACAAGGCAGACTGCCGTACGGGGAACGGCGGTTTTACGCTGTCCGTTTTTATCAGATGGTCAATCATGTGCCATATTACGAAAATAATATCATGATAACGATTGATGGGAACGGAGAAATTCGGAATTTTGAATACAATTGGAATGACGAAGTCACATTTGAAAAAAATGAAAATGTCATTTCTTTGGACAAAGCAAATCAGTTGTTAAAAGATCGTATGGAATTAGAATTGCGATACCAAATGGACTATTCGTCGAAGCAGCCTCCAAAGTTGATTTATGTGCCGAAAACGAACGCGTACCCATATTATCAAGCTAACTTTAATGCTACTATCGATGCTCATACAGGAAAATTTATTGATATGTACGGAAACCCGGTGGAGCAAACAGCACCGATAGAAGATAAGCCATTAGCAGAAAGCGCAACTCCTTTGCCGCCGCGAAGCAAAGAATTAACGCAAAAAGAAGCCATAGAAGCAGTGAAACGAATGATAGAGCTGCCGGATTCTATCGAACTTGATTCGGCGAATTACGAAGACCGCGGGGAAACTTCTGTATGGGTGTTTGGCTTTAGAAGTAACGGGGAAGATGCCAGTTTTTATGCAGAAATAAATGCAAAAACAGGGGAACTTACTCGATTTGATCGCAATATGATGTATTATAAAGAATGGGAACCAAACAAAAATCCGCAGGTGAACTACACCAAAGAACAGGCACTTGAAATCGCAAAAAATTTTGTGAAAAAAGTGGTTCCTGATAAAGTGGATCGTTTATATGCTACGTTGCCACAGGAAGTGCGGTATGACAGTAAATCGAACCCGCTCTTTTACGAAATGTACTTTTATCGCAAAGAAAATGGAATTCCAGTACAAGGGCAAGGAATAAGTGTAGCAGTTTCAGCGGAAACAGGAAAGATTATTCGCTTTTTTACTGACTGGCGTAACGTATCGTTTCCGTTGCCAAACAAAGTCGTTTCGCTAGAAAAAGCAGAAGAAATGTATATAGAGGATAAAAAGCTTGCCTTGAGCTACTTTACGACCTTAACGACGGATGAAAAAAGAAATAACACCGCTATTTTAGTTTATCAGCCGACCCCGTCTTGGGAGGAAAAATATTTAGATGCCGTTGATGGAAAATGGAAAGATGTTTCCACAGGAAGGGTAATCGACGACCAAAATGTAGCAACGGATATAAAAGGACATAAGCAAGAACAAGCGCTGCAAGCAATGATTGATTACAATATATATGATGTGGAAAACGGGAATGTGTATCCAGAGCGAGTAGTGACAAAAGGAGAGTTTGTCGAGATTGTCATGAGAGCGATTGGGGATTACGGAACGTGGTACAATGAGAATGCGGCAGCACCATTCAAAGATGTAAAAAAAGACGAAGCTTATTACCCATATTTACAAAGGGCAGTTGATCGCAGATTAATTAAAGTGGATGAAGAATATTTTCATCCGACAAGCCAAGTAACGCGAGAGTTTGTCGCTGTGACCCTTGTTCGTGCGTTAGGGTATGATAAACTTGCCTCACAAATCGATTTGTTCCCTCTTTCTTTTAAAGATGCCAATAAGATCCAATATAAAGGGCATGTCGGATTAATCAGCAAATTAAAAATTATGCCGGGAACGAAGTCCAAAGAGTTTCAACCATCTTCTTCGTTAACAAGGGCTGATTTAGCGGTGATTATTTATCGGTTTATGAATAAATATCCAGATATCGTACGAAATTAATAAAAAGCGATGCGGGCTTTCCGCATCGCTATTTAAGCTGCTCCAATTCCTCCTGCAACTGACGCAACTGCGCTTTTTCGGCTACGTTGGAATGGGCGTAAGCAGAAGAAAGGGCGTTTTTGGCGATGGCGATTGCTTCGGCAGCATGATCCGCTTGTTCGCTTGCTGCTTGCTTCGCATTCATCACTGCTTTTCGCGCTTCTTGGAATAGGCGATTTCCCATCGTCATTCCCCTCCAAGCGACATTTCGACCGCTTGTTTCGCCTTGCGCTCTTCTGCTTCTGCATATGTCATATGATAAGGGATTCGCTCATCGTGTTTTTCGACTGCATCGACGCTCTGTTGAATGAATCGCTTCGATTTATTTCGTTTGCCCAAGACGCATTCCCCCTTGAAAAGTAAAGACGCAACGTGGCGTCACTCCTATTGTAACCGGATCGAACAAATGATAATAAGGTAATTCGTTACAACTTTAACAGCGCTTTTAAATAAACACCGATGCCGTCTTCTTCGTTCGTTTTGGTTACATCGTTCGCCACTTGTTTTAACGGTTCGATGGCGTTGCCCATCGCAACGCCATATCCCGCCCATTCAATCATTTCTAAATCGTTATCTTCATCACCAAAAGCGATGACGCGCTCTTGTGGAATTTGGTAATATTCTGCCACAAGCTGCAGCCCAAACGCTTTATGAACGCCGGTGCGAACGATCTCAATAATATGCCATGGCGCCGCCCAGCGTCGGTGGTGCAACACATTAGCATGCACAGAAGACAAGTAATGCTGGATGTCGTCTGCATGTTGTTCATCGCTATGAATAAGGACGCTCGTCGGGTCGGCTTTTAGCATTTGCCGCAAGTCACCGATTTCAATTTTTGGATTGCCGAGCTTCACTATATCAAGCAATTTTTCATCGTGTTCGTGAAAATACACATCATCCATTACTTCCGCCAAAATGTTTTTGACGCGATATGTTTCGCCTACTTCAATAATTTCCTTTACTGTTTCGAGCTGGAGAGGAGAGTGATACATTCCCCATGCATCGTCTTTTGGATGGTGGACAAAAGCGCCGTTAAAATTAATAATCGGTGTTGTCAATTCGAGTTGTTCGTAATACATTTTACTTGCCCGATACGGCCTGCCTGTGGCAATGACGACAAGATGTCCTGCTGCTTTTGCGCGGAAAATCACTTCCTTTGTTAATGGAGAAATCGTTTTATCCTCTTTTAACAACGTCCCATCTAAATCCAATGCGATTAAATATTGTTCCATACGCTCTCCTTTGCTTATTAAAAATTTATTTTGTAAACGGCAAAAATGACATTTTTAGTGTAACTCTTTTCCAAAATTTTTGTCTACATGTTACACTAGAGAAGAGAATAACAAAAAAGGGGTTTCGCAGTATGGTTATTATTCAAAACGAGAAAATTGCTGGCATTCCGGTGCTTCATGTTGTGAAGGCGGAAAAACGGCAAGAAAAACTGCCTTTCATTATGTTTGTGCACGGGTTTACGAGTGCGAAAGAACATAATCTTCATTTCGGGTATTTATTGGCGGAGGCAGGCTACCGCGTCGTATTGCCAGATGCGCTTTATCATGGAGAGCGCGAGCAATCACTGACAAACGAAAAACTACAACTTGCATTTTGGAACATCGTCGTGCAAACGATTCATGAAGTCGGGCAAGTAAAACAAGCGCTATGTGCGCAACATCTTGTCCAAGAAGATCGTATCGGTCTTGCCGGTACATCAATGGGGGGAATTGTCACTTTTGGCTCGCTTGCAACATACCCTTGGATTAAAGCGGCTGTTTCGTTAATGGGAAGCCCGAACTATGAAGCGTTTTTTGATGCCCAAATTGAAATGGCGAAACAAATGAGGCTATCGATTCCATTGTCAGACGAACAGTTGAAAAAAGAACGAGAGCGCTTAACGACGTATGATCTCTCCCAACAGCCGGAAAAATTACAAGGACGTCCGCTTATGATGTGGCATGGCGAACGTGACCAAGTCGTCCCTTATCACTATACATATGAGTTTTACCAACAAATAAAACCACTTTATCCAAACGACAAACTCAAATTCATTTCGGACGACGAGGCTGGCCATAAAGTGACACGAGAGGCGTTTTTGGAAACAGTCCAATGGTTTATCGAGCACGTTTAATAAAAAGCGCAAGACATCTGTCTTGCGCTTCCAGGTGTGTTGATTATCCAATAAAAACTAATTGACATCGCTCTATTCCTAGCTTTTCTGCCGAAGTCGGCAAGCAAATGGCTTGCCGACTGGGAGTATTAGCATGCCCTCCTCGAACAACGAACGCTTTGCGGGCAAATGTATTTGCCCGCCGGCGTTCTTGTTCGAGGGAAGAGGCAGAAAAGCTTGTGTTTGGCCATATCATTCTGTATTTTTTAGTAAAATAATGGATAATCAACACTTGTGTTGCGCTTTATTTAAATATGCCCCAATTGTCGTAGTGCTGCTTCGCTCATCCGCTCCGGTGTCCATGGCGGATTCCACGTGATTTGTACGTCTACATCTTGCACACCTTCTACGTTTGCAAGCGCTCGTTTCACGCCACCGACAATCGAATCGTGAAGCGGACAGCCAGGGGTGGTAAGTGTCATGACAATCGAAACAAGACCGTCGTCAATACGCAAATCATAAATTAATCCTAAGTCAACGACGTTGATGCCTAGCTCTGGATCGTATACGGTGCGAAGCTGTTCAAGAACCATGTCTTTTAATTCCATAGGTGATGCCTCCTTTATTTAAGCAATACGGAAATGATTGATCCTGTAAACAAAAGGGAAAATAAAACTATTCCACTTTGGGAGAAGTAAAATAGCGGTAAACTAGAAATAGCGAGCGCTGTTATTACACCGACGAAGCTGGTGAAAAATAGCACGCAGGAGAAAACAGTCCATTTTTCATTCATCATTTGTTTTAACGTCGGTACGTTTTCCTTTCCAATTTTTTGGCTATAGCGATGCGTCCACCATAAAAACGGAACAATTTTATATAAATAACCGACAATGCTTAAAATAATCCAACCGAAGAGGTAACTATATATGATCACGCCAAAGCTGTCTGTATTTCCTATAATCGCAAAAAGAAAAGCCGTCCCGTGTAGACAAAGAGCAATAGCGATTGCCAAAAGCGCAAACAAAAACGGACGATCTAATTTTTTCTTTACCCGCTTTCGCAAAATGGTGACGATATGGTAACTAAATAGTGCAAACCCAAGCAACAATAGCCCCATCCCACTAACGAAAAGAGCAGAGCTGTTTGTTAAAAAACTGCCAAACGTAACTGCCAACCCACCCACGTAAAAGATGTACACATAGCGGGCAAGCGTCATCGAAAACCCATGTGCTAGGGAAAACATTGGCACCATTTTGTAAGAAAAGCCGATAATCAGTAACGTAAACCATCCGGCAAGTCCAAATAATAGATGTGTCTTTAGCGTAAGCAAATGATCCGCTACTTTAACGTTGCTAAAAAAATGAAATGCAAGCGTTACCCCTAAAGCAATCGTAAGAAATAAACAAATGAGCGCCGTACTAACAAACAATGTCAAAATATTTTTAGTTGGCTGTTTTTTAAGTGTCATTGCCATTTGAAGGAAAAAAAGAACAAATCCGAGCGTAAGGAACAGACCGGCAAAAAACACGAAATCCATTTTCCAAGCGAAACTGGTGGAAAGCGCCAAAACACCAAGCGCGGTGACAAAAAATTGAACAAACCCTAACGTTTCGCTCCAAATCGGTGTTAAAAAGGCGACTGGAACGAGCTGATACATCGCGCCCATCGCGACCATCAACCCCCAGCCGAGCACCGCTAAATGAACAGCCGCCCATACGCTTGGGATACGAAACGCCCCATGCACAATTGACGAACCCGAATAAAGCAGGATAGCTTGAGAAGTGAAGAACGCCATCGTGCCAAATAAAATAAAGGAAAACGGCAAGCGAATGTTCGTTTCATATGTTTGTTGAGTTGGAAACATCGTCGTCATCCCTTTGTAATCGTAATTTCAAAGCTCCCGTCCTCGCGCTCTTTCGTTTCATAAAGGTAGCCAAGTTCATCAAGTTGTTCGTATAAAAACATCGGGCGGCGATCGTTAATAATGGTTAATGTTTCTCCTTTAGGAAGCGTTTCTAGTGCCGCAAGCGTCCGCATCATCGGTTGTGGTGGCTCTAATCCACGATTGTCTAAAATCATCATTCTCACCCCTGCTTGACAAACGTCACTTTCCAATGCTTTTTATCAAGCTGTTCGACTTCGTACGTAAATCCTTTTGCTTTCATCACCGCAAAAAGCGGAACAGGCTTAAACGGCGCATGCAAAATAAACGTATCGCCTGCTTCGAGCGGCTGAACAGCGCTCATAATTTTTTGGAACGGCTCCAGTTTTTTTTGCAAATCTTCCCGGACATCCAACTCCACGATTTTCCCCATCGCGCTCACCCTTTCATGATCTTTTCATTTTCTATGATAGTGATTTTCACTCGTGGATATTGTGATCTCTATCACATGTTATAAAAAAATCTCTTTTTCCAATCTTTCTGCATCAATTAAGTAATATCCATTATCATCGATGTCGATAAGCCCTTTTCGTTTCAATTGGCTGAGCGTGCGACTAATCGTTTCGCGCGATGTGCCAATCATATTGGCGAGCTCGCGGTTTGTAAAATGCGTCGTTAAGCGGTGGAATCGTCCTTGCAGGACTGCGTTTGTTTTCGTCAGTCGCAATAAAAGCAAAATAATTTGTTCATACGTATTATGGAGGATTTGCTCTTCTAACCGGTTTTGCAAGTCGATAATTTTTTCTCCCATGACGCGGAATAATTTCATACACAATTCTGGATAACAAATAAGCGTTTGTTCAAATTCAGCAATTGGAATGACGATAAGCGTTGCCTCTTCCATCACTTCCGCATGGGCTGGATAACTTCCTCGACGGAAAAAGCCGGCGTGCGGAAACATTTCTCCTGTTTGCAAAATCGACACAATTTGTTCTTTTCCGCTAATATCCGTTTTGTAAATTTTTACAGTACCTGATTGAATAAAAAAGACGCGTTCAAGCGGCTCTCCTTGCATAAAGACGAACGTTCGCGGTTTATAGACACGTACTTGAGAAATTTTCACGATCGAATCAAGTTCTTCATCGGATAATTCTCGAAAAAGCGCGACATTTTTCAGCCTTGTTTTAATCCAATCATTCGTCATACCATCCACTCCTTATGGAATTTCTAAGCAAAATTTTACGTTGTTTTCTATTGAGAAGCTGTGACATAAATCATAACTTTTGGTGAACGTGTGATAAAAATCATAAGGAACGTTTGCGATACGTCACATAACAAAAGATTTTTCAGCGCTACAATGAGAACGAAATGAACGAAAAGGAAGGTGGATAGATATGGAAATAAACCGGAACGTTCGCGCATCGGTCGCTCGTTCAACCCAAAACAGCTTTTTAAAGTCTGTCTTAATTTTTACTATTTTAATCAGTTTCACCGTTCTATTAGTCGGCGGATACTGGATTTTTAAAGAAATGGCACCGCGCCCGAAAGAAGTCCGTAGCGAGAGTGGGGAAGTGTTATTTACAAAAGAATCGATTATCGGTGGACAATCGGTTTTCCAAAAATATGGGTTGATGGATTATGGGACGGTTCTCGGGCACGGTTCGTATATGGGACCTGACTACACTGCCCAAGCGTTAAAAGTGTATACGGAAGGAATGCAAGACTACAAAGCAAATGAATTGTACCATAAGCCATTTAAACAGCTATCGAGCGATGAACAGCAAATCATTCGCCAAAAAGTCATCAAAGAAATGAAGAAAAACCGTTATAACCCTGTAACAGATGTGCTCGTTTTAACGGGTTCCCAAGTGTATGGATTAGAACAAGTGCGGGATTATTACAAAAATGTATTTACAAATGGTGATGGATGGGGACTGAAAAAAGGACTTATCCAAGAAAGCCATATGCCAAAAAGTGGTCGCGCTTGGGTCGCGGACGGTGATCAAACAAAGCAAATCGCTGATTTCTTCTTCTGGACAGCGTGGCTATCAAGCACATTGCGAAATGGAGATACGATTACGTACACAAACAACTGGCCGTACTATGACGATGCGGGAAATACAATGTCGTTCTCCGCGATCTGGTGGAGCGGGGCAAGTGCAACGATTTTAGTATTGTTTGTTGCGATCATTTTATTCATTCAGCACCGCTATCAACTTAGCATGCAAGAAGCGTATAAAGACGGTCAATTCCCAATAATTGATCTACGTAAACAACCATTAACCGCTTCACAAGTAAAAACAGGAAAATACTTTGCGGTTGTTTCGGTTTTATTCTTCGTTCAATCGATGTTCGGCGCACTATTGGCGCACTATTATGTTGAGCCAGATAGTTTTTTTGGAATCAAATGGATTCATGACATCTTGCCATTTAACATTGCAAAAGGATACCATTTACAATTAGCGATTTTCTGGATTGCTACTTCATGGCTAGGCATGGGGATTTTCATTGCACCGCTTGTCGGTGGCTATGAACCGAAAAAACAAGGGTTGCTTGTCGATATCTTGTTCTGGGCGCTCGTTGTGCTCGTCGGTGGAAGTATGCTTGGTGAATGGTTAGGTGTTAATGGTTATTTAGGAAACGGATGGTTCCTATTCGGTGATCAAGGATGGGAATATATTGAATTAGGACGTATTTGGCAAATTGTATTAGTTGTCGGTATGTTAATTTGGTTGTTTATTGTGTATCGGGGCATTAAGAGTGGATTAAAGCGGGAAAGCGATAAAGGCGGCTTAATTCACTTGTTGTTCTACTCAGCAATCGCGGTTCCATTCTTTTACGTATTTGCGTTCTTTATTAATCCAAATACAAACTTTACGATGGCAGACTATTGGAGATGGTGGATTATTCACTTATGGGTGGAGGGCATTTTTGAAGTATTTGCTGTTGTTGTCATCGGGTTCTTGTTAGTACAAATGAAATTAGTGACGAAAAAATCGACCATTCGCGCGCTTTATTTCCAATTGATTATTTTGCTTGGCAGCGGCGTCATCGGAATCGGTCACCACTATTATTACAACGGCTCGGCGGAAATTTGGATTGCTCTTGGTGCCGTCTTCTCCGCGCTTGAAGTGATTCCGCTTACGTTGCTTGTCCTTGAAGCGTATGAGCAATACAAAATGATGCGCGACGGTGGAGTTGACTTCCCGTATAAAGCGACTTTCTGGTTTTTAATTTCGACAGCGATTTGGAACTTAGTCGGCGCAGGGGTGCTTGGTTTCTTAATTAACTTGCCAGCTGTTAGCTACTTTGAACACGGACAATTTTTAACGCCGACGCACGGCCATGGTGCGATGATGGGCGTGTACGGTATGTTTGGTATTGCTGTGTTGCTTTACTCGCTTCGCAACATCGTCAAACCAGAAGCGTGGAATGACAAATGGCTCAAATTCTCATGCTGGATGTTAAACATCGGGCTTGCTGGAATGATTGTGGTGACATTGTTGCCGATTGGTATGATGCAATTGAAAGAAGCGTTCTTGCACGGCTACTGGGTATCACGTTCGCCAGAGTTTCTAAAACAAGACATCGTGCAAAACTTGCTTACGCTTCGTTCTATTCCAGACACGATTTTCTTAGTCGGCGTCATTACGCTGATGGTCTTTAGCGTCAAAGCGTTGTTCCATTTGCGCAAACCGACCCATCAAGAAGAACAAGCGCTACCAGTTCCGGACTTAGCGAAAGAAGTTGAGTAAACGTACAAGGTTGACCTAAAAGCGGTTGCTTTTAGGTCAACTTTTCATTTTACGAAAAACACAACAAAATTTTTATTGACAGAATTGATATTTTTTTTATTATTCCATCATCATCCAATCATGTGGGAAAAGAGTGGTATTTTTCATTGATCATGGCTTAGCAACGAACGTTGTTCCAACAAAAGGGCAGGGGCAAAGGAGCGGGGGAGATGTCTTTTTGGGGTTCATTAAGCAAACTAGGGCATTTGGTCGAGAAAAAGGTAGAGCAGACGGTAAAGCATGTCGCCAATGACGTCAAAAAAGTAGAGAAGACCATTCGACAAGCCGTTCAGCACGTAGAAAAGAAAGTCGAGCCAGTGGGGAAACAAGTCGTAAAGGATACGGTGCACATTAGCCAAAAGGCAAAGGAAGCTTTTCATCAAGCGGAAAAGAAAGCGGAACAAATGGGAAAGCACGTTGCTCATGAGGTGAAACAAGCGGAGAAAGCGATTCAAAACGTTGAAAAGAAAGTGGAACATGTCGCGAAACAAGCAGTGAGAGATACGGTACAGATTAGTCAGAAGGCACAAAAAGCATTTCACGAGGCGGAAAAGAAGACAGAGCAAGCTATAAAGCACGTCGCACATAATGTGAAACAAGCGGTATCCGAAGCGCTCCATCCTATTGAACATAAGATAAAAAAAGAAATCAAAGATACAGAGAAAACGATCGAACGCAGTGCACATCAACTAGAAAAGAAAGCAGAGCATGCCGCTAAGCAGGTGGTTCATGATATAATCAATGCAGGACAAAACGCCGAGCGAACGGTTCGGCAAGTAGGAAAAAACATCGAAAAATCGGTACATGAGTTTTCGAAACATCGGCTCGAAAGTACGATGGAATTTGCTAGAGGCGCAGGCGATGCGGCGTTGGCGGATGTAACGTTTAATTTTGTGCAACAACGATCTTACAATAGTAAACATCCTGTTGCATACGAAGCGGGTCAGATGGTAGGACATGCGGTATGGACGATAGGAGGCATAAAAGTAACCGAGATATCCTCTGCAATCGGAGTAGGTGGAGCAGCAGTTAGTTTGAGCGGAGGTGGAGCATTTGCTGGGGTTCCTGCAATGGCTGCTGGTGCTGCAGGAATGACTGTTGGAGGAGTGATGATGAAAACAGGGATTACAAACTTCTCCAAAAGTGCAAGCGACTTGTCCCAGCAACTAAGTCGGAGTGAAGGTGTTTCAGAAGGAGTAACAAAGGGGACGGGAAATGCTTTCGAGGTTGCCAAGAACGGAGGAAAGCATTCAGGGTTTTATAAACAATATGTTAACAAGTCTGATGATGAGATTCGTAAAGGAATTCAATCAATCGAAAAACAAATAGCAGAACATCAGGACAAAATTAAAAATCCAGAGGCACATATACCTAACTTTAGAGACTTAGACCCAAGACAACAGGAAGCATTAATCAATAAAAAATGGCCTTCTGACATTCAAAGACAATTGGAGCAAAAAGAAATTCTTGAAGGTATTCTAAGGAGTAGATAAAAATGGATGAACAATTAAGGGGTTTTTTGGAAGATTTGATTACACTTATTCAGGAAAAGTACAATGAAACATTAATAGTGCCTACTGATGAGTCCGCCGAGGACAAATCTTTCAGATTGGGCTCAAATTTCGCATATTTTGATATACTTGATTTGATTGAATCTCAATTGACAGTACATGGGCTAGATTCTAATTTCCTAGGGAAAATATCACCAACATTGGGTGAAAAGATTTAAACTATTGCTAAGTTTACTTCTTCTAAGTGTGATCGTACAATACAACCAACAAGGCCAACACTATATAAGTTGAAATTTTGTTTTACATCCAGCGGAGCACTCACCGCGTTATATCATATCGGTTTGTATTTAGATGAAAACGGAAACGAAAAATTGGAAATTCTTTATTGCAAATTATATAGAAAACTCGACAAACACGCTTAGACCAACTTTCAAAGGCTTATTCCCAACTTGAACAGGAGTATATAAGACCCTAGAGAAGAGGTGATTGTTACAGTGAAACCTATATACGAGGGGCAATCCCTTAGACCGAGCGAGTTTAAAATTGACTACTCAATAAATGGTAAAAAATATTCAGAGAGATTGATTAACTATTCATGAGGTAAATAAAGTATAATATGGAATGTATATACCAAAAAAATTGCAAATATATTAGTTGATATGATTCCTGAGAAATGGAAAAAGATCCTGTTATACGCTGAATTTAGAGAAGGCTATAAAAAAATTTTTTTCTATTATTATCCAATGGACAGAGAGGAGCCAGTATATAGTCTTGATATACCTGATCTATATACATCCAAATTGACATTTTAACCTCTGGTTCACGCAGCACACCCGATGCGGCGCAACACTTCATCTGGGTGCTGCAACACATATTGTTCAAAACGAGTAATAGACTGGGCAATGTCGTTTTGATCTTTATGCAAGACGTTAGCAATGACTTCATCTTTCAGCCATTTCCATAACCGTTCAATCGGGTTTAACTGTGGAGAATACGGTGGCAAATAGATAAAGTGAAATGCAGCGCCTTCGTCGCTATCGAGGAATGCTTGCACCATGTTGGCATGATGAATACGTGCATTGTCCAACACAAGCACGATGAATCGATCCGAATATTTCTCTTTCAACAGGCGCAAAAAGTCTAGGAACGTCTCGGCATTGGCGGATGAAGCACGATGAAATACAACATCGCCTTGTTGAACGTCGACCGCACCAAAAATGGACACATGGGCATGATGACCGTAACTCGGGATTTGTTTTTGCTTGCCTACTTCTGCCCATGTCGTACGAAGCGCTTGATAGGCACGAACATGTGTCTCATCTACATAAAACATGGTAACGTTCTCGGTGATTAGTTTTTTTTTATAAATTCGAGCTCCTTTTGAAAAGCAGCTTGACGCTCAGGGGCACCTTTCACCAGCTTGTAGGTTGGATGTGTCCACGATAAACGAAGACGATGTAACAACTTGCGAATGCCTTCACGTGACATAAACACACCATATGTTTGTTGGATGTAAGATTGCAAAATACGTGTGTTCCATGAGGAAGAAATGCCCCAACCGACATCAACGGGGGTGGTGGTTAACACAAGTTGTCTGAGTTCTTGTTGCTGTTCTTCGGTAAGAAACGGTACACGACCGGGTGGTAAGCGGCGATCGAGTAAATGATCGAGTCCTCCTTCGTTAAAGCGTGAGACGTAGAGGGCAACCGATTGACGGCATAGATTGACCATTTTCGCAACATCTTTTCCGAGATACCCTTCCATGACGAGACGAACGGCGGTAACCCGAACGCGAAGCGAAGCATCTTTGATTTTCCGTTCTTGTTTCCGAAGTGTTCGAGGGGTCCAGCCGTGATCATTTGTAATTTTAAGACGTTTCATGTCATTTCCGCTCCTTTTATACGTGGGTATTTAGGAGCAGTATAACCATAGAAAAAGGCGTTCATACAGAAGTCATTGCTTTAAAGTGCATGTATATAGTAAGGGGTTGTGGAAAAATATGCATATAGAATCATCACGGGGTGATCCGTCTTTTTTGTTTTTTTGGAATACAGAATATTCCGTCTTATTAGTGTGCTGGCATACCCTATTGAAACGCAGAAATCTTGACATTTAGGTAATGAAGTTTATGCAATGTTAGTGATTTAAATTAATTTGCAGAAACATAGGGAACGTAGTAATCATATCTTGGGGGTTAATCGTAGAAAGCATACGAATGTGGTTACATGGCTATAATAGAATTTCTGTCAAAGTGCGCGCGTCCAGATTTTTGTTCCGGACCTTTTCTATGAATCAGGAAAAATGACCGGGCATGCGGTATCAACGATTGCGGGGATGATCGAAACAGGCGGGTCTGAAGCTCTCGAAGTCGGTGGTGCATCATTGACAGCGACTGGAGAAGGAGTGTTTGTGGGAGTTCCCGCCATGGCGATGACCGGAGAGGGAATGGCCTACGGTCAAGCGGAAACAGCGTTAAGCTTTCACCGTTTGGTCAAAAACGCCGAAGAACTGTACCAGCGAATGAGCCGGGGCGAAGGCGTTTCGGGGAAAGCGGTTAAGGAGATGGACGAAGCTGAGGGGCTTGCTAAGGGGACGAAGAAAACTAGACCATCATGGAGACAATCTGAAATTGATGTAGGGAAAGAATATCCTGGTTATCGTGAACAAGTATCATTTAAAGATGGCAATGAAGTAAGTCATGGCACTAAAAATAGTTCGAGACCAGATTTTTATATCAACGGTCATAGTATAGAAGTTAAGAATTATAAAGTGACTACGTCTTCCCGAAGAAGTAACTTAATAACTGTAGTTGAGCAATTTCAATTACAATAATTACCATGTAAAAGAGACAAACAGGGTACCCCTTATGCCACGTGGAGCTGTTTTTTCACGGTATCAATGGGAATATTTTGTTTCGCTGCATGGTAAATGAACTCCACGAGGCTATGTCCTTTTCTCTTGCGCAGGAGATCGAGCCCATCCGAAAAATCGCTGTTAGACTCGAATAGGCTGTACACGTAAGCAAGCTGCACCAAGATCCAGTAACGTTTCACCGCTCGATGATGACGAACGCGGTACCCATCGAGTTTCAGCTGGTCTTTCGCTTGACGGAAAAAACATTCGATCGACCAACGCTCGGCATAGTAGCGCAAGATGTCTTCGTCGCTTAGCTCCCAATCGGTGCTCAAGACGCAATGAAGATGTTCCGGTGTCATCGGTTGATCGGCTTTCCAAACAAGTAGCACCACCGCATCATCGAGACCGTTGAGCGCTCCTTCGTAACGATAGACGCGATAGCGCTCTTCTCCCACCGTGACGAGGCGGGTGTCATTCGGTTCGAGATAGCGGGCAAACTGCTTCGCTTGGATGGCGATGCCTTTCGGATAGAGAATCCGGTTCGTCTTAAGCATCGCGATGACGTGGAACCCTTTTTTCAAGCAGGCTTCCACGAGTGCTTTCGATGGATACCAAGAGTCCATCAGTACATAAACAGGACGACTCACATCCAAAGAAGAAAGCATCTCAATCGCGAGTTTTCCTTTGCTTTTTCCAGCCTCCTTGTCGTAGGGGCGAAAAGCAAACGGAAACGCTTGAGTCATCGTATGAACCATGAGCCAAACGAGAGAATGCCCCCAAATCGATTTTTTCTCTGTGTGAGAATAATGCCAATCACACCCTTGAATAGCGCATGTTGCCCGTGACGAAGGCTTCGTTTTTTGGCAAATCGTATCATCGATGGAAACAAAAATGGGTTGATTCTTCTGTTTGGCGATGCGTTCGACACGATGAAGCATCCACTGCTGGAGTTTGCGGAGCAATGTCTCTTCATCCCACGGACTTTTCGTGAAAAAATGGCTCAGTGTCGTGCGATGGTTCGGATGAAAACTCCCATGATGTAGATCGGTCAACGTTCCCGAAAAACCTTTCGTCACCATCGCATCCACGATATGAACGAGATGCTTCATCACAGGTTTCGAGAAATAAAGCGCCAACCCCAACGTCGTGAAAAACTTGTGGATTCCTTGATGATGTGCTAATCTATTCATGAGACATGAACCTCCTTGTGTGAATGGTTGGTAGCACATCTATTCTAACCAAGGAATCGGGTTCATGTCTTCTTTTTTGTCTCAATGTAAATTTATGTTATCGATTTTGCTCATCTACAGTTAATAAGAAATGTTTCAAAGCAAATAAATAAGCGTATAAGTGATTTACCTGAACAAACTAGGCAAACTGTTATTATTGATGTAAGGGGTCAAAATGTCACAAGGGATGTTTTAAGGGATATTAAACAAAAAATAAATGAAAAAACAGATGGTGTAGCAGAAATTATTTTTAAAATGGATTAGAGGTGAAATTTAGATGGCTGTAGGAATATTAGTAGATTGTTTTTTTTACGAATTAGGACATAGCGATTTTGTACATTCGTTCTTTTCGACAATCTCATATCATTTGGAAAAAGAAGGATGGGGAACAAAATACCCGTTATTAATGAATGATTTATATTATGACAAATTAAATTGGGAGAATATCTCCGTTGCGAGAACTAATCTAATTGAAATTGAACAGGAATTATCAACATACTCCCCAGAGTCTGTTATATGGGATATCGATGACATATCACAAAAACCACCGTGGGGGGATAAGTTTAGTTCAAAAGTAACTAATTTAGCAAATTATTTTGCAACAACTGATGGGAAGACATTTTTTGAAGTAATACGTACAGCGATGGATGTAGCAGAAGAAGATAAATGTGATATGAAAATTCATAAACTTTAACTTTTTACAATATGGGGTACCGAATAAAAGGTTCTTAACTATAGAGTATATACATCCAAATTGGCATGTTAACCTCTGGTTTACACAGCACACCCGATGCGGCGCAACACTTCATCTGGGTGCTGCAACACATATTGTTCAAAACGAGTAATAGACTGGGCAATGTCGTTTTGATCTTTATGCAAGACGTTGGCAATCACTTCATCTTTCAGCCACTTCCATAACCGTTCAATCGGGTTTAACTGTGGAGAATACGGTGGCAAATAGATAAAGTGAAATGCAGCGCCTTCGTCGCTATCGAGGAATGCTTGCACCATGTTGGCATGATGAATACGTGCATTGTCCAACACAAGCACGATGAATCGATCCGAATATTTCTCTTTCAACAGGCGCAAAAAGTCTAGGAACGTCTCGGCATTGGCGGATGAAGCACGATGAAATACAACATCGCCTTGTTGAACGTCGACCGCACCAAAAATGGACACATGGGCATGATGACCGTAACTCGGGATTTGTTTTTGCTTGCCTACTTCTGCCCATGTCGTACGAAGCGCTTGATAGGCACGAACATGTGTCTCATCTACATAAAACATGGTAACGTTCTCGGTGATTAGTTTTTTTTTATAAATTCGAGCTCCTTTTGAAAAGCAGCTTGACGCTCAGGGGCACCTTTCACCAGCTTGTAGGTTGGATGTGTCCACGATAAACGAAGACGATGTAACAACTTGCGAATGCCTTCACGTGACATAAACACACCATATGTTTGTTGGATGTAAGATTGCAAAATACGTGTGTTCCATGAGGAAGAAATGCCCCAACCGACATCAACGGGGGTGGTGGTTAACACAAGTTGTCTGAGTTCTTGTTGCTGTTCTTCGGTAAGAAACGGTACACGACCGGGTGGTAAGCGGCGATCGAGTAAATGATCGAGTCCTCCTTCGTTAAAGCGTGAGACGTAGAGGGCAACCGATTGACGGCATAGATTGACCATTTTCGCAACATCTTTTCCGAGATACCCTTCCATGACGAGACGAACGGCGGTAACCCGAACGCGAAGCGAAGCATCTTTGATTTTCCGTTCTTGTTTCCGAAGTGTTCGAGGGGTCCAGCCGTGATCATTTGTAATTTTAAGACGTTTCATGTCATTTCCGCTCCTTTTATACGTGGGTATTTAGGAGCAGTATAACCATAGAAAAAGGCGTTCATACAGAAGTCATTGCTTTAAAGTGCATGTATATAGTAAGGGGTTGTGGAAAAATATGCATATAGAATCATCACGGGGTGATCCGTCTTTTTTGTTTTTTTGGAATACAGAATATTCCGTCTTATTAGTGTGCTGGCATACCCTATTGAAACGCAGAAATCTTGACATTTAGGTAATGAAGTTTATGCAATGTTAGTGATTTAAATTAATTTGCAGAAACATAGGGAACGTAGTAATCATATCTTGGGGGTTAATCGTAGAAAGCATACGAATGTGGTTACATGGCTATAATAGAATTTCTGTCAAAGTGCGCGCGTCCAGATTTTTGTTCCGGACCTTTTCTATGAATCAGGAAAAATGACCGGGCATGCGGTATCAACGATTGCGGGGATGATCGAAACAGGCGGGTCTGAAGCTCTCGAAGTCGGTGGTGCATCATTGACAGCGACTGGAGAAGGAGTGTTTGTGGGAGTTCCCGCCATGGCGATGACCGGAGAGGGAATGGCCTACGGTCAAGCGGAAACAGCGTTAAGCTTTCACCGTTTGGTCAAAAACGCCGAAGAACTGTACCAGCGAATGAGCCGGGGCGAAGGGGCTTCGTTACGGGTAATAGTTTACCTTCTTATGGGCAGAAATCAGTGCCTATGGATCCCTACCGAGAAGCATATGGATTCCCAGTGAAAGTAAAGCCAGGTGCTCAAGAGAAACATATTCCTAACACTCCCAATTACAAACTGTAGATGAGCAAATTTGCTAACATAAATTTACAACCGAACAAAAAAAGAGACATGAACCCGATTTCTTGATTCGAACAGATGTATCACCAGACCATTCACAAGGAGGTTCATGTCTCATGAACAGATTCAAGGAATCCACAAGCTTTTCACGACGCGAAACGTTGCTTGGAAACTTGGATTCATCGATGCTTGTTTTGTTCAAAAAAAGAAGGAGATGTTTCCTCCTTCGTTAATGTTTCTTTATGTCTTTTTTCTCATAGCACTCAAAGCAATATAATGTTTCTTTTTCGCCGCTAACAACCCCGTTTAAAAAGCCGGATAAACAATGAATCGGTTTGCCGCACTTTGCACAAAAGCCGACGAACTCTTCCAAGGGCTATTCCCCTTTCAAACGTATTGAGATTTTTCATAACAGACTGTGACGCCTGTCACTTCATGGACAACATCCAGCCGTTATGATGTGTATATAAATCATTATACTATAAAGGAGGTTCGTTTTATGAGCCAATTTGCCGCAAAAATTTATGCGCCTGCATATGAACCGAAAGACAGACATCCAGCGATTTTTCGTTTATTTGACAGCTTAAATTCAGGAGAAGTGATGGAGTTAACGAACGACCATGATCCACGCCCGCTTCATTACCAATTTATGATGGAACGGGAAGGGCAATTTACGTGGGAATATTTAGAAGAAGGCCCGGACGTGTGGCGTGTCGCTATTGGGAAAAAATAAAAACAAGGTTCCCGATTCATCGGGAGCCTTTTCTTTTTTTGTACGACATGGTAAAGTGAAACAAAAATGGATGAGGTGATTATGGTGAATCGAATGGCTGGGGCGATTTTGGCGGGCGGAGAGTCGCGCCGTTTTGGCAGTCCGAAGGCGTTTGCGAAACAAAACGGCGTGTATTTTTTCCAACGCGCGGTTGAAGCGCTACGCCCGTCTGTCGAAGAACTGTATATTGTCAGCCATCCGACACTTCTTGCACGTTTTCAACAAGAAACGAACGAAAAGATAATCGTCGATGCGGAAAAATACCGCGGCCAAGGCCCGCTTGCCGGCATTTATACTGTGATGAAGCAAACGGAGGCGGACTGGGTATTTGTTCTTCCGTGCGATATGCCATACATAACAGAACGAACCATCCGCCAGATGGTTTCCTACATCGATGATTCGTTCGATATCGTCGTTTCTGCTCATTTTGGACGTGTTCAACCTCTTGTCGGCGCTTACCATCGTCGAATAATCGATGATATTGAACAACTATTGATGGCAGGAAATAATCGGATGTTTGTGTTATTAGAAAAACGCTCTGTTCGTTACGTGAACGATACGGATTTTTATGAAGAGCCACGCGTTTTTTACAACATGAACTATGCAACAGAATATGGCGATATTGTGACAGAAAAAGAGTTGTGATGAACATCACACGTTTCTTCTCCCATGATGATTTACAATGGAAACAAGGAGGGGGAAAGCTGTGCGAGACTTTCAACAAAATCCATTTATCGTGATTTGGGAACTGACGAGAGCTTGTCAGTTAAAATGCCTTCATTGCCGGGCGGAAGCGCAATATCACCGTGACCCGCGCGAACTGACGTTGGAGGAAGGAAAAAAATTAATCGACGACATTTATGACATGGATCAGCCGTTGCTTGTATTTACTGGCGGCGATCCGTTAATGCGACCGGACGTGTACGATATCGCAAAATATGCGATTGATAAAGGGTTGCGCGTCTCGATGACACCAAGCGCGACGCCAAATGTGACGAAAGAGGCGATTCGTAAAGCGAAAGAGGTGGGGTTAGCACGCTGGGCGTTCAGTTTGGACGGACCGACGGCTGAAATTCACGACCATTTCCGCGGAACGAGCGGCTCGTTTGATTTAACGATGAAAGCGATTCAATATTTGCACGAACTAGGTATTCCTATCCAAATTAATACCGTTATTTCCCGCTACAACGTGCACGTGTTAGACGAAATGGTAGCACTTGTGGAAAAGCTCGGCTGCGTACTTTGGAGCGTCTTTTTCCTCGTGCCGACGGGACGCGGAAAAGAAACGGACATGATTTCACCGGTCGAGCATGAAAAAGTATTCCACTGGCTATATGAAACAAGTAAGCGCGTATCGTTTGATATTAAAACAACAGCAGGACAGCATTACCGCCGTGTCGTGCTGCAGCAAAAAATGCGGGAACAGAAACAAACAAATGGGGAAATTCGTTATGAAGATGTGTTGATGAAGGGGCTCACAGGTCAAGTCGACGGGCTTGGACGTGCGCCAAAAGGAGTAAATGATGGCAATGGATTCGTTTTTATTTCCCATATTGGCGATGTTTACCCGAGCGGTTTGTTGCCGGTGAAAGCAGGGAACGTGCGAGAAACACCGCTCAGGGAAATTTATCGCAACTCCCCAATTTTTCAAGACTTGCGCAACCCAGACAAATACAAAGGAAAGTGCGGGGTCTGTGAGTTTCGCTACGTGTGTGGCGGTTCGCGCTCACGGGCATATGCGGTCACAGGTGACTATTTAGAAAGTGAACCGTTTTGCGTCTACATTCCAAAAGCATGGCGAAAAAACTGACTCGAATCAAGGGTCAGTTTTTTTATAATTCCTCCTTTTTTCACTCAAACTGTTATTATTGGCGAGCATCATTTTTTTTAACAAACATGTGAAAGCACGAGTGTTGATTATCCATTACTTTACTAAAAAACACAGAATCATATGGCAGAAAAGCTAGGAATAGAGCGATGTCACCTGGTTTTTATTTGTTAATCAACACGCCTGTTATTATTGTAAAAGCGACCGCTTTGGCTAGATGTGATACATATCACACACGATTAGAGAATGAGAAAAATGTCACAGGAATGTCACAAATTTTGTAGAACGTTTTCGGACGTTGTTCCTTCGGTTGGTATGGTATACTTATTCGTAATACCGTTTTTGCTGTGTGAGGGATGTCACAGCGCGATTAACGGTTGTTTCCTATAGAGAATAGAACGATGCGAGAATTTATACTGAAGAGAGGATGCGCTATGAGCCAAAAAAAGCCGGTTATCGTTGACAAATGGAATCGTCCGTTGCGCGATTTGCGCATTTCTGTGACCGATCAATGCAATTTTCGCTGTGTCTACTGTATGCCGGCGGAAATTTTTGGCCCTAATTTTCGCTTTTTGAACGAAGAGGAATTATTAACGCTAGATGAGATGGTGCTTGTTGCGGAAGTTTTTGCTGAGCTAGGGGTTGAAAAGCTTCGGATTACTGGTGGCGAGCCGTTGTTAAGAAAAGGATTGCCGTCGTTTATTGAACGGTTGGCAACGATTCGTGGAATACGGGATATTGCGCTAACAACGAACGGCGTTCATTTAGTGAAAATGGCTCGGATGTTAAAAGAGGCAGGATTGCAGCGAGTGAACGTGAGCCTAGATGCGCTCGATGATAAAGTGTTTAAAAAAATGAACGGTGTCGGCGTTGGCGTTCAACCAATTTTAAACGGAATAGCAGCGGCAAAAGAAGCAGGGCTTGTAGTGAAAGTAAACATGGTCGT
This sequence comes from Anoxybacillus amylolyticus, assembly GCF_001634285.1. Classification (GTDB taxonomy): domain Bacteria; phylum Bacillota; class Bacilli; order Bacillales; family Anoxybacillaceae; genus Anoxybacteroides; species Anoxybacteroides amylolyticum. The sequence continues at coordinate 1,074,376 of NZ_CP015438.1, forward strand.
GAAAAAAGGCTGGAACGATTCGCAAATTTTGCCGATGGCACAATATTTTAAAGAAGCAGGTATTACGTTACGGTTTATTGAGTTTATGGACGTCGGAACGTCGAATGCGTGGGACTTATCGCAAGTCGTCACGAAAAAAGAAATATATGAAACGATTCGAGCGATTTACCCATTAGAGCCAGTCGAGAAAGCATATTTTGGCGAAGTAGCAAGCCGGTATCGCTATGCTGGGACGACGACAGAAGTCGGGTTTATTTCATCCGTGACGGAATCGTTTTGCCAGAGCTGCACAAGGGCACGCATTTCTGCTAATGGAACGCTTTATACATGCTTGTTTGCTACGGAAGGGGTGTCGTTGAAACAGCTGTTGCGAAAAGGGGAAGATCGGGCAGCATTGAAACAACTCATTGTTGACACGTGGAACAAGCGAACCGATCGGTATTCGGATGAGCGAACGGAGCAAACAGCAAAACTGCGAAAAAAAATCGAAATGTCGTATATCGGCGGATAAAAAGGATCGCTTGGAGGCGATCCTTTTATTTGGCGTTAGCGAGAATACGTGGGAAGAGGATATTGTTTTCAAGGTGAATATGTGTGAATAAGTCCTCTTCTAACGCTTCAAGCCGGTTGTAAACAAGTCGATATGTTCCGCACGCATCGAAAGGCGGTGTGAAATCGTTCGTGATTTTGCGAATTTCCTTAATGATATCTCCTGCCGTATCGTGCTCGGCGACGAGTTCTTCGATGACTTCTTTCATTGCTTGTTCGTTTTCTTTTGTTGGATGTTGTTCGAATTGGATAATTAGTGGGAATGCTTTCGTTTCTTCTTTCACTAAATGCTGTTCTAGTTCGGTTTTTAACTCGTTGAACAGCTTATGCACTTGCACCAAATGTGGCTGTTCTGATCCATGTACGCGCAATACTTTCGTCACGTATGGGCTAAGCTGTGGCAATTCTTCCATTAAAAAGCGGTGGTGTTTTTGGACGATATGATCGATTAATTCCGTATAGGAAGCCTCGAGCCAATTTTTCTCCACTTTTTCAAGCGATTGTTGGTACATCGTTTGCAATTGATGTAAAATGTCTTCTATTGGTAAATTTTTCTCGGCAAGCGCTTCAGCAACTGGACGGTTTCCGCCGCAGCAAAAGTCGATTTTATACGCTTTAAACAAGTCGCTTGCTTTTGGAAAAATAGCAACGATTTCACCAACGGTTGATTGTGCTGTAAACATTGTTTCCATCTTTAACCCTCCATCTCAGTTTTTCGGTTACAATGTAAGCATAGCCGTTTTTCATTTATGAAGTCGTGACGTGCATCACACATTTGAACAGATGTTGAACAATTCGTGCCAGTTGCTCTCAGCACAGAAAAATGTGACAGACGTCACAACTCTTTTCGCTTGTTTTTCGGTACAATAAACAATAGATGTAAATGAGTAAGTGAGGGATAATTGTGATAGAGAAACGAACACCGATTCCAGTGATGGAAGCGATACGAAAAGTGATGCAGTTTGCGAAAATTGGGGAAAAAGAATTTGTAGCGCTAGAAGAAGCGTACGGAAGGTATTTAGCGGAAGACTTGTGCGCAGACCATGATGTTCCGCCATTTGACCGTTCACCGTATGATGGGTTTGCGATTCGTGCTGCCGACTCTGCTGCTGCAAGTCTTGACCATCCGGTCGAATTTGAAGTCATTGAAACGATTGGAGCGGGGCAAGTGGCTGAGAAAGAAGTCGCTCCGTTTCAAGCGGTGCGCATTATGACCGGTGCCCAAATTCCAAACGGCTGTGATGCGGTCGTTATGTTTGAAGTGGCGAACGAATACGAACGAAATGGGAAAACATATATGTCGATTAAACGCCCGTTTCGCCCAGGGGATAACATTTCGTTTCAAGGAGAAGACACAAAAAAAGGTGAAATGCTCGTCTCGAAAGGAACGTTCATTAACCCTGGGGTTCAAGCGCTGTTAGCTACGTTTGGATACGCAAATGTCAGCGTGGCCAAAAAGCCAAAGGTAGGCATTTTTGCGACCGGCAGCGAGCTGTTAGACGTTTCCGATTCGCTCGTCCCAGGCAAAATTCGCAATAGCAATGCCTATATGATTCGAGCGCAAGTGCTTCGTACTGGCGGCATTCCGGTGTATTTCGGGAAATTAGTCGACGATGCCGATCAATGTTTTACGGCAATAGAAAACGTATTGGAAGAAGTGGACATGTTGATTACAACCGGTGGCGTTTCCGTCGGCGACTACGATTACTTGCCGGTCATTTATGAACGGCTTGGGGCGGAAGTGTTGTTTAATAAAGTCGCCATGCGTCCTGGAAGCGTGACAACGGTCGCGCAAAAAGAAGGAAAACTACTATTTGGTCTATCGGGCAATCCTTCCGCCTGCTATGTCGGCTTTGAATTGTTTGTTCGCCCTGTCATCCGTACAATGCTTTATTCGACTAAGCCGTATTTATCCAAAACAGCGGCGACACTGCTAGTAGATTTCCCCAAGCCAAACCCGTTTACTCGCTTTGTAAGAAGCTACGTATATGCACAAGAAGGCATGTTGTATGTCGTCCCAGTTGGGATGGATAAGTCGAATATCGTCACGTCGTTAGCGAAAGCAAACGCTCTTATGGTACTGCCGGGAGGAACGCGCGGGTTTTCTAAAGGAGACGTTGTCGAAGTATGGCTATTAGAAAACGAAGAAGGGAGCGCACAATGAACGTTTGGCAAGTAGTTGGCTATAAAAATAGCGGGAAAACGACATTAGTCGAAAAATGGGTAAGAAAAGCGGCTGAACAAGGCTATAAAGTCGGCACGATTAAACATCATGGGCACGGCGGCTACCCAGACGTTTGTGCAGCGAATGATTCGAGCCGGCATCAAGCGGCAGGGGCGATTGCAACATCTGTCGAAGGAGGAGGGATGTTACAGCTATACGTCGTTCACCCATGGACATTGCCGCAAATTTTACACATTTATTCCCTAATTCCGCTTGATTTTGTCATTGTAGAAGGATATAAATATGAGCGATATCCAAAAATTGTGATCGTCCGAAACGGCGGCGATTGGCAGCAACTTTGCCATTTAGAAAAAATTGTAGCGGTCATCACGTGGGAGTCGCTCGATTCGTTGCGAGAGGCACCGTACCCTGTGTTTTCGCTGAACGACGAAGCCCAATACTTGCAATGGCTGATGAACGAGGTGAAAAAATGATGACTTTATTTACGATTACCGACCAACCGATTTCTATGGAAGAAGTAGTACATAAAGTGATTCGTAAAGAAGCAGGAGCCGTCACAACGTTTATCGGTACGGTAAGAGAATTAACGAACGGAAAGCGCACGCTATTTTTGCAATACGAAGCATATGTTTCGATGGCGGAAAAAATGTTGGCGCAAATTGGCGCTGAAATAAAAGAGCGGTGGCCAGAGGCGGAAGTGGCGATTACACATCGAATTGGCAGATTGGAAATATCTGATATTGCCGTTGTGATTGCCGTTTCCACCCCACATCGAAAAGACGCGTACGAAGCCAATCGCTATGCGATTGAACGAATCAAACAAATTGTTCCAATTTGGAAAAAAGAATATTGGGAAGATGGAACAGAGTGGGTCGGCAATCAGCTGGAAACGAAAGCATATCCGACGGGAAAACCGGAAGGAGAGGATGTTATGTGATTACATTGTTATTTTTCGCTTATTTAAAAGAAGCAATCGGAAAAGAGCGGCTCCAACTAGATGCCTCATCGATGACGGTGAAAGAGTTGAAACAACAGCTTGTATCCGATTATGGATTCGATTTGCAACACGTCATGGTCGCAGTAAACGAAGAATATGCCACTGATGACCGAGTGCTACAAGCAGGCGATATCGTTGCTTTTATTCCACCGGTCAGCGGCGGATGAAAGGGGAGAGGCGAATGCTTGTTCCAAAACAGCATGGCGCGTGGGCAATGTTAATCATTCCGTTTTTGTTAGGCGCATATGCAGGAGGTCTTTCTTGGTTGCACATTCCGCTCTTTCTTGGCTGGTTAGGGCTTTATTTAGCGACATATCCGTTTTTAATGGCGGTGAAAACGAAACGGAAACGAGAATATATGCGTTGGTTTTATCGGTATTTTTTCGTCGCGCTCGCCATGTTACTGATTCCGCTCGTTTTCCAATGGAGGCTTGTTTATTTTGGGATTGCAATGGTACCGTTCTTTTTTATTAACCTTTATTTTGCGAAAAAGAAAGACGAACGGGCATTGGCGAACGATGTTGCTGCGATTGCCTCTTTCTGCATCGGCGGGTTAGCAAGCTTTTATATTGTCCGTGGAACGTTAACAGCGCAGGCGTGGGAATTATATCTATTTTGTTTTCTCTTTTTTATCGGAAGCACATTTTATGTGAAAACGATGATTCGTGAAAAGAAAAGCTCTCTCTACAAATGGACTTCGTGGGCATATCACTTATTATTAATCGTTATTCTCATGATGACCGGGTATTCATGGTTTGCGCTTGCGTATGTGCCGAGCGCCGTTCGCGCGATTTATTTATATGGAAAATCGGTATCCGCAACCAAAGTAGGCGTTTTAGAAATTGCTAATGCGGTTTACTTTGGAATAACGATGCTCGTTTTGCTGACATGGTAAAAGGAGAAGCAGCTGCTTCTCCTTTAAGTTAGTTAATCAATACTGCATATTTCCGGTGGGCAATCTTCACAGTCAATTTCGTTTCGTAAATAAGTTAAATGATGAACAGTAATTTTTCCACGGTTGATGGAAATGATGCCTTTCGTGCGGAGATCCTTCAATAAGCGGTTGACAACTTCGCGGGAGGTGCCACAAAAATTTGCAAGCTCTTGGTTTGTTAGGTGTAAATCAATGAGAATGCCGTTTTCCTTCATCACCCCGTAGCTATTGCACATACGAATGAGCGTCGAATATAATGCCCCTTTTTTTCCGTGTAATACGAGGTCGCGAAATTTTGTTTGTGTTTTCCGAAAATGATCACTCATCCATTTCATAAATTCAAGCGCCAATTTGTTATTTTCTAGCAAACTTTTTTCGAGCACTTCTCGCTGAATGCAGGAAACGATTCCATCTTCGAGCACTTTCGCGTTCAATAAATACTTTGCTTGTTCCGTAAAAAGGGTCAACTCTCCGACAATATCCCCTTTGCTGCATATTCGTAACGAAAGCTCTTGCCCATCTGTCGCAATTTTACTAACTTGAATTTTCCCTGATTGAATGTAATACACTTCCTCTGCTTGCTCGCCTTCGCGGAATAAATACGTTCCTTTTTTGATTTCCATCTGGCGATACGCCTTATTCACTAGCTCTTGAAGCTCCATTGCTCCATTTTCCATATTTCAACCACCTTTACGAATACTACTAAAAGTAGTATCTATTATTGATTTAAGCGAAAACCCGCTGGAAAGTCAATGAGATTTTTACTGTTTTTCCTATTTGTATATTGGAAAATTATTAAAGTAATAAAAAGAAATGTGTGAAATAAAATAAAAATAATTAAATATACATTTGATTTTATTTTTATGCAGTATTATAATGATAACTACATGAAAGAGAATGAGAACGGGGAGGCTCGTTATGAATATTGCAATCATTGGCGCAACGGGGTATGGAGGGATTGAATTGTTGCGGTTTTTGCAACACCATCCATATGTCACCAATTGTTTCGTCTATTCTTCGTCACAAGACGGGATGCTTCTTTCTGACAGCTTTCCGCACGTCGGGGAAAAGAACGAATGGATGTTGCAAAAAATTGATATCGAACAAATTGTTTCGACATGTGATGCTGTCTTTTTTGCGACGCCGCCGGGGGTGTCAAGCGAACTTGCGCCATCATTGATTAATCAAGGAATAAAAGTCATTGATTTATCCGGTGATTTCCGGTTGAAAGACCGAACAGTATATGAAAAATGGTACAAACGGCAAACGGCGCAAAGCGAGTATTTGCAACGAGCGGTATACGGACTGACGGAATGGAATCGGGAACAAATTAAGAACGCTAAACTTTTATCAAACCCGGGTTGTTACCCGACCGCAACGTTGCTTGGATTGGCACCGCTTGTGCAAAATGGGCTCGTGGAAGAAGACTCGATTATCGTTGATGCCAAATCTGGCGTATCTGGGGCGGGACGGCAAGCGTCATTAAACACCCATTTTTCCGAAGTCAATGAAAATCTGAAAATTTATAAAGTCAATGCCCATCAACATATTCCAGAAATTGAGCAAATGCTCACTGATTGGAACGAGCACATGCAACCGATCACGTTTAGCACCCATCTTGTCCCGATGACGCGTGGCATTATGGCGACGATTTATGCGAAAGCGAAAACTGATGTGTCAATTGAAATGCTGCTAGATTTATATAAAACAAGTTATGAAAATTCAACATTTGTTCGCATTCGTAAGCAAGGGCAATTTCCTTCGACGAAAGAAGTGTACGGATCGAACTATTGCGATATCGGTATCGCTTACGACGAACGGACAGGACGGGTAACGGTCGTATCTGTCATTGATAATTTAGTGAAAGGCGCAGCAGGGCAGGCGATTCAAAACTTTAACGTCATGATGGGTTGGAACGAAACGAGCGGGCTGTTATTCGCGCCGATTTATCCATAGGAAGGGGATTAACAATGTTAACGAAGCAAGATCAAGAAGTGTATTATGTTGCGAATGGAACGGTTGTCACACCAAAAGGGTTTAAAGCAACAGGTGTGCACGCTGGATTGCGTTATACAAAAAAAGATTTAGGAGTCATTGTTTGTGACGTGCCTGCTTCGTGCGCGGCGGTGTACACGAAAAGCCACTTTCAAGCAGCGCCATTGAAGGTAACGCAAGAAAGTATTGCGAAAGAACAAAAACTGCAAGCGATTGTTGTGAATAGCGCTTGCGCCAATGCGTGCACAGGAGCAAAAGGATTGAAAGATGCTTATGAAATGAGAGAATTGTGCGCTCAGCAATTTAGCTTGCCACCGCATTATGTGGCGGTTGCTTCGACGGGTGTCATCGGGGAGTTTTTGCCGATGGAAAAAATTCGGGCAGGAATACAGCAGTTAGCGCCTGTTGCACTTGAAGAAGGGGCGTATGCGTTTCAAACCGCCATTTTAACGACCGATACAGTGATGAAGCAAGCTTGCTACCAAACGACAATTGACGGAAAAACAGTGACGGTTGGTGGGGCGGCGAAGGGATCAGGAATGATCCATCCAAACATGGCAACGATGCTCGCTTTTATTACGACCGATGCCAACATTTCTTCAAAAACATTGCAGCAAGCGCTCCGTTCCATTACCGATGTATCATTTAACCAAATTACGGTAGATGGCGAAACATCGACGAACGATATGGTCGTTGTGATGGCGAGCGGGCTGGCAGAAAATGAGGAACTTACACCTGAACACCCAGAGTGGTTAAAATTCTATGAAGCGCTCAAGAAAACATGCGAAGATTTAGCAAAGCAAATTGCCAAAGACGGAGAAGGGGCGACGAAGCTTATCGAAGTGCGCGTCCGTGGTGCAGTTAATGACGAAGAAGCGAAGCGAATTGCGAAAAAAATCGTCGGCTCCAACCTTGTGAAAACAGCGGTTTATGGTGCTGATGCGAACTGGGGACGGATTATCGGAGCGATTGGCCATGCGGACGCAACAGTCAATCCAGATTGCGTCGATGTTTTGCTAGGACCGATTGTGATGCTAAAGATGAGCGAACCGCAACCATTTTCGGAAGAAGAAGCGACCGCTTATTTACAAAGCGAAGAAATTGTGATTGAAGTAGATCTTCATCTTGGCAACGGAACAGGAATCGCATGGGGATGCGATTTGACATATGACTATGTCAAAATTAATGCAAGCTATCGCACATAAAGGGGAGAGTGGCGTGAAAGAAACGATTGTCATTAAATGCGGCGGCAGTGTGTTAAGCGAACTATCACCATCATTTTTTGAAAGCTTGCAACTATACGCCCAGAAGAAAAAGATCATCATCGTCCACGGAGGCGGTCCAGAAATTGGGCAAATGTTAACAAAACTTTGCGTACCAACGGAATTTGTTGACGGGTTGCGAAAAACGACGAAAGACGTATTGGAAGTTGCTGAAATGATTTTAGCAGGAAAAGTGAATAAGCAGCTTGTTGGAATATTGCAGCAATACGGATTACCAGCAGTTGGTGTTTCCGGTGTGGACGCACATCTTTTAGAAGCAGCGGCTATTGACTTTCATACGTTAGGGTACGTTGGAGAAGTGAAGAACGTCAACTGCGCATTTTTAGAAATGCTGCTTCGTGACGGATACATTCCGGTAATTGCACCACTCGGTGCAGATGAATCAGGACAAACGTATAACATTAACGCCGACACAGTAGCAGGCGCAGTAGCAAAAGCGCTCAACGCGCAGCAGCTATTATTTGTCACCGATGTTCCTGGCATTTTACAAGACGGAGTCGTCGTGGAGCAAACCACGGTCGACGATATCGAACGAATGATTGCTGCCGGGGTTATTACAGGTGGGATGATTCCGAAAGTGAAAGCAGCTGTTGCGGCGTTGTCCGAAAAATTAGGAGAAGTGATGATTGTCAGCGGAAAAACTCCATTTTATACAAATGGAAAATTATATGGAACGAGCATTCGGAAAGAAGTGGGGGTCTATTAATGGGAGCATTATTTCCTACGTATAATCGTTGGAACATTAGCATTGAATCGGCGGAAGGAACAAAAGTCGTTGCGAAAGACGGCAAACAATATTTAGATTTCGTTTCCGGCATTGCCGTTTGCAACCTTGGCCATCGCCATCCGGCCGTTCAAGCGGCGTTAGAGGCGCAATTAAACCGCGTTTGGCACGTATCTAATTTATTTACAAACGAATTACAAGAAGAAGTAGCTGAGTTGCTCGTTGCCAATAGCTGTGGCGATTACGTATTTTTCTGTAACAGCGGGGCAGAAGCGAACGAAGCGGCATTAAAATTAGCGCGGAAACATACAGGGCGTCATAAAGTGATTACGTTTAAGCAATCGTTTCACGGCCGGACGTTTGCGACAATGGCAGCGACCGGACAAGAAAAAATTCATCAAGGATTTGGACCGCTGTTGCCTGAGTTTGTCCACCTCCCATTTAACGACATAGAGGCGTTAGAAAAAGCAATGGATGAGCAAATTGCCGCTGTCATGCTAGAAATTGTGCAAGGAGAAGGCGGAATTAGAAAAGCAGATGCTTCATTTTTGCAAAAAGTTGCGCAACTTTGCGAACAGTATGGTGCATTGTTCATCGTCGACGAAGTACAAACCGGCATTGGACGGACAGGAAAAGCGTTCGCATATCAACATTTTGCCGTAGAGCCAGACATTATTACGGTGGCGAAAGGATTAGGGAGCGGTTTTCCAGTAGGGGCAATGATCGGAAAAGCGTTTTTGTGCGACTCGTTTACAGCAGGGGTGCACGGCTCTACTTTCGGCGGCAACCCGCTAGCGATGGCAGCAGCAAAAGCAACGTTGGAAGTGATTTTTCAGCCGGAATTTTTACAAGAAGTACAAGAGAAAGGGACTTATTTTTCACAAAAATTACAAAACGCGCTAAGCGAAAGTGAATTTGTGAAAGAAGTGCGCGGCCTCGGGTTGCTCGTTGGCATTGAATGTCACGAGGAAGTGGCAAAGCTTATTCCGGCGATCCATGAAAAAGGGCTGCTCGTATTAACGGCTGGACCGAACGTCATTCGTTTATTACCGCCGCTCATTGTGACGCAAGCGGAACTGGATGAGGCAGTGGCGATTCTAAAACAAGTGATAACGAGTGAATTGCTGACAGCTAATGAAAACTAGCTGTATCTTTATTGAAATGATTGTATAAAAATTCTTTCGTGTTAATAAAAATTCGATGATGAGGTGGCGAATATGAAGGCGCATCTTCATTTAGCAAACGGAAAGACGTTTACAGGGCAGCTTGCCACGGCGCTTCCAAACGGTGAAGTGAGCGGGGAAGTCGTGTTTTTTACCGGGATGACTGGTTACCAAGAAGTGCTGACTGACCCTTCGTATAAAAATCAAATGATTGTTTTCACATATCCGCTTATCGGCAACTATGGCATTAATGAACGCGATTTCGAAAGCAAACGTCCGCACGTGCAAGCGGTCATCGTTTATGAAGCGAGTGCGCAAGGATATCATTATGAAGCGAAATATAGCTTGCAACAATATTTAGCGCAATGGAATATTCCGCTCTTAACGCACGTCGATACAAGAGCGCTCGTCAAAGAAATTCGAACGCAAGGAACGATGCCAGCAGTTTTGACGCTAGGTGAAGAGTGTGTGTTCGACTCAACCGGACAACTTTTTCCTGTCGGTGATGTATCGACAAAAACAATCGAAACGTATGGAGATGGGGAGCGTCATCTTGTGTTAATTGACTTCGGGTTTAAAAAATCGATTTTGCAGTCATTGTTAGCTCGTGGCTGCAAAATAACGGTCGTTCCTTATGATACACCGCTTTCTGCGATTGTCGCGTTGCAGCCAGACGGCATCGTTTTATCGAACGGCCCAGGAGATCCGAAACAATTAGTAAGCCAATTGCCAGTCATTCGGGAAATCATTGACCGCTATCCGACGCTAGCAATTTGTTTAGGGCATCAGCTTGTTGCGCTGGCGTATGGAGCGGATACAGAAAAACTTCGCTTCGGTCATCGCGGGGCCAATCAACCGGTGTATGATTCGTTTGCGAAGAAAGTGTTGATGACGTCGCAAAATCATAGCTACGTTGTTAAGAAAGAAAGCTTAGCAAATACGCCATTTATCGTTCGGTTTACAAACGTCAACGACGGCTCCATCGAAGGAATCATGCACCGAGAGAAGCCGATTATATCGGTGCAATACCATCCAGAAGCGCATCCAGGACCAAGCGACACGGAGAAAATCTTCGATGAGTTTTTGCAGAAGGTAAATAAAGGAGCGAAAGTATATGCCTAAAGATTCATCTTTGCATTCGATTTTAATTATCGGCTCCGGACCGATTGTCATCGGGCAGGCAGCGGAATTTGATTATTCCGGAACACAAGCGTGCATAGCGCTAAAAGAGGAAGGATACCGCGTCATTTTAGTGAACAATAACCCAGCAACGATCATGACCGATGACGTTCATGCGGACGCTGTCTATTTTGAACCATTGACCGTCGACAGCATCGAAAAAGTGATTGCAAAAGAGCGACCCGACGGGCTTTTAGCCACGTTTGGCGGACAGACAGGATTAAATTTAGCGTTTCAGCTACATGAAACTGGAATTTTAAGCAAGTACGGGGTGAAGTTGCTCGGGACACCAATTGAAGCAATCAAAAAGGGAGAAGATCGCGAAGCGTTTCGCGCTCTCATGTACGAATTGAATGAACCAGTACCAGAGAGCGAGATTGTGACAAACATCGAAGCGGCGATGGCGTTCGCCGAAAAAATTGGTTTTCCGATCATCATCCGTCCAGCTTATACACTTGGGGGAAGTGGTGGCGGCATTGCAGAAACGATGGAGCAGTTTGTCACTCTTGTCGAAAAAGGGTTGACAGAAAGTCCCATTACGCAATGCTTAATCGAACGGAGCGTGGCAGGATATAAAGAAATCGAGTACGAGGTCATGCGCGATCATACCGATACGTGCATTACCGTTTGTAACATGGAAAACGTCGATCCGGTTGGTGTGCATACAGGAGATTCGATTGTCGTTGCCCCATCTCAAACGTTGACCGATGAAGAATACCATATGTTGCGATCTGCCGCCGTGAAAATTATTTCTGCTCTCGGTATTATCGGTGGGTGCAACATTCAATTTGCGCTTGATCCAGTCAGCAAAAATTATTACTTAATTGAAGTCAACCCGCGTGTGAGTCGTTCCTCGGCGTTAGCATCGAAAGCAACGGGATATCCGATTGCGCGCATTGCGGCGAAATTAGCTGTTGGCTATACGTTAGCAGAGCTACTTAACCCGGTCACAAAAAACACATACGCAAGTTTTGAACCAGCGCTTGATTACGTCGTTGTCAAATTTCCGCGGTTGCCGTTCGATAAATTTCCGAACGGAAATCGGATGCTTGGCACACAAATGAAAGCAACAGGCGAAGTGATGGCAATCGACCGCAATATGGAACGCGCCTTTCAAAAAGCGGTGCATTCCCTTGAAGGAGCAAATAACGGGTTATTTTTACAAGAACTAGCAGAAAAAACGAACGAGGAACTACATGAATTGCTCCTCAACAAAGACGATCGCCGCTTTTTTGCGATTTTAGAGCTGTTTCGCCGCGGGGAAACGATCGAAACGGTGCATGTGCTAACGAAAATCGACCGCTTCTTTTTAAATAGTTTTCATCAGCTCATTGCCCTTGAACAAAAAGCGAAAGCAACCGATTTAGCGAGCATCGATGAACCGACGTTGCGGTTATTGAAGGAAAAAGGGTTTTCGGATGCGTTTTTAGCAGACATATGGAACGTAAGCGAACAACGGGTACGTGAAAAACGAAAACAGCTCGGCATTGTTCCTGCGTATAAAATGGTCGATACGTGCGCCGCCGAATTTCATTCGGAAACGGACTATTATTATTCGACGTATTTCGGGGAAGATGAGCGTAAGCAAAGTGAAAAAGAAAAAGTACTAATTATTGGCGCAGGTCCAATTCGAATCGGTCAAGGGATTGAATTTGATTACAGTTCGGTCCATAGCGTGTACGCATTGCAAGCGGAAGGTTACGAAACCGTATTAATTAACAACAATCCAGAAACGGTAAGCACCGATTTTGCGGTAGCCGATCGCCTTTATTTTGAACCGTTGACATTGGAAGATGTCCTCAACGTCATTGAAGCTGAGCAAATCGAAAAAGTTGTTGTTCAATTCGGCGGACAGACGGCGATTAACTTAGTCAAAGGATTGGAAGAATCAGGTGTAACCATTCTTGGGGTATCGCATGATGTCATTGACCAGCTCGAAGACCGCGACCGTTTTTATCAGCTGTTAGAAGAACTCGATATTCCACACGTTCCAGGAGTAGTGGCGAACGAGGAAAAAGAACTGTTGGAAAAAGCAAAGGGGATTGGGTACCCAGTATTGCTTCGTCCATCGTACGTTATTGGTGGAAAAGGAATGTTTATTGTCGAGAATGAACAACAGTTAGAGCAACTACTGGAGCAGCCGTTTTTATTCACGTACCCTGTGTTAATTGACGCTTATTTAAGTGGCAAAGAAGCAGAAGTAGATGTAGCGGCAGACGGAACGGAGATTTTATTGCCGACGGTCATCGAACATGTGGAAAAAGCAGGAGTGCATTCCGGAGACAGCTTTGCATTTTTACCAGCACAAACGTTGACAGACGAAGAGCAAGCAAAAATGAAGCAATATGCCGAAAAAATTGTGAAAAAACTTCAATTCAAAGGGCTTATGAACATTCAATACGTCATCGCCAACGGAGAAGTGTACGTGTTAGAAGTGAACCCGCGTGCGAGTCGAACAGTGCCGATTGTTAGCAAAATGACTGGAATCCCGTTAGCGCAAATTGCGACAAAATTATTGCTTGGGAAATGCTTAAACGAACTAAACGTGCCAACCGAAGCAAAGCACATCCCGTACGTTGTATTGAAATATCCTGTTTTTTCGATGCATAAATTGCCAGAAGTCGACCCACTTGTTGGTCCGGAAATGAAATCAACAGGGGAAGGAATTAGCATTGCAAAAACAACAAAAGAAGCAGCAGCAAAAGCGTTCCACTCTTATTTATCGAAAAAAGCAGGAGCATGTGAAATTTATGTCGATGCCGATAATAATGAAATAGCACCATTGCTAGAACGGGTGAAACTGGCAAAGCTGACGGTTGTTCAAGGCGTTGCGTTTACAGAATGGGCAAAGAGAAAAGAAGCACTAGCGTTTTTAAATTGGAAAAAAAATGAAGGAAGTATGAAGCAACGGATGATTGCGTTGTCCCAACAGCTATTAACGTTTACGGAGATCGAAACGTTCGAATTATTTTTGTCTGCACTAGAAGTGAACGATTTTTCCGTTTGCTCGATTCAAGAGTGGTTAAAACAAACAGAGAAAGTGGTGGTCGAATGAATACAACAATTTCTTCTTTAAAAGGGAAAGACGTATTGACATTAATCGATTTTTCGTCAGAACAAATTTATGAGTTGCTCGCGATTGCTCAGCAACTAAAACAAAAACAACAAGCAGGAGAGAGCTACACTCCGCTTGTTGGAAAAACGTTGGCGATGATTTTTGAAAAACCGTCGACGCGGACGAGAGTGTCGTTTGAAGTTGGAATGACCCAGTTAGGTGGGCATGCCCTTTACTTAAACAGCAACGACTTGCAGCTAGGACGTGGAGAAACAATTGCCGATACGGCAAGAGTATTAGCACAGTACGTCGATGCAATTATGATTCGGACATTTGCGCATCAAAAAATTGAGGAACTTGCCGAGTACGCTGACGTACCGGTGATTAATGGATTGACAGATGATGACCATCCATGCCAAGCACTTGCAGACTTATTAACGATTTATGAAGTGAAAAAGCAGCTGAAAGGGATAAAGCTTGCGTATGTCGGTGACGGCAATAACGTTGCCCATGCGTTAATGATTGCAGCAGCGAAAGTCGGAATGGATTGTGCAGTCGCCTGTCCAGTCGGATATGAGCCGAAAGAACAGTATGTCACCGCAGCAAAGGAAGCGGCGGCCAAAACAGGCGCAACGATTACCGTAACACATTCGCCGGAAGAAGCAGTGCAAGCAGCTGATGTCATTTATACCGACGTATGGACGAGCATGGGACAGGAGCAAGAAAGTGAACAACGGCTTGCTGTTTTTCAACCGTTTCAAGTGAATTCTCAATTAATGAAATACGCAAAAGATGATTACATGTTTTTGCATTGCCTGCCTGCTCATCGTGGAGAAGAAGTAACGGCAGATGTCATCGACAGCGGTCATTCCTATGTGTTCCAACAAGCAGGAAACCGCCTTCATGTACAAAAAGCGATTTTAGTTTCTTTATTATCCTAAACACCGGATTCTTTCCCGGTGTTTTTTTCCTTTAGTTATGAATGGAGCATGAAACGGTTATGCTAAAAGTAAGCTTTGAAAAGGGGGAATCGAGATGGGACAACCACGCCATTTTAAGCCAGGGGATAAAGCACCGAATAACGGAGTGTATATCGAAATTGGCGAAACCGGCGATAATGTGAAACATCCGAAAAAATTAAAGCTGAAAGCCGGGGATACGTTTCCAGAAACGTCTAACCATAATCGCCATTGGACGTATATGCGAAAACCGTAAGACAAAAGCCATCTTCGTTAAGGGGATGGCTTTTGCACTGCTAGAAGAACGTGGTATAATAAAATCAAAGGTCAAAAAAAGTCAAAAAAGGTGGTGAAAAAAAATGGACATGACGAAAATGACAGAGAAAGTGCAAGAGGCACTTCTTTCTGCCCAGACAATTGCTGTTCAACACCATCATCCACAGCTTGAGATAGAACATTTATTGTTTTCGTTGTTACAACAAGAGGACGGGCTTGCAAAACGAGTATTGGAATTGCTTGATGTCGATGTCTATGCTTTTCGTGAAGATGTTCAGGCGTTGCTAAAGAGAAAGCCGGAAGTGACTGGAGCAAATCAAGTGTACATGTCTCCTCGCTTGCAGCAGTTAATCGCAGTCGCTGAACAAGAAGCGAAGCAGCTGCATGACGAATATATATCGGTGGAGCACCTATTATTGGCACTTCTCCATGAAAAAACTCTTTCATCCATCTGGCGAAAATATCACATTAGTCGTTCGGCATTATTAGAAGTATTGCGAGAAATAAGGGGGAATCAACGCGTGACGACACCGACTCCGGAAGCAACATATGAAGTGTTAAAAAAATACGGACGTGATTTAGTTGCGGAAGTAAAAGCGGGAAAAATCGACCCGGTCATTGGCCGCGACAGCGAAATTCGCCGTGTCATTCGCATTTTATCGCGCAAAACGAAAAACAACCCGGTGTTAATTGGAGAGCCAGGGGTTGGGAAAACAGCAATTGTCGAAGGGCTTGCTCAGCGCATCGTTCGCAAGGATGTTCCAGAAGGGTTGAAAGATAAAACGATTTTTGCCCTTGATATGAGTGCATTAATTGCGGGTGCAAAATTCCGCGGTGAATTTGAAGAACGATTAAAAGCCGTATTAAACGAAGTGAAAAAAAGCGAAGGGAAAATTATTTTATTCATTGATGAATTGCATACAATCGTCGGAGCGGGAAAAGCAGAAGGTGCTATTGATGCTGGCAATATGTTAAAACCGATGCTTGCTCGTGGAGAATTGCGCTGCATCGGAGCAACAACGCTCGATGAGTACCGGCAATATATTGAAAAAGACCCAGCATTGGAACGGCGTTTTCAACAAGTGCTTGTCGAAGAACCGACCGTCGAAGATACGATTTCGATTTTGCGTGGGCTAAAAGAGCGCTTTGAAATTCACCATGGGGTAAACATTCATGACCGCGCGCTCGTTGCTGCTGCGACATTATCGGATCGCTACATTTCTGAACGTTTTTTGCCGGATAAGGCGATTGACCTTGTCGATGAAGCGTGTGCGATGATCCGCACGGAAATGGACTCGATGCCGTCTGAACTAGATGAAGTCATGCGCCGCGTGATGCAGCTTGAAATCGAAGAAGCAGCGCTGAAGAAAGAAACGGATGAAGCAAGCCAACAACGTTTAGCGGCGCTGACGAAAGAATTGGCAGATTTGCGCGAAAAAGCAAACAGCATGAAAGCGAAATGGCAGCAAGAAAAAGAAGCAATTCAGCAAGTGCATAACGTGCGGGCGGCGCTTGAAAAAGCGAAACGTGAATTGGAAGAAGCAGAAAACGAATATGACTTAAATAAAGCAGCTGAGCTGCGCCATGGACGTATTCCGCAACTCGAAAAACAATTGAAACAACTAGAGCAGGAGATGAATAAGGCTAATGAAGAGGGACGGCTTCTCCGCGAAGAAGTAACGGAAGAAGAAATTGCCGAAGTCGTTTCGCGGTGGACAGGCATCCCACTAACAAAGCTAGTGGAAGGGGAACGGGAAAAGCTATTGCGGTTGCACGATTTGCTGCATGAGCGCGTTATCGGGCAAGAGGAAGCAGTTGAACTCGTAGCAGATGCTGTGCTGCGTGCGCGTGCCGGCATTAAAGACCCGAACCGCCCGATCGGTTCCTTTATCTTTTTAGGACCGACCGGTGTCGGAAAAACAGAACTAGCGAAGGCGCTAGCACAAGCGTTGTTCGATAGCGAAGAGCAACTGATTCGCATCGACATGTCGGAATATATGGAAAAACACGCAGTTTCTCGCTTAATTGGCGCCCCTCCTGGTTATGTTGGGTATGAAGAAGGAGGACAATTAACAGAAGCGGTACGTCGAAAACCGTACTCGGTTATTTTGCTCGACGAAATCGAAAAAGCCCACTCAGAAGTGTTCAATATTTTATTGCAAGTGCTTGATGACGGCCGAATTACTGACTCGCAAGGGCGGATGGTCGATTTTAAAAACACGGTCATTATTATGACGTCTAATATCGGTTCACATCTGCTATTGGAAGGTGTAAAAGAAGACGGAAACATGCAGGAAGAAACGCGCGAACAAGTGTTACAGCAGCTTCGCCTTCATTTCCGACCAGAATTTTTAAACCGTGTGGACGATATCGTCTTGTTTAAACCGCTCACGATGAGTGAAGTGAAAGGAATTGTCGAGAAATTTGTGAAAGAACTAAGTGCACGCCTTGCCGACAGGCATATTTCGCTAACGTTATCGGAGCAGGCAAAACAATATATTGCCACTGCTGGCTTTGACCATGTATATGGAGCACGTCCGTTAAAGCGATTTATTCAAAAACAAATCGAAACACCGCTTGCGAAAGCAATTATCGCCGGACAGATCAAAGACTACAGCGCTGTTTTCATTGATTACGAAAATGGAAAAATTACCGTTAGAAGCAGGGAAAGGCTATCCTAAACGGACAGCCTTTCCTGTTTTAATGATGATGGCGATGTACAGGTTCGTTCGGCAATACGTTAGCGACGATAATGACAAAAACGGTCATCGCTACCCCTAGCAATGCACCTGTTGAAAATTGGTAAGAAATTCCTTGCATAGAACCGATAACGTACGTCGCCATTTGCGCTAGTAAAAACGTCCAAAAAAACGTCCAGAAAAATTTCATGCTATTCACCTCATTTCTCCTCTTCTCCCCATATGTTATCACAATTTGTCCAAATCGAAAATGTTCTTCTTTTTAGGCATTTACCCGCGCCATTTTTTCATGTTTACATATCTTTTACTGTATTATTATGTTCTTAAAGAAAGTAAGGGTGAAATCAAATGACAGTTCGGCAACGTTTTTTTCAACTAGACGACCAATGGTGCATTCTTCATTTGCCGGAACGGCCGAACGGCTTTGCTATTTTATTACTTGGCGATGTGAATCACTACGTGACAGATAGTACGAGCTTCTGGTTAGAGCATCACGGAAGAAGAAAGTTGCTTGAGGAGTTGCTTACTTATGGATACACCGTTTTTTCTTCGCATTTATATGGTCGGCATTGGGGGAGCAAAAAAGCGGTTCGACTTACGAAACAACTCATCTACTATGTATTGAAAAGTGAAATATTAAACAATCGTGTATATGTATTAGCAGAAGGAATCGGTGCGCTCGTTGCGTTACAACTGCTTGCCGATATACCAACGAAAATTCGAGCAGTTGTGTTGCTTAATCCATGTTTAGATGTGAGGGCTCAACTTGCATATGAGAAAGAAAATAAATTTTTTTATAAACGCATGGTAAAAGAGATTGCGATAGCGTATGAAATCCCAGAAACAGAAGTAGAGAACGTCCTTCCTTTCCCCACGCTAACACCGCGGCAAGTACCGATGAAAATATGGCAGCTGTCAGGAGTTACCCCGTATCCTTCCGCGCTCCATAGCCGAAGATATGAAGAACAAGCAAGAAAACAAGACATTCCTGCTGACGTTGTCTATCATTTGCCAGAAAAACGGTATTGCTTTGCAGCGTCTATTCACCAATTTTATGAACAACATAATGCATTGCCATAACCTCCTCCTCTATCGTTTGTCTTTCCGATAGAGGAGGCTTCGCTATTTTTTTAACGAGTCAATGAAAGAAGAAATCGTGCGAACGAACGGCTTTAGTTGATAAAACGAGGAGACAATCGTATCGATGTCTTGCATTAGCTGAAGTAAATCGAGTGGTTGCGATGAAGAAGAAAGTTGTTTAGTACGCTCCTGTAGCGGAAAACTGCCAAACATTAAGCGGGAAAACCGATCGATTGGTTGTTCGTGTATGTGTTTGTCATCTTCCAAATTGCTCTCCCCTCCTTTCTCCTTATCAATAGTGTATGTGTATGAGACAAATATGGATTAGACGGACGCGGGATAGAGTAGATTTATATTGCACATTTATAAAAACTCCATTAAAATTAGTACCAAGTAATAGTAATTGGTTATATAAACCTAAAGGAGATGTTTAGTATGGGTGCAGGCATTATCGGAGTCGGTCGCTATTTACCGGATCGGGTCGTGACGAACGCGGATTTAGAAAAAATGATGGATACATCAGACGAATGGATTCGGACACGTACTGGAATTGAAGAACGAAGAATTGCTCCAGATGATATGGATACATCGGATATGGCATATTTTGCTGCACGTAATGCGTTAGAAGATGCAAATATTACTGCTGCAGACATCGACTTGATTTTAGTGGCAACTGTCACCCCAGACCGCCCATTCCCATCGGTTGCTTGTATGCTGCAAGAGCGGCTTGGCGCGACAAAAGCGGCAGCGCTTGATATTAGCGCAGCTTGTGCAGGATTTATTTATGGCATGGTAACAGCAAAACAATTTATTGACACTTGCGCTTACCGGTATATATTAGTAGTAGGTGTTGAAAAACTGTCAAAAATCGTTAACTGGAGCGACCGCAATACAGCAGTGCTATTTGGTGACGGGGCAGGGGCGGTCGTCATGGGACCTGTTTCGGAAGGGAGAGGCATTTTGTCGTTCGAATTAGGAGCAGATGGAACAGGAGGAAAACACTTATATCATGAAGAATATGTCGTTATGAACGGTAGAGAAGTGTTTAAGTTTGCCGTTCGGCAAATGGGTGAGTCGTGCATTCACGTGCTAGAAAAAGCAGGCTTATCGAAACAAGATGTTGACTTCTTAATTCCGCACCAAGCCAATATACGAATTGTCGAAGCAGCAAGACAGCGACTAGAACTACCGGAGGATAAAATGTCAACAACCGTTAAAAAGTATGGCAATACTTCTGCGGCGTCCATTCCTATTTCGATCGTGGAAGAATTAGAAGCAGGAAAAATTAAGGATGACGATCTTATTATTATGGTTGGCTTTGGTGGCGGCTTAACATGGGGCGCTATCGCATTAAGATGGGGCCGTTGACAACAGTCATTATAAAAAGGAAAGAGAGGCAAGCACATGAAAAAACGAAGAGTCGTAGTGACAGGTCTTGGAGCTGTTACTCCCCTTGGAAATGATGTCGAAACAACTTGGAAAAATATTGTTGCCGGACAAAATGGTGTTGGACCGTTGACACGTGTCAATCCAGATGATTTTCCGGCAAAAGTAGCAGCGGAATTAAAAGATTTTCATCCAGAGCAGTTCATGGATAAGCGAGAAGCGCGGAAAATGGATCGCTTCACTCAATATGCGGTTGCAGCATCGCTGATGGCGGTGAAAGATGCTAATTTAACGATTACGGAAGAAAATGCTCCGAAAGTTGGAGTATGGATCGGTTCAGGCATCGGGGGAATGGAAACGTTCGAGCAACAGTTTGAAATTTTCCAACAGCGCGGGTATCGGCGCGTAAGCCCGTTTTTTGTGCCGATGATGATTCCAGATATGGCCGCAGGACAAGTGTCGATTGTATTAGGAGCGAAAGGAATTAACTCTTGTACGGTCACCGCATGTGCGACAGGGGCCAATTCGATTGGCGATGCGTTCAAGGTCATTGAGCGTGGCGATGCGGATGTCATGATTACCGGTGGAACAGAAGCACCGATTACAAGAATGGCGTTAGCAGGATTTTGTGCTAATACAGCATTATCGACCAACCCAGACCCGAACACAGCGAGCCGTCCATTTGATAAAAACCGCGACGGCTTTGTGATGGGAGAAGGCGCTGGTATTCTTGTATTGGAAGAACTAGAGCATGCGTTAAAGCGAGGAGCACGCATTTACGCGGAGATCGTTGGCTATGGTGCAACAGGGGATGCGTACCATATTACAGCGCCTGCTCCAGGCGGTGAAGGTGGCGTGCGGGCGATGCGTCAAGCATTGGCGGATGCAGGCATGAAGCCAGAAGACATCGATTACATTAACGCTCACGGAACAAGTACAGATTATAATGATAAATACGAAACGATGGCGATTAAAGAAGTGTTTGGCGACTACGCTTATAAGTTAGCGGTAAGCTCCACAAAATCGATGACGGGACATTTGCTTGGAGCAGCAGGAGCTATCGAAGCAATTTTCTCGATTTTATCGATTGTTGACGGCATTATTCCTCCGACCATTCACTATGAAACGCCAGATCCAGAGTGCGATCTCGATTATGTGCCAAATGTCGCGCGCAAGCAAGAAGTGCGCGCTGCATTAAGCAACTCGCTCGGATTCGGCGGCCATAACGCTACGCTCATTTTCAAAAAATATGAGTAACCAAAACGGGCGATCTCGGAAAGAGGTCGCCTTTTTTCACCTCTTTTTCTTTCTTCACATACAATGTTGGGAAAGGAGGGAACGGCATGCCGATTGTTCGGACAGATGAATGGATAGAAGAGCATCCGTTGAAACGATGCGAGCGGCTTATTCCGTATTTCGAACAAGCGACTGCCCGGGGAATTTATCTCCATCTCACGCATCACGGAATGTCCTCGGAAAAAGGAAACGAAACAGTAACGTTAATGAAGCAGAAAAAAATATGGGAACGAGTAGAAACATTATATGAACAGTTGCGCAAACGTTGGAACGGACCGGATATCCCCATTTTTATTTTTCCTTCCAACGCTCACCATCAGGCGTTTGCCCATGATTTTAACAGCAAAGGCGGGCTTGCTTACCACGATAAACTTTTTTTATTTTTATTGCCGCATCATGAAACAAAAGAAATTGCCGCTGTCTTAACCCACGAATATAGCCACGTTTGTCGGTTAAATAAGCAACCAAAAAAAACATATACACTGCTTGACGGCATTATTTTAGAAGGACTTGCCGAGCAGGCGGTTGGAAGATTTGTCGGCAAAGCATATGAAGCAAAATGGACGACGTATTATTCGGGAGAAGAGGTGCAAAAGTTTTGGAAAAAATATATTTCCCCTCATCAATCCGTAGCCTCCTCCCATCCTTTACATGATCGTCTCCTTTACGGGCGCGGATGGTACCCACGAATGCTTGGGTATGCAGTCGGTTATCGTATCGTTCAACAAGCGTTGGAAAAAGAAAGTTTCTTATCATTAATCGAACTGCCATCAGAACGCATCGTTCAATTAACAAGCTTCGAATAAAACGTCGTCATCACCGTCCATTTTTGCACATATATGTAGAAGTAGGACAAGGTGATGGAGGAAAACGATGCGAATTTTTATCTATTTGGTCGGTTTTGGGCTGTCGGTCATTGGTGGAGTCACCACGATTGCTTACTTAAACCTTCTTACAATGGAACGAGGGTGGCTTGGCTATTTTCGGTTCATTAGCACACGAATTGAATGTTATTTTTTTCCTATCGGCATCCTTCTTATGTGGTTAAGCCTTTCTTTCTCCTCTCAAGAAGAATGATGGATAAAAAAGGGTGTCATGGAATAAAATATGCTCCCTCTGCCTATACTGATGGACAAATAGTTTTTGAAGTGAGGGGTATCGTTATGTTATATCTTCATGATATTTGGGTGAATTGGTTTGAAGGGGAAGAAAATGGATATAACGTCTGTCACTTTCATGAATGGCGAAAAGACGATCAAGTCGAATTACTTGATCAAGTCCCGTTGTTAAAAGTATCTTCCGCATTATTTCATTACATTGAAAATAGTTTATCGGAAATTCCACAATCGCTTCTTGACAGTGTGTATCAAAAAGCATATATCCGTAAAAACCACGAGCGTATTCCGCTAGACTACGGATTTGTTGTGACCGATGGAAAAGGGATTTTAGCGGTAGATACGCTCGGGTATAACATCCCGATTCGCAAAAGCCGACTAATTCCAAGACAAGAGCAACTCGTTTATGAAATGGCTGCGGGACAACAAGAAGAAACGTACCCGCTTCCACCGTATGAAAAAGAATACCATATTTTATCGCCTGCACCGGAACTCATGAGCGGGTTAACACGCAAAGAGCGTCAATTAAAGCAGCTATTATTTATGGCGTTAGATCAGCTTTATTCGACGAAAAATGTCGCAGAAGTGCGCTATTGGTATACGGAATGGGCGCCTCATAAATATCCATTAATTCAACAAATGTCGTTTGACGAAGCGTGGTGTCAATTATACGAGGAAACGAAGCACGGTTGGTCGGAAAAGCACGTGCAATTATGCGAGAAGCTCGTCAAAGGACAACCATTTTTCGAAAAATTATGGGAAATAGAACAAGAACCGCACGTAAAGTAAAAAGATGCCCCTGTGATGGGACATCTTTTTATTTTCGTTTGCGACCGAGACCGATGGCATCTTCCATTTTCTTTAACATCGCATTCGCGACGCGGTTCGCTTTTTCTGCTCCTTCATCGAGCACTTGATCGAGCGTAGCGCTTTCCATTAAGTGATAATATTTTTCTTGAATTGGGGTGAGCGTGTCAATGATGACTTGGGCAAGGTCTGCTTTAAATTGTCCGTAGCCTTTGCCGGCGTATTCTTTCTCCAATTGCTCCATCGACTTATTCGCTAAAATCGAATAAATGTTTAACAAATTAGTAACGCCCGGTTTATTTTCTTTGTCATAGCGAATCGTACCTTCGGAATCGGTGACGGCGCTTTTCACTTTCTTTTCGATCGTTTTTGCATCATCTAGCAATGTAATAAACGATTTTGGGTTCGGATCGGATTTGCTCATTTTTTTTGTCGGATCGGAGAGCGACATGATGCGAGCACCGATTTTCGGAATGCGCGCTTCTGGAATGGTAAAAATATCGCCATATCGCTTATTAAAGCGTTCTGCCAAATCGCGCGTTAATTCGATATGTTGCTTTTGGTCTTCACCAACTGGGACGATGTCGGTATTGTATAGCAAAATATCGGCAGCCATGAGCGGCGGATACGTCAACAGCCCAGCACTGACCGCTTCCTTTCCTTCCGATTTATCTTTAAATTGCGTCATGCGCTCAAGCTCCCCGATGTAAGCGAGGCACTGAAAAATCCATCCCGCTTGTGCGTGTGCTGGCACTTCCGATTGAATGAACAACGTCGCTTTCGCTGGATCGATGCCGACCGCTAAATAAAGCGCTGCTAAACGGCGAATGTTTTGGCGCAGTTCTTGAGGATCTTGCGGCACGGTAATGGCGTGTTGATCAACGATGCAAAAATAGCAGTTGTATTCGTGCTGTAATTCGACGAATTGACGCATTGCACCAATATAGTTACCGAGTGTAATCACTCCACTTGGTTGAATGCCGGACAAAATTGTTTTCATGAAACCACTCCTTTGTCATAAAATAATAAAGGCTCTATCTTCCCATGATGTTAGGGACGATAGAACCGTGTTGCCACCCTAGTTATTGCGCGGTACGCGCGCAATCACTCCGTTCCATCTGACACAAGCAGATGGTACCTTTGTAACGTAAGGCAAACGTCCAAGCCTACTTTGCTTCAGCCGGATGCTCAAAAGCCCATTCCATATTGCTAGCCGCTTGTTCCCACCACCCACAAGCTCTCTGGAGGCAATCGCAACATGTACTATTCTTTCTCATCGCATCGTTTTTTGTTTCCATTTTAAAACAATCTTCTCGTTTATGCAAGGAAGAGAAATTTCGAATGACAAAGTGTTTTTTAATAATTTCCTTCCCTAAATATCTTATTTCAAAAATTATTTTTAAAAAATTAATTTTTGTGAGATGCATTACTAAATATAAGAAGGAACCGCACATTTATCATTTTTTAACTTAAAGTAAAAACAGAGGATGTAAGCGCTTTATTTTGATAAATGTAAAATTTTATCATTTACATTTATCGAAAAACGCTATAAAATGCTAACTAGCTGCAAAAACAAAGTTAACCAAACAATTTTAATCAAAATAAAATTCAGAAAAAATAAAAATGTGACAAAAAATCTTTTCAAATATATTAATAACGTTTATAATAAAACACAGGTAAAATATTCTGATAAATCAGACGAGAAAACCATACATAATTTATTGGTAACGTATTCATATTATGAACAAAAGTTCCGCGCTTTGACGCTGGGCTTTTGCATATAAAAAATTTTTTAGGGGGGAAATCCATTGAAGAAAAGACTATCACTTTTGTTCAGCCTTATGTTAGTGCTGAGCGTCTTTCTTGCTGCATGCGGCGGATTTAACAAAAAAGAATCTGCTGGTGAAAAAACAGGCGGCGAGAAAAAAGCCAATGTTCCGCAAGAATTGCGCGTGAACATCAACACAGAGCCGTTCTCTTTACATCCAGGTTTAGCGAACGACTCGACTTCTGGTACTGTATTGCGCCAAACATTTGAAGGGTTGACAGTCATTAAAGACGGTAAACCAGAATTGGCAGCAGCAGAAGAATACAAAGTTTCTGACGACTTAAAAACGTACACGTTCAAATTGCGTGATGCAAAATGGACGAACGGTGACCCTGTCACTGCGCAAGACTTTGAGTATGCGTGGAAATGGGCGCTTGATCCGAAAAACCAATCGCAATACGCTTATCAACTTTACTACATCAAAAACGGTCAAGCATTTAACGAAGGAAAAGCAAAAGCAGAAGACGTTGGCGTCAAAGCGCTTGATGACAAAACATTGCAAGTTACACTTGAAAACCCAACACCTTATTTCTTAGAGTTAACAGCGTTCTATACGTACTATCCAGTGAATAGCAAAATCGCACAAAAAAATCCAAACTGGTACAAAAACGCTGGTCCTGACTACACATCGAACGGACCATTCAAAATGGTGACATGGGAGCATAACAATAAAATCGTTCTTGAAAAGAACGAAACATATTGGGATGCGAAAAACGTGAAACTTACAAAAATCACTATGTCAATGGTTAACGATCCGAACACTGAGCTTTCGATGTTCAACAACGGTGAGTTAGACTGGGCAGGTTCGCCAACAGGAACGTTGCCAACGGATGCGCTTCCGCAATTAAAACAAGAAGGTAAGCTTCATGTGCAACCGATTGCGGGTACGTATTGGTTAAAATTTAACACAGAAAAAGCACCGTTCAACAACGTAAATATTCGTAAGGCGCTCACGTACGCAATTGATCGAAAAGCAATTGTTGAAAACATTACAAAAGGGGAACAGGTGCCAGCAATGGCAGCGGTGCCACCAACAATGTTCCCAGAAAACAAAGAAGGTTACTTCAAAGATAACGATGTGGAAAAAGCAAAAGAATATTTGAAAAAAGGCTTAGAAGAGCTTGGCTTAAAAGATGTGAAACAATTACCGCCAATCACATATTCGTTTAACACATCTGAAGCACATGCGAAAATCGCTCAAGCGATCCAAGACATGTGGAAGAAAAATTTAGGCATTGAAGTAAAACTTGAAAACGCTGAATGGAACGTTTATATTGACAAATTGCATTCTGGCGATTATCAAGTTGGCCGGATGGGTTGGTTAGGTGACTTTAACGATCCAATCAACTTCTTGGAATTGTTCCGTGACAAAAAAGGCGGCAACAACGATACAAACTGGGAAAATCCGAAATACAAACAATTGTTGATTGACTCGCAAAAAGAAAAAGATCCGGAAAAACGGAAGCAAATGTTAAAAGATGCAGAAGCAATCTTAATGGATGAGCTTCCAGTTGCACCAATTTACTTCTATACAAACACTTGGGTGCAAAAAGACAACTTAAAAGGTGTCGAAGTATCTGGTCTTGGCGACGTCCAATTCAGATGGGCATATTTTGAATAAGAAGGTGGATGAAGGTATATGGGGATTTTCCCATATACCTTCATTTCGCGATATCGAGTATTTGCAAAAAAATGGAGGTGTTTCAATATGTTGCGGTATATATCAAGACGGTTATTATCGATTTTGCTATCGCTTTTTTTAATTATTACCGCTACGTTCTTTTTAATGAGAGCCGCACCCGGGGGACCATTTTCAGGCGAGAAAAAATTACCTCCGGAAATTGAAAAAAACTTAAATGAATACTATGGACTTGATCGCCCTTGGTATAATCAATATTTTGATTATTTAGCCTCAATTGCAAAGTGGGACTTTGGTCCGTCATTTAAATATAAAGGTCAAACAGTTAACGATTTAATTAATGAAGGCTTTCCAGTTTCCTTTTTCCTTGGAATGGAATCGTTATTGTTAGCGGTTAGCCTCGGTATTTTATTAGGGGTTATTGCTGCCTTAAATCATAACAAGTGGCAAGACTATGGGGCTATGATTTTTGCCGTTCTCGGCATATCTGTCCCAAGCTTTATTAATGGCATCCCTTTTACAATATGTGTTAGCGATTAAGTTAGGATTGTTCCCTGTCGCTCGTTGGGAATCGCTTCAGCATACCGTATTGCCAGCATTGGCGCTTGCCGCGACTCCGATGGCATTCATTGCCCGCCTTACTCGCTCAAGCATGCTTGAAGTATTAAGCAATGACTATATCCGTACTGCGAAAGCAAAAGGGCTTTCGAAAGGACAAATTACGGTGAAACACGCCATTCGTAACGCCCTGTTGCCAGTCGTCACCTATTTAGGACCATTATCAGCAGCAGTGTTGACAGGAAGCTTCGTTATCGAAAAAATCTTCGGTATTCCAGGGCTTGGTAGCCAGTTTGTATTGAGTATCTCGAACCGTGACTATACAACGATTATGGGAGTTACTGTCTTTTACAGCATTTTGCTCCTGTTCTCTGTTCTACTAGTGGATATTGCTTATGGTTTAATTGATCCACGTATTAAATTAGCCGGTGGGAAGAAAGGAGAGTAGTCATGCAGCAAATTTCAAAAGAAATGTTTCAACCTGCATCGGTTGATTTAAGTGAGGCGGAAAAAATTTCGAAGCCGAGTTTGTCCTTTTGGAAAGACGTTTCGATTCGTTTTCGCAAAAATAAATTAGCAATGTTTGGTCTAGTATTATTAGCTTTGTTATTATTTATGGCGATTTTCGGTCCGCATATGACGAAATACGATTACTCGACAAATGACTTAATGAATACAAACAAACCACCTTCAGCAGAACATTGGTTTGGAACGGACGACCTTGGTCGTGACATTTTCACTCGCACATGGTATGGGGCGCGCATTTCGTTATTTATCGGGCTAGCGGCAGCGTTAATCGATTTATTCATCGGTGTCCTTTGGGGAGGAATTGCTGGATTCCGCGGTGGAAGAACAGACGACGTGATGATGCGGATTGCTGATATTTTATGGGCGGTTCCTTATTTGCTGTTAGTTATTTTATTAATGGTCGTGTTAGGGCAAGGGTTAGGTACGATGATTTTAGCGATGACGATTACCGGTTGGATTAACATGGCGCGGATTGTACGCGGACAAGTGCTGCAGTTGAAAAGCCAAGAGTACGTGTTAGCAGCGCAAACGTTAGGGGCAAACACGTCAAGAATTATGTTTAAACATTTAATTCCGAACGCAATGGGACCAATTCTTGTCACATTGACATTATCGATTCCATCCGCTATTTTTACGGAAGCATTTTTAAGCTACTTAGGTCTTGGGGTACCACAACCTTTAGCGAGCTGGGGAACGATGGCTTCTGAAGGGGTACAAGCGTTGCAATATTATCCATGGCGTCTATTCTTCCCGGCTACGTTCATTTGCTTAACGATTTTTGCGTTTAACGTTGTCGGTGACGGGTTGCGTGATGCATTAGATCCGAGATTGCGTAAGTAAGGGGTGAAGACATGGAAAAGTTATTGGAGGTAAAAGACTTACAAGTATCCTTCCAAACGTATGGGGGAGAAGTACAAGCGGTCCGCGGCGTCAGCTTTCATTTGAATAAAGGCGAAACACTGGCGATTGTTGGGGAGTCTGGTTCCGGAAAAAGTGTGACATCACAAACGATTATGCGCTTAATTCCAACACCACCAGGAAAAATTAAGAGCGGAAAAATCATTTTTAATGGTGAAGATTTAGCGAAAAAAACAGATAAAGAAATGGAAGCGATTCGTGGAAAAGATATCGGGATGATTTTCCAAGATCCGATGACATCGCTCAACCCGACGATGAAAGTCGGGCATCAGATTATGGAAGTATTAGTGAAACATTTGAAAATGGACAAGGCAGCTGCGAAAGAACGGGCAATTGAGTTGTTGCGCCTTGTTGGTATTCCGTTTCCGGAAAAAAGGGTGAATCAATATCCTCATGAATTTTCCGGTGGAATGCGGCAGCGGGCGATGATTGCCGTGGCGTTAGCATCCAATCCGAAATTGCTCATTGCAGACGAGCCGACAACGGCATTGGACGTAACGATTCAAGCACAAATTTTAGAATTAATGAAAGATTTACAGAAAAAAATGGGAACGTCAATCATTTTTATTACGCATGATTTAGGGGTCGTTGCAAACGTTGCTGATCGTGTGGCAGTCATGTACGCAGGAAAAATTGTCGAAATGGGAACGGTCGATGAAATTTTTTATGATCCGAGACACCCGTATACGTGGGGACTACTTGCTTCGATGCCAAGCCTTGATAGCGATGATAAATCGGAGCTTGCAGCCATCCCTGGAACACCGCCGGATTTAACGAATCCGCCAAAAGGAGATGCGTTTGCTCCACGTAATCCATATGCGATGAAAATTGATTTTGAACTAGAACCACCGATGTTCAAAATTTCCGATACACATTATGCCGCAACGTGGCTGCTTCATCCAGATGCGCCGAAAGTAGAGCCGCCTGAAGCAGTAAAGAAACGGTTGCGCCAACTCTCCTCTAACTATCCACAACCAGTTATTGTAAAGGAGAGTGAATAACATGGCTGAAAAACAAAAACTAATTGAAATTAAAAATTTAAAACAATATTTCCCGGTTGGGCACGGGCAAGTGATTAAAGCCGTCGACGGTGTAACGTTCGATATTTACAAAGGCGAAACGCTGGGGCTTGTAGGGGAGTCTGGCTGCGGAAAGTCGACGACAGGACGGACGATTATCGGGCTATATCAAGCAACGGACGGGGAAGTGTTGTTTAACGGCGTGAGCGTTCATGCGAAAAAGTCGTCCCAAGAATTAAAAGAGTTGAAGCGGAAAATGCAAATGATTTTCCAAGACCCGTACGCTTCGCTCAATCCTCGGATGACTGTTGCCGATATTATTGCGGAAGGCATTGACATTCATGGGCTAGCGAAAACGAAAGAAGAGCGCATGAAGCGCGTCTATGAGCTGCTTGAAACGGTCGGATTGAACCGCGAACATGCGAACCGTTATCCGCACGAGTTTTCCGGTGGACAGCGCCAGCGGATCGGGATTGCGCGCGCGTTAGCCGTAGAGCCGGAATTTATTATTGCCGATGAGCCGATTTCCGCGCTCGACGTATCGATTCAAGCGCAAGTCGTCAACTTAATGAAAAAATTGCAGCGAGAAAAAGGGTTAACCTACTTATTTATTGCCCACGACCTTTCCATGGTCAAATACATTAGCGACCGCATCGGTGTCATGTATTTCGGAAAAATGGTTGAATTGGCTGAGGCGGAAGAATTGTATCGCAATCCAATCCACCCATATACAAAAGCGTTGCTGTCGGCGATCCCGCTTCCAGATCCAGAAACAGAACGGGTGCGCAGACGAACCGTTTACGATCCGTCCCAGCATAACTATAAAGAAGGCGAACCGCTTGAATTCCGCGAAATTACACCAGGGCATTTTGTGTTATGTTCGGAAGACGAATACAAAAAGTATAAAGCGATGTATAGCTGATCTCTCGTTTCGAGAGATCTCTTTTTTGTTATTATAAAATATTTTCATTAATTTTACTATTTTGATTTTAAAAAAATCTCGAGGTGAGTGCTCGAGATTTTTCCATCGTCTTTTATTTGTTTAGCTTTTTTTGCCGCCAACAAGCCGCCAGCCTGTCTGTGTTTTCATTGTTTCGTTGACGTGTTCGGTCCGCTTCGAACCGCCAAATACGCTTTCGCCAATGCCGTTTGTAATAACCCCCATCAATGCTGTGATACCGATAATAAGGACACCGACAATCGCTAAATCAATGAAATATTGTCCCATATCGCGCTTCCTCCTATCTTGCCTATACCTGCTTCTTTTTTTATTTTAGATGATTTTTAAGCCGGAGGGAAGCGGTTACCAGAAAAGATTTTGAAAAAATATACCTTTTTGATTGGATTTATTGTATAATATACAACATGAAAGTCATTTTAAAGTAATCACGTACATTATAATATAGAAGCCATCCTGCTAAAAGGAGTGAAAGCGATGGTCAAATTGTATACATCCCCTAGCTGCACATCGTGCCGGAAAGCAAAAATCTGGCTAGAAGAGCACGATATACCGTATGTTGAGCGAAATATTTTTGCGGAGCCGTTAACGATTGAAGAAATTAAAGAAATTCTTCGTATGACCGAAACGGGGACAGACGAAATTATTTCGACTCGTTCAAAAATTTTCCAGAAACTTAATATAAATCTCGAAACATTGCCACTTCAAGATTTATATGAGATCATTCAAAAACATCCGGGCATTTTGCGGAGACCGATTATAATCGACGAAAAACGTCTGCAAGTCGGCTATAACGAAGACGAGATTCGCCGCTTTTTGCCGCGGAAAGTGCGCGCTTATCAACTTCGGGAAGCACAGCGCCTTGTCAACCAGTGAAAAACTTCTACATGGAATCCCATGTAGAAGTTTTTTCTCTACTTACGTGAAACGATGTCGTTTTTTTGCCGCTCCCCCGAACAAGACAATGAGTAAAGCTGTAAGAAACGGGAGAAAAGGACGGACAAGAGGGATATTATCGTACAAAAATTGCATCCGTTCTTCTGCGGTTAACATTTTTCCAGCGGTGTAGGCTAACAGCGCCGCTCCGATATAAAGAAGAAAAGGATACCGCTCCATGGAATAAAGAATGAATTTACTGCCTAAAATGATAATCGGAACAGAAACAAGAAAGCCGAATACGACAAGCGACGGATGGCCGTTGGCAGCGCCAGCAATGGCGACCACGTTATCTAATCCCATGACGACATCCGCGACGACAATCGTTTGTACCGCTTTCCAAAGAGACGTTTCCGACTTAATGTGCGCATGGGCATTTTCTTTTTGAACTAATAATTTAAACGAAATCCAAAGCAATAAACAGCCACCGGCAAACTGCAAAAAAGGGATTTTCAACAGTATGACAACGGTAGCAGTCAACAAAATTCGTACTATAATGGCAAGAGTGGTGCCGAGGACGATGGCAGTATTGCGCTTATGCTCTGGTAAATTGCGGCTTGCCATTGCGATGACGACTGCGTTATCTCCACCAAGAATGAGATCAATGCCGATGATGAGAAGGATAGATGTCACATATTCGCTTATCATATATGTCCCTCATTTCTTTTTTCTTTCATCACTATGTATAGTAGGACATGTTTTCTTTCAGACTATTTTTTTAAAAATGGGGTTTTTTTATTTCCCTTCTTGCGTGTTTTATCATAAAATAGAGGTACAAGGTATATCCTTGGCGGGGGTAAAAAAGTCCCTTCAATCTTATTTTTTCAGAAGGGAGAGATAGCAATGGAAATGGAACGCATTAATGAGCATACGGTGAAGTTTTATATTTCGTACGTTGATATAGAGGAACGCGGATTTGACCGTGAAGAAATTTGGTATAACCGCGAACGAAGCGAAGAGTTATTTTGGGAAATGATGGATGAAGTCCATAACGAAGGGGATTTTTCGCTAGACGGACCGCTTTGGATTCAAGTGCAAGCACTTGACAAAGGGCTTGAAGTGCTTGTGACAAAAGCGCAAATTTCAAAAGACGGGAGCAAGTTAGAACTTCCGCTTCCAGAAGAGCGGTTACGCGAATTTCCGGTCGATGAACGAATTGAAGAACTTCTTGACCAACATTTTCACATTGAACGCGACCAAGAGTTGATACCGGAAGACGATGAAAGTATTTTACATTTTACGATTTCTTTTAAAGATATTGAAGACGTTATTGCTTTGGCGCATCGTGCAGATTTTTCACACATCCGAAATCGGTTGTTTTTATTTGAAGGACGCTACTACTTATACGTCGAATTTTCCGAAGAGTATACGGAAGCTGAAGTGGACAATTGGCTCTGCATGTTGTTAGAATTCGGGAACGATTCGCCAGTTACTATCCATCGATTAGAAGAGTATGGAAAAGAGATTATTCATGAAAATGCGTTAGCGACGTTAGCAACCCATTTTCCATTAAAGTAAAAACCGATTTCCGCTGTTGAAATCGGTTTTTTCATGCATCGTAGGCAGTGAATAGGGTAGGGTGAATATCATTGAGAAATACGTTACAGGTACTTATTTTTTTACTACTATTAAGTGTTTTTTTGTTTTTTACGAAAAGCTATTGGGAAGGCTGGTTGCTTGGGTTTCTTAGCCTTCTCATCACATGTTCTGTTATTTTTATTGCCTTTGTTATTTCGTTAGAAAATAGAAGACCTGCTCAAACGTTAACATGGCTTGTGGTGCTTGGAAGTTTTCCGCTCGTCGGCTTTTTCTTTTATATTATGTTTGGGCGAAACTACCGGAAGCAGCGGCTGTTTAAAAAGAAAGCGATGCTTGATGAGCAAATGTTTTTAAAATATGAAGGGCAGCGCGCTTCCATTCAGCAAACGAACGAATTGAAAGAGCATCAACAGCCGTTATTACGACTAGCGCATCGCCTTGGAAAAAGCCCAGTATCGCTATCGACAGAAACGAAAGTATTGACGAACGGGGAAGAAACGTTTGCCGCTATTTTTGCCGAATTGGAAAAAGCGACGCATCATATTCATTTAGAATATTATATCGTCCGACATGATGATGTCGGACAACGATTAAAAGACATTTTAATTGCGAAAGCAAAGAAAGGAGTACACGTTCGTTTTTTGTATGATGCGGTCGGGAGCTGGAAGCTGTCAAAAGTTTACGTTCAAGAGCTACGCGAGGCGGGAGTGGAAATGGTTCCTTTTTCCCCTGTACGTTTGCCATTTTTAAATAATAAAATCAATTTCCGTAATCATCGGAAAATCATTGTCGTTGATGGGACGGTTGGCTTTGTTGGCGGGTTGAACATTGGGGATGAATATTTAGGGAAAAACGAATACTTTGGCTTTTGGCGCGATACGCATTTATGGATTCGTGGGGAAGCAGTTCGTACGCTGCAGCTCATCTTTTTGCAAGATTGGTATTACATGACGGGAGAAACGTTATTGACGCTAAATTATTTGTCACCGACGCTTACGTTTAGCGGGGAGCGGGGAGGGGTGCAGCTAATTGCTGGAGGTCCCGATCAAGAATGGGAAGTAATTAAGCATTTATTTTTTGCGATGATTACATCAGCAAAACAGTCGATTTGGATCGCTTCTCCGTATTTTATTCCAGACGAAGATATTTTAACTGCGCTAAAAGTAGCGGCATTAAGCGGAATCGATGTTCGAATTTTAGCACCGAAACGCCCTGATAAAAAAATTGTGTTTTATGCTTCTCGTTCTTATTTTCCTGAACTGCTAGAGGCAGGGATTGACATTTATGAATACAACAAAGGATTTTTACATAGCAAAATCATTGTGGTCGATGGGGAGCTTGCGTCGATTGGGACGGCAAATATGGATATGCGCAGCTTTCATTTAAATTTTGAAGTGAATGCTTTTTTGTATCATACAGAAAGTACAAAAAAACTCGTCGAGGATTTTTTGCACGACTTTCGCGATTCCGAGCGAATAGACTACGATACGTTTAAAAAACGGCCGTTTTCGATTCGCGTCGTCGAATCTGTCTGTCGGCTATTATCGCCGTTATTATGAACGCCTAGTTTAGGCGTTTTCTTTTTATAGAGAAGGATTTTGAGCGTGCGTACGCGAATAAATAAGTGACATTGCTCGCTAGGAAAGGAAGTGGTCTTTTGCTTGTCGCGTTATTAAAAAACGGACAATCGTTTTCGCTTATCGACGGGTGGACGAAAGAGCAATTGATGCAATTGCGCAAAACCGAGTCGTTTTTTTGCCCCGCATGTCAAAATGAAGTGATTTTAAAACTTGGCACAAAACGAATGCCACACTTCGCTCATAAAAAAGAACGCGCTTGTCCGTTTGAACAAGAAGCGGAGTCACCGTATCATCTTTCTGGAAAAACGGATTTATTTCATTGGCTAAAGCATCAAGCGCTAAATGTTCAATTAGAGCCGTATTTTTCGTCCATTCAGCAACGACCAGATCTTGCGGTCGTAGCCGATCGAGTGTATGCCATTGAGTATCAATGTTCGACGTTGAGCGAATCGCTATTTTTGAAGCGCAATGCCTCCTACAAAGAAGGAGGGATTCAGCCGCTTTGGATATTAGGGGCGCATCATTTGCAGAAGCTTGCGATGTATCGCTACAAACTCTCACGCTTTCAATGGTTGTTTGCCCAACAAAGCATTTCCCCACCATGCCAACCGATGATTTTGTACTATTGTCCACAAGCGAAACAACTCATTCGGCTTATACAGCCTATTCCATTCTCCTCCTACTACACGTTTTCCGTTCCAATTGTCGAAAAGTTAGAAAAGCTATGTTTTCAAGAGTTACTTCATTTTCCGTCTGTGCAGCTTCCTTCGTTATTTTGGACAGAGTGGCTTGCACAAAAGAAAAAATGGAGGCTTACGTTTACGATGTACCCTTCGGCGACGAATCGGGCGATTGGTTCGGATTTTTATTCCCGTCACTTGCCAGCACTTTTTCCTTGTGAGGCAGGGTGGCCAGTTGCACACGGCTATTTGTTTGAAACCCCGCCATTTATTTGGCAAACATATCTCTTATTATTTTTGCAAAGCAATGACGTCTATTCGCTGTCTTCTCTGTATGTATGGCTAAAAGAAAAAATAGGGGAACAAAAAATTGTCTTGCGTCATCTTCCGCTCGCTCAAGCATATGCTTATACGAGGGCGGTTTACGAATACATTGATTGTCTTTCTCAGCTGGGCTATGTGCAGTGGGTGCATAAAAAAGCGATTCGTCGCGTAAAGGAATGGACGTACCCTCGTACGATAGAGGAAGCGCTGTTTGAAGATCGCCGATTGCTTGAGCGTATAAAAAGAAAATCATTATGATTGAGAGAGGAAAATAACGAAAAAAAGCGAATACTACTACAGTATAATGTTTGAAGGAGGACGATGTATGACGGAAAAGAAAACGGTGAAAACATTGCCGAAGCGCAGTGAAATTCCAGTCGAAGAAACGTGGCGATTGGAAGATATTTTTCCAACAGACGAAGCGTGGGAACAAGAATTTCAACAAGTAAAAAACATGATTCCAAAGCTATGCGACTATCAAGGGCGGCTTGGGGAGTCGGCCGACGTCCTTTACGAGGCGCTTCAATACCAAGACGAATTATCGATGCGGATTGAAAAACTATATACATATGCGCATATGCGCTATGACCAAGATACGACGAATTCGTTCTATCAAGGATTAAACGACCGCATCACAGGTCTATATAGCGAAGCATCAAGCGTAATGGCGTTTATCGTTCCGGAGATTTTGGCCATTGACGAAACAAAAATTCAGTCGTTCCTTGCAGAAAAAGAAGAATTAAAGCTTTATGAGCATGCGTTAGACGAAATTAACCGCCAACGTCCACACGTGCTGTCAGCACAGGAAGAAGCGCTATTGGCACAAGCAGCAGAAATAATGGCTGCTTCGAGCAATACGTTTGGAATGCTCAATAACGCTGATTTAAAATTTCCAGCAATTATTGATGAAAACGGCGATGAAGTGGAAGTGACGCATGGCCGTTATCTTCGTTTCCTTGAAAGCGAAGACCGCCGCGTGCGCCACGATGCGTTTAAGGCGGTATATGAAACGTACGGAAAATATAAAAATACGTTCGCAAGCACGTTAAGCGGTGCAGTGAAAAAAGATAACTTTTTTGCCCGTGTTCGCCGTTATGAATCAGCGCGCCACGCAGCGTTAAGCAACAATAACATTCCTGAAAGCGTCTATGACAATCTCGTGGAAACGATTAATAAAAACTTGCATTTGTTGCATCGCTACGTCCGATTACGGAAAAAAGTACTTGGTGTGGACGAATTGCACATGTACGATCTATATGCCCCGCTTGTCAAAGAAGTAAAAATGGAAATTACTTATGAGCAAGCGAAAGATTATTTATTAAAAGGGCTTATGCCGCTTGGCAATGAGTATATAAACATCGTAAAAGAAGGATTAGAAAACCGATGGGTCGATGTTCGGGAGAACGTCGGGAAACGAAGCGGGGCGTACTCGTCAGGAGCTTACGGAACGAACCCATACATTTTAATGAACTGGCAAGATAACGTAAACAATTTATTTACTCTCGCTCACGAATTCGGACATTCGGTTCATAGCTACTATACGCGAAAAACACAGCCATATCCGTACGGCAGCTATTCGATTTTTGTTGCGGAAGTAGCATCGACGTGCAATGAAGCACTGTTAAATGACTATTTATTAGAAACGATCGATGATGAGAAAAAGCGACTTTATTTATTGAACCATTATTTAGAAGGTTTCCGTGGTACGGTGTTCCGACAAACGATGTTTGCAGAGTTTGAACATATGATTCATCAAAAAGCGCAAGTAGGGGAGGCGTTAACAGCTGACTCGTTGACATCGATGTATTATGAATTGAATAAAAAATATTTCGGCAACGACATCGTTGTAGATGAAGAAATAGGGTTAGAGTGGGCACGCATTCCGCATTTCTACTATAACTATTACGTTTATCAATATGCGACAGGATTCAGCGCAGCGACAGCGTTAAGCAAACAAATTTTAGAAGAAGGAAAGCCAGCGGTGGACCGTTACATTGAGTTTTTAAAAGCTGGTAGCTCCGATTATCCGATTGAAGTGTTAAAAAGAGCAGGAGTGGATATGACAACAGCGCAGCCGATTCAAGAAGCGTGCGACGTATTTGCACAAAAGTTAGAAGAAATGGAACAATTATTATCGTAACGCAAAAACGAATGTGGGCTACCACATTCGTTTTTGAAATCCTTTAAAACGGTTACGATTGTTCAACGTCCAAAGCGTGCACAAAATTGTGACGAACAAAAGCGGCATCGTTAGAAATAGTGGAAATAAATGCATAATCCCTAATAAATTCATAAAAAAGGAAATTACTACAGCCAGCAGCCAAAAAATGATCGGAAGTGTTTTCATCGTATCCCTCCAAAATGGTTCTATTCCATCGTATGAGAATGAACCATCCAAACATGCACGAATAAGTAGTTTATGACAAAATCGTGAACAATTGAACAAAAGGGTTGCGAAAACGAGCAATCGTTGATATGATAATTACGTGAATGAAATCACAAACAACCTTATACCCCTTTGTTTGACCGTGAAAAATTTCTCCCATCCCCTTTGTTGTCTTAATGACAATAAAACGAAAAGATCCGACTTTGGTCGGATCTTTTCGTTTATTGGCAATTTGTATAGGCAGTCATTGTCTGGCGATAACACTTATTCATATTTTGTTCGATTACTCCATGTATCTCCAAAATGTTCCATATTTTACCGGAACTCTTTCGACGACCTGTTTTAGCTGCAGTTTTTTCATTTCTGTTTCGACTTCTTGTATATCTAAATCATATACGACTGCGATTTCTTTTGTAGCAACGAACTTAAAGTATTTTAAAAACAATTCCAGCGGAGGTGGTGGCACTGGTTCAGGACGAAATCCAAGCATATCGTTAATAAGTTCGACGTAAATGCTGTATGGATAGCAACCAGAAATTTTTATTCCTTCTTCTTCGATATTTTCGTTAAAGAAGACGAGCGTAGGTACTTCTTGGACATCCATTTCAGCGGTAATTTTTAAGTCACATTGGAATGCTTTTGCTGCGCTATTGGAGTGGAGATCTTTTAAAAACTCATCAATATCTAATTCTACACTTTTCGCACATTCGACGAGTACGGACACCTCTGAAATATTTTGTTTTTCTAAAAAAAGCACTTCTTGCAATTTGCGCAAAAAGCGAATGCCGGCGCGTTTTCCTTGCAACTCTGCTGCTTTAATGGCAATCGAGGCTGTGTATGGTGCTGGGATCGGATTTTCAATCCATAAACTTCCATCGCAAGACATGCCGGAGCGGCTCGCCGTGCGCTCCCACGTATGCGCAAGCGCTTCAAATTTTTGCTTCTTTCGAATATTTAATGTCGCTAATGTTCCGCTTAATACATGTTTTAATGTAAAAAACCGCCCGTATTCAATAAGCAATTTTTTGATGACTGGTTCAAGCGCCCAACATTCCGGACAGAGTGGATCAATAAACAAATAAATTTCCAACGGTTTTTTTTCATTATGGCAATGCTGGAAGGCAAACGTTTCTAGATTGCCTCCAGCCATCTTGTCATTCAAACGAAAGCTCCTTTCTGTCGTGTTCTGGAGTATTAATCATATGTTGGGCGGTTAAAACGAGGCGTTGATACAATTCATCGCGCGCTTTTCCAGCCAGACCGACTTCATCCATCGCTTCGCGCATACAGGAAAGCCAAGCTTTAGCGCGCGTCGGAGTAATTTCAAATGGCAAATGTCTCGCCCGTAGCATCGGATGACCGTGTTCTTCCGTATAAAGCGGCGGTCCACCTAAATATTGGGTTAAAAATTGCTTTTGTTTTCTTGCAGTTTCGGTTAAATCATCCGGAAAAATTGGTTGTAAATCAGGATGCTTCGCAACGCGGGAATAAAAAGCTTCCACAAGCTTTGCGACCATTTCTTCTCCACCAATTAATTCGTAAGGTGTTTTCCATTGTTCTGCCATTTTACTAACTCCTTTAGCCGAAAAATCTTGTACTCCTATTGTACCAACGAACCTTGCACATCTCAAACAAAGTGAATTAATAAGAAAAGCGGAGAACGGTCCTTGGCGAAGACAAGGAAACATCCGACGGAAGCGGAAGCTTTTGACGAGACGTGCTTTGCACGCCGACGGAGAAAGCAAACGCGGAGGAGGATGTTAGTTCGCAGCTAGACAAAAGAAAAGCGGAGAACGGTCCTTGGCGAAGACAAGGAAACATCCGACGGAAGCGAGGCGACTGGATAGATATAGAAAATATAACACCTCCCTTGTCGAGGGAGGCGTTAGGAATAATATGTGTTTAATATTTTCTCGACATACGCTTTTGTTTCGCGAAACGGTGGAATTCCTCCGTAACGATCTACATTTCCTGGCCCGGCATTGTACGCAGCGAGCGCAAGTTCTAGATCGCCATCGTATCGGTCGAGCAACTGGCGTAAATATTTCGTTCCGCCTTCAATATTTTGAGCTGGGTCAAACACATTCGCGACGCCAAGCATTTTCGCGGTGCTTGGCATGAGTTGCATTAAGCCTGCAGCGCCTACGCGACTAACAGCGTTTGTACGGAAATTGGACTCATGGCGAATAACAGCTTTAATAAGCTGTGGGTCGATATCATATTTTTCGGCTGTTTTTTCAATGATGTCATCGAGCGATTTTGTAGCTAGTGGCACTGCTTTCAGTTCGTTTGGACCATAGGCTGCTTCAAACGGCATTGATGAAATGCTCGGATTTTCTTGTTTTTCCATGGAAGAAAGTGAAAATTTTGTTAATAACTCTTGGAAAGACGTCCCTTCCTCAAACCATTGGCTTGGCGGTGACGGCTGATTAGAAAAAGACCGAAGCGCCTGAAGTTCCATCCACATTTTTACTTGTTGAATGTTCACCGTTGTCCCTCCGCTTCATATTTTTTCGCATAAAACCGCTTTATTTTGTTTTTCGTTGGACGAATAGGAATATTCATTGTAGTAAGTAACCGCTCAAATATCGCTTTTCCACCCACACGATCAGTCGTTTCATATTCAACTTCATAGTCTTCCGTTTGCAAATAGAGGCTATGGTCAAGCACAAGCAGACCACTTTCATACGGGATTTGCGCACGATGTGTCGCGAGCGTTCCGAAATAGCGCAACGTGTCCGGCACTACACCGAGCGATTGCAGCATCGTTTTTATTCCTAAAGGAAAAGTAGCCGAATTTGTCAATAACGACTGCGCTTCTTCTGTTGTGAGCGGCTCGTGTGTTTCTAATACTCCTTCCTCAATCGTCTGTTTTAACGTCAACGTGCACGTATTTTGTTTCACGCGAATACGCAACGCCGCCCCTTTTGCTTTTAACGAAAACATTGGTGTATCAAAATAATGGTTTTCTTGATACAAAAAAGCGTCGTCGTCGATGTGAAACGCTTGCTTCATACGTAAAAACTCATCTTTTGTCAACATATTTTTAAATTCAATTTCTACTTCTTGTTTCATCGCTCTAACTCCTTC
Organism: Anoxybacillus amylolyticus; assembly: GCF_001634285.1. Taxonomy (GTDB): domain Bacteria; phylum Bacillota; class Bacilli; order Bacillales; family Anoxybacillaceae; genus Anoxybacteroides; species Anoxybacteroides amylolyticum. The sequence continues at coordinate 1,116,041 of NZ_CP015438.1, forward strand.
CCTTACATTTATTATGAAATGTTTCCGATAGAATAGCAATGGTTTATTATGCATAGGTTGGGTATGGTAAAATAGAAGCTGGATTGTTTGATGGGAAGGAGATTATGCGATGCGAAAAACGATACGAATTACTAGAACAGAAAAACGGGGCAATGAGCTTTGGTTAGTGAGTGATATTCCATCATTTTCAACAGAAGGAGCTGTCCCAAAATGCTACATGCTTGTCAATTCAGATGAACAAGCGTTTGTTTATATAATAGAGAAGGGCGATGAGTTTGTGTACGTGTCCATTCCACAGCCGTGCTGGAAGGAAATAAAAGAAGTGCTTACAGAGCCGTTGACGGTCTGGCTACGAGCTGGAACGAATGAGCTTGAACTCATTGGATTTTCCGAAGAGCTTGCGTATTTAATTGACAATATTGCAGGAAATGCGAACTACGGTGAAGAAATGGAGAAAGCGGTAAAAGAGACGTTTCTTACATAATCGGTGGTGGTGGGAATATGGTAAAGCATTGGGATTTATTTTTAGCTCCGTATAAACAGGCAGTGGAAGAGTTAAAAGTAAAATTAAAGGGGATGCGGGCTCAATTTGAAATGCAAGGTCTTCATTCCCCAATTGAATTTGTGACGGGAAGAGTTAAACCAATTGCAAGCATTCTTGATAAAGCGCAAAAGAAAAATATCCCGCTTGATCAGCTAGAAGAAAAAATGCAAGATATCGCGGGCATTCGTATGATGTGCCAATTTGTTGATGATATAAAAACGGTCGTCGAACTATTGCGCCGGCGCAAAGACTTCGAAATCGTGGAAGAGCGGGATTATATTACGCAAAAAAAAGACAGTGGTTATCGCTCGTACCATGTCGTCATTCGTTATCCGGTGCAAACGATTGATGGAGAGAAAAACATTTTAGCGGAAATTCAAATTCGTACGCTAGCGATGAATTTTTGGGCAACCATTGAACATTCTTTAAATTATAAATATAGCGGCCGCTTTCCAGAAGATATTAAAGCTCGCCTCCAACGAGCAGCGGAGGCAGCATATCTTTTAGATGAAGAAATGTCGAAAATCCGTTTCGAAATTCAAGAGGCGCAAGCAGTCTTTTCACGAAAACAAGAAGCAAAAGGGGACGAAAGATGAGGGAGAAACAACAACCATTAAAATTTGCCGTTACTTCCAAAGGGGACGCCACTTCTAATTCACTCATGCAAAAAATAAAAAACTACTTAATCGATTTTGGGCTTATTTACGATGAAGACGGACCGGACATTGTCATTTCTGTTGGCGGAGATGGAACGCTATTGTATGCGTTCCACCGCTATTGCCGCCGGTTGGACAAGACGGCGTTTGTCGGGGTGCATACTGGGCACTTAGGATTTTATGCTGATTGGGTGCCAGAAGAAATTGAAAAGTTAGTCATTGCGATTGCTAAAACCCCATATCAAATCGTCGAATACCCGTTGCTTGAAGTGATTATTCGTTACGTAAGCGGCGGAAAAGAGGCGCGCTATCTAGCGCTGAACGAATGTACGGTGAAGAGCGTTAGCGGCACATTAGTGATGGATGTAGAAATTAAAGGGGAATTGTTTGAAACGTTTCGTGGCGATGGTCTTTGTGTATCCACTCCTTCCGGAAGCACGGCTTATAATAAAGCATTGGGAGGAGCGATTTTGCATCCGTCATTAGAGGCGATTCAAGTAGCGGAGATGGCCTCAATCAATAATCGTGTGTTCCGGACGATTGGTTCCCCGCTCATTCTTCCGGCGCACCATACGTGCATGTTAAAGCCGGTAAATCAAGTCGATTTTCACGTTTCTGTTGACCATTTATCGCTGCTTCATAAAGACGTGAAATCGATTCAATTTCGCGTCGCAGACGAAAAAATCCGCTTCGCCCGTTTCCGTCCGTTCCCGTTTTGGAAACGAGTGCGCGATTCGTTTATCGCAGACTAAAAAGAAGGATGGCAGACATGTTGAAGCGGTTTACATTGCAATGGACGATAGGGGAAAAAGAAGACGGAAAGCTCGTCCGTGATTTTTTAAAAGAGCAACAAATTTCTCGGACGGCATTGACCGATATTAAGTTTCATGGTGGAGCGATAGAAGTAGATGGAAAAGGAGTTACTGTCCGCCATCTTCTGCGGCGAGGTGAGACGTTGACTGTGTTTTTTCCGCCGGAAGAACGAAGCGAAGACATGAAGCCAGAGCCGCTCCCGTTAGAAATCATATATGAAGATGAGTACGTATTAGTGGTGAATAAACCTCCTCATATGGCGACGATTCCGTCACGTGAACATCGAAATGGGACTTTAGCCAATGCGTTGTTACATCATTTTGATGCCCAGCAACTATCATCTACCGTTCATATTGTCACACGGCTTGACCGTGATACGTCAGGTCTTGTGCTTGTTGCGAAACATCGTCATGTGCATCATTTATTGACTGAATGGCAAAAGCGCGGACACGTAAAGCGGCAGTACGAAGCGATTTGTCAAGGCATCATTCATAAAGAAGGTGGAACAATCGACGCGCCAATCGGGAGAAAAGAAGACAGCATTATGGAGCGGGAAGTTCGCGCAGATGGACAGCGGGCGGTGACGCATTTTCGCGTATTGGCTCGCTTCAAGACATATACGCATGTGGCGTTAGAATTAGAAACAGGAAGGACGCATCAAATTCGCGTCCATCTCGCGCATTTAGGTCACCCATTACTGGGGGACGATTTGTATGGAGGGAGCCGCACGTTAATCGCACGGCAAGCCCTCCATAGTAAAGTGCTCACCTTTTATCATCCGTTCCATCACCAAACATATCGCTTCGAAAGTTCGCTTCCTGAGGATATGCAATTATTAGTAAACGGGCCACCTCATTCGTGAGCCCGTTTTTCGCCAAATGATTGAAACTTTTCTGGTACGTATGGCATCGATGAAGGTATCGAAACCGTCTCCATTTCCGGATAGCGAAGCGCAGTTAGCGAGCCACCGAAGACACAACCTGTATCGATATTAACGGTTCGGTTGACAAACCGTGGCGCTTGGACAGGGGTATGACCGTATACGATCCATGCCATCCCATGGTAATGTTTCGCCCAATCGCGACGGACAGGCGTACCGTCCGGATTCGTTTCCCCAGTAATATCTCCGTACAAGACGAACGTCTGTACTTTTTTGTCACGTCTGCCGATATATTGTTGACGAATGCCGGCATGGGCGATAATGACCTTTCCATCGTCTAGGCGTGCATATAATGGTGCCTGTTCATAAAGCGTAATAAATTTTGTTTTGATGACCTCCTGTTCTGCTGGCGATAACGCTTCGTATTCTGCCACCGTCGTTTCAAGCCCGTGTGTAATTTGCACGTTTCGTCCAAGAAAAAAACGGTACAACTTATTGCAATGATTTCCAGGTACGTAGTAACCCAGTTCGTTTTCGACAAGCGAATAAACAGTCTCGATCGTTTGCAACGACTGTGGGCCGCGATCGGTTAAATCGCCGACAAATCCGAGTTTCCGACCTTTTGGGTGAATCGGAATGCCGCTTTCCCATTTGTAGCCTAGCGTTTTCGTCAATGCGACAAACTCGGCATAACAGCCGTGAATATCACCGATGATGTCAATGTTCATTTTCTCACCTGCTTCTACTTTTTACGATGTCACCGTAACACGCGGTTTATTCGTCTGAAGAAAACATAAATTTTTTCGTGCGGGAACGGACGTTTAGGACGAGACCAATCGCCAACATATACGTCGCCAATGAACTTCCTCCGTAGCTAACAAACGGAAGTGGTAGACCAGTTATTGGAAGTAACCCAATCGTCATTCCAACGTTTTGGAACACTTGAAACGTAATCATGCCGATGACGCCGGCGCATAAGTAGCTGCCATATACGTCATGGCTTTCGAGCGCGATATGAATCATTCGGTAGACGAGCAAGAAAAAGAGCGAAACGACAATACTAGCACCAACAAACCCAAACTGTTCAGCGATAATGCCAAAAATAAAGTCGGTATGCGCTTCTGGCAAATAGACATCTAAATTTTTATATCCTTTGCCGTACATCTCTCCTGATCCGATCGCTAAGAGGGAGCGAATAAGCTGGAATCCTTGCTCGTTCGAGTATTCGTATGGCGCTAGCCAACCGTAAAATCGGTCGAGCTGATATTCTTTCAAAATATATTTATGAAAAAAGTCAGGAAATTGAAAGAAAATAAATACGAGCACAGAAGCTGCAAATACGCCACTGAATAAAATGCCTAAAATAATGCGCCAACGAATGCCGGATACAAGTACGAGCGAAGCGGCAATGGCCATATACACCATCGACATTCCCATGTCCGGTTGACGAATTAATAGAAATAGTGGTGGAGCTAGCGCGAGTGCGATTTTTCCTAATAATTTAAAATCGTCTTCAACCGTCGGCTCGAGGTATTTTTCACGATGGTTCACGATAATTCGACTAATGACAATAATCATAAAAATTTTCATTAATTCGGATGGCTGAAAATTTCCTGCTCCTGGGATGGAATACCAGCTCGTTGCCCCTTTGATCGTCACCGTCCCAGGAACGTTTAGTTCAAGTCCGAGCAGTAACACCATGCCAAAACCGTATAAATACCATGCCATATGGAAAAGGCGGTCGTAATCCACTAACATGGTGATGGCGATAACGCCGGCGCCAATAACATACCATTGCAGTTGTTTAGCCACAAAGTTAATGTGTTGCAATTTTTCCGGTAAAGACGGTTGGGCGCTATGAATCGCAATCGCGCTGACGACTGCAATTAAAAATAAAAGAAATAGTAAATGGTAGTCTAGCTTTTGTTGCGGAAATTTATCTTGTTCCATTGTTCATTTCACTCCATTATAAAAAACTCCACATATTCATATTAGCCAATTCCATTATTTTTGCAAAGGAAACGGTGAAAATCAAGTCGAAAAATTTTGGCGGTAGTCGAGAAATGTTATTTTGCCATTTGCATTTTTTTGTTATAATAAAATTAATACTTGGTACTAATAACAAATAATAAATGTGGACGATATAGGAGGAAGGCGAATGACGTTATCGTTAAAAGGACGCACGTATGTTGTAATGGGAGTAGCAAATAAACGAAGCATTGCATGGGGGATTGCTCGCTCCCTTCATGCCGCTGGGGCACGGCTTATTTTTACTTATGCAGGAGAGCGATTTGCAGATGAAGTACGAAAATTAGTGGAAACGCTTGAAGATGATACGACGCTTGTTTTGCCGTGCGATGTGACAAACGATGAAGAAATCGTTCGTTGTTTTGCGGAAATCAAAGAAAAAGTCGGCATCATTCATGGGATTGCACACTGCATCGCGTTTGCCAACAAAGATGACTTGAGCGGTGAATACATGAACGTCAGCCGTGACGGCTTTTTACTAGCACACAATATTAGCTCGTATTCGCTAACGGCAGTGGCGCGGGCAGCGAAAGAGTTAATGACGGAAGGCGGAAGCATCGTCACGTTAACATATCTTGGCGGCGAGCGGGTTGTGCAAAACTATAACGTAATGGGGGTTGCAAAGGCGTCTTTAGATGCGAGCGTGAAATATTTAGCGAACGATTTAGGGAAATATGGTATTCGTGTCAACGCTATTTCTGCTGGACCAATCCGGACGCTATCTGCGAAAGGGGTTAGCGACTTTAACTCTATATTAAAAGAAATTGAAGAGCGCGCTCCACTTCGTCGGACGACGACACAAGAAGAGGTTGGGGATGCGGCGCTGTTCTTATTTAGCGACTTATCACGCGGCATTACTGGTGAAATTATTCACGTCGATTCAGGGTATCACATTTTAGCTCGTTAATAACCATCACCTAACGGCAAGTTCCGTTAGGTGATTTTTTTGCCAAATGACGTAAACGAGTCGCTTTTGCCTAGTCGATGCATACATTATGGTATAGACGATGACGAGGAGGAGTAAAGATGAAACAAAGCGTTCCGAACGAACCACTTCTTTATATTGTCCAGCCGAAACTAGAGCCGAAAACGTCATATATGCAACAGCTATTTCAAACGAAAAAAACAGCAAGTCGCACAAGAGGGATGAAACAGTTTCAAGAAATGACCCTAGAAGAACAGGTGCAATTTTTAGTGAAACTCCCGCAGCAGCTCGCTACAAAATGCAAAATTGTTACGAAAAAAGGGGAGTATGAAGGCTTTATCGCCGAATATCGAAACGGACATATTAAATTTCAAATTGAAAAAGGGGAGAAAATTACAATTCCGTTTAAACAAGTAGAATCTGTTTCACTGATTGGGCTGAAAAGTTAACCATATTCTCTAGTCTTTGCTTCTGCCAGTGGTTAAGCTGGCAGAGTTTTTTATACATATACCTGAATCCGTGACAACTTCTTCTCATAAGTACCCAGAAATCCGATCATATTAAAGTTTTAGCTCATTTTTGTATATTCACCTATTGGGTGAAGGGCAACAAGTAAAATATTTGTTGATTTATTGCGCTTTCTCGGCAGCTTGCACGCGTTTTTATCACGGATTTAGGATATAGAAAAAATGTCTTTCTTAGGATAGGCGTCTATGCATCATGAAAAAAGAATCATATGTTGTTAGTAGTATTTCAGCACATGAGTGTTTATTATCCATTATTTTCTTAAAAAATATAGAATCATATGGATGGACACGATCTTTTCTTCCTCTTTCCTCGAACAGGAACGCCGGTGGGCAAACGTCATTTGCCCGCAAAGCGCTCATTGTTCGAGAAGGGCATGAGGACATCATGTCCAGTTGACAAGCGGAGCTTAGCTAACTAACTAAAGAAGAAAAGCTAGGTATTGTTCATTTGTTTGTAATGGTTAATCAACACGCCTGACGTGCTATTTCAAAGGAGGGAATTGGGTGGAACGAACAACTATTGAACCATGGATTGTCGATGAAACGACCGATGAATTTTTTGTACCTGATTATATTGAAGAAATTGCCGAGGACGTGTTAAAGAGCTACGATTTATTAGTAAAAAGTCGGCAAGTGGTTACTACAAAGCCAGACAAAGGCGGAGCCATTTGGAAAATGGAAACAAACGAAGGACCGAAAAGTTTAAAACTATTGCACCGCAGACCAACGAGGAGCTTATTTAGCCTAGGAGCCCAAGAGTATTTAGTTGAAGAGAAAGGAGCAAGAGTGCCGCCAATTATTAAAACAAAAGCGGGAGAGAACTATGTAGAAGCAGGGGGGAAATTATGGTTTGTTGCCGAATGGATTGAGCCGTTGACGCCGGTTACGAAAGATTTAGAGGGAGCAAAACAGCTTTGTTACGCCCTTGGCGAGTTTCATCGCTTAAGCAAAGGCTATATGCCGCCAAAACAGGCGGAAGTTGCTTCTAGGGTGCGAAAGTGGCCAAAAAGCTACCAAAAAATGATGACGAAAATGGCGTGGTTTCGCAATATTGCTAAGGCGTATCACGAACTGCCCGCAAGCGCTTCTTTATCGGAAGTCGTTGATGAATTTTCCGAACAAGCAAAACGAGGGCTTGAACGGCTACATCAATCAAGCTACGACGAATTAAGTAAACTTGGCAATGCATATTGGGGGCTTGTGCACCAAGACTACGGGTGGTCAAACGGACAGATGGGAAAAGACGGGATGTGGATTATTGATTTAGATGGGGTTGCGTTTGATTTGCCGATTCGTGACTTACGTAAGCTCATTAGCGGAACGATGGCTGATTTATACCGTTGGGATACTACATGGGTGCGAGAAATGATTAAGTCATACGATGAAGCGAATCCCCTTACGAAAGAGCTATATGAAATTTTGCTCATTGACTTAGCGATGCCGAATGAATTTTACAAAAATATAAAAGAAATCGTCTATGAGCCGGAATTATTTCTTGGGGAACAAACGAAGTTGCTTATTCAAACGATTGTTGACACCGATCAGTCGAAATGGCCGGTATTAGAAGACATCCAAAACGATTGGAAAGGGAGGGGATAGTCATGAAAATTTTAATGGTTTGTACGGAAAAACTCCCCGTTCCTCCGATATTAGGCGGAGCAATTCAAACATATATTTCTAGCATTCTTCCCCATTTGCGGTCATTTCACGACATAACCGTATTAGGAGTGAACGACCCGTCGTTGCCAGACGAAGAAACGATCGAGGGTATTCGTTATGTGCGCATTCCTGGAAAAGTATTCGAAATTTATCGGGAACATGTTGTCCGCTATATTGAGTCCCATTCATTTGATTTAATCCACATTTTTAATCGTCCACGCCTCGTACTACCGATTCGCCAAGCCGCTCCACAAGCAAAACTAACGTTAAGTATGCATAACGATATGTTCGACGCGGAGAAGATTGAGCCAGAAGAAGCGAATGAAGTCATTGCCACTGTATCAGGCATTGTTACGATCAGCAACTATGTCGGAAATGTGATTCGCGAACTATATCCGCAAGCAGCCCCTAAACTTCGCACGATTTACTCTGGAGTAGATGCCCAGCGGTTTTTGCCTGGGATGCACCAAAAGATGCAAAAAATTCGCAACGAGCTTCGCAAAGCGCACGGGCTAGAGAATAAAACGGTTATTTTATTTGCTGGCAGGCTTTCGCGCAATAAAGGAGTCGATAAATTGCTAGAAGCGTTGCCAGCACTTGTGAAAAAACATAAAGATTTAGCGTTAGTCATCATCGGCAGTAAATGGTTTAGCGAAAATAAAGTCAATGATTATGTTGCCTACGTTCGCGCCTTAGCAGGAACCCTTTCCATTCCTGTTGTGACCACGGGGTTTGTAGCACCCGATGAAATTCAAAATTGGTTTGCAGCAACTGACCTGTTCGTATGTACTTCACAATGGCAAGAGCCGTTAGCCCGCGTACATTACGAAGCGATGGCAGCAGGGCTTCCGATTGTTACGACGGCAAGGGGAGGCAATCCCGAAGTAATTTTTGCGAACGAGAACGGATTAGTCGTGGAAAATCCAGAAGACCCGAACGATTTTGTTGCTGCGATTTCTCAGCTATTATCGGATAAGGCACGGATGAAAAAAATGGGAGAAAAAGGAAGGGGATTAGCGGTTTCGCTCTATACGTGGGAGAGGGTTGCTTCTGAGCTATTAGAAGTGTGGGAACAAGCAGACGCACTAACGGACGATGAAGTCGAGCCAATGGAAGCTGCACAAACAGAAGCGATACTAGAACAAGAGGAAACGAATCAACAAGTAGACGAGAAACAAGCGAAGAAAGAAAAGAAAAAGGAAAAGAAAGAAGAGAAACAAGCAAAAAAAACAGCCAAAGAAAAGGAATCGACGCAACAGCACGAAGAAAAAACAGCAAAACAGAAGCGACAACCGTTTATTTTATCTTCTTCTTATACAGATACTTCCGATTCGAAAAAGAAAAAGAAGGGCGGTTCGAGTGATAGAAAGACAGGAAGCGGATTTATCATCAGCTAAAAAAGACGCCTAATAAAGGCATCTTTTTTTTGCCGCTTCTTCGTAGACGGCCATGAGCCGTTCGGCGACGTGGGAAAATAGAAATTTTTCTTCTACTTCTGCGCGCGAGCGGCGAGCCATCGCTTCCGCTTCGCTCTCATGAACGAGCATATAATGAATCGCCTCTGCAAAGGCAGAAGGATTGGCATAGTCGTCGATGACAAATCCAGTTTTTTTATGTTGTACGATTTCGGCATTGCCGCCGCGGTTAGTCGTAATAATGGGAATGCCGGCAGCCATCGCTTCATAATGAACGCGCGCGAGCGGTTCATGCCATTGAGAACTGCAAACGAAGACGTCAGCGCTAAGCAATAGGTGTGGGACTTGCCATGCAGGGACATAGTTCGTAAAACGAATGTGATTTCCAAATGGAATGGCGAGACGATGCAATTCGCGGACATAGTCGTCCCAGCTATTTTCGCTAAACCAGCGCCCGCCAGCGATCACAAGCACTGCATTTGGATGGCGGGAAAGAACTTTACGCATCGCGCGAAGGAGGACATGTGGCCCTTTCGTTTTACTTAACCTCCCAATAAATAAAATGACTTTCTCGTCTTTAAGCCCAAGCATTTGCCGTATTTCGTTTCTTGTTTGTTTCCCTTCTTCTGTCCAAACAGGAATAAATTGTGAGCCATCGACTCCTGAATAAATAACGCGTATTTTTTCCTCTGGCACGTCATACCGTTTTCGTACCGTTTGTTTAATATAGTTGCTGACGGAAGTAAGAATGGATGTATCTTTTAATGCTTGCTCTGCTTTTTCTTTTGCTATTTTTAGCGGAGAAAACATATCGTTGTGCAAGCTTAATACAATGGCGCTTTCTTGTGCTGCTTCTTTATATTGGCTGACGCGCGCAGGGCGATTAAACACATGGATGACATCAAACGTCCGATTTCTTAATGTATTGGCAACGTCTTGTTCGTACGTTTCTTTCGGAAAGCGTATATATTCAATTCCGTTCGTCATCTCGTTCATAGGCAATGATGGATCGGTAATCGAAAAAATCGTTAAATGATGTGTTTTCACAATAAAAGGAGAGATCCCGTCAATCATGAGCTGGATCGCTCCGCCTTTCACGGCGGGGGAAGGTAACTTTTCTGTGCAAATATAGGCGATATTCACTCGTATTCCTCCTGGTAAAGGTCGCGAATATACTCGATTTCCCTTAGTAGTCCTTCTTTTAATGAAACTTTCGGACAGTATTGTAAATAATGTTCGGCGCGGGAAAGATCAGCCCATGTATGTTTCGGTTCGCCGATCGCAGACGTTACATATTTTCGGATCGCTTTTTTCCCTGTCAACTCTTCTAATAATGCGATGACGTCATTGACGGAAGCTCTTTCTTTGCCGCCGATGTTCATTGTTTGGCCGATGGTTGCTTCATTGCCTAATACAGAAGCAGTGCCGTCGACGCAATCGGAAATATATGTGAAGTCGCGGGATTGCGTGCCATCGCCAAAAATCGTGAGCGGTTCATTTTTTAATAGCTGATTAATAAAACGGTGAAACGACATGTCCGTCCGCTGCCGCGGGCCGTATACGGTAAAATAGCGCAAGATGACTGTTGGGACACCAAACGTTGTATGATACACGCGGCATAAATGTTCCCCTGTTAGTTTCGTGATGCCGTATGGCGAGAGGGGGACTGGTTCTAGCGTTTCAGACAATTTCCCGTCTTTTTCGCCATATACGGAAGAAGTGGAGGCGTAAATAAATTGCTGAATTTGTGTATGTTTGCACGCCTCTAGCAATTGTTGAGTGACGGAAATGTTATGAAGTGCATACGCTGCGAAATCGCTCCCCCAACTTGTGCGTACGCCTGGCATTCCTGCTAAATGATAGACCACATCCGCATCTTTTAGTAGTTCATGTAACGGTGCGGTCAATAAATTTTCCGAAATCAACGTAAAGCGAGGATGGGCAAGCAATGTTTGAAGGTTGTGTGTTTTGATGTGGGCAGGGGTCGGACCAATCCACCCATCAATGCCAACGACGGTATGCTGTTCGTCTTGGAGCAATTTTTCACATAAATGTGAGCCGATAAAGCCTGCCGCTCCAGTAACGATAATTTTCACCCGACACCAACCCCTATATAATGTAATCCTGCTTCTTCAAGTTTTTTGCGGTTCAAACAATTGCGCGCATCTAACACGAGGATACCGTTCATTCGTTGTTTTACTTTCTCCCAGTCTAGTTGTTGAAACTCAGGCCAATCAGTCGCGATGACGAGTACATCCGCTTCGTTTAACGCTTCCATAACGGTGGATGTTTGGATGACGTTTGGCATGTCGCTACTTAATGTTGCTTTTGGATCATAGGCGCGGATGGTGCAGCCAATGTTGCTAAGTTGGCGGATGAATCGTTCGGCTGGTGATTCGCGTGTATCGTCGGTATTTGGTTTAAAGGCGATGCCGAGCACGGCAATCGTTTGTCGTGGCAAGTCATGCACCGTTTCGTGTAGTTTGCGGAGGTAAACATCGATTTGCGACTCATTGACGCGCTGAGTGGCTTGCAATAGAAGCGGTTCAATATTTTTCGATCGAGCCGTTTGCTCAAGGGATCGAACGTCTTTCGGAAAACACGACCCTCCGTAGCCGAGCCCTGCTTGTAAAAAATGAGGACCGATGCGCGGGTCATAGCCGATTCCTTTTGCGACATCGTTGACGTTGACCGAGAACGCATCGCAAATGCGGGCAATTTCGTTAATAAACGAGATTTTCATCGCTAAAAACGCATTCGACGCATATTTAATCATTTCCGCGCCTGTAAGGCTTGTGACGATGTACGGTGCAGAAATGCCGGCATACATCGTTTTCATTACTTCGAGCGACTGATCGTCGTCTCGTCGAAGACCGACGACAATTTTATCAGCGTGCAACATATCAGAAATGGCTGAGCCTTCCCGTAAAAACTCCGGATTGGAAACGACGTGGAATAAATGTGGTGGAACTCCTTTTTCGATAAGCGTTTCATAGATCCATTCATTTGTCCCAGGTGGAACGGTGCTTTTTGTAATAATCGTTTTATGCGAATGAATATGTGGAGCTAATTGGTCGATAACCGACTGAAGGAAGCGCAAATCGGTATTTCCGTCCGGCAACGATGGTGTTCCGACGCAAATGATAATAACAGGAAATGTTGCTCCTTCTATCAGGGACGTCGTAAAGGTAAGCGATGATTTATTTTTTTCCATTAGTTCAGACAGGCCAGGTTCATAAATGGGCACATTCCCATTGTTTAACTGTTCGATTTTATGCACATCTTGATCGACGCAGCAAACGGTATGCCCAACCTCTGCTAAAACGGCTGCGGTCGTCAGTCCGACGTATCCTGCTCCGATAATAGCGATGTTCATGGAAACACTCCTTTCGTTAGACGTAAAAAACCAGGCGTATACCTGGTTCTTCCGTTATTCCTCTTCTTCGTCTGACTGTGCGGAAGACGGTGTATCAAGCGAGGTAATCATTCCGATGGGAACGGTAATCCGTTTTTCTCCATTTGGATAAAATGAATCAGTCACTAAAGTAACCAACCCTTTTTTTGCATGAAACGATTGAAAGATAGCGTTATAATACGTCTGTTTTTTCGTATGGACGTTGATTTCTGTTCCTGGCTGCAACGTTTGTAATTGGGCGATCATCGCTTCGTCGGCTGCGGTTAATTTTTTCTTCAGCGGTTTCGTATGCACAAATACGCTATACATGACAGTCACTCCTTTCATCAAGAACATCTACTGTATCATATGAACCAATGGGAAAATGGCTTAGACAAATGCCTAACGAGGTTGAGAAAACGGGAAACTAGTCGTTCTTGTTTACATATAATGGGGAAAAAGGAGGTGGAGGAGAGAACATGGACAATCCATTTTTCTTTTTCGTGCTTTCGCTAGCAAGTTTTCGTTTAACGAGATTAGTGGTGTATGATACGATTACCTCGTTTCTTCGTAAGCCGTTTCATGAAATAGTGGAGGAAACGATGCTGGACGGAACGACAGAAACGTTTCTTGTTGTAAAGGGAGAAGGGATAAGAAAGTGGATTGGGGAATTGTTAAGCTGTTATTGGTGCACAGGAATATGGTGTGCTGGGGGATTGTACGGGGGGTATGCGATATGGCCGGCCGTATTTGAACCATTCATCGTTTTTTTAGCGATAGCCGGATGTGCTTCGTTTTTGGAAACGATTGTACAAAAACTCTCATAATAAAAACCTCTCCTCCGTCGATGAGGAGAGGCTACTTATTGAGGATGATGCGGTTTAGCGAAGGGACGCCGTTAGGGAGTTCATTTCCATAAACAAATCCGTCAATGACAACCGAAGGGGCGTTTTTGAACCGAATGTGCAAATTGGCAAGCCGGAGTTGTTCGTTTGGGAAAAGAGGTTTTTGCTGAAATGGTTTAATCCAATATTCACCGTCTGCTTTCATTCGTTCGCGCCAATTTTCATATGCAAAGATCCATTCGGCATCGTCCACTTCTTTCGTTGAATATGTAGCGATTTTTCCGCTTAACTCGGCTGCTGTCATTGGTCGGACGCGAAGGCAGACAACGATGTTTTGCAGCGGTTCTGTTCCGATGTTCTGAACGAAAAAATCACCAATAACGAGCGTTTCTTCTTCAGAAGTTTCAGGAAGAATAACGGAATAGGCAAAAAACGCTTGCACGTTCATTATTGTTTGTTTTTTCTCTTCTGGCACTTTCCATTTTTTTAACTGCTGAATTTGCCGCTCTGCTTCTTCTAAAGCAACTTCGTACGATAGTAGTTGCTGTTCGAGCTGCGCGATTTGTTTCTCATACGTTTCTACATGTACAGACTGGGTTTCGTGTAGCTTTTCCACTAAAAATTCGTTACGCAATTTTTCCTTTTGCAGTTCTGTTTCTAACGTTTTTATTTGCTGTTCGTATTTGGCAATTTCGGCGCGATAATAAATTAATTTTTGTTGCAGCTGAATATGCTCGTTTGGGGGTTTTTTTCCCATCTGCACCCCTCCTTTTACAGCTATATATATGTGGGGATCGTTCCTCCGATGAGAAAAAACAAAAAAGGCTGTTGAATCTGGCAACAGCCTAACTCGTAAAGTTTAGCGGCTCGGGAATACTTCCGGGCATTGTGGTGGGAATTTGTCTGTTGGGCAAAGCGTTGCTTCTAAAATTTCTTCGCGTGGTTTGCAGAAGCGGGCTTCGACTTCGATTTTTACTTCTGCCTCCATTTGTACTTCTAGGCAAAGGGTAATTGAAACATCTAGTTGCGAGAAGTTGTTTGTACAAATAAGGCTTGCGTCGCATTCGAAGAAGGAGATATGGCAGTCGAGTGTTGTTCCTTCTGGTGCGCATAAAATAAATGTTTGTGCGGTAGCAAATGGGATGGCATTCGATTCGCAAACAACTTGCCCGTTCGCGTTTAAAATTTGCACGACGACATGCCCTTTCACAAGTACTTTTACTTTTTGCAACGTGACTTCATCGCCTGACGGAAGGGTGACGGTAACTGGTTGGCGACCGTTTGGTTGGATAATTTCTTGGCAAATGAGCGCATCGTTGTCGACGACTGGATCAATGCGGTTGCCGTCTTCGTCAGATAAGAAGCAGCGAATCGTAAAGTCGTGTGGATTCATCCCGTTCGATGTGAAGAAGTCGCAAATGCTTTCACAGTTTCGTGGGCATTTGTCGCTTGGGAAGATTGTTTCTAGCTCATTGTTCGAAAAACTTTTGAGCGGCACATCGACCTGGCGTGTAACCCAGTCGTACACTTTACGAGTCTTAATACAAACTTTTTCTTTATGATGAGAGTGACCCATAACTTTTTCCTCCTGTTTAAAATTTTTCCCACAGAAATATGTGGGTGTTAGGACTACTGTATAGTATGAAAAAGTTAGGTAAATGTGCCGTGACAAAAGCGGAAATTTCATTTTTTTGGTCTAAACAGCTAGGCGAGTGAATTTGTTGTAAGTAGAACGAAGTAAAGGGGGACTATGTGTGAAAGCGAAACAGGCAGAAGATATTGTTCTGTTAAAACAGCGGATTATTTATTTACAATCTGAGCTAGCTCGCTACAAGGCGAAAGCATATGAGGACGGGGATATTTTGCTTGAGAATGAGCGATTAAAAGAAGCGCTCGAAAAAGCGGAGACAAAAATAAAAGAGCTAACGAAACAAGTCGAAGCAGTGATGGCGGAAAATGTGGTGTTGAAGGAGCTTGCTTTATTGAGCGAACAACGTTATGAAGAATTGGAGAAAGTCAAGCAGGAAAAATCGGAATTGGAGAAGCAGTTGGGGCAATCGCGTTCGAACAGAAGTGCAGAAGACGGGGAAAACTGGTTTTTGCATACGTTGCGACAGCAAAACGCCATTGTTAAGCAGGAAAGAAACGAACTGACATCGCTTTCTAATCCGTTTTCATTCAGTGGAGAAGAGGAATAGAAGGCATTCTCTGTTTTCCACGTATCGAATTAGGGACTTGACCGTTACCAATTGCTTTTTTCCTTCATACAATAACGATAACTTTACACATGGAGGGGAAGAAAAGATGAACGGGAAAAAGCCGATCGTGATTAGCGGAACGAAGTCCTATCCTCTATATTCATCGTCTGCGGAGAAAGGGAAAAAAGGCGGCTGCGGGTGTGGAAAGCCGATTCAGAAAAAGTAACGAATCGTGAGGATTATCGGAAAGGATAATCCTTTTTTTGTGCAAAAAGCCTATACCATATCCGTGACACATGCATAGTCTAATGATGCAAACCTTTCTATAAATGAAGGAGGAAGTGAACATGTCAGAACATAAAAAAGCGCGTGTCATTCACGTCGATAAATTAATCGTGCATGCGGACGAGGTCGTGATTATCCCGAAAAGGCGTTTGCACGATCCATGGTTTTCTCTACGGCGCGATCATGAAGAAGACGTCGAAGAAATACAAGAAAACATAACTGACGATAACGACAGGGAGAGACGTCCGTTTTCATGGATTTAAGTGAGGTGAGAACATGGAACGATTTAAAAATTACGGCCTTTGGTTAGCGATCGGTTCGTTTGGCTTGCTTGCGTTGCAAACGTTTGGTGTCGATATTGATTTAGGAAAATATGAACGGCTGTACGATGCGTTTCTAAGTATTTTAGTCATGGCTGGCATTTTAAATAATCCGTCGCTCGGTCGCGGCTATTTAGATAAAGTGGAAAAGAAAGAGTAAGCCAAAAGCTGCCTCCTATAAGGGGCAGTTTTTTAGTTAAAAATGGAATTCATATTTTTTTGGCAAACGATTCATGCTAACGATTGTAATCCACTTTATTAGGAGGGTTTGACAATGACTGTTGCATCCCAAGTAAAACAAACGTTAGCGGGATTAAAATCAGCACAAGCAAGTTTTGAAACATTCGCTTTGCAGACAGAAAACAAAGCAGCAAAGCAAATCTATCAACAAGTGGCGCAACAAACGCAAGCGATCGTTGATTTAATTAACTCCCGCGTGCAAGAAATTGAAAACGAAGAACCACAATATAAACAATAAGCATACTCAGGTTGGTTAATGACCAACCTTTCCGCCTTTACAGAAACTACATAAGAATGGGTTGATAGCAATGAAACGATTGGCCGGAATCATCCTAATCGGATGTTTAATGATAGGTTGTGCACGTGAGCCTGTGGTGAAAAAGCAATCATTGCAAGGGAAAAATATGATTCAACTAAGCACGGACGGAACAGCGAAAACGAATGAAACACGCCAGTTCGTCGCGGAACAAGCGGTCGCGCAAATAAAGCAACGTGACGATATTCGCGACGCTGTCGCAGTAAGTACAGACAAGAAGCTGTTGCTTGCTTACCAAGTGAAACAAATGGCGCGGTTTCGCATGAAGCAAATGGCCAAAGACATTCAGCAACAACTCGAACGTTTATTTCCAGACCATGAGGTGACGACTTCGAGCGACTTAAAACTATTTTGGAAGACGGATGAATTGCGCGGAAAAATCGAAAAAGACCGGTTGAGCGAACGGCAAATAAATCGGGAAATTGATGAACTGAAACGGTTAACCGAAGAGCGCACGTAAAGAGGTGATACTATGGCAAACGAGAAACGAAAAAATTTAACCCCTGTGCAGCAAGAATATCATGTATTCGAAAAAAAGCGGGAAACGAAGCGCCCGGTGGCAAAAAATTGCTTTCGCGCCTTTTTCGTTGGCGGAATCATTTGTGCGATTGGACAAGCGATTTCCTATTTTTACATGTATTTTTTTGATTTTACAGAACAGACAGCAGGAAATCCAACGGTTGCCACGATGGTGTTTTTATCGATGATTTTAACAGGTATTGGCGTGTATGACCGAATCGCACAGTTTGCCGGGGCAGGAACAGCAGTGCCGGTTACGGGGTTTGGGAATGCGGTGATTTCCGCAGCGATTGAACACCGGACGGAAGGATTTGTTTTAGGGGTTGGCGCGAATATGTTTAAACTTGCTGGCTCCGTCATTTTGTTCGGAACGTTTGCCGCCTTTCTTGTCGCATTAGTGAAGACGATCGCCGTGAAATGGGGGGGACTCGGATGAGAAAAGGGCATCGAACGTGGGTGTTTAAAAACAGGCCGGTGATCGTAGCGACGGCGACGGTCGGCGGACCGTTTGAAGCGAATGGCCGCATTGCTGATGATTTTGATTTGCTGCATGAAGACCTTTGGCTTGGGGAGGAATCGTACGAAAAGGCACATAAAGTGTTGCTAGAAGAAGCATTTTTTAAAGCAATTGAAAAGGGAGGAATTGCGAAAGAGGATATTCAGTTTATGATTGCTGGCGACTTAATTAACCAAATGACGCCATCGAACTTTGCGGCGCGAACGATCGGGGCACCGTATCTTGGCGTATTTGGCGCTTGTTCGACGTCGATGGAAGGGTTAGCGCTTAGTGCGTTTATCGTAAATCACGGTGGGGCAAACTACGTTTTAACGGGGGCTGCAAGCCACAATACAGCGGTAGAAAAGCAGTTTCGTTATCCGACGGAATACGGGGGGCAAAAACCGCCAACCGCTCAGTGGACCGTCACCGGTGCGGGAGCAGCGCTTGTGAGCAGCGAGGGAGAAGGGCCGCGTGTTGTGGCAGCGACCATCGGGCGCGTCGTCGATATGGGGCTAAGCGACCCATTTAATATGGGGGGAGCGATGGCGCCTGCTGTGGTGGATACGATTGAAGCCCATTTGCGCGACATGCAAGTCGACATTTCGCATTACGACTTAATTGTAACGGGAGATTTGGGGAAAATCGGACGCCAAGTATCGCTTGATTTGTTACGGGAACACGGACTTTCCCTTGAGGAGGAACGCTATCAAGATTGTGGGTTGCTTATTTATCGAGAAGATCAGCCAGTATTATCAGGAGCGAGCGGTGCTGGTTGTTCTGCAACGGTTGTGTATGGGCATTTATTGAACCGGATGAAACGAGGCGAATGGAAACGAATGCTCGTCGTTGCAACAGGAGCTTTACTATCGCCACTGACGTTTCAGCAAAACGAAACGATTCCGTGCATTGCACATGCGGTGGCGATTGAGGCTGGAGGTGAAGAAAGATGATGGGGATGTTTTTTTGGGCGTTTGTCGTTGGCGGGATTATTTGCGTCATCGGACAAATCATGATGGACGTGTTCAAGTTGACACCGGCGCATACGCTTTCGATTTTAGTTGTGGCTGGTGCGATTTTGGACGGCTTTGGTTTATATGAGCCGCTTATTGATTTTGCTGGTGCGGGCGCGACTATTCCAATTACAAGCTTTGGAAATGCGCTTGTTCACGGGGCGCTACAAGAAGCGGATAAACATGGGATTATTGGTGTGTTAACCGGAATGTTTGAAGTAACAAGTGCTGGTATTTCCGCTGCGATTGTGTTCGGATTTATTGGTGCATTGTTATTTCGGCCGAAAGGATAGGAGGGAAAGCAATGACCGTTGCTTCGCAAGTGAAACAAAGTTTAGCAAGTTTAAAAAGCATATATGCAAGCTTCCAACAATTTTCCCTTACGTCAACGGATGAAAAGGTGAAGCGAGTGTTTCATGAAGCGATGCTATTGACGGAAGAAATGATTGCCGATGTGAAGCATCGCCTAAGTCAACTGGAACGAGAAGAACCGCAATATCATGGAAAGTAAGGGGTATGACCGATGCCGATCTGGTTAGAAGTAGCAATCCGCTCCGTTTCGATTTTAATCGGGCTTTTTGTTATTACAAGGATTTTAGGAAAAAAGCAACTATCGAAATTATCGTTTTTTGAGTATATTGTCGGCATTACCGTTGGCGATATTGCCGGAACGATGTCGACCGATTTGGATATTAATTTGCAAGAAGGAATCACAAGTATTTTAATTTGGTCGCTATTTCCTGTTCTTATTTCGTATATTTCGTTGCATAATAAAAAGTTTCGCGATTTCGTCGAGGGCAATTCTACTGTATTTATTAAAAACGGAAAAGTGCTAGAGGAAAATTTAAAGCGGGAAAAATATACGATCGATGAGCTGATGGAGCAGCTAAGGAAAAAAGATGTTTTTCGCGTCGCTGATGTGGAGTTTGCGGTATTAGAGCCAAACGGCGATTTGAATGTGTTATTAAAACGAGAAAAACAGCCGTTAGTGGTCGGGGATGTCTTCCCAAATCCTCCGTCCGAAAAAGAGCCGCAAACGGTTGTGATGGACGGCAAAATTTTAGACGAGCCGCTCGCGACTGTGGGCTTAAGTCGCGGCTGGCTGAAAACGGAGTTGGATAAACAAGGGGTTACAGTTGAAAACGTCTTTTTAGCGCAAGTTGATAGCTATGGGCAGCTTACGGTTGATTTATACGATGATAAACTTAACGTGCAACAGCCACAAGAAAAACAGCTTTTGTTGGCAGCGATGAAAAAAGTGCAAGCTGATTTCGAGTTGTTTGCGTTAGAAACGCAATCGGAAGAAGCGAAACAAATGTATGAAAAAAATGCGAAAAAGTTGAACGACTTAATACAAAAAGTCACTCCACTATTGAAACATTAAAGGAGGAACGGTGGATGGAAAATCGACGAGTAAAAACAACCGATGAGGAAATGAAGTTATCATTGAAGGAAAATGACGGGGAGAAGCATACTTACACGACGGACGAAGAAATAACGATCGAGTGGATCAACAAAGACGACTATCTGACCCATCAACCGAAAGATTTTGAAGACATTGACTATTAACAGCCGATGCAACCATCGGCTGTTTTTTCATGGACTAAGAAATCGACTGTAAAAACGCTCGCACTTCTTCTGGAGTTTTGGCATTGGCGCTATGAAGGTGTGCGATTTTTTGTCCGTTTTGAAAGACAAGTAGGCTCGGAATGCCCATTACTTGATACGCCTCAGCAATGTCTGGCACGTTGTCGCGATTGATTTGCAACCACTCGTATTGCGAATATTCGCGGACAATCTCATCGATAAACATGTCCATTCGTACACAATCAGGACACCACGTCGTATAAAATTTTACGATGACCGGCTTTTCTGACGTGATTGCTTCGTGAAACTGCTCGGCGGTTTGTAATTCTTTCAAACTATCCCCTCCTCGTCAACGATGTACGTTTTTACTTTATCATATTTCATCCGCCTTGGCACGTTGTCTTCTTTCAGCATACATCATTAAGAGAAAGGCGGTGACAAGATGAGCAAACAATTCGAAAAATCGTTAGAAGCAGTCGCAAAGTCAAAGCAAGAAGGACATGACCAATTTTTAAAGCGAATCACAAAATGGGGAACAGAATTTGACAAGAAAATGAAAGAAATCGAAAAAGTGAACAACCAATTTTTGCAAGAAGTGAATGGTGACTTGACGAACATCGATGGCTGGTTTCGAAAAAAAGAAAAGCAGCTCACACAACTTTTCCGTTATTTTTCTTAGCAGCCGCCCATACCGTTCGAGTTGTTTCCGCATACGATAACATTACCAACGCGCAAGGAGGTGCAAAGCAATGTTTGGATATTGCGGATACGGATATGGTGGGTATGGATATGGCGGTTACTACGGCTCTACATTCGTGTTAATCGTTGTATTGTTTATTTTGTTAATTATTGTCGGTGCTGCGTTCGTCGGTTAAAGAAGAAATGGTACGGGCTGTTTCGTTGAAAACAGCTCGTACTTTTTCTTGTTTCCATGCACTGATCGTTATTTTTTTCATACGCTAGTAAAACAAGGGAGGTTGACATGATGGATAACCAATTTTTTAAGAATGTAGAAAAGAAAACAGGCGTGAATATGAAAGATATTTTAGAGCTCGCCAATTCGCTTCAGCATGCGAATTTCAAGGATGAGCAAACGGTTCGCGGCGTCATTAAGCGCGTCGCACAAATCGCCAACCGTAAAGTGCCGAAAGAATTAGAAGATAAAATTGTTCAAACGATCATTCAAAACGGCAAACAACTTGATTTCAATACGATTGCCAATATGATTAATAAAAAATAAGCGAGGGGAGTTATTTACGAACTCCCTCGCTTATCTTTGTGATAAATTCTTTTAGAAAGCGGGACGGTGCTGCGGCTTTTAACCGGCGCTGCGATGGGACAGAAAAAAAAACGCCATATCGCGCTCTTGTAATGGCGACGTATAATAAGCGACGCTCTTCTTCTAATGGCAATATATCTCCATTTCGGTATGCCTCGAGCGCATAGTCATGTGGGATACTTCCTTCTACCGCTCCTAAAATATAGACGTATTTGTATTCTAACCCTTTGGCGCGATGAATGGTTGAAAGTTGAATCGCTTGTTCGTGCTTGTTGACGTGTTTTGCTGATTCGGTCATGTCGTCGATGTGGCGAAGAAAGGCGGGCACCGTTTTAAATTTTTTCGCGGCTACTTTGACGTCGCGAATGTCATCAGCGCCCCGTTCGATGATGTTTCCGTCGTTGCCGCGCTTTTTCAGAAATTCGGAAAAGCCCATCTCCGTTTCCACTAATTCGATTGCCTCTAGCGGTTTTAATTTCGCAAGTTGTTTAAAAAGCGGCACGATTTCCTTTAATTTTTTGCGCTGAAACGGCTGGATATTGGTTAGTTTTGCAAGCGCCTTAACAAGCGAGCAATCTTCGAGAATGCTAAGTGCTTTTAGTTCTTGTAAAATCGTTTGTTTTAAAAATAGCGACACAAGTAAATCGTTCATCGCTTTTTCATCGTTCGGATTTATGCTTAAACGCAAATACGCAAGTAAATAGCGGACGAACCGTCGCTCATAAAACGATTCGCTGTCGCTTGCGAGCATAAACGGGAGTTTTGATTGCACAAGCCGCTCAAATATTGCACGTGAGGCGGTGTTCGTGCGGTATAAAATTGCAAAATCAACGGGATTCGCGCCGTTTTCTAGCCGTTCTTTTATATCTTCGACGACCATTGTTGCTTCCTCTTCTTCGTCATATGGAAAGAAGAAAAGCGGAAGCTCGTCCGCCGAAAACTGGGCGTTCATTTGTTTTTTTTGCCTCGAGCGGTTGCGGGAAATGACCGTGTTTGCAAGCGAAACGATGCTATGAGACGAACGATAGTTTTCCGTCAGCGTAATGATTTTTGTTTCTGGGTAGTTTTTATCAAACTTAAGAATAAATGATGGGTCAGAGCCACGAAACGAATAAATTGCTTGGTCGTCATCTCCGACGACACAAAGGTTGCGCGTGTGCGCACATAAGAGATTGATAATGTCGTATTGCACTTGGTTAATGTCTTGAAATTCATCGATTAAAAAATAGCGAAATCGCTCTTGATAGCGCGTAAGCAGCGCTGGGCGCTCTAAAAGCATGTCATAACAGCCGATGAGCATATCATCAAAGTCAAACAGTCGCTGCGCTTGTTTCATTTCTTCATACCGTTTGTATAAATAGACGGTTTGTGCCTTCCATTGTTCGGTTGGATGAAGGTCATCGACGTCTGTCCGCGTATTTTTCCAATACGAAATTTGTTGGAGCGCTTGGTCATAGGCAAATTGCCGCTCATCTAATCCGATTTCGCGCCCTGCCTCTTTAATTAATTGCTCTCGTTGCCAATCCCATTTTAAGAGGCGGCTTGTATGCCAGCGCTCGCGGTCGGTGTGGGAAACCATGCGATAAAAGATGCTATGGAACGTGCCGGACACAAGCTGGGAAATAGCAGTCGGATGCATCGCTGGGTACGTCAACAAGCGCTCTTTCATTTCTTGTGCTGCTTTTGTCGTAAAGGTGACAAGCATCATGCTTGACGGCGAAATTCCTTTTTCCGCAATCATATACGCTGTTCGCGCCGTTAAGACGCGTGTTTTGCCGCTTCCAGCGCCGGCAAGCACAAGCAGTGGTCCTTCTGTCGTTGTTACGGCTTGTAACTGTGCATCGTCAAGGGAAACCCCTGCCTCCGAAAGGATGCGAAGATAGCCAGTTGCTTCGTATGTTTTTGTTCGCTTCTTTTGTTGAAACGGAACAGGCGGCTCATAGGCGATCGGCATATTCCACTGCCGCTTGTTTGTGAGAGAAAACGAGCACGCAGTCGGTTCGTTGTGATAAAAATGCGGCGTTTTTTGGATGCCTAAATATAATTTGAGCGGCTCGCCACAATGCATACAAACTATTTTTCCACGTAACGATAATTCGTAGACAGCTTCATATTTTTCGCGCGCAAGCACGGAAAGATGAATAGGTTTTCCTTTGTATAGTGCCCGTTCCATTGCAAAACTCCTTTTTCCATTTCAATCAATCTTAATGATAACAAAACATACAATAAGAAAAAAGGGGAGGAAAATGAAACGAGTAACGAGAGGATTTTCGGTAGTAGCCGCTTCCCGCGTTATTCTTTCCCCACCTGTTGCGAAAAGGGAGAAGCGAAAGAAAAAAGTGAGAAGTCAGAGAAAGTCAATTAGGACCGTATGCACGGTCCTAAAGCGTTTTAATCATCGTTACGTGTGGAATACCAGCATCTAAAAAGATGTCGGAAACGGTTTCGTAGCCGAGTTTTTTGTAAAACGGCTCTGCATGAGTTTGCGCGTTTAGTTTTGCTTTTGTCGCACCATGTTGTTTTGCTACTTGTTCAATGTGCTCCATTAAAAGGCGACCGGCACCTGTTTTTCTTGCGTGAGGTAAGACGCAAATTCGTTCGATTTTCGCGGTTGTTT
Organism: Anoxybacillus amylolyticus; assembly: GCF_001634285.1. Lineage (GTDB taxonomy): Bacteria > Bacillota > Bacilli > Bacillales > Anoxybacillaceae > Anoxybacteroides > Anoxybacteroides amylolyticum. The sequence continues at coordinate 1,140,597 of NZ_CP015438.1, forward strand.
TATCCAATAAACGAAATCTGCCTGCACCGATTGGGTTCGTTTCGTCGTAAAGCACAAAATGAACCGCTTCGCCTTCGAACTGGTCGATTTCTTCTTCGAGCGGAACGCGTTGTTCTTCGACGAAGACGAGTCGGCGCACATAAAGCGCATCTTCATAAAGCGCCTCCTCTTTTTTTCCAAACATCACGTTCATTATGCATTTTCCTTTCCAAGCCGGAATGTTTCGTATACAGTCCAGGCGCCATCTTCAAGCTGATAAAGCAAATGGAATCGGTCAGCTGTTTCAGAAAAGTGGACGGTCTGCATTTTTAGTTGTCCGTAAACGTCAAAATATTCCCCATCGGATAAATCGCGCCCGATTGTAATATGTGGCACGAAAGCGAATTCTGGTTGGTCGGTGAAAATGCCGCTATATAATTTTTGATGTAGTGCCGTTAATGTTTCGTTGGGCTCGACTTTTAAATAAATAACAGTGTTTGACGGATAAAATGAGCTGAACTTCGTAATGGTTAACGGGATGACAGCCGTTTCCGCTGCGATTCGCTGCAGTTCTTGGACGATTTGGTCGATTTGCTGTTCATCTGCTTCAAACGCGCTTTTTAGTGTAATATGCGGCGGGATGAGCGCATAATGGCTGTCGTAACGTTTGCGATACGAATTGGCGAAATCTTGTACTCGTTTCGATGGAAAAATAGCAATACCATACTTCATCGGAATCCCTCCTTATTCGGTATTATTTAATTATAACAAAATTTTGAAAAGGATGACAGTGTGATCTTTCGTTAGAACGCAAGAATCGAAGCAAGCGCCTTCGGGAGATCTGGCTGCCAATATGTCCACGTATGATCGCCGGCAAATTCTTCGTACGTGTAGTCAAATCCTTTTTGTAGAAAACGATCGCGCACCTGTCGGTTTGGGGTGACAAAATCGCGAACCCGACCGTCCGTTGTTTTGACAGCGGTTTCTTCCGTGCCGATAGAATGGTACAGTTTGAGCAAATGCGGTTCGCTAAACTGTTCGACTTTTTCTAATATCATATCATTGATATATGGCGATTGCATCGCAATTTTTCCAAACGTATGTGGATATGTAAGCGCTGTGAGGAGCGATACCGTTCCACCGAGCGAATCGCCGATGAAAGAGCGCCCCATACCCATTTGATATGTCGGAAATTCACGATCGATTAATGGCGCAAGTTCATTCGCTAAAAATTTTACGTAAGCGGCATGCTTTGTTCCGTTTGGATGGTATTTTTCATACCGGTCATCCACATTCGCATACGGAATGCCAACGACAATCGTGCGGTCAATCGCACGTTCTTCCATTAGTTGTTCCACCACACGACCTATTTTACCAAACATAAAGTAATCTTTTCCGTCTTGCGCAATCAACACCGAATACTTATATAGCGGAGAAAACGTGCTTGGCAAATAAACTAATAGCGGCATATCTTCCCCTAATTCACGGCTATACACTGTCTGTTCCATCACAGTTCCTTTTTGAATAATCATCGCTTGCCCTCCAGATGTAAAATTCGTCTATTATTGTAGCATGTTCAAAGCATCTTACACTACATCTTACACTAGCTTAGAGATAAGAACAAAAAATTGCTTGCAAATTCCAAAAAAATCGTGTAAATTGATATAAAATCAGAAAATTCTATATAGTTATTCATTCTTATCAAGAGAAGCGGAGGGACTGGCCCTGTGAAGCTTCAGCAACCAGCCGGTATCGGCCAGGTGCTAAATCCAGCGAATTGGATTCAATTCGGAAGATAAGAAGAAGCGTATTTGTTTCGAGCAAAAAGCCTTCTTCTTAGAAGGCTTTTATTTTTTGGAAAGGAAGAGGAAATGATGAAAAATTTCGAGACATTGCTTGCGCAAATTGGCAATCGAAGCGAAACGGTGACAGGAACCGTTAATCCGCCTGTTTATTTTTCAACGGCTTATCGCCACGAAGGAATTGGACAGTCGACAGGGTTTGATTATATCCGTACAGGAAATCCAACACGAAAAATCGTCGAAGAAGCAATTGCCCAACTTGAAGGCGGAGACCAAGGGTATGCGTTTAGCTCGGGCATGGCGGCGATTCAGACGGTATTGGCGCTGTTTGAAAGCGGCGATGAGTTTTTAGTGTCCGCCGATCTTTACGGTGGTACATATCGGCTTTTTGAAAAAGGATGGAGAAAGTACGGGTTGTCATTTCATTATGTGGATTTTCTCGACATATCATTAGTGGAGAAATCGATTACAGAAAAAACGAAAGCGATTTTTCTTGAAACGCCGACGAACCCGCTTATGCAAGAAACAGACATTCGCGAAGTGGCTCAGCTTGCCAAGCGGCACGGATTGCTTCTCATTGTTGACAATACGTTTTATACGCCGGTCATCCAGCGTCCGATTGAACAAGGAGCAGATATTGTGATTCATAGCGCGACGAAATATTTAGGCGGTCATAACGATGTGCTAGCGGGTCTTGTCGTCGCTAAGGGAGAAGCACTGTGTCAACGGTTGGCTGAATACCATAACGCCATTGGAGCAGTGCTATCGCCGTTTGACTCATGGCTGCTAATTCGTGGGATGAAGACGCTCGCGTTACGGATGCGAAAGCATGAGGAAAATGCGAAAGTGATTAGCGAATTTTTAGCAGCGCATGAAGATGTGACAGACGTATTGTATCCAGGGCGAGGCGGAATGCTGTCGTTTCGTGTGCGCGACGAACGATGGGTGAACCGCTTTTTGCAAAGTTTGAAGCTCATTACATTCGCCGAAAGTTTAGGCGGGGTGGAAAGCTTTATTACGTATCCGGCGACGCAAACCCATGCCGACATTCCAGAAGAAATTCGTATCGCCAACGGTGTCTGTAACCGCCTGCTGCGCTTTTCCGTCGGCATTGAGCATGTCGAAGATTTAATTGCTGATTTGTCACAAGCCTTGGAAAAAATGAAAGAGGTGTAGTGAAATGGAAAAATCGTTTTCGTTTCAAACAAATTTATTGCATAACAAATGGAAAATCGATGAGCAGACGGGAGCTGTCAGCGTGCCGATCCAGCATGCGTCTACGTTCCATCAAGCCAATTTTGATGAGTTCGGAAAATATGATTACAGCCGCTCCGGCAATCCGACACGGGAGGCATTAGAAGAGACGATTGCCGAACTGGAAGGAGGAGTGCGGGGCTTTGCCTTTTCTTCCGGCATGGCCGCGATTTCCACGGCGTTTTTGCTTTTGTCAAAAGGCGACCACGTTTTGGTGACCGAAGACGTGTACGGCGGCACGTACCGGATGATTACAGAAGTATTGAGCCGCTTTGGCATTGAATACACGTTTGTCGATATGACGGATTTGCATGAAGTCGCTTCGCATATTCGCCCGAATACGAAAGTGATTTATGTCGAAACACCATCGAATCCGCTGTTAAAAATTACTGATATTCACGGCATTGTGAAGCTGGCGAAAGCGAACGGCTGTTTAACATTTTTAGACAACACGTTTATGACACCGGTCTTGCAGCGTCCGCTTGATTTGGGCGTCGATGTCGTGTTGCATAGCGCGACGAAATTTTTAGCTGGGCATAGCGATGTATTGGCCGGACTTGCGGTCGTAAAGGATAAAGAGCTTGCCGATCGGCTGTATAAGCTGCAAAATGCGTTCGGGGCGGTATTAGGCGTGCAAGATGCGTGGCTTGTGTTGCGCGGTTTAAAGACGCTTCACGTCCGCCTTGAGCAATCGGCCCAATCAGCGCTCAAAATCGCCAAATTTTTAGCGAAACATCCGAAAGTTGAGGCTGTGTATTATCCGGGGCTTTCGGATCATCCAGGTCATTCGATTCACCGATATCAAGCGTCTGGGTTCGGGGCGGTGTTGTCGTTTCACTTAGCGGATGAAGAAGCAGTTCGCACGTTTGTGCAGCATGTAAAAATTCCGGTATTTGCGGTCAGTTTAGGGGCGGTCGAGTCGATTTTGTCATATCCAGCGAAAATGTCGCATGCGGCGATGCCGAAAGAAGAAAGAGAGAAGCGGGGAATTACCGACGGCTTGTTGCGCTTAAGTGTTGGGTTAGAAGCAGCGGAAGATTTAATCGTAGATTTTTCAGAGGCGCTCACCTATGTCAAGACGTCAGAAGCAGTTTCATAGGCTAGGGGATGTGTCCACCTAGCCTATACAATGTCATCGAGCCGCTCGTTATGCATTTGGCGGTCGACGAGTTTGTCGAGCTGTTTTATTTTTTTCCAAGCAAGTGTTTCGTCGATTTTTCGGTAATGATGTTTGCCACCTAGTTCTTCGTCGGCTTCGTCGGCGAGCTTGATGATTGTTTGCAGCGGTTTTCGTTTGAATTCCCCTTCCGGCAGGTAGGAATCAGTATGCAAGAGAATAGCGAGGGCGATTTCTTTGGCGTTTTTCGGGTGTTCACCTAAGCGGATCAATAGCTTGTGCGCCCGCTCAGCGCCTTTGATGGCGTGGATGTCATTTTGCTTATATTGTTCGTAATCCCAAGTTCCGTTCGAATACCATTCATAATGGCCAATATCATGCAATAGGGCAGCTTTTGTCGCAAGATCGACGTTGACGCCATATTGCAAGGCGAGACGATATGCATGATAAGCCGTCGCGATCGCATGGGCGATCCCAGACCGCTTTAAATATTTTTGTGCCACCGGATGGGCAAACACGTCTGCTAGTGTGACGTATCTCATCAACATCCCCTCCGTTTCAAGTGTTTCTTTTCATCATATCACAAAAAGTGGAGCGAGGACAATGGGTGGGTGTCATCTTTATGCAAAATGATGCTTATTCGTGATAACGAAGGATAGCTTGGCTGAATTCGGTAAAGTCGGTTAAATGATGTTCCAAAATGGCTTGTAAAATGGTTAAGTTTAGTTGTTGATAATTGTGAACCGCGATGTTTCGAAAGCCGATCATTGCTTTCATTTTTTGCGCGAGGGAAGATGAAATAATTCCGTGTTCTTCCAATAGCGTAAACGCATCCCGGCTGTTTTGCGGAAGGCCAAGCTGTTTTTTCGATACGATGTGCATCGCGAGATCGATGCTTGCTTTGCACGCTCGTTGGAGATTGAGAATAATTGAATCTTGTTTTGTATCGTTTTGCAAATGATTTGGGTTATCTTCGTATTCTTCACGGATGCGCTTCAAGCATCGTTCGATGACGCTAATTTTATTCAAAATCACATCATTTTCCATAAACAGACCCGCTTTCGCTTATTTTTTTTAAGATGACCGAACGTTCTTCGTTTAACTTAGCGTACATTTTAAACGCTTTTAACTCAAATTCCATTCGTTTTTTCTCATCTGAGCAATAGATCACTTTTCCGGTATGGACGACTTGGGCCTGAAACACGGTGCTTGCTTGTTGAAGGTCGATAAGGTCTACTTCCCGTTTTAAGAGATCGGCGAGCTCTTGGGCGATCATAAACAGTTCATATGGATCTAGCTCTTTTTTATCGCTCAAAAAAGCGATATCAACATCGCTGTTTGGACGAACCGTTCCGTTGACAGTGGAGCCGAATAAATAAATGACAAACGGGGCTAATTTTTCTTTTAATACATGGACAATCGTTTTGCCAATCCCTCCTGATCTTTTGTTTTATTATACGATAATTGCCGTTTATCCTAGGCGTGGCGTAAAGAAGGAGGGGGGAGAAATTTTTTTGAAAAAAGTATTTGACAAATCACATGCTCGTCTATATAATAAGAAGTGTGTTCGATAGAGCACAGTGACAAATATGATTCCGTAGCTCAGCTGGGAGAGCGCTACCTTGACAGGGTAGAGGTCGCTGGTTCGAGCCCAGTCGGAATCATCGGAAGACCCGAGTTCTGTAGAAGAGCTCGGGTTTTTTATTTTAAGGTAAGAAAGTATTGAATCTACTTTTGTTCAAAAATCGAGCGCAACTTTTGGTGAAGAGCCTTTTTATTCTATAAATGCACATTGAAGTGTTAACATTTTTCGACTGTCGGGCGACCGAACAACACCGCTTCCAGACAAATGCATTTGTCTGTGAAGCGGTTGGTTGTTTGGTCCTCTGTCACGCGAAGGCGTGACAGAGGCAATCCTTTGGCTTGCCTCCGACAGTCAAAAAATAAGTTAAACTCTCCAGTTGTATATATAAGTTGAAATTTTGTTTTACATCCAGCTTACTACCTTCCACGTTATACCATATCAGCTCGTATTGAGATAAAAGCGGAAACGAAAAATCGGAAATTCTTTATTGCAACTTATATAGATATGTATCCTATTATTATTTTTTGCTCATCGGCTGTGTACAAAGGGCAAGCTCATCTTCTTTTTTCGTAAAAAAACATAGTTGAAATTTCCGCTTTTTTCGTTTATGATGGAAAAAGTACAACTACGAAATACAACATATTGTATTTTTATTTGTTAAGAAAACTATATATAGTAAGTAAGGAAGCCGCAAGCAATGGTGTCTGTTTGGACTTAATAGGGAATCTGGTGTGAATCCAGAACTGCCCCCGCAACTGTCAGTGCAGACGAAATGGGAGTGCCACTGTATATGAAAGCTTTATCGGCGCGTATACGGGAAGGGACCAAAGTAGGAAGAAGCACGAGTCAGGAGACCTGCCTTGCTTGTTTCGTTTCACATTCTTCGGGGATGGAGAAGATGAAACGATGGCGAGAAGGGGAGGTTGCACCCTTTTTGTGCTGTCGTTTCATCCACTCGATCCAGAGTGGATTTTTTATTGGAGGAGGATATGCAGTGGCGGTGAAGACGATTTCGAAACAGGAGATTGCTACATTTGTTCGCGAATGGACGAACGATTTTCCGAACTTGGAAACAGAAAGTTATGTGGAGCGCATATTTCGCCATTGGCAGGCGAAACCGGATTGGTTGTTAGAAGAATTGATAGACGTTTTCATTTTGGAAGGGTTGGCTCGTATTAGCGAACAAGAGCCGGAGTGGACATTTGTTTGTGCTAATTTGTATTTACAAACCCTCTACAAGCAAGCTGCTAAGCAACGTCGGTATGATCCGAGAGAGCGTTATGGTAATTTTTATGAGCTTATCACTTCGCTTGTCACGAAAGGAGTGTATGATCGTTCGCTACTTGACGATTATTCGAAAGAAGAAATCGAGAAACTCGGGACACTGATTGATCCGGAAAAAGACAAGTTATTTACCTATATCGGATTACGCACGCTTGCAGATCGGTACCTTGCACGCGACTATGAACGAAATCTTTACGAATTGCCGCAAGAACGGTTTTTAATTATCGCGATGGCGTTAATGGCGAAAGAGCCGCGTGAAAAGCGATTGTTGTTTATTAAAGAAGCGTATTGGGCGTTAAGTCATTTATACATGACGGTCGCCACTCCGACGCTAGCCAATGCGGGAAAAAGCTACGGGCAATTATCTAGCTGCTTTGTCGATACTATTGACGATAGCTTGCAAGGGATTTATGACAGCAATACGGATATTGCTAACCTTTCGAAATCTGGCGGCGGAATAGGGGTGTATCTTGGCAAAATTCGCAGCCGCGGCAGCGATATTAAAGGATTTAAAGGCGTTTCCTCTGGCGTCATTCCATGGATGAAGCAGCTAAACAATACAGCTGTCAGCGTTGACCAACTTGGACAGCGGAAAGGAGCGATTTCCGTCTATTTAGACGTATGGCATAAAGATATATTTGCTTTTCTCGATGCGAAATTAAACAATGGTGACGAACGGTTGCGTACGCATGATTTATTTACTGGTGTTTGCATCCCTGACCTCTTTATGGAACAAGTGGAAACTAGAGGAGATTGGTATTTGTTTGACCCGCATGAAGTTCGCAAAGTGATGGGGTTTAGCTTAGAAGATTTTTACGACGAAGCAAAAGGAAGTGGCAGCTTCCGTGAAAAATATTGGCAGTGCGTATACGATGAGCGGCTTTCGAAAGAAAAAGTACCGGCGATTGAAATCATGAAAAGTATCATGCGCAGCCAATTAGAATCCGGTACGCCATTTATGTTTTACCGCGATGAAGTCAACCGAAAAAATCCGAACGCGCACGTTGGCATGATTTATTGCAGCAACCTTTGCACGGAGATTACACAAAACCAAAGCCCGACGGTGATGGAAACACAATATACGAAAGATGGAAAAATTATCATTGAAAAAACGCCTGGGGACTTTGTTGTCTGCAATTTATCGTCTATTAATCTGGCACGTGCAGTGACGGATAACATACTAGAGCGATTAATTCCGATTCAAGTGCGGATGCTTGACAACGTTATTGATTTAAACCGAATCCCAGTGTTGCAAGCACAGCTGACGAACGAAAAATATCGGGCAGTCGGGCTTGGAACGTTTGGTTGGCATCACTTATTAGCATTAAAAGGAATTCGTTGGGAATCGAAAGAAGCAGTAGTTTATGCCGACGAGCTGTATGAAAAAATTGCCTATCTCACCATTCAAGCAAGCATGGAATTAGCGAAAGAAAAAGGGAGTTATCCAGCGTTTTGCGGCTCTGATTGGCAGACGGGCGCTTATTTTACGAAGCGCGGATACGAGGCACCACATTGGCAAAACTTAAAAGAACAAGTGGCGCAACACGGGATGCGTAATGGATATGTATTGGCAGTTGCTCCGAACGCATCGACCGCCATTATTGCCGGAAGCACCGCAAGCATCGACCCCATTTTTTTAAAAGTGTATGCGGAAGAAAAGAAAGATTATAAGATTCCTGTAACGGTGCCAGATTTAAATGAACAAACGACGTGGTATTATAAATCGGCCTATCATATTGACCAACATTGGAGCATTCGGCAAAATGCTGCTCGGCAGCGCCATATCGACCAAGCAATTTCGTTTAACATGTATGTCATGCATACAATTAAGGCAAAAGAATTATTACATTTGCACTTGGACGCTTGGAAGTCAGGAATAAAAACGACGTATTACGTCCGTTCTACCTCAAGCATTGTAGAAGAATGCGAATCATGCACAAGTTAAGGGGGAAAAAGGATGTTAGGGAGACGAGCAATTATGGATGCCGAAGCGCCGAACCGTTCGACGCGCATTATTAACGGCAAATGTTCCAATGTATTAAATTGGGATGACATTGCATATCCTTGGGCATACGCGAAATATAAGCGGATGCTTGCGAATTTTTGGACACCATTTGAAATTAATATGTCACAAGATGTGAAGCAATTTCCTCTGCTTACGGAACGCGAGCAAGAAGCATTTTTGAAAATTATCGGGCTGCTCGCCCTACTTGACAGCATTCAGACAGATTACGCCGGAAAAGTGGCTGACTACATCACTGATTCGAGTATTAACGCATTGATGATTATGCTTGCCCAACAAGAGGTCATTCATAACCATTCGTATTCGTATGTGCTTTCAAGCCTTGTCCCGAAGCAAAAGCAAGAGGAAGTATTTGAATTTTGGCGGCACGAACCGACTTTGCGCAAGCGAAACGATTTTGTGACGAACGGATACCGAGCGTTTGTCGAACAACCGACCGTAGAAAACTTTTTACAATCAATTGTTTATGACGTCATTTTAGAAGGGTTGTTTTTTTACTCCGGGTTCGCGTTTTTTTACAACTTGGCGCGCAATCAAAAAATGGTTGCTACAAGCACGATGATTAATTATATTAACCGCGATGAACAGTTGCACGTCGATTTGTTTGTAAAAATTTTCAAGGAAGTGCTGCGCGAATATCCAGAATATGATACACCAGAACTTGCCCATTTTGTGCAAGAAACGTTTAAAAGAGCAGCACAGCTCGAAATGGAATGGGCCGATGTTATTATTGGCAACAGCATGGATGGTATTCCGATTCAAGATTTGCATGACTACATAAAGTTTTATGCAAATGTCCGTTGTCATCAGCTCGGATTTGTACGTCCTTTTGAAGGATATCGCACCAATCCGCTTCGCTGGATTAAAGCGTACGAGGAAGTCGATTTAGGGAAATCGGACTTTTTTGAACAAAAATCGCGCCAATATACAAAAGTAAATGTCGATAACGGATTTGACGAGCTGTAAATTCTTATTTCAAAAAATGGATTTTTATGCCAAAATCACCTATTCACGAACGGTTTTTCCTGCGAAGGCAGGAAGCGAAGCTGAGTCATATAGGTTCTCATTCAAAAAGACGGATCATCGTAATGCTGAGCCGTCTTTTTGTTTTGGGACGAGGAGTTTTTATTTCCACCATGTGATTCGTTTGTGTCACTGTATTTCCTTTGGTTAAGTCATGGGGCGGTGTATTTTTCTTTCCTCATCACGAATGGTTCCATCTTGCACATATAAAATGCGATCTCCTAATTTTTTAGCTTCTTCGTACTGATGCGTGACTAGTATAATTGGGATGCGCCACCGTTCGTGGATACGTAATAATTCCTCATGACTTTTTGACCTTGTTTGGTTATCTAAAGCAGAAAATGGCTCGTCTAAAAGCAAGGCATCTGGCTCGGTAGCAATTGCCCGTATCATAGCGACTCGCTGTTTTTCGCCACCTGAAATTTCCACTGGATATTTTTCACTAAGTTGTTCAATTTGTAGTTCCTTCATTAATTCTTTTGCCAAGCGTTCGTTTTTCATACCATAAGCAATGTTTTTCCAAACCGTCATATGTGGAAAGAGCGCATAGTCTTGAAACACATAGCCGATATTTCTTTTATGTATAGGAACAACTATTTTTTTATTGTCGAATAACACCGTATTATTTAGTTGGATGGTACCAGTAGTAGGTTTACTTATTCCGGCAATACAATGTAAAATTGTCGTTTTTCCAGAACCGGAAGGTCCAAAAAGAACAACGATCTCGTTAGCTACGGAAAATTTTACGTTTAATTCAAAATGAGAGAGTTTTTTTTGGATATCGACGGTAAGCATGAGGCCGCCCCCTTTGCGTACGCAAATAAACTATCACGTTTATTTTGGTACATGTTTCATTATATTTTTTTTGCTCCACCAATTCAGCCACAAAATAGCGCTAAACCCTAGGCAAACAATAATGATCGTCCAAAATTTTGCTACTTGCATATTCCCTGATTCCACTGCAAAATAGATAGCTAAAGGAATGGTGTCAGTGACATTCGGAATATAGCCGGCGAGCATGAGCGTGGCACCAAATTCCCCAAGCGCTCGAGCGAACGATAAAACTAAGCCAGCTAACAGACCCGGCCATGCAAGCGGAAAGGATATCGTCCAAAACACTTTCCATTTAGATGCGCCCAGCGTATAAGCAGCATTTTCAATATTTAGGTCATATTGTTGGAAGGCTGCAGCTGCACTTTGATACATTAAGGGAAAGGATACGACGACGGATGCAATAAGAACACCGTACCAAGTGAAAGCGACTTGGAAACCAAACAAGTCAAAGAGTAATCGACCGATAAACCCGTTTTTTCCGAATACATATAATAAACCAAAACCGACAACGGTAGGAGGAAGTACGAGTGGCAATAAAATGATCGCTTCTATAATACTTTTCCCACTAAAGGAACTGCGGCTGATCCATCTTGCTAATACAACTCCAGTAATAAATACAATAAGCGTTGCGATTGTAGCAGTTTTAAAGGAAAGGATAAGCGGAGAATAATTCATATGGTTCATTCACCTTTTTAACATTCAGTTATTTTTATAAACTTTATAGGAAGCATAATGATAAAATGAAAGATAAGCGATTTGAGACAGATGTATCTTTTTATCCGAATCATTCATTTACCATTAAATATAAATCATCCTATTGAGGTTATCAATATATTATACAAAACTGCATTTATATAGCATGCTCTCCTCGAACAAGAACGCTTTGCGGGTAAATGTTATTTGCCTGTCGGCGTTCTTGTTCGAGGGAAAAGGCAGAAAAGCTTGTGTTCAGCCATAGGATTCTATGTTTTTTAGTAAAATAATGGATAATCGGCACTCTTGAAAATCAATAGTTAAAGAAAGGAAGATAACGATGAAACCTGTTATTCGCATCACAATGAGTGTGTTTTTGTGTGTCTCGCTCCTCTTTATGTTCGGATGTACCAATGAAGAGAAAAAACAGGAATCGAAGCAAACTGTAGAACTAACTATCTCGGCAGCATCTAGTTTACAAAATGCACTGACAGAAATTCAAAAAAGATATGAAAAAGACCACAAAAATATAAAATTAGTATTTAACTTTGGAAGTTCCGGTGCATTGCAACAGCAAATCGAACAAGGAGCGCCAGTAGATTTATTTTTCTCGGCTGCTGAAAATAAATTTCGCCCGCTCGTAGACAAAGGATTAATTAACAAAGAAGAAAGTAAAAATTTGTTAGGAAACGAACTCGTGTTAATTGTTCCGAAAGATAAAGGGAATACGATAAAAGGATTTCAATCTTTAACAGACAATAGCATCAAGCAAATTGCTATTGGCAATCCTGAGACAACTCCTGCAGGTCAGTATGGGAAACAAGTCTTAACGAAGTTAAATCTTTGGGAAAAAGTAAACGGAAAAATCGTATATACAAAGGATGTGCGCCAAGTATTACTGTATGTAGAAACAAATGCAGTAGATGCAGGAATTGTCTTCAAAACGGATGCCCAAATATCTAATAAGGTAAAAGTTGTCGACATAGCAGCTGCTAATATGCATGCTCCTATTATTTATCCAATTGGTATCATTAAGAATACAAAGCATAAAAAAGAGGCTACAGATTTCTATCAATATATACAGACAAAAGATTCTCTCCAAGTTTTTGAGAAATACGGATTTCAGATTTTAAAGTAAGTAATGAGTCGTGTTGATTAATCAATAGAAAAGCGGAGATAGTTTTTCTTCTTCAAGCCTTTCCGTGACAGAGAACTGAACGACTAACCGCTTCTGGGCTCAGTCACAAAATACCCAGTACCCCATAGACATTGAAAAGAGGGAAGTTTCCAGTTGCATAGGCGTTCTTTCTCTATGGAAAGAAACGCCTATTTTTTTGCCATCTCCCGTTTGATTCGAATGAAGGCAATGAGTTGATGAATTTCGTCTTCTGTTAAACGCTCCCCATCGACGGTAATCGAAACGGATGTGTTCGTCAGTTCAATCGTTTGTTGTTCATCATCGACGACGCCAAGCAAGTAATCCGTCGACGTGGCAAATAACGTGGCGAGTTCTTTTACAGCTTCTAACGACGGCTGGCGGTAGCCGGATTCATAGCCGGCGTATGTGCTTTTGGCGATGTTTAATTGATCGGCGATATATTGCAATGACCATTTTTTCTTTTTTCTTAACTCCGACAATCGTTTTGCAATCATCGTTTTCTCTCCCTCTCATGCTCATCACTGAATGTTCGCGAAACGAATAAAAACACTTGTTATTTTCTTTTTTTCTGAATATAATTGAAACATATATACGCGAATCGCGAACAACTTTACTTATAATGTACAATACATCACGTAAAAAATACAATAGATTATTTATCACCACGAGGTGACGATGATGAAAAACATTTTGTTATTAGCGACAGGAGGCACGATTGCTTCTGTTCCAAGTGAAGAAGGACTGACGCCGAAGCTGACGGCAGAACAATTAACAGGCTACATCACAATCGAAAACCAGCCGTATCGGTTAGACAGCCAAATTTTAATGAACATCGACAGCACGAATATGCAGCCGGAGCATTGGCGCGAGATTGCCGAGGCCATTTATCAAAACTACGACAACTATGACGGATTTGTCGTTACGCACGGAACAGATACGATGGCATATACAGCGGCTGCGTTGTCGTATATGCTCCAACACGGCAATAAACCGATCGTGTTGACCGGTTCGCAAGTGCCGATCGGCTTTGAAAAAACGGATGCGAAAAAAAATATACGCGATGCGCTTCGTTTTGCTTGCGAAAACATCGGCGGCGTCTTCGTCGTATTCGATGGGCGCGTCATTTTAGGTACAAGAGCGGTAAAAATGCGGACGAAAAGTTACGACGCGTTTGAAAGCATTAACCATCCGTACGTCGCTTATATTCATAAAGACCGCATCGACTATCAATGCGAGCTAGAAACGACGCATGAGCAGCTACAATTTGATCCGTCGCTTTGCCCCGATGTGTTTTTATTAAAACTTCATCCAGGCACGAAGCCGGAAATCTTCGATTACATTCGTCACTTATATCGCGGGGTGATCATCGAAAGCTTCGGTAGCGGCGGTGTACCGTTTCAAGGGCGCAATTTGTTGCCAAAAATAAAAGAGCTCATTGATGATGGAATGGCAGTTGTCATTACGACGCAATGTTTAGAAGAAGGAGAAGATTTAACATTATATGAAGTTGGGCGGAAAGTGGCGCAAAATACCGTCATTTTATCAGGCGATATGAATACGGAAGCGATCGTGCCGAAGCTCATGTGGGCGTTAGGAAAAACGACGAATTTGCTTGACATTAAAGCGATCATGGAAACGCCAATTGCCAATGACATTACGCCAAAACAAGAAGAAAGTTGGGATGCGTAAATGATGCAAACAAAAGCAGTACGAATGGAACGCGATTTTCTTGGCGAAAAAGAAATTCCAGCTGACGCGTATTACGGCATTCAAACGATGCGCGCAGTCGAAAATTTCCCGATTACCGGCTACCGTTTGCACCGGGAGCTTATCCAAGCGATGGCGACTGTGAAAAAAGCAGCAGCACTCGCGAATATGGAAACTGGTCAACTCGATCGGCGCATCGGTGAAGCGATTGTGAAAGCGGCCAAAGAAATCATCGGAGGACGATGGCACGACCAGTAGGGGGCACGGGCACGTCAATCAATATGAACAGGAACGAAGTGATCGTTCATGTCTTCTTTTTTGCTGAAATTGCTCATCTATAGTATATTTTAGTGAAAAAGGAGACTGAGTCATGAATTTGCCCCGTTTCGTTATCAAGGGAAGTGTCGCCGGCGTGATTTCTGGCGTCATACTCGGCCTGTTTTTAAAAACGATTGAAATACGTTGGAACATCAACGTGTATACGCTGCTGTTAAATGTCGATTATATTCCTGTTTTCAACCGATTTTCGTTTTCGGAAATGGTCGAGTTCTCTTTTCACCTGATTATATCGGTCATTTTAGCGACGATTCTTTTATACGTTGCCACAAAGCACCAATGGACGCGTCAGCAAATGATGGTACGTACGATCGGAATTTCTCTTTTCATTGGCCTTGTTCTTTATCCAACAACCGCCTTGTCGGAGCGGACACCTCCATTGACTTCTGTTCCTGCGTTGTTTTGCTGGCTGTTTGGACATTTGTTATATGGAGTGGCGCTAAGCTTGTTTTACTGGGATAAGAACGAGACGCAAGCGATTTGAAGGTAAGGAAATGGAATTGGTAGAGAGGATGGGAGCGATGCCACGTTTTGCGACACCTGTTGTCGTTGTAAGCGAATGTTTAGGATTTGCGCCTTGCCGTTATAACGGAGATCAACTCGAAGATGAAACGGTTCGTAAACTCGTACCATTTGTGCGTTTTATTCCTGTTTGTCCTGAAATGCAAATCGGTCTCGGAACTCCACGGGAAACGATTCGTCTTGTGATGACGGAGTCAGGTGTACGACTCGTGCAGCCGTCCACAGGGATCGATTGGACGGAAGTGATGAATGGTTTTTCTGCTGCTTTTTTACATAAACTGCGAGATGTAGATGGATTTATTTTGAAAAGCCGCTCGCCTTCTTGCGGAATGAAAGATGTGAAAATTTACCGAAATGAACAAAAAGGACCGACTGCTGGGAAGGGAAGCGGCTTGTTTGCCGAACAAGTGTTGATGATGTTTCCGCATAAAGCGATCGAAGAAGAGGGGAGGCTTACGAATTTTTCCATTCGTGAGCATTTTTTGACAAAATTATTTACGCTTGCGCTATTTCGGGAAGTAAAGCAAACGAAATCGCATCACCAACTTGTCGAATTTCATGCAGAACATAAATATTTGTTCATGGCGTACCATCAAAAAAAATTGAAAGAACTTGGTAACACGGTTGCGAATCGAGAACGGCTGCCAATCGATGAAGTGTTTTCACGTTATGAACAAATATTGTGCGAACTATTCGCGAAACGTTCCCGACGAAAAGCAAACATAAACGTTTGCCAACATATGATGGGGTATTTTAAACATGAACTGTCTACTGAAGAAAAGCACTACTTCGAACAGTTGTTATCGAAATATCGTGATGGGAAGCTGCCGCTAAGCAGTGTGACAAGTGTGATTAAATCATGGGCGGTTCGCTATAAAAATGAGTATTTGTTGAAACAGCGTTATTTTGAACCCTACCCGGAGGAACTAATAGATATAACAGATTCTGGGAAAGGAAGGGATTATTGAACAATAGATAGCGTTTGTCAACGTATGTGCGATAGCTGGCACCGACGCCTGTCGAAAAACTGCCGGCAAAAAATGCAGTTGAATTTTCCATCATTTTATCATAGCGGCCGAGAAGACTCACACTTTGAAGCGTCGAGTAAGTGGGGATGAATCGGTCGGTTTTGGTTTGAAAAACACCTTTGAATGACAAGGGTGTTTTTCTTTTGACCATCTTTCCTCATAAAATTATGGCCACTCATATTTTCTTAGATGAAGCAGGATCATTTTCGTTTGCGATAAGGAAATAATTGTCCGCTTCCGAAACGAAAAAAGAGAAAAAAGTATCCCAAAAGATCTTTTTCAAGTTCATCAGCTGCATGTTATATATAGATGCAATTTGGAACTTTAACGTTTTCATCTTTTATGGAGTAGGTATTTTTCGACTGTTCGGTTCTCTGTCACGCGAATGCGTGACGCAGGAAAGCCTTTGGCTGGTCTCCGACAGTCGAAAAAATAAGTTAAACTCCCTAGTTATAATCGGAAAGATAGAAAGTAATACAATTTTCGGAGAGAGGGGAAAGATTGGCGGTAACTTAGCCGACCATTTGCCCCTTTTTGCCGCTTTTATTAAATCCAGCACAAATGCGGCTTTTGCCATTATTGCTTTGCTAAGCTGTTTGCCGAAGTTCTATGCTTCCGTAAAATGTCTAAAAACACTTCCATCGCTTTTGTATAAAACGGGGTTTTTTGAGTGATAAAGGAAAATTGGCGAAAAAAAGGCTGGTCATCAATATGTATCAGTTTCAATGTCCCAAAAGAAAGCTCTTTTCTTACTGTCCATTGTGAAAGGAATGTAATGCCCAAGCCGGCTTCCACCACTTCTTTAATCAGCTGTG
Organism: Anoxybacillus amylolyticus; assembly: GCF_001634285.1. GTDB lineage: Bacteria > Bacillota > Bacilli > Bacillales > Anoxybacillaceae > Anoxybacteroides > Anoxybacteroides amylolyticum. The sequence continues at coordinate 1,157,758 of NZ_CP015438.1, forward strand.
TACTGCCAAATTCCATGATATCGTGCGGAAAAAAGTTATATTTTGAAAACAATTTGTCGGTTGCTTTCCTTGTTCCAGACCCCGTTTCGCGAACGATCCATGTTTCGCTGCGAAGATCATCAATAGACACCCTTTTCTTTTTTGCATACGGATGGTTAGCAGAAGCGATGATAAACATTTGGTCTTCGGCAAACGGTTCGATATAAACATCTTTCATCTCAATGTCCATTTCGATAATCCCGACATCCAATTGATGGTTGCTCACCATTTCTACAATTTCATTCGAATTTCCGATGGTGATGGCCGGTTTAATTAATGGGTACTGTTTATGCAACTCGGCCATAATATGGGGAAGGATATACTCGCCGTAAGTATAGCTGGCGCCGATGGACAGCGCTCCGCTGGCGTGGTTCATTAAGTCATCGATCAAATGGTTCATGCGAGTATAAAGCCCTAATATTTCTTTCGCATGATGGTAAACAATTTTTCCAGCTTTATTAAGTTTTACGTACTTGTTGTTTCGCTCTAGCAATTTTGTTCCCATTAGGCGCTCCAATGTTTGGATATGCTGGCTCACCGCCGGCTGTGTCATGTGTAATTCTTCGGCAGCGCGTGTAAAATTTTTCTTTTCCGCCACTTTGACAAACACGTGCAATAATTGATCCAATACGTTCCCTCCAGTAATTATTCATAATAATTATCATTAATATTATAATCATTTATTTTGCTTATATTAAAGAAAGTTGATGGATTAAAATTAATGACAATGATAAAACTCCCGATGGTGGACAAAAACACATAAAGGCTGGTATTGTTTACGGCTATTCCATTAAAAAATAAATTTTTTCCACTTTCTTTTTAAACTGTTCAACATGAACAAACCTTGCCTCTCGTAAAACTTCTTTTCCATCGACATATAAAATCAAAACAGGTGCGGTCAATATGGAAAGGTGCCCTGCTATGTTCGGGACATTATCGACGTTGACAAAGGCCATTTGAATCTTTGGAAATTCCGCCATGACTTTTTGCACTTTCGGTAACAATGCATGACAAACACTGCAATGTGTTTTTGAGATGTATAAAAATGCTAAATAATGATTGTTTACGAAATGCTCGATTTCTTCTATGGAAAATAGCTCATTTTTTGCATTCAAAGGTTATGTCGTCTCCTTCTATGCCGATTTTCAACAAATCTCCTTTTTATTATACTATAGGAAGCTGCAAGAATTCTTGTGTCTGATATTGGTGAAGAGCGACAGATTTTACAATTGCCAAAACTCATTCGTGTGATTTGGATATGACAAATCCGTTATTTTTTAGGGACTTTTCGGACCGCCCCTTTTTTACGAAAGTAACAGTGAATAATCGGTTGTTCTCACGCTAGATAGGGAGTAAAATTGATTGATAGATGTTTCTTTTCCACTCAGCAGGAATTGCAGCAAATGAAGCGAATTTAAAGGAGATGTGATGAAAATACTAGCCACAGTCAGCCGTGAATTTGTATAATGTCTATATCTTGCATTGCCCAAAGCGGTAGGACAAGTCAGCTCGCCTGGTCATACCGGTAGAACAACAATTTAACAATGAAACGTTTGTTCCTTGACTATATAAATGCACATTGAAGTGTTAACACTTTTCGACTGTCGGGCGACCGAACAACACCGCTCCCAGACAAATGAATTTGTCTGGGAGGCGGCTCGTTGTTCGGTTCTCTGTCACGCGAACGCGTGACGCAGGCAAGCCTTTCGCTTGCCTCTGACAGTCGAAAAAATAAGTGAAACTCCCAAGTTGCATGTATATAACAGCAAAAGATTGAAAGAGAGGTAGATACATATGGCAATACCAAGCGGGGCGAGCATGCATATTACGATTCGCCTGCAGTTTGCAAAACAGTTAGTGTCGTTTGGCGATATCGCCACAACGATCGGTCAAGCGGGAGGAGATATTGTCGGCATTGACGTTATTTCTTCAAGTAAAACACATACTGTTCGCGATATTACGGTGAGTGTGCTAGATTCTAAGCATGCAGATTTAGTCGTCGATACGTTGCGTAAAACGAACGGCGTTAAAGTTATTAATGTGTCCGATCGGACGTTTTTAATGCATATCGGTGGGAAAATTGAAGTAGCGTCGAAAATCCCAATTAAGACGCGTGACGATTTATCGCGCGTATATACGCCAGGAGTGGCGCGTGTATGTACAGCCATTGCCGAAGATCCAAATAAGGCGTATTCGCTAACGATTAAGCGGAATACGGTGGCGGTCGTCTCCGATGGAACAGCTGTGCTAGGATTAGGGGATATCGGACCGCACGCTGCGATGCCTGTGATGGAAGGAAAAGCGATGCTGTTTAAGCAACTCGCTGGCGTCGATGCATTCCCGATTTGCTTAGATACAAAAGATACAGAAGAAATTATTCAAATTGTCAAGGCAATCGCGCCGGCGTTTGGTGGCATTAATTTAGAAGATATTTCGGCTCCGCGTTGCTTTGAAATCGAAGAGCGGTTAAAACAAGAGCTTGATATTCCTGTGTTCCATGACGACCAGCACGGTACAGCTGTTGTATTGCTTGCCGGATTGTTAAATGCGTTAAAAATTGTCGGCAAAAAAATTAGCGACATTAAAGTCGTCTTAACTGGTGTTGGGGCAGCGGGGATTGCCTGCACGAAAATTTTGCTAGCTGCTGGTGTGAAAAATATTATCGGTGTCGACCGCCACGGCGCGATTCACCGCGGGGGGGAATATGACAATCCATACTGGAACGAATATGCGCAATTAACGAATCCCGAAAATATAAGCGGCACGCTTTCCGATGTCATTAAAGGTGCGGACGTGTTTATCGGGGTATCGGCGCCAGGAATTTTGAAGGTAGAAGATGTGCAGAGCATGGCGAAAGACCCGATCGTTTTTGCGATGGCAAACCCAATTCCAGAAATCGATCCAGAACTTGCAGAGCCGTACGTTCGTGTGATGGCAACGGGACGTTCGGACTATCCGAACCAAATTAATAACGTTCTTTGCTTCCCAGGCATTTTCCGCGGAGCGCTCGATTGCCGAGCGATTGAGATTAACGAGGAGATGAAGCTAGCAGCAGCGCAAGCGATTGCTTCTGTGGTGACGGACGAAGAGTTAAGCGAAACATATATTATCCCGAGTGTATTTAACAGCAAAGTAGCGGAAAGAGTGCGCGAAGCGGTCATTAAAGCGGCGTATCAAACAGGAGTGGCGCGCAAAGAAGATATTATGTTTAAATTAGAATAGAAAAAAGTACCGAAACCTCTTATGAAGAGGTTTCGGTCGTTTTAAAAAGATAGACCCCCATGCCGAAAAAATTTCGGCGCCATCGGAAGGATGAAAATACCCTTCTATCGAATATTTTAAGTTTATACATTTTGAAATTTAGGTATTTTCAAGATAGAAGGGCTGGTATAATAGAGAAAAGAGAGAAAGGGGATGAATGTGGGTGGCGACGTATAAACGAACATTGCTTTATCTTTTCCGAAATTATATAATCGGTTCGCTTATTGCCGTTGTTGGGGTAGGAAGTACGCTCATGACGATGACGCTTCACGTGATGAAAAGCGATTTGTATTTATTGCTGTTTGTCCAATTTGTTTCACTAATTATTATGTTTGCGTTAGAGTATCGTGCCTTTCGAAACGATATTTCCCCGATTCGAACACTGTTTTTTTCTCCCCACTTTAGCGAACAGCAATTTTACTTTGCTCTCGTGCAGGCGAAGCGTTTTCCGCTTTTGACGGTTCGGCGTATTTTCATTCCTCATTTTCTCGGATTGTCAATACCGGCTATGTTTATAACGACTGTCCTAATTTATCAAGGATTGTTGCATATTCCTTATGTTTATGTGTTATATGCATTGCTAGGTGCTTTTTTAATTGCTAGCCTTCATGCGGTATTGGAGTTTTTTCTGACCGTTCAAGCGATGAAGCCGCTTATTCGGGAAATCATTGAAATTGGAAGGCAAAACGGGTGGACAGAAGCTGTTGGGGCTACGAACGCGGTTTATGTGCCGATAAAAATCCAGCTTCAATTGAGTGTCTTATTTATCGGAACGTTCCCAATTATTTTGTTCGTACTAGCAAGCCAAATTAAAACGACGCTTTCCGCTGCTGATTTTGGCTGGGTGTTAGCTGTATTATGTATGTCCATTTCCTTTTCTCTATTTGCGGCACACATTTTAGCCAAAGAAATTGAAAGCCCCATTCAAGAGTTGTATAAAAGCATGAAAGGTGTGCAGGCGGAATCATTTGAAATGATCTGCGACAATATTTACATTGATGAGTTTTCGGAACTAACGAATGGCTTTAATCATATGATTGATGCGATTTTGCGACGAGAAGAAAAAAATAAACAGCTGCTTGACAGTTTTATTACTGTCATGGTAACGGCACTTGATGCACGTGATACATATACAGCTGGTCACTCGCTCCGGGTCGCGACGTATGCTTTAGAAATTGGGAAACGCCTGCGTCTTCCAGAAGAACAGCTGCAAAAATTATACAAATCCGCAATTCTTCATGATATTGGAAAAATAGGGATTCCTGACGCGGTGTTGTTAAAAGACGGACGATTGACGGACGAAGAATTTGCATGGATTAAAAAACATCCCGTGCTCGGTGAAAATATTTTGCAACAAGTGCAGCCGATCGAAGAAGTGAAAGATTTGCTTCCGGGCATTCGCTCGCATCATGAGCGAATCGACGGAAAAGGCTATCCAGACGGGTTAAAAGGCGAGCAAATTCCGCTGTTTGGCCGCATTATTGCGGTGGCGGACGCGTTTGACGCGATGACGTCTGACCGCCCATATCGAAAAGGAATGAGCGTCGAAACGGCCGTATCCATTTTGCTAAGCGGAAAAGGAACACAATGGGATGCAGAAATGGTCGATCATTTCGTCGCACACTTACAAGGGCAACATCCACATATATACCCAGAAAGGGTGGGGTAAGGCGGACAAGGATTTGTCCGTCGTTTTTTATGGTTTAAAAAGTGATGCTTATTCAAAAAATCACCAACATTTTAAAGTGAAAAAGAAAAAAAGTGTATTATAATGGAAGAAAGAGGGGATTTATAGGGGGATTTGAGTAGATGAAGAGAATACGAGTAACAAATAAAGAGAGACTGCAACAATTGAGTTATACGGGGGTGACGGAAGAAAGGCTGGAGTATTTGCGTGAATATAGGCATATATTATTCTCGCTTATTGATGCGATTGTTAGCGAGTTATACGAAGATATATGGGCGGTTGATTCACTACGTGACGTTATCCAGCGCCACTCGACGTTAGAGAGATTAAAAAAGACGCAGGCAGAATATTTACATCAATGTTTCGAGGCAACGATTGATGACGAATATATTGAAAGACGTTATCGAATCGGAAAAGTTCATTCCGAAATCGGGCTTGATTTAATGTGGTATTTAGCTACTTATACGAAATATCTCGACATTATTTACAAACACGTATCCGCTGTGCTCCCTAAGGAAGCAACGAATATTTTACTTGTTGTTCAGACGATTTTTTCGTTTGATATGCAGCTGACATTAGAAGCGTACAAATCAGTAGAAATTGAAAAAGCTGCCCACCCGTTGCGCTATGAATTGGACAAGCTGCGGCAAGTGCACGGTTTTACGAATGAGGATTTAGAAAACCTTGAGAAATTGAGTGGCTACATTTCATTTTGTATTGACGATATTATGAATCATTTTTATCATTGCCTTGTTCACCGGCTAGGGGAAGAAAATAGGTATAGCTTTTTACAAACAGAGAAGTATTTATCATATATTAGAAATTTTTTGCTACAATTTTTTCAAGAAAAAGTATATTGCGACTCAGAAGCTTATTTTTTAATTATTCGGGATTGGAGTCGCCTCATTATCGAACAGCGGTACCAAGAAAGCTTTTTTCATATTTCATCCGAATCGATTGGGGAAGCACTAAAAAAAGTATTTTTGACAAAAGAATATTTACACGATCCGAAAATCGTTCAATATATTCATTCGTTTGAACGTTTTTCTAAATTCACTTTAGCAATTATGAATGAAATTATCCGGCCATATTTGTTTTTACGCGATTTTGACTTTTTGGATATTTATGCGTATGAAATTAGCACAATCGATTTTGGGCGATTGACGTGGATTGACGATAAGATGAAGCGATTGTTAAAAACGCTTGGCATTGATGAAGAACATCCGATTGGTCGCCGCTGTTACGAACTGCTCCATAACCGTACCGTTCCTTGTTCAGGCTGTCCAGCTCTAGAAGGAAAATCGGAGCCGATGATGGCGACATTTATGAACGAGCATGGGGTAAGTTATTATAAAATTCGGATACTACCACAAACAAAAATTTTTGAACTATCCAGAGCGCTGCTTGTTATTCAAGATGTGACGAAAGAATCGAAAGTGATGTTTGATACGCTAGAGCGGCTGTTGCAGTTGGCCGAATATCGAGACGATGATACGAAAAATCATGTTCACCGCATCGGTATGCTTTCTAGAATGTTGGCACGGTTGGCAGGATGTGATGAGCAATTTGTTTCCCATATTGAAATTGCCGCGAAATTTCATGATATCGGGAAAGTGGGCATTCCAGATTATATTTTAAACAAACCAGGAAAATTGACAAAAGAAGAATGGGAATCGATGAAAACGCATGTGCTCATCGGTCATCAAATTCTTGCTAACTTAGACTTGCCCGTCATTCAAATGGCGGCGAATATTGCCCGAACGCACCACGAATGGTGGAACGGAGGTGGCTATCCGAACGGGTTAAAAGGAGAGGAAATCCCGTTAGAAGGACGGATTGTTGCTATTGTGGACGTATTTGATGCCTTATTATCTAAGCGGGTATACAAAGAAGCATTTCCGCCAGAAAAAGTGAAAGAGATCTTAATAGATGGGCGTGGCAAGCAATTTGATCCGAAGTTAGTGGATCTGTTTGTTTCGATGTGGGATGATTTTTTGATGGCAAGAGAGCGGTTGGTGTAAAGCGGACGGAGAGGTTTGAGTTACCCTGTGATATAATGAATAAAAAGTAAATGGGGTGAATGGAAATGAAAACTCCAGAGTCCCAGCATAAAAGCTATACGTATAAAGAATATGCAGAGTGGGATGGGAAATGGAAGTTGATTGACGGCGTTCCATATAATATGTCCCTCTCTCCATCCTTTTCGCATCAAGGATTATTGGGAGTTTTATGCTGTTTTGCGATCATTTTTTGAGAAACAAGGCTGCGCGGTTGTTCTCGCTCCGTTTGATGTAAGGCTAAATGCCAGCTTTCATTACGAAACGGCGAAACATATCGTGCAACCAGATCTGTTGGTCGTTTGCGACAAACAGAAAATCACTGAAAAAAGTTGCGATGGGCCTCCTGATTTAACGATTGAAGTGCTGTCTCCGAGCACGGCGTTAAAAGACAGAAATGAAAAATACAACTTGTATTAGCAGTTTCGAGTAAAAGAATATTGGATGGTCGATCCTATTCATCGAACAGTGGAAGTATACGGCTGGGAGGATGGTTTATTCCGGAACTGCAATTAACTCTTTCTGAAGTGTTAAAGCAGCCATGGTAGCTTTCGCTTTTCCCTTGAAGTAGGCAAATCGTTTTGCCCGCTGGCGTTCATTCGATACTTGTGGTTCGCTATCATACAACTGGGGAGTTTACCTTCATTTTTTTCGACTGTCGAGGCAAGCTTATGGCTTGCCTTCGTCATGCTTTGGCGTGCAGAGGACCGCACCACCAGCCGCTTCCTAGACAAATTCATTTGTCTAGGAGCGGTGTTGTTCAAAGATAGGAAAGCATAGAATTTTGCAATTGGGCAGAGAGCTGTCTAGTTCCACGCGCCACCTTCTTTCGGCGGCTAAGCCTCCTCGGTGGGGCTTGTGCGCTATTCGCCGATAGACAGGCGCTTTGCGCTTTTCTTAGGTCGCGCGACAGTCGAAAAATTAAAGCTTCAACGTGGATTTACATTCTAAATGGCAAAGATGTGCCTATTTCTCTTCTTTTCTTGTGGTATACTAATGGAGAGATTGATTAGAACGGAGAATTGGCATGGAAGACATTCATGTAGCGGATGTTTGTTTATTAGCAGGGAAAATTATGTTGCAAAGCGGAGCGGAAACGTATCGGGTAGAGGATACGATGGTGCGAATTGCCGCCGCATTTGGCATGCCGCATTCGCACAGCTATGTAACGCCAACTGGAATTATTTTTGCGATTGATGGAGCAGGACCAGCGAGGTTAATCCGTATCGTAGAGCGCTCGACCGACTTACAGAAAGTAACGATTGTCAACAGCATTTCTCGGCAAATTAGTTGTGGAGAGCTATCGCTTTCTCAGGCATATATGCTATTGAAACAACTCGAACAAAAAAATGTATCGTACCCGTTTGTATGGCAAATTGCGGCCGCGGCGATTGCAAGCGGTTGTTTTGTTGTCATGTTTGCTGGGGCATTTAGCGACGTTTTACCTGCATGTGTTGCCGGCGGGATCGGTTTTTCCGGCTTATATTATATGCACCGGCTTGTAAAAATTAAGTTTTTCTCTGAATTTTTTGCATCGTTTCTTTCTGGAATTATAGCGATTGTGCTTGTAGAGGTCGGACTTGGCAACAACGTTGATAAAATCATCATTGGCTCCGTCATGCCGTTAGTTCCAGGAATGTTAATTACGAATGCCGTACGGGATTTAATGGCAGGACATTTAGTCGCTGGATTGTCCAAAGGAGCGGAAGCGTTTTTAACCGCATTTGCTATCGGGACGGGAATCGCGGTAGTTTTAGCGATGTAGGAGGAAAAGTATGGGCGCTGAACAACTAGCAATGAGTTTTATTGCCACGGCGGCGTTTGGTCTTATTTTTAATGTTCCGAAAAAGTTGCTTGCCCATTGTGGAGTTGTCGGGATGATTGGCTGGCTCATTTACCTTTTAATCGTCGAACACGAATTAGATCCTGTTTTAGCGACGTTTTTTGCTGCTTTTGTTGTTGCGGTAGTTAGCCAGTTATTAGCAAGGGCATATAAAACACCGGTGACGATTTTTAGCGTTTCGGGTATCATTCCTCTTGTTCCAGGGGGATTGGCATATGAAGCGATGCGGCACGTCGTTGTCAATGACTACAATATGGCGCTTCAATTGGCAGCGAAAGCGTTTATGCTCTCAGGGGCGATTGCAATGGGGATTGTTTTTTCAGAAGTAGTCAATCAAATGGTGAAAACAAAGTTTTTTCGGTAGAATCTAGGTATTTCACACATATTTCTTTCTTTTTTGATATTGAAACACTTTTTTGAATATTATAATATATTCAACAACTATTGTATGTCATAACTGAGGAGAGAAGACATGAAAAGTGCATTAGAAAGTATTCGACAAGAATTATGGAATGTGTTCGACCTTTTGCATCAGCATCCAGAAATCAGTTGGGAAGAATTCAAAACAACCGAATTTTTAAAACAGCAACTAATTCAAGAAGGATATCGCGTTCAAACATTTTCTGATTGCACTGGAGTTATCGGGGAATTTGGCAATGGATCGTTGACCGTCGGGTTACGGGCGGATATGGACGCACTTTGGCAAGAAGTGGACGGAGTATGGAAGGCTAATCATTCGTGCGGTCACGATGCTCATATGACTATGGTGCTGGGGGTTATAAAATTGTTTAACCGCATTGGTTATCATCCGCCGGGGAAACTAAAAATTTTGTTTCAGCCAGCAGAAGAAATGGGAACCGGTGCATTGAAAATGATGGAAAAAGGGGTCGTCGATGATGTGGACTTTTTATATGGCGTGCATTTGCGACCGATTCAGGAATTACGCAGTGGCTATGCATCGCCAGCGATTTTGCACGGAGCGGCGCAAATTATTAATGGAGAAATTAAAGGAGTGGCGGCACATGCGGCACGACCGCATCTTGGCGTGAATGCGATTGAAGTTGGAAGCGCGCTTGTGCAAGAACTAGGCAAAATCCACATCGATCCACAAGTGCCAGCATCGATTAAAATGACCCGATTTCATGCAGGGGGGAAAAGCGCCAACATCATTCCAGAACATGCCGATTTTACGCTTGATTTGCGAGCGCAAACGAACGAAACGATGAAACAGCTTGTTGAACATTTACATCATGTCGTAAAAGGGATAGAGATGATTTATGGGGCGGAAATTTCCCTTGAACAAAGTGTTCGAATTGTTGCTGCGAACGTGCATCCAGAGGCAAAGAAACTGATGGAAAAAGCGATTGTTGCAACAATCGGACAAGAAAAGTGTGCCCCTCCAGTCGTGACATCAGGTGGAGAGGATTTTCACTTTTACTCAGTCATGAAACCAGCATTGAAAACGACGATGCTCGGTCTCGGATGTGACTTAGCGCCAGGGTTGCATCATCCTCATATGACGTTCCGTCGCGACGATTTACTCACCGGAGTGGAAATTTTAGCAAGAACGGTGATGGAAACATTCCGCGCGGCGCAAACAAAAGGGGAGAACGACGTTGAACATTTCGCTGCAAACAATTAGTACGATGGAGCAGTTAAAGGAAATGGCAGAGTTAGAGCATCGCGTCTGGCAATCAACGTCCATTCCGCTACATCAAACGCTCACTGTTGCAAAAAATGGTGGCATTATTATCGGGGCGTATGATGCTGAGCGACTCGTCGGTTTTGTCTATAGTTTTCCTGGATATCGAAACGGCGACGTGTATTTATGTTCGCATATGCTAGGTATTGATGAAGATTACCGCAACAAAGGCATTGGGTATTTGCTAAAACAAGCGCAGGCGGAGGTAGCGAAAAAACTTGGTTATCGCCTCATTCGGTGGACGTACGACCCACTCGAAAGCCGTAACGCCTATTTAAATATGGTGAAGCTTGGCGCCATTTGTTCCGAGTATATAGAAAATTGCTATGGTGAAATGAGTGATGCGCTCAATAAGCATTTGCCGTCCGACCGATTTAACGTCGAATGGCATATTAATAGCCGCTACGTACAAGAGCGTCATATCTTTGTTTCTTCAATTCGTCCGTCGGAAGAAGCAGAAGTGCTTCATTGGCGTATGCACGAAACAGGAGAGCCGGAAGCAGTCGTATCCTTGCGGGAGTGGGAAACATTTTCAGAGCAACCGTTTTTATTTGTTCCAATTCCGCGTCATTTTCAACGCATAAAAGAGAAGAACCGAGAATTGGCGTTCGACTGGCGCTATAAAACACGCGCTATATTCACCCGTCTGTTTCAAGAAGGATGGTCGGTTGTGCATGTGGAACGAACGGAGAAGGAGCCGATACAATATTATGTGCTCGTGAAACGAGGTAATATACCGTTATGAGGTGGAAACAATGAAAATAAATCGAGTAGTTTTGCGGCATATGCAAATGAAACTAAAAGCGCCGTTTACGACGAGCTTCGGTTCGTTTACTACTAAAGAGTTTATTTTAGTGGAAGCGATTGACGAAGATGGGGTGTCCGGGTGGGGGGAATCGGTAGCGTTTCACTCGCCATGGTATAACGAAGAAACGGTGAAAACAAACTGGCACATGTTAGAAGATTTTTTATTGCCGCTTCTATTCCAAGCGCCTATTGCTCACCCAGATGAGTTAAGCGGTCGTTTTTCGGGGATTCGCAAAAACAATATGGCAAAAGCAGCGATTGAAGGGGCGATATGGGATTTATTTGCGAAGAAAAAGAATGTCCCATTAAGCGAGGTACTTGGCGGAACGAAAAAGCAAATTGATGTCGGCATTAGCATCGGGATTCAAAAAGGTATAGCCGACTTATTGGGTATTGTCGAACGCTATGTGCACGAAGGGTATCGACGGATAAAAGTGAAAATTAAGCCAGGCTGCGATGTCGAAGTCATTCGCGAAATTCGCCGTCATTTTCCTGATATACCGTTAATGGCAGATGCGAACTCAGCATATTCACTAAAAGACATCGAGAGGTTAAAGGCGCTTGACGAATTTGAATTGATGATGATCGAGCAACCGCTCGCTGCGGACGATATTGTTGATCATGCTGCATTGCAAGCACAACTAAATACCCCTATTTGCCTTGACGAAAGCATTCATTCGTACGAAGATGCTAGAAAAGCAATTGAGCTTGGCAGTTGCCGCGTTATTAATATTAAAATTGGCCGTGTAGGCGGCTTGACAGAAGCGAAGCGCATCCATGATTTTTGCCAAACGCACCATATCCCTGTTTGGTGTGGGGGAATGCTTGAATCTGGAGTAGGACGAGCGCATAATATTGCGATAACTACGCTTTCTAATTTCTCTCTGCCAGGGGACACGGCTGCTTCTTCGTATTACTGGGAGCGAGATATTATTTTTCCTGAAGTAATGGTACATAATGGAACGATTACGGTTCCAGACAATCCAGGCATTGGCTATGATGTTGACCGACAGCAAGTGACCCGCTATACAACGTTTACGAAAACATATCGTCCATCATTGGAATAACCGATCTGTCGAACAGGTCGGTTTTTATTTTGGAGTATTTTTTTTACGAAAAAGCAACAATAGAAATAAATGCGTTATTTTTTTGTATTAGAAGAGAGAAAAAAACGTTGAATTTATCCGTTTTATGCGTTAAAGTATAAAACGGAAAAAGTATTTTTATCGCAAAAATTTTTGCAATTTTCAACAAGAAAAAGCGAGGAGAGACAGCACATGAATTTGTTTCGAAAAAAATCGGTGGAGGCCTTATTGCAAGAGGCAGGAAAGAAAGGGGCATCGCTTAAAAAAGAATTAGGTGCTTTTGATTTAACGATGCTCGGGATTGGCGCGATTATTGGGACAGGTATTTTCGTCTTAACAGGAGTGGCTGCTTCTGAACATGCTGGACCTGCACTTGTTCTTTCGTTTATTCTTTCTGGTCTCGCGTGCGTGTTCGCGGCGCTTTGTTATGCCGAGTTTGCGTCGACTGTTCCGGTATCTGGAAGTGCGTATACGTATAGCTACGCAACATTTGGTGAGTTAATTGCTTGGATTTTAGGGTGGGATTTAATTTTAGAGTATGGAGTTGCTTCGTCAGCGGTAGCGGCTGGGTGGTCTGGATATTTTCAAGGATTGTTAGCGGGATTTGGCATTGAACTTCCGAAAGCGTTAACGAGTGCTTACGATCCAGCGAAGGGAACGTATATTGATGTGCCAGCGATTTTCATTGTACTTGTGATTGCGCTTTTATTAACACGCGGCGTGAAAAAATCTGCTCGCTTCAACTCCATCATGGTTATTATTAAAGTGACAGTTGTATTGTTGTTCCTTGCCGTTGGCGTATGGTATGTGAAGCCAGCAAACTGGACGCCATTTATGCCGTTTGGCTTCTCAGGTGTCGCGACAGGGGCAGCGACGGTATTCTTTGCCTACATCGGCTTTGATGCGGTGTCTACGGCTGCGGAAGAAGTAAAAAATCCGCAGCGCAATATGCCGATAGGGATTATCGCATCTCTTTTAATTTGTACCGTATTGTATATTGCCGTTTCGCTTGTATTAACAGGTATTGTTCCATATGACCAATTGAACGTGAAAAACCCTGTAGCGTTTGCACTAAACTATATTCATCAAGATTGGGTAGCTGGGTTTATTTCGTTAGGAGCGATTGCTGGGATTACAACGGTATTGCTTGTGATGCTATACGGTCAAACTCGCCTATTTTATGCAATTAGCCGTGATGGGTTATTACCAAAAGTGTTTTCCCGCGTTAGCCCTGTGAAGCAAGTACCAGTCGTTAACACATGGTTAACATGCTTATTCGCTGCCTTCTTTGCCGGTGTCGTCCCATTGAATAAGCTTGCAGAACTGACGAATATCGGAACATTATTTGCGTTTATTACCGTATCGATTGGTGTGTTAATTTTACGCAAAACGCAGCCAGATTTAAAACGGGCGTTTAAAACGCCGCTCGTTCCAGTTGTTCCATTGTTGGCTGTCGCGTTTTGCGGCTATTTAGTGCTCCAGCTGCCAGCGATGACTTGGATTGGTTTCGTTTCATGGTTATTAGTTGGTCTTGTTATTTATTTTCTCTATGGACGCCGTCATAGTACGCTAAATGGACAAGCACATGCTAGCGAAAAGGTTAGCTAAAAACCTCGCCCAAGGGGCGAGGTTTTTTATTAGTTTGTTAATTCTTTAATACCTGTATTGGCTTTGACAAGAATCTCATCGAATTTTTTCTCATCTGCTTTTTTCGATGAGAGGAGTGTCCCGACAACAGCAGCGATGAAACCTAAAGGAATGGACACAATTCCTGGATTGGCAAGTTTGAAAATAGGCTCGCCGACGAGAATGGCAACTCCAGGCTGTGGTGCCCAAACGTTCGGGCTAAGCGCTACAAGTAAGAGCGAGCTAATCAAGCCGACAAGCATTCCGGTAATCGCTCCAGTAGTATTAAAGCGCTTCCAAAAGATCGTTAACAAAATGATTGGCAAGTTGGCGCTTGCTGCTACTGCAAATGCTAAGGCGACAAGGAAAGCAACGTTCATTTTTTGAGCGAATAACGCTAATAAAATCGACAATACCGCAACCCCGATTGATGCCCAGCGTGCAGCTAACATTTGTTCTCTTTCTGTCGCTTGCCCATGTCGAATAATGTGGCTATAGAAGTCATGAGCAAAAGCAGAAGCGGCAGATAATACAAGTCCAGCCACAACTGCTAAAATCGTGGCGAAAGCGACTGCAGAAACGAATGCAAATAAGAAATCGCCGCCTAATGCTTCCGCTAACAACGGTGCGGCCATGTTCCCTGCTGGATTTGCCGCAACGATTTTATCATAGCCAACAAATGCGGCTGCACCGAATCCTAAGAAAATCGTCATGACATAGAATAAACCGATAATCCATGTCGCATACACGACTGATTTGCGAGCGGTTGGTGCGTCTTTTACGGTAAAGAAACGAATTAAAATGTGTGGAAGTCCTGCTGTACCTAAGATGAGAGCTAAATTGAGCGAAATGGTGTCAAGTGGATTTTTAAATTTATTGCCTGGATTTAAAAATGCTTCTTTTAATGGTGTAGCCGTTTTTACTTCGTTAAACATTTTGACAATGCTAAAATCGAACTTGGCAAAGACGATGACAGAAATAACAAACGTTCCAGCCATCAATAAAACAGCTTTGACAATTTGTACCCAGCTTGTAGCTGTCATTCCCCCGAATACAACGTAAACGGTCATCAACGTACCAACGATTAAAACAGCGTAAATATAGTCAATGCCCAATAAAAGTTTAATAAGGGCGCCTGCTCCGACAAGTTGAGCAATCATGTAAAAAATGGAAATAGAAATCGTATTTAATGCAGCGACGCCACGAACCTTTTTATCATCGAATCTTGCTGCAATCATGTCTGCCATCGTATATTTTCCTAAGTTGCGAAGCGGCTCAGCCACGATATAAAGGACGACAAGATATGCGACAAGAAAGCCAATGCTGTAGAAAAATCCGTCAAACCCGACTAACGCAATCATCCCTGCAATCCCTAAAAAGGAGGCAGCGGACATGTAATCGCCAGCGATTGCTAATCCGTTTTGCCAACCGGTTAGCGCGCTGTCTGCTGTATAAAACTCGCTCGTTGTTTTTGTCCGTTTGGAAGCAAAATAGGTAATGACGAGTGTTAGTGCAACGATAATTAAGAATAGAGAAAATGCTAATCCATGCATTAGACATTGCCCCCTTTTACTTCCTGTTTAATTTTTTCAACCATTTCATCAAAACGTGCGGCACGTTTTGAATACAACATGCAAAGTGTCCACGTCATAATGAATTGGGCAAAAGCAAACACCCATGCCCAGCTGATTGAACCGAATGCGGGAGTGTTTAATACCGTTGAGTACGACGTTAAAACCGGTAGCGTAAAATAAAACGCTAAAAAAAACAGCGAAAAAGGTAAAATAAATCCGCGTTTTTCCCGCATCAACTGCTGGAAAGAAGCTGACTGGACTACTTGGCTGTAGTCAATGGTTTGTTGCTGTTGGGAAGAAAATTCTTTCACTGCCATAGGTTAACCCCCTCCTCAAAAATGCTTTTTATTTTTCGTGAGAAAAGCGAAATAAAGCGGCCCTCCTTTCGTTTAGATGTTCATGATTTTGTCACAAATTCATTATACATTTATCAGAAAAATTTGTAAATTGTGAATTTAAAAAAATCAATTATTATTCAGTTATACCTTTACTAGAAAAATAAATAGAGTTATTTCAGAATATATAAAAAAATATTTAAATTAAGAAAAATAAATAAAATCACAATGTTCATGAAATAAAATTATAAAAAAAGAAAAGTAATTTCTCTTTTTCTTTATTTTTCAACTTTACAAAAATTATCGAATAGTATACAATCTTAAACGTATAACTTCTGCAATATTCTACAGAAAACGACAAGGGGAGACAGCGGATGAATTTATTTAGAAAAAAGCCGATTGATGTCCTTCTGAAAGAAGCAGGGGGGAAAGGGGCATCGCTAAAAAAAGAACTAGGTGCGTTTGATTTAACGATGCTTGGGATTGGCGCAATTATCGGTACGGGAATTTTCGTACTTACTGGGGTAGCTGCTGCAGAACATGCTGGTCCAGCACTCGTTCTTTCATTTATTCTTTCTGGTCTCGCGTGCGTATTTGCGGCACTTTGCTATGCAGAGTTTGCTTCCACCGTTCCAGTATCGGGAAGTGCATATACGTATAGTTACGCAGCTTTCGGAGAACTTCTTGCTTGGATTTTAGGGTGGGATTTGATTTTAGAGTATGGAGTTTCTTCGTCAGCGGTTGCTGCAGGTTGGTCCGGTTATTTCCAAGGATTGTTAGCAGGATTTGGCATTGAACTTCCGAAAGCGCTAACAAGTGCATACGATCCAGCGAAAGGAACGATTATTGATTTACCGGCTATTATCGTTGTTTTATTCATTACATTCTTATTGACGCGCGGTGTGAAAAAATCGGCTCGTTTTAACTCTATTATCGTGGTGATTAAAGTAGCAGTTGTGTTATTGTTCCTTGCGGTTGGTGTGTGGTATGTGAAACCAGCAAACTGGACGCCATTTATGCCGTTTGGTTTCTCAGGTGTTGCGACAGGGGCGGCGACGGTATTCTTTGCATATATCGGCTTTGACGCGGTGTCTACTGCTGCCGAAGAGGTAAAAAATCCACAACGTAATATGCCAATCGGAATTATTGCATCCTTATTAGTTTGTACGATTTTGTATATTGCCGTTTCGCTTGTACTAACAGGAATTGTTCCGTATGACCAATTGAACGTGAAAAACCCTGTAGCATTTGCTTTAAACTACATTCATCAAGATTGGGTAGCTGGGTTTATTTCGTTAGGAGCGATTGCCGGGATTACAACGGTATTGCTTGTGATGATGTATGGTCAAACTCGTTTATTCTATGCAATCAGCCGTGATGGGTTATTGCCGAAAGTATTTTCGAGCGTTAGCCCAGTAAGACAAGTGCCATTTGTGAACACATGGTTAACCGGCTTATTAGTAGCGTTCTTTGCAGGGGTTGTACCGTTAAATAAATTGGCGGAGCTAACAAACATTGGAACGTTGTTTGCATTCATCGTTGTTTCTGTCGGTGTGCTTGTTTTGCGCAAAACACAGCCAGATTTGAAACGAGCGTTTAAAACACCGCTTGTTCCACTTGTTCCACTATTAGCAGTAGCGTTTTGCGGCTATTTAGTACTTCAGTTGCCAGCGATGACATGGATTGGCTTCGTCTCATGGCTATTGATTGGTCTTGTCATTTATTTTGTCTATGGTCGCCGTCATAGTACACTAAATGAACAAGCGAATGTAAATGAAAAAGTAAGCTAATGTCAAAAGGTCTTTGCCGGGAATCGGCGAAGGCCTTTTTGGCTAATTCGGATTTTTTTGGTATAATGGATATATGATGACGAAATAGAGGTGAAGATAGTGATTAGTAAAAAGTTGTTACAAGGGTTAAATGAACAGATGAATTTTGAATTTTTTTCTGCTCATGCATATATGGCGATGGCAGCGTACTGTTCCGCAGAAAGCCTAGATGGATTTGCCAACTTTTTTTTAGTGCAGGCGGAAGAAGAGCGATTTCATGCAATGAAGTTTTATAACTTTATTAATGCGTTAGGAGAGCGGGCGATTATTACTGGCTTTGAATCGCCGAATAACGATTTTACATCTGTGCTGGACTGCTTTGAAAAAGCGCTCGTGCAAGAAAAAGAAGTGACGAAACGAATTTACCGGTTGTCTGATATTGCGTGGGACGAGCGGGAGCATGCGACGATTAACTTTTTGAAATGGTTTATTGACGAGCAAGTAGAAGAGGAAGCGATGTTTGATAATATTATCCAAAAATTGCGTCGTATCCAAAATGACAATAACGCAATGTTTATGCTCGATAGCGAGTTTGCCAAACGGACATTTACCCCCCAGACACAGGCATAAGCAAAGGCTGTTCCATGATGGGACAGCCTCGTTGCCATGTTATTCAGTTGGTTTTGTACTAGCAAGCTGGCTTTGCGCTTGAGCGATTAACCGTTTGGTAATTTCGCCGCCGACGGAACCATTCGCGCGCGAGGCGGTGTCAGAACCTAGTTGAACCCCAAACTCTTGGGCGATTTCGTATTTTATTTGATCAAGGGCTTGTTCAATTCCCGGTACAAGCAATTTATTGTTTGTTGCCATATTATTCTCCTCCTGTTTTTTGATTGCCTTGCACTGTTAGTATGCTGCATGGGAGAGGATTTATAATGGCAATTACAGAGGATATGGCAAGTTTTTGGCATCTAAAGCACAAACCGTGTAACGGATTGTTTTAATTGATTGGCGGTGCCAGCTAGTTCGTGGGACGATGCAAGCAACTCTTGTATGGTAGCATTTTGTTCTTCAGTGGCGGCTGCGACTTGTTCAATATTGGTAGCTGTCATTTTAGACACACGAATAATACCTTCAGCCGAAACAGTCATTTCGGCCATTTTTTCGTTTGCGGCTAAAACTGCGCTCCGCACGGTTTCACACTCGGTTTTGACGTTCCAAATCGATTGAGCGATGTGGTGGAAAGTTTCCTCAAGCTGTTTCATCATTCCTCTGCCGTGTTTAACAGCTTCGTCGCTTTCATTCATCGCTTGAACGGCGCGCGTCGTTTCTTGTTGTGCCAAATGGAGAAGTTCGCGAATGTTGCCGGCAGCAACAGATGTTTGTTCTGCAAGCTTCCGCACTTCGGACGCGACGACGCCGAATCCTTTTCCTTGATCTCCTGCTCGAGCTGCTTCAATAGCGGCGTTTAAGGCGAGCAAATTCGTTTGTTCGGAAATAGCGGTAATGAGGCCAACAATTTGTTGGATTTCGTTCGATTGTTTGTCTAATATTTGAATAATGGTCGATAAATGGGTCACTTTTTCGTTGATTCGTTCCATTTGCTTTGTTGTTTCGTTGACAAACTTGGCGCCTTGAGCTACTTTTTGGCTCGTTTTGTTCGTGATATCCGTAGTTTTTTCCATTCGGGTCGTGACGGTTGTTAATTGAGCAGAAACAGATTGTACGGTTTCGTTTGTCTGTTCTGCCGCTGCCACTTGCTCATCAGCGCCGGTAGCTACTTGCAAAATTGCCTCGGTAATTTGTTCGTTCGTTTCGGTTGTTGATTCGGCGTTTATTTTTAGTTTTTCGGACATATCGTGGACGCATTCGGCTGATTGGCGAATTTGCTCAATCGATTGTTGTAAGTGGGTGGCAAGTTCGTTCATCGCGTTCATCATTTCTCCGATTTCGTCTTTTCTTGTAGTATCCATCTGAGTGACACGTAAGTTTCCCCGTGCTAGTTGCTTACATATACCAACCGCTTGAAATAGTGCTTTGCTAATTTTTCGACTGACGATGACGAGTAAAATAGCTGAAAGAATGATGGCAGAGATAACCGTCGTTATCATAATAAGCATTGTTTGCTTTATTTGAACGTTCATTTGAGTAATTAGTTTAGTTCGGTCTGTTGTAATCATCGCACGAAGTTGTTCTAGTTTCTCGATGCTGACATCACGAATAACTTCTGCTTTATTTTGGAAGCTAACGACTTGATAAATGTCCATTTGTTCGCCACGGTTGCGGTTTTCTAAAACAGCGGGTTGAATTGTTTTAGACAGGAGATTATTTAATTGATTATCCACGGCTAAGATGGCATTATACCTCGCTTTTTCTTCATTTGTAACCATATGTGGTCGTAATTTTTTCATGCTCTCTTTAAATTGTTTTGTTTGTTGATCATATTGTTGTAACATTTCAGGTCGAGGGTTTGTCATGTAATCGGTAATTAAAATATATTTTTGGCGAAAAGATGACGCAATTTCTGTAATTAAAATCGCTTGGTCGCTTTTTTCTTCCACTTGTTTAACGACGGTCGTCATATGATAGACGAGAAAGACCACAAAAATGAAAACGATCACAAACAGAAGTGTCGAAAAACTGAAAACGATTCCATATTTTTTGCCAATGGTCATAACGTCACTCCCCCTTCACTTTTTAGGTAAATTATAACACTGGTATCGAGAAGTGTGGAGAGTGATTTTAAAAAACATTTTACCCTTTTTATACAAATATTTAACAAAACAAACTAAATATTATTATTATTTTAACAATCGTTCGTTATAATGACTTACATCATAGGGTTCACCTTTATGGTAACCATGAAAGGGGTGGAAATCTAACTATTGAATTTGTGCGGTATGAAATCATTTTTATTTTTATCTTTCAGGAGGAGTGACATGAAGAAAGCGAAAAAAATACTTGTGAGTGCGCTAGTAGCATCCACCCTTATGAACACACCGACCATTTTCGAAACAGTAAAAAGTGAGAAAGTATTTGCTGCAGCGAAGTCTATGAAGAATACAACGTCTTATTCACTTTATGTGAATGGACGTGCAGCAACAATTGAAACGATTACAGTTCATGGTCATATTCTGGTGGATGCTCGAGAGTTAGCGCATCATTTTGCAGCTACATATGCGTATAATCAAAAACAACATGTACACAGCATAATGATAAAATCACCAAAAGTAGAAATTAAATTAAAGAAAAATAGTACATTAATGGTTGTTAATGGGGAGAAAAAGAAGCTATCGGTTGCCACTAAATGGGCTGCTAATAAATTATATGTTGATCCTGTACCGATCGTTCAAGCGCTCAATGGTCAATTATTAGTCGATCAACGAGGATTGGTTTTATCCACGACGGGATCAATAAAAAAGATTCAATCGGCATTAAATTTTGATGGAGTAACAAAATTAATTAACACGGTGACTTTTGGGAAAAAGACATTGTACTCTGTGAAAGATTTAGCTACTGCCTTTGGTGCTTCTGTTTCAGTTGATAAAAAAACGAGCGCAATTACAGTGAATAAAGAAACTAAAAAGGTGATTTTAGCTAATTTTAGTGACATTATAAATATCAACGGAAAAAAACTTAAGATGCCATCTTCAACTATTGTTATCCAAAATATCGCTTATACAGATCTTGATTCATTTGTTAGAGGGTTAGGTGGCGATACGGAAGGTACATTTATTGCAACAAAAGGATTTTTAAAAGGAACAAATACAAATCCACAGTGGGTTAATTCGTCTTTATTATTAGTTACTAATGAGGAAGATTCCACTTTAAAGCTTATTCATGTTCAATCCAGAAAAGTGGTGTCTTCTATTTCTCAACATGATGCAGTTGTTTCTCCTGATGGTCAATATATTGCATATGTAAGTGGAGACGGTTTATTGTACGTGATGAATTTAGCAAATGGACAAACAAAGCAAATTAGTAATGATGACGATGTCAAGGTTGAGTTGACTTGGTCTAAAGATTCCAAACGACTGTATTTTATTCATGGAAGCAATAATGAAGCGATTTCTATGGTGTCTATTGATACAGGAACCATTACAAAAATTGTCGATGACAAAATTAAATACAAATCAGATCTGCATCTTTCTCCAGATGAAACGAAAATAGTATATACAGTCGCAAAGGAAGCAAAAACAAACTATACAGATGACCAAAAGACAGATGTGGATTCTATTGACACAGCGGGAGCTGATCCGCAACTGTTCATGGTAGATCTAACATCGGATAATAAACAGCCAATACAATTGACGAATTCAGCAGAAAATAAAATCAACTGCAACTTTGTTTCGAATAATCAGATTATTTATTTGAGCGCATCTAGTGAATCAGAGAGTTTACCTTCCTTGAAAATGATTGTAGGTAATAAGGAGGAAACATTATTATCCAATAAAAACATCCTAGATGTTACAGTAGCAAATGGCATTATTTACATCGTGACTGAAGCAAATGGTATTTATACAGTTCAAACATTACATCCAGAAACAAAAAGTTTAAACAATCTTGTTCGTACGAAAGAAGAAATTAAATCTTTAGCTGTATCTCCATACAACAATCAAATAGCTGTTACAATTTCTACACAATCTGGTGAAAAAGTAGCTATTTTAGAAAAAGGCCAGTTAGTAGATGTGACAAAATAAACTAGGAGGAGTATAGATATGATGAAACTAAAAACGTTATTCAAAAGTATGACCGCTGTCGCTTTATCTTCTGCATTGTTAATTGGTTCTGCTTTTACAGCAAATCACCAAGCAGATGCAGCACAAGTTTCAGGAAAAATTGTCATTGCTGGCTCTACCGCGCTTTTGCCATTAACACAACAAGCAGCAAAAGAGTTCAAAAAAATGAACCCTAAAGTATCAATTGTTGTTTCTGGTTCTTCTTCTATTGCAGGTCCACAATCCGTCTCTAAAGGTGTGGCAACAATTGGTGCTTGTGACTGGGATGCTACTCGTGCAATGGGTGGGTTCAAAGCATACAGTGGATTAAAAGCGTACAAAATTGCGAAAATTCCTTTCGCTGTTATTGTTAACAAAGAAAATCCTGTAAAAAATTTGTCGGTAAAACAAATTCAAGATATTTATGCTGGGAAAATTACTAACTGGAAGCAAATTGGTGGAAAAGATGAAGAAATCGTTGTTGTTAATCGTGCTAAAGGTTCAGGTACTCGCGTGAATTTCGAAGCAAAAATCCTCAACGGTGTAAGTATCAAAACATCTGGAGATAATTATAAAGAAGTACAAAAATCTGGTGAAATGGTAAATGCGGTAACATCTAATCCGAATGCTATTGGTTTTGTTGATTTAGCGTACGTAAAAGGCGGGATTAAAGCGGTCGATATTAACGGGGTAAAGGCTACAACAGCTAATGCTGCTAGCGGAAAATACATTTTCTATGGTTACGGCTATCTTTTAACAAAAGGAGACGCGGAAGGCGCAAGTAAAGCATTTATTGATTATATGCTAAGCAAAAAGTTTCAAAATGGTTCATTGAAAAAATTAAAATTCATTCCAGTTCAATAATATCATACACTTTCACCAGCCTCTTTAAGTCATGAGAGGCTGGTGTTTTTAGGGGGATATACATGATGGGAAAATTATTAAATAGTTTGTCCTACCAGCAAAAACAACTAACAATAAACTCCATGACGTATTGGAAAAAGAAATATGCCAGCAATCATTTATTCCGGTATCTGTGTTTATTTAGTGCACTCTTTTTAGGAGTTACTTTATTGTGTATTGTTTTATTTATTAGTAAAACTGGCTTCCTTGTATTTAAAGAAGTTTCCTTTAAAGAATTTTTTTTCTCCACTAAATGGAAACCGGAAGAAGGAAAGTACGGCGCTGCTATATTTATCGTTGGAACCTTATATTTAACTTTTGTAACATTAGCAATTGCAGCACCTGTCGCTTTATTTGTTGCTGTTTATATTGCGGAAATTGCTCCGAAACAGGTAAAAAATATAATGCGTTCCCTTTTGGATTTGCTCGTTGGAATCCCTTCTATTGTATATGGTTATTTAGGTGCTACCATTCTAATTCCTTTTATTCGTAAAGTGACAGGGGCTCCAGTTGGGGATGGGATTTTAGCGGCAGCTATTGTATTAGCAATTATGATTTTACCGACCATTGCACGAATCGCTGATGATGCCATTTGCGCAATTCCAAAAGAATTACGCGAGGCAAGCTATGCTCTAGGAAGCACCACATTTCAGATGATTACAAAAGTTGTACTCCCTGCTGCTAAATCAGGAATTTTAACGGGTATAATTCTTGGAATGACTCGTGCAATTGGAGAAACAATGGCAGTTGTTATGGTAATTGGAAACGTAGCACAATTTGGGCTTAACTTAATCACACCTACAAGTGTATTAACAAGCAATATTGTGATGCAAATTCTTAACGTTGATTTTGATTCCACTTGGAATTATGCGTTATATATGATGGCATTTCTCTTGTTACTCATTTCTATGGTATTTATTGTCATTATTCGTAAACTGCGTCCTAAAGGAGTATAGTCATGATGAAATCTATTTTTCATACTCATAAAAAAAGTGTTTCAGGTGCGGTTCAAGTAGATAAAATCATGCTTTGGGTTGCTACGATAATCACATTGACTGTATTTATTCTTATTTTTTCATTGCTTTATGTCATTTTAAGTAAGGGGCTTCCGAAAATGACGCTGCACTTTCTTTTTGGATTGCCGGAGGAAATTGATGCAGGCGGTGGAATAGGTCCTTTCTTATTTAATTCGTTTTATATATTAGCGTTATCGTTACTGATCTCTTTGCCAATCGGTATCGGTGCAGGCATTTTTTTAGCAGAATATGCGCCAAACAATAAATTTACAGAATTTGTACGTGCTTCAGTGGAAAGTTTATCGTCTGTCCCATCTATTGTATTCGGACTATTTGGTTATGTAGTATTTGTTGAGCATTTTGAGATAGGATTTACGATTATTGGTGCTGCTAGTACGTTAGCATTATTAAACCTCCCGATTTTAACTCGTATAACAGAGGAGGCGATAGCAGCTGTTCCTACAGAAGTTAGAGAAGCATCACTAGCTTTAGGAGCAACCAAGGCACAGACGATTCTCAAAGTAGTCCTTCCCGCAGCTATCGAAGGAATTTTAACTGGCATTAGCCTGGTAGCTTGTAGAGCATTTGGGGAATCGGCAATTATACTATTAGTAGGGGGAACATCAACCTCCGGAGTGATGTGGGATGCTCATCCATTATCAGAAGGAGGAACATTGCCAGTTCATTTGTGGTATGTCCAATCAGAGGCACTAGTAGCTGACGCTCAAGAAATTGCCCAAAAGGCATCGGCGCTTCTCGTTTTTATTGTCTTGTTCATTAGTTTTTCTGTGCGGTTTCCTTTATGGATAAAGCAGCAAATAACTACCAGCAAAAAGCATAATGTACAATGAACAGGAATGTAAATGTGACCATAGAAATAGATTAGGAAATAAGACAGCGGAAAAGGATAACTTATGACTGATAAAAAAGCAGGATTGCTCTTTTTTCGACGATCGGAAACAAGGCAAAGACTTGCTTTCGTGTGGCAGAGAACCGAATAGTTGAAAACTTCATTTTAGGTGGGCTGTTGCCCACTTTTTTGTAAGGTAAGAAAGCATTCCTGTTAGAAAGGTTTTGGGGGACTTGAAAGAAAAAAGCCCTCTTGGTATGATGCAGGGGTACCAACAAACACCTATCATCCAACCAAGGAGGACTTACTATGAATTGTACACAAAATCGCAAAATTGAACAAGTCACCGATCAAACATTAGTGATTGGAATGGATATTGCCAAGCAAAAACATTACGCAGCGATCGTGGACGCACGAGGTCGGGTACTGAAAAAGTCGTTTCCGGTGTTCCAGTCGAGATTCGGATTTGAACAGTTCTATGCGTTGATCCAAGAGGCGATGAGGGAGTTTGGCAAAACGGAAGTGATCGTCGGAATCGAACCGACCGGACATTACTGGTTGAACCTCGCCTACTTCCTCGAGGAAAAAGGGATCCCGTTGGTGATGGTTAACCCGATGCACGTCAAACGGTCGAAAGAACTCGACGACAACTTGCCAACGAAGCATGATGCCAAAGACGCCCTAGTCATCGCAAGACTGGTCAAAGACGGACGTTTTAGCTATCCACGTATTCTCCATGAGGTGGAGGCGGAATTGCGGGCAGGAAGTACGTTTCGAGAGTCATTAATCAAGGAACGGAATGCCGTCCACAATCAAATGATTCGTTGGCTGGATCGGTACTTCCCTGAGTTTGTGCAGGTGTTTCCGTCGTTTGGCAAAATGGCATTGGTGGTGTTAGAAAAAACGCCATTTCCGATGGACATCGCAAGTCAGACGATAGAGGGGCTCATGGAGCGTTATCGGCAAAGCGAGGCGCTAAAATGCCCACAGAAACCGAAAGTGCAAAAGCTGTTAGAGATGGCTCGCCATTCGATTGGCATCACGGAAGGACAACAGATGGCCCGTATCGAAATCGCCACGTTGGTCCGCCGATATCGCCAATTGGAACAAGAGATCGCAGCGTTGACGGAAGAGTTAACTGCCCTTGCACAAACGACGGTCGAATATGAATGGCTCCAAACGATTCCGGGGCTAGGAGAGGCGACGATCATTGAACTGTTGTCGGAAATCGGGAGTTTTCATCAGTACCAAGATCCGCGGCAATTGATCAAATTAGCGGGCTTGACGTTGAAAGAACACTCGTCTGGACAACACAAGGGGCAAAAACGAATCTCGAAGCGAGGACGAAGACGGCTACGCGCCCTTCTCTTTCGGGTGATGATACCACTCATCCGCCATAACAAGGCGTTCCGAACGTTGCACGAGTACTATACGACACGTCCCGTCAATCCGTTGCGTAAGAAGCAATCCATTGTGGTGTTATGTGGCAAGCTATTGAAGATTCTATACGCGGTTTGTGTGAAACAACAAGCATTTGATGAGGAACGAATGATGCAAGATATCTTCTCCTCCACTCAAGCACAGGCAGCCTAGAGCCGCCTCCTTTGACAAGAAAAACTGTCTAAACAACCAGATGACACGGAGAAGCTGGCACGATTTTATACATTCGACCTCGAGTCCCTAAGAAAGCTTAGCCGGCCTCTGCCTGGTGAAGAGACCGAACGAAGGAATGTAGGCACAAGGATGCCCAGAGACATGGGAGGGTTCGTCCTCATCAGCTATGCAGAGATCCAAGGTGCATCACATACACATCCATCCACTGCAGAAAAAAATACCCAGCAGTGACCGCGAAGCGCACCATGGATTGTTAGATATCAACAAAAATGAAAAAGTATGTAATGAGTTTTGTCGAAAAATATTTTTTTGGCACCCCTAAGATGCCAAGAAACCTTGATATATCAACATTTCTAGAGGGAGTATAAAATTTTGCGACCAAGCGAAAAGCCCGTGTGCGTCCATATGATTCTTTGTTTTTTAGGGGAATATTGGGTAATCAACACTCGTGTTTTGCGATTGGATAGAGAGCTTTCTAGCTCCAAGCGCCATCGGTGTGATGCGCTCCGCCCCTTCTTGCGGCGGCGACACACTGAGTTCGCTTCTTTGACATATCCCACGCAAGCCCAAGCTTTGCTTGGGCGGATCCTCTTCGATGGGGCTTGTGCGCTCTTCACGGATAGGCGGGAGCTTTGCGTTTTTCTTACTGATTAACTTAAAAAATGCTTTTTTTTGTGTATCTCTATGCACTGATTTGAAATTTGTCACAATTTTTTTGTTGCAATCGGTTTCAACTTGTTTTAAAATCCAAATCAAAGAGTTATCCGAAACGTTTTGGAGGAAAGAGAAGTGACAACGATTAAAGATATCGCCAAAGCAGCTGGTGTTTCCATTACGACTGTTTCTCGAGCGTTAAACGGTTACTCGGACGTAAACGAAAAGACAAGGCAAAAAATTATTGAGATTGCCAAACAGTTAAATTATAGTCCGAATACGTTAGCACGTAGTCTTGTAATGAATAAATCGAAAACGATCGGCTTACTTGTTTCAGGGTTGACAAGAGAAAGTACGAAAGATAACTTTACGTTTGAAGTGCTTGCTGGCGTGAATCAATATGTCAGTGAAGTAGATTACGATATGGTACTATTTAGTACCACTTCAACGAAACAGCGAGAAAAGACGTACACACAGCTTTGCCGTGAACGGCGTGTAGATGGCGCTATTTTACAAGGAATTCGCGTCGATGACCCTTATTTGCAGGAAGTAGTGGAAAGCGATATTCCGTGCGTATTGATCGATATTCCAATTGAATCAGAAACGGTCGGATATGTGACAACAGATAATGTATTGGGGGCAAAAAAAGCAGTACAACATCTCATTTCGCTCGGTCACCGACAGATTGCAATGATGAACGGCTACGAGTTTGCATTCGTCAGTGAACAACGTTTGAAAGGGTTTAAAGAAGGATTATTGGAAGCAGGCTTGCCTGTTCCTGAACATTTGATAGCTAATGGTGCGTTTAAAGAAGAGCGGGCTGAGGAAGAAGCACTGAGGTTATTAACGAAACACCCAGAAATTACGGCGTTTTTTTGTGCAAGCGACTTAATGGCGCTTGGAGTAATGAAGGCAGCAAAAGCGTTAGGGAAACGAATTCCAGAAGAACTAGCGATCATCGGTTATGATGACATTATTTTAGCATCGTACACTAATCCACCTTTATCCACAATTGCTCAAAATAAGTTCGCAATGGGATACGAAGCGGCTAAACTATTGATTGACATGTTGGAAGGAAAGGAACGGTCGCGTGTGCGAGTGCTTGAAACAGAGTTGCAAATACGTGAATCCACCGTGAAAAACTACACATAGTAGTTTTTCTACCTTCGGGATTCAAAACGTTTTGGAACGATTTATTTTTTATACAAAATCCGAAACGTTTTGGTTTTTATATCAATGGCATCCGAGACGTTTTGGGATATACAGGAGGCATCTTTGAATGGAGTACCGAGTTATTAAAGAGAACGATTTATTTTTGCTGACAGATGAGAAAGGGGATATTCCAGAAAACCATCCGTATGGACTAGGATTATATACAAAAGATACTCGTTTTTTAAGTAAGTTACATTTGCGTATTAATGGACAAGAGCCTGTTCTATTATCTTCCGATGCGGGGGAAAATTATGTTGCAACGATTTTATTGACAAACCCTCACATGGAAAAAGACGGGGAAATTTTATTGTGGCGGGAATCGGTTGAAATCGAAAGAAAGCGTTTTATATACGAAGGTGTGCTTTATGAAAGAATTAACTTGAAAAATTACTATCCAAAGCCGATACAATTTGAACTAAGTGTACAAGTCGATGTTGATTTTGCGGATATGTTTATTGTTCGTGGCTTTCAAACGGGGAAAATTGGCAAGCGTACTGGCCAAACTGTTGGAAGCCGTTCACTCACTTTTCATTATGAAGGATCTGATCAACAGAAGCGCGCAACAATGATCACGTGGGATCGAAAAGAGAAAGCAGTGGAGGAACATGGGGAAATTATTTTTGATTTTACGTTGAACCATGCGGAAGAACAGGCTGTGACATTGATTATTGAGCCGAAAATTGGTGAAGAAAATCCGAGAAATATTGTTTCTCCGACAGAAGCGCTTTCTCGCTTAAAATCATCTTATCGTCAATGGGAGAACGACATTACGAAAGTGATAACGGATTACGAGCCACTTGTCCGCTTAGTCAGCCGTGGAATTGGCGATTTGCGAGTATTGCTAACAGATTTAGGGTATGGTCCATTTCCTGTTGCAGGATTACCATGGTTTGGGGTGCCATTTGGCCGAGATAGTTTAATTGCGGCATTGCAAATGCTTCCTTTTCAACCGGAAATCGCAAAAGGGACACTCCTTACAATGGCGAAATATCAAGGAACAAAACTTGATCCTTGGCGAGACGAACAGCCTGGAAAAGTGATGCACGAAATACGTTTTGGTGAATTAGCAACTACAAATCAAATCCCATTTACGCCATATTACGGGACGATTGATGCCACCCCGTTGTTTCTTGTCCTGTTGACAGAGTATGTGAAATGGACAGGTGATTTCGAGCTTGTTCGCCAACTAAAAAACAATATTGATGATGCACTCATGTGGATTGATCAATACGGGGATCGCGATGGCGATTTATTTGTTGAATATCACCAAGAATCAGCGAAGGGGATTGCTAATCAAGGATGGAAAGATTCTGGTGATTCCATCGTTCACCGTAACGGTGAATATGCTGAGTCTCCGATTGCCCTTGTGGAAGTGCAAGGCTATGTGTATCAAGCAAAAATGGGATTGGCGGATATTTTTGAACAGCTCAATGAGCATGATCAAGCGGAAAAGCTTCGCCAGCAGGCGGAAGAGTTAAGAGTGAAATTTGAGAAACAGTTTTGGATGGAGGATGTGCAATTTTATGCGATTGCATTAGATGGAAACAAACAGCAAGTGGGGACGATTACGTCTAACCCAGGGCATGTGCTGTTTGCCGAAATGCTTGATTCAGAACGAGTGGAGAAGACGATTCGTACGCTGTTGTCCCCAAAAATGTTTTCTGGTTACGGGATTCGTACAATGGGAGAAGGGGAAGCAGGATACAATCCAATGAGTTACCATGACGGTAGCGTCTGGCCGCACGATAATAGCATTATTTTGCTTGGATTGAGCAAATTAGGAAAACAGGAAGAAGCCAACATAGTCATGGAGGGTCTTATTGAAGCAGCTTCTCATTTTGAATACGACCGTCTGCCAGAATTATTTTGCGGATACAGCAAACAATTCGGCAAGCCTGTGAAATATCCAGTTGCTTGCTCTCCTCAAGCGTGGGCGGCAGGGACTCCTCTTGTTTTTGTTCAATCGTTACTTGGGTTGTTCCCTAATAGCCTAAAAAAGGAAATTCGTTTGTCGCCAACATTGCTTGAGCCGATGAATGTCTTAAAAGTAGAAAATATCATGATTGGAAATGGCCGATTATCGGTTACCATTACACGTCAAAATGGCAACATCCATGTGCATATTGATCAAAACACAACTGGTTATGAGGTAAAACTTGTTTAATAACAAGGAAGATTTTCTCTTCCTTGTTATATATAAATTATTCCATATAAAGGGGAGATAGCAAAATGAAAAAATGGTTGGCTATTAGTATGTCGACTATGTTATTTGGAAGCGCTTTAGCAGGTTGCAGCAGCGGAGGTGAAAAAACGACAGAAAAAGAAACAGGAGGGAAAAAAGAAGAAAAAGTAGAAGTGACGCTTGCTGGTTGGGGAGGAAATCCGACAGAACAAAAGCTATTGCAACAAACATTAGATGAGTTTCAAAACAAATACCCGAACATTAAAGTAAAATATGAAGTCATTTCTGACCAATATATGGATGTCATTAAAACACGGCTAGTTGGTGGGGAAGGACCAGATGTATTTTATCTCGATGCGTTTGAAGCGCCGGCATTAATTAAAACAGGAGCGCTTGAGCCGCTAGACAAATATGTTACAGATGATTTTGATATCAATGATTTTGAAAAACCACTGCTTGATGCGTTTAAAGGAGAAGATGGAAAAATTTACGGATTCCCGAAAGACTATTCGACACTCGCGCTTTTCTATAATAAAAAAATGTTTCAAGAAGCAGGGGTAGAAGTACCGAAAACATGGGATGAATTACGGGAAGTAGCGAAAAAACTAACGAAAGGCACACAAGTATATGGCTTCGGGGTGGCGCCAGAATTAGCGCGCTTATACTACATTGCGGAATCAAAAGGTGGGAAAGTAGTTACAGATAACAAAGCAAGTTTTGCTGATCCGAAAGTAGTCGAAGCGCTTCAACCGATCGTTGATATGCATTTGAAAGATAAATCAGCTGCTCAGCCGAGCGAAGTTGGTGCAAACTGGGGCGGTGAAATGTTCGGGCAAGGAAAAGCGGCCATGGTCATTGAAGGGAACTGGGCAATCCCGTTCTTAAAAGATACGTTCCCGAATTTAGAATACGGAACAGCAGAAATCCCAACAATCAATGGAAAAAAAGCAACGATGGCATATACTGTTGCATATGTGATGAACAAAAATTCACAGAAGAAGGAAGCTGCTTGGAAATTGCTCTCGTTCTTAACTGGAAAAGAGGGAATGAAGATTTGGACGAGCAAAGGATTGGCGTTACCGACGCGCAAATCGGTAGCAGCTGAGTTAGGATTTGATAAAGATCCGTTGCGCGGTCCGATTGTTGCTGGTGCTTCTTATGCAACGGTATGGCAAAACGGGACGAACTTGCCAATTATTACAAATAACTTTAACAACCAATTTGTCAGCGCCTTTTTAGGACAGCGTCCACTAGCAGATGCATTGAAAGAAGCACAAGAAACAGCGAACAAAGAAATTGAAGGGAATAAATAATGACAGCGCTGATAGAAGAATTCTCCTTCTATCAGCTTTAGCATTAAGCGGTTCCCTCCTTTCTATATAAATGAACATTGGAGGGTTAACATTTTGCGACTGTCGGGAGACCGAACAACACCGCTGGGGCTGACCCAAAACGCGAATGCGTTTTGGTCAGCCTCAGGCGGCTCGTTGTTCGGTTCTCTGTCACGCGAACGCGTGACAGAGGCAGGACTTTGGCTCACCTCCGACAGTCGAAAAAATAAGTGAAACTCCTCAGTTGCATGTATATAGTAAATAGGATGCTAGGAAGAGGGGAAAAGCTTAATGGAATCCCTTATGAGGAGAGGAATGAGGATGAAGAAAAAAGCTTGGCGCGAAGCAGGAACTGGATATTTACTGTTGGCTCCGACGTTATTTGTACTGCTTTTGTTTATTATTGGTCCGATTGTGTTTGCCGTTTTTTTAGCGTTTCATAAAGTGCAATTGCTTGGAACGTCTACATTTGAATTTGTTGGGTTTGATAATTTCAAACGAATGGCAGGGGATTTGCGAGCAAAAATTGCTTTATGGAATACGGTGAAATACGTCGTCATCGTCGTTCCTTGTCAGACGATGCTCGCGCTTGTGTTAGCGGCGACGCTAAATGCGGGATTGAAAGGACAAAAATTTTTCCGTATCGTCTACTTTTTGCCAACGCTTACGTCTTCAGCGGTACTAACATTGATTTTTATGTGGATGTATAACCAAAATGGATTAATAAACCATTTATTCCATGCTATTGGGTTGCCAACGTATAATTGGCTCGGTGACCCAAAAGTAGCATTGAACGCGATTATGATGATGAATATTTGGTCAACCGCTCCATTTTTCATGGTCATTTATTTAGCGGCATTACAAGATATTCCTGATTCGCTTTATGAAGCCGCTGAATTGGATGGGGCAAGTGCCATCCAAAAATTTTGGTATGTCACGGTTCCTTATTTACGACCAGTTACATCATTTGTTGTCATTATGGGATTGATTGGGACGTTCCAACTATTTGACCAGTCCTACATTTTTTCCGCTGGTTCTGGGGGTCCAAACAATTCAACATTAACCGTCGTATTGCTCATTTATCAGTATGCGTTTAAAACGTTAGGAACGATGGGATATGCAGCTGCATTAGCTTTTGTATTAGCAATTATTATTTTAATCGCGACATTAGTGCAACGGAGATTTTCGAAAGAAGAGTCTCTTTATTAAGGAGATGAAGATCGATGAAGAAAAAACTAGGCATTGGCAAGGCGTTTTTGTATACTATTCTCGTTCTTTATGCTATCGTGACGATGATTCCATTTTTATGGGCATTGTCTTCTTCTTTTAAAACGCTTGAAGAAATTGTAAGTGGCACCATTTCGTTTATTCCAAAGCATTTTACGCTTGATAACTATAAACAAATTTTTATAGAACAACAAATGTTTCCGCGTTGGTTGTTCAATAGTGTCATTATCGCAGTAACGGTAACGTTGCTTAACTTATTGTTTAATTCGATGGCTGGATATGCGCTTGCACGCTTGCAGTTTCCAGGGAAAAAATCGATATTTATTATTATCTTGGCTGTGCTCATGATTCCAGCACAAGTGACGATGATCCCAAACTATTTAATTTTAAAACAGCTCGGCTGGCTTAACTCCTATCAAGGAATGATTGTGCCGACAATGATTAATGCAACGTTTATTTTTATGATGCGTCAATTTTTCATTAATTTTCCAAAAGAATTAGAAGAGGCAGCTGCCTTGGATGGATTGAGTCGAATTGGAACATTTTTTCGAATTGTATTACCGCTTGCTCGTCCCGCATTAGCAGCACAAGCGATTTTTGTTTTCATGGGGTCATGGAATGATTTTATGCGACCGCTGATCGTTCTTTCCGATCCAGAACTGTTTACATTACCGCTTGGGTTGAACAGTTTTAAAGGGCAATATATTAGCTACTGGAACTATATTATGGCGGCATCAATGGTGTTTACATTACCAGTGCTTGTCATTTACATCTTCTTCAATCGCTATTTCATCAAAGGAATTTCATTTACAGGGGGAAAATAGTTAAAATCCCCCTGTTCGTTTTATTTCTTGCCATTCGCTCCATTCTCCAATAAATAAAATGATATACCCAATGACAATAATTCCAATTCCAACTACTTTTATTGCTTCAATCCATTCGTTATTCACTACGGGCACCACAACCAAAAGATTCTCTCCGTCAACATATGATGGATGGCGTGTCTTTGTTAATCTTGCCCGTAGCCTACATCTTTGTCCGGATGCATAAATGGCGCGGCTTGCGGTCGTTTTTTCGCTTCTAATAGTTCGCGGTTTTCTGCTGTATTCCACCCGATATCGTTTGTTGGATGTACCCATTCTTTCCCGGCCATCACACTTGGGTCAGTGTTTTCGCTCCATTGATTGAGCGGGGAGTTTGGTGAATGGTATTTGCTGTCGCCAATGACGACACCATGTTTGTTCACAAATGGTGGTTGCATGTGCATCCCTGTTCCTTTAAATGAAGGCGCATGGATTTGGTGTGGCTGTGTTTCGTCGAAAATCGGCGATTCTATGTGTTGCTCTTTTTTCATCTGTATCACCTCAACGGTAGTTTGAGCAAAAAAATTGATGAATAAACCGCCTATTTTTTCGGAAAATAAGAAAAACGATTGGGGGGATAAACTTGACGAACAATGCATTTCCAGTAGCAACCCTTCGCGAGCAATCGCTAAAAAAATTACAGCAACTCGAAAAAACGTTGCGGGAAGAAACGGGAGAAGAAATCGTATTGATTGCATACCATCGCAAGGAGGAAACGAAATGAAGCGAAAAGTGAAATACAATGCAGCTGAAAACAACAATAAAACACCGACCGAAAATTTGCCAGCATCAGAAATCGTTGCGCAATACGCTAGTGATGAAGAAATGATTCGTGGCGCAAACCGAAATTCGAAAAAAGGGCGGCAAGGGGAATGAAGAAAAAACAACCGCGAGCACCTCGAGAAGAGTTTTCAGTTGAAACAGGGGATTTAAATGCCCATCAGCTGCTTATGTTAAAGGAAGAAACAAAACGAAAAAAGAAAAAGTAGGGGCCTCCCTACTTTTTCGTTGGCTGTGCAAATAAAGAAAACGGAGCGGAAAAGATCGCCGTTTTTAGCTGAATGGGGTCGAAATAGGCGACCATGACAGTTTTCGTGTTCTGCACTTCTTTTGTTTTTAAATAATGACCTATATCTATTGGAATGATTTCCATGACGGTATGTTTAAACAATTCTTTCTCCTCTAATTCAAGTGCCGCAAACGCTTCTCCAAGTACTATCGGACGTTCTAAAAGCTGGCGATAAATAGCCGTCCGTTCTTCTTTCGTCGCTTTTTCTTCCCACCACGGCTTCCGCGGTTTATGTTTTTGATTTTTTAAATAGTCGTATTTCATTAATGCTTCAATAGTCGGTACTTGTTCGATTTGTTTTGATTGTAAAAATGCATATAAACGGCGGAATAGATCTTCGAGCTGATGGCCGATGCGCGCCCATCCTTGTTCGTCCCAATACGTACCAAACGCTTGGAAAAAGTCAAACGGCGTTGGAAAGACGTGTGTCACTAAATAATCAATCGTTTCGTCCATACGATGGGCATTCCAATACTTTTCTAGTACATCTTCCACTTGTTTAATACGCGTAATATCGTCAAACGAAAGTACGTTATTTT
This sequence comes from Anoxybacillus amylolyticus, assembly GCF_001634285.1. Classification (GTDB taxonomy): domain Bacteria; phylum Bacillota; class Bacilli; order Bacillales; family Anoxybacillaceae; genus Anoxybacteroides; species Anoxybacteroides amylolyticum. The sequence goes on from NZ_CP015438.1 coordinate 1,193,721, forward strand.
TTAACACCTCATATGGCGCGTGGTCCATAAACACATACCCATATTCCGACGCACGCAGGCGAAGTCCTGTCCCGCGCAACATTTTTAAAAAGCCAAGCTGCAACTCTTCTGGACGAAGGGCGAATACATCGTTAAACGTTTTCCGAAACGACGTGTAATCTTCTTCTGGAAGGCCAGCAATTAAATCAAGATGTTGGGCAATTTTTCTACCTTGTTTGACCATCGTTACGGTGCGTGTGAGTTTTTCGAAATTTTGCTTGCGCATCACAAGCCGGTTCACTTCATCGTTTGTCGATTGAACGCCAATTTCAAAGCGAAACAGTCCTGGCGGCGCTTCTTTATTTAAAAACTCAATCACTTCTGGGCGCATAATATCTGCCGTAATTTCAAATTGAAACACCGTACCCGGTACATGTTCGTCAATTAAAAATCGGAACATCTCCATCGCGTAGCTGCGGCTAATGTTAAAGGTGCGATCGACGAACTTAATCGTTCTTGCGCCATGCTTCATTAAATAACGAATGTCTTCTTTTATTTTTTCTCTATCGAAATAGCGTACGCCAACCTCAATGGAAGATAAGCAAAATTGGCAGCTGAACGGACAGCCACGGCTCGTTTCAATGTACGCCACCCGTTTTGCTAAATGAGGAATATCTTCCGCAAATCGAAACGGCGATGGTATGTCGGCGAGATTGAGTTTATTTCGTTGTGGATTAATGATTATTTTCCCTTCTTCGCGAAACGCCAATCCGTGTACTGCATGGAAATTGCGTGTCCCACTTAACTGAATTAACAGTTGTTTAAACGTCTCTTCTCCTTCGCCGATTACGATAAAATCAAATGCATCGATAGTTTCGAGCCATTCACGCACGTCGTATGACACTTCTGGACCTCCGACGACAATCGTGATGTGCGGGTTAATTTTTTTCAGCATGTTGCACACTTTTATCGTTTCTTCAATATTCCAAATATAACAACTGAATCCAATAACATCTGGTTTTTTTTGATAAAGGTCGGTCACGATGCTCATCGCTGGGTCTTTAATCGTATATTCCGCAATATCCACATCAAATTGCGGCTGGACATATGCTTTTAAATAACGAATGGCTAAGTTTGTATGAATATACTTCGCATTTAACGTTGCGCAAACAATTTTCATTGTAAAAAACCCCTTTAATATAATAAGCGTCAACATTTTAGTATAACATAATATATAAAAAAATAAAATAAACTAAGAGAATGGGATGTTTTCGGAAAATTTTAAAATATATAGCAGGAGTACTTCTTTTTCTGGCGAATATATATTGATTGTTGATATTATGCAGATGGAGGAGGAATGATAATGAGCAACAGCCTTTCTCCTAGTGAAAAACAAGAATTAATCGTCAATGTGAAATCATTAGAAGAAGAAAACCGGCGGTTGAAAGAACAATTAAGTGGTTATGCGATTATTTTTGAACGATCATTAGATGCGATCATTATTTTTGATAAAAATGGCGAATTTGTTGAGGTCAACGAAGCAGCATGCCATTTGTTTGAGATGGAAAAGGAAGAATTGGTAGGAAAGCGTTTTCAAATGTTTCTTGAGTTAGTCCCTCCCGATATTTTATTATTTCAGCAATCAATGCTACATAAATTTGGTTCTTTTAGCGATGAGTTGATCATTAAATTAAGGGATGGGAAAATTAAACATATTGAATTTTCAATGAAAAAAGATGCGTTTAATCGGTTTGATTTGGCGATTATGCGCGACATTTCCGGGCGTAAGGCACTGGAACGAGAGAGGATTATTAACGAATTTTTATTTAAAGACGTATTTAATCGTGCGGTCGACAGCATCGTCATTTTTGACGAATTTGGTCGGTTCATTGATGTCAATCCAGCGTTTTGCATGAGTTTAAACTTAGAAAAAGAAAAGCTGCTTCATCTATCGTTTCAACAATTCGTCGCAAGGCAATGCAAAGACGATTTTGTGCAATTACTTGTGGAATTGAAAGAAAAAGGAACCGCCAAAGGTGAACTATCGCTTGCTCGGTTCGATGGAACTATCAAAATGTTTGAGTTAACGATGACATCGAACATCTATAGTGGGTTTTATATGGCGATTATGCGCGATGTAACCGAAAAGAAAAATATGGAAATAAAGCTACAAAAAAGTGAAGAACGGTTTCGCGCCATTTTTGAACAAGCCCATGAAGCTATTTTGATTTGGAATGATAGCGGACACATTCTTAATGCAAATCCGGCAGCGAGTCGTACGTTTGAGTTGCCACTCAATTTACTTGTTCGGAGAAATTTATTTGATTTTATTGAGTATGATGAAAAAGTCCACGATGTGATGGAGCAATTTCGGAAAACAGGTGAAATTCGCAATGAATTAACGTTCCATATGCCGAACGGGGAAGATAAGCAGTTGGAATTCACGATGAAACAGGGGGTCATTGACGGCTACCATTTAGCTATTTTCCGCAATGTGACAGAAAGAGGAAAGATGGAAAAAGAACTGCAAGAAAGCGAGCAAAAATTTCGCAGCATTTTCGACCATTCGATGAACGGCATTTTACTGTGGGGAGAAGAGTATCGAATTTTAGATGTCAATCCAATTGCTTGCGACATTTTTCAAATGCCGAAGAAACAGTTGCTTGCGCAGTCATTTATTACATGCATTCCAGAAAAAGAGCGGAAAGTGTTTGATAAACTCATTAAACAGTGTGAGCAGCTCGGCGAAGCGTACGGGGAAATGACAGTGTTAACAAAAGAAGCGGAGCAACGAACGATTGAACTTTCGCTGAAAAAAGAAATTATTGCTGGCGTTGGCATGATGATGCTTCGCGATGTGACGGAAAAGAAAGAGCTCGAATGGCAGCTTCGCAAATCGGATACGTTAAACGTTGTGGGAGAATTAGCCGCTGGCATTGCTCATGAAATCCGCAATCCGATGACAGCGTTAAAAGGGTTTATCCAATTGTTACAAGGTAGCATAAAAGATGATTATTCAATGTATTTTGATGTAATTATGTCGGAATTAAAACGGATTGAGTCCATTATTACGGAGTTTCTCGTATTGGCAAAGCCGCAAGCAGTGCAATATAAACAAAACGACGTATGCAAAATTATGAAAGATACGATTGACTTAATTAGTGCGCAGGCGATGATGCATAACGTGCAAATTATTTCCGATTTTGAAGAAAAGCTTCCACTTCTTTACTGCGAGCCGAACCAATTGAAACAAGTGTTTATTAATATTTTAAAAAACGCAATCGAAGTGATGCCAAAAGGCGGCGATATACACGTGCGCATTCAAAAAATAGGAACCGACTATATTCGTATTTCTGTTGCAGATCAAGGATGCGGCATTCCGCAAGATAAAATAAAAAAACTAGGCGAGCCATTTTATACAACAAAAGAGCGAGGGACTGGACTTGGATTAATGGTTAGTTATAAAATTATTGAGGAGCATCAAGGGAAAATTGATGTTGACAGCGAAGTAGGTATTGGAACGACTTTCCATATTACATTGCCAATCGAACGGGTGGATGCAGACGATGAAGAGACGGGAGTATACAATATATAAAGCAAATGAGTTTGGCGATATTTATATCATTTCCGATGGCGAAGCGATTGTTCATGTCGAGCTATTTGCAGACGGTTGGGAAAAGATGAATAATCCATACGAATTAGTAAAAAGCGACGCCCTGCTATTACAAGAAGCGGTAAAGCAACTAGACGAATATTTTCACAGGAAGCGAACCGTGTTTCAATTGCCAGTGAAATGGGAAGGAACACCGTTTCAACAAAAAGTATGGCAAGCGCTTTGCGACATCCCGTATGGTGAAACGGCGAGTTATAGCGATATCGCTCAAAAAATCGGCCATCCGAAAGCAGTTCGTGCCGTTGGGCAGGCAAACCGTGCCAACGAGCTAGCCATTATTGTCCCGTGCCATCGCGTTATCGGAAAAAACAATGCGCTAACAGGGTACGCTGGAAACCGAACGGATGTGAAAGAAAAGCTCCTCCAGTTAGAACAGCATTATAGAAGCGGATAAAAAAACTAGAAGCTACGTTGCTTCTAGTTTTTTTATAAGGTAAGAAAGTATACAATTTTGCGATTGGGTATAGAGCTGTCTAGCTCCAAGCGCCACCGGTGTGATACGCTCCGCCCCTTCTTTCGGCGGCGGCACATGAAGAAACTTCAGTGATTTTGCCCACGCAGAACCAAGCCATGCTTTGTTTGAGCTCTCCTCGGTGGGGGATAGGTGGGCGCTTTGCGCTTTTCTTACTTTTACTCATTCACGGTGACAATCACGTGTAACGTCCCTTTCTCCTCTACGTTCACTGGAACGAGAATCGCTTTTTGAAATCCTTTGACGCTTGTTTCACCAACGAGCAATGTCGGGGGAGTAATGTCCATGATTAATTGCTGGCTTGAGGCGTGTGTTACCAGTTGTCCAGCGATCATATTTCCTAGTTCACACGTAAATGACTCAAGCATGTCGCCTTCTAGCATCATTCCGTACATCATTTGGCTAATTTGTGAAAATAAAGACACAGTGCCCCCAATGACCAATTGACCATGAACTTGACCCGTTATTCCGATTAAAACAGACAACGAAGACTGGATCGAATTCGCTGTATAAAGCGACGGCTTTCCAATCTGAATGCCTGCCGGAATGACCATTTTAATGGAGTGAATCGTGCTGTTTAATAGCTGTGTGAGCACTGTAGTCATCATCGTCATCCAATGGTTCCCCCATTCATACGAATACACGCATCGTGTTATGCTTTTATCCTATCATATCATAAATAGTTTTGTAAGCCGATGGGGAAACATTCCTATTTCTTATGGATATGGGATAACGCAAGCGCACCTACTAAAATACCCCCTTTTACAATATCTTGAGCGTAGTACGGTACATTCATCATTGTTAATCCATTCAAAAGGACACCGATTAAAATCGAGCCAAATAGTGTACCGATGACATTTGGTTTTCCTGCACCAAACACGGAAAATCCGATGTACGCCGCCGCAACTCCATCCATCAAAAAGGACGCTCCTGCGGATACTTGTCCTGTTCCGATGCGTGAAGCAAGAACAATCCCCCCTAGTGCGGCGAAAAAGCCACTAATTACATATGCGTAAGTACGATAGCGATTCACAGGAATTCCAACAAGTCGTGCCGCTTCCTGATTTTCTCCAGTCATATAAAACAGCCGCCCTGGTTTTGTATATGTTAAAAATAGATGGGTAGCAATGACGACTACTAGCATCAGTAAAACTGGAAATGGTACGCCAGCTATCTCCCCTTGTCCGATAAACAGAAAGGAAGGTATAAATTTTCCCGGAGCTGTTCCACCATCAGGGAGTGGCATGTCATTGTATATGGAAAATCCTTTCGTATAGGTTAGTTGAATCCCGTTGATAGCATACATGGTTGCCAATGTAGCAAGTAAGTCAGGAAGTTTTAGCTTAACGATAAGTAAAGAGTTTAATAGACCAACCGCTACCCCTAACAACATAGGAACAAGTAATGTGACCAAAATTTCTTGGCGATACAACACTAGTGAAGCAGCACTAGCGATAGTTGCTAGACTTACCGTAGATCCAACTGATAAATCAAATCCGTTTACGATAAGAGAAAAAGTAATGCCGATAGCAACAAGGGTTACAATTGAAATAGAACGCAAAATATCACTAAAATTTTCATACGTTAGAAACCGATCAAGTGTTACGCTAAAGTATGCTACCACGCCAAAAATAGCAAGAACAGTGCCATTTTTATATAAAAAATGCAGGGGAGAGCGTTTCCTAGTTGCAAGTGCCAGCTTAGTCATCTTCACCACCTCCGCTACTATAATAAATCAGCTGTTCGTAGGATACTTCTTCTGCTGCAAAGCGATTAACTAATTTCCCGTTGACCATGATATAGATGGTATCAGCGATATCAAGTAGTTCTTGAAATTCGCTTGTGAAATACAATATTGTTTTCCCGGATTGCGCAAGTGAGCGCAACAATGAAAATACTTCCCACTTTGCATTCACATCAATTCCTTTGGTAGGCTCATCAAAAATAAATACTTCCCCATTTGTTTGTAACCATTTTCCAATCACAATTTTTTGCTGGTTGCCTCCACTTAAGTATTTTACGGGTACATCATCGTCAGGGGGCTGGATATGTAACGTTTGAATTAATTGTTTCGCTAATTCTCTTTCTTTTTTTCGACGTATCCATTGCCATTTTGTTAGTGAAGGTAGTAGGCGTACCGTTAAATTTGTACGTACTGTTTCATTCATAAATAGCCCTTGTTTTCGGCGTTCTTCTGGAATAAAACAAATGCCGGCAGCAATGGCTTCTTTTGGTGAAGAAAACACATATCGTTTTCCATGAATAAACCATTCGCCTTTCGTTTTTGTATATGCAAATATGCTTTCTGCTAATTCCGTTTTTCCAGCTCCAACTAATCCAGCAATTCCTACAATTTCTCCTTGGCGAATTTGCAAATCCACTGTTGTGTTTGTTTTGGAAATGTGTAGTTGTTTTACTTCAAACGCAATTTTATCGCTGTACGTCCGTTTTTTGTTTTTAGTTTGTGGAGAAGGACGACCGATCATATAATGAACCATTTCTTCCACCGTCAAAGATGACACATCCCCAGTATGAACAACCGTACCGTCACGTAAAATAGTAACACGATCACAAATTTCTTTTACTTCTTTTAGTTTATGAGAAATATAGATGAACGATACACCTTGAGCTTTCAAGCGATTGATAATAGTAAAAAGACGTGTTGTTTCTGTTTCGCTTAATGCCGCGGTCGGCTCATCTAAAATAATATATCTAGCCGAAGAAAAAAGAACTTTCGCTAAAGAAATCAGTTGTTTTTCGTGCAAAGTGCATTCATGGACGAGCGTTTGTAGCGAAATGGTTAAACCGATTTGACGTAGCAATTGTTCAGCTTGTTGTTTTTGTTTTGTGGGAGAAACAAACACCTTCCCGTTGGAAATCATATCTTCCGCAATAATATTCTCGTATACAGGAAGGAAAGGAAAAAGGACCGCATCCACTTCTTGAGCAACTAGGCCAATCCCTGTTTTTTTCGCATCAGAAGGAGAAGAAAACGTACAGTCCATTCCATCAATCGTAATAGTTCCTTTATCAGGAATCAAATCTCCAGCTAAAATTTTCATTAATGTACTTTTTCCAGCCCCGTTCATCCCTAAAAGGGCGTGAACTTCTCCCTTTTGGACATGGAAGTTCACGCCGTTTAATACGGTTACATTGCCGAACGATTTATAAATGTTTTTCATCGAAAGACCGCTCATTTTTTCTTCCCCTGCTCTTCCAATGATTTCATCCATGGAGAGATTGCAACGTTCGATTGTCCCCAGCCTGTAATATATTGATGTAGTTCTCCCATTGAAAGTTGTTTGTTTGGCAAATCAGCCTTTTTGACTAAATGGGGTTCGAGGGAATAAATATTTGGTGTGTTTTCTCCTGCAATTTTTTGATATGCAAATCGAACTTGAACGCGACCGACTTCCGCTGGATCGGTTGCAGTTGTCGCAACCCAAGGGCTATTTGGCTGTTGGATCATTTGCAAATCTTCATCGCTTAAGTCAATTCCGTAAACTTTAATTTCAGATCGTCCTGCTTGTTGGATCGCCCGTGTGGCTCCTTTGGCGAATTCATCCCATGTGGCAAATACGGCAGCAATATCTCCTTTGTTTGGATATTTTTTTAAAATTGCCTCCATTTGTGTTTGCGTATCTAATGCTGTGTTGGCGCTTGCCGTACCGAATTTAGCCACTTCTTTAATATTTGGATAACGCTTTTTAAATGCATCATAAATAACATGTCGTCGTTCCATCGGGGTGAATCCTCCAACCCAGATGGTCACGATGTTTCCTTCTCCATTCAGATCTTCAGCCAATGTTTTTAACGTTTTCCAAGCGAGGCTATAATCATCTTGGTCAATAACTGTCACACCTGGAAGGTTTAAATCGTTATCGAAAGCCACGATAGGGATTCCGCGGGCTACTGCCTTTTCAACAGGACCTTTTAATGCGTCAGCCCGTCCGTGATCTAATAGGATAGCGTCAACGTTTTGTGTAATGGCTGTTTCTACGTATGAAGCCATTTTTGTTAGATCATTGTCAGCGTTATAGATTTGTACGTCCCCACCGAATTTCTCGACTTGTTCTTTTATACCAGAAATGTACTGGGATGAAAAAGTACCAATCGACATTTGCATAATAGCAGCAATTTTTATTGGTTTTTTCAGTTTTTCTGGAATTTCCGTTTGTTCGGCGGATGCAGCTGATGATTGTGTCGATGTATTTTCTTGCTTTGGTTGTTTCGAACTTACTGCGTCTTGTTCATTTGTGCAACCGCCTAGAATGATGGAGAATAATACTGCAACTATAAATGCAACATTAAGTCGTTTCAATGCTTTCTTCCTCCTTAAATAGCGCTGGTAATGCCGTTTTATAATTGCCGCGAATGATTCCTTTTTCCGTAATAATGGCAGTAATTAGCTCGTTTGGCGTGACGTCAAATGCTGGATTGTAAACGTTGACGCCTTCAGGAGCGATTCGTGTTCCCGCGAGATGGGTCACTTCTTCTGGATTTCGCTCCTCGATCGGAATATCATCCCCTGTTTTCGTTGACAAATCGATTGTTGACAGTGGGGCAGCGACGTAAAACGGGATGCCAAATGATCTAGCGAGCAACGCAAGGCCGAATGTTCCAATTTTATTCGCAGTGTCGCCGTTTGCTGCGATTCGATCAGCCCCAACGATGACAGCGTTAATGTGCTTTGTTTTCATTGTTTGCGCTGCCATGTTATCGGTAATAAGCGTGACATCAATGCCCGCTTGCATTAGTTCCCACGTTGTTAGCCTTGCGCCTTGTAGTACCGGCCGCGTTTCTGATGCATAGACATGAAGATGGACGCCTTTTTCTTTTGCAAGATAAAATGGCGCAAGCGCTGTTCCGTAGCGAGCGGTGGCGATCGAACCGGCATTGCAAATCGTCAACACGCGGTCTCCTTCTTGAAATAATGACAATGCGTATTCGCCAATCGCTCGGCACGTATCTTCGTCTTCAACTTGAATACGAATTGCTTCGTGAATGAGCGTGGTTTTTGCTTCATTTACCGATGTAGCTTTTGCCACGCTTTTGACAAGGCGGTCGAGCGCCCAAACTAAATTGACCGCGGTTGGGCGGGCGCTCGCTAGATAAGTACGGGCTTTTTGGAGTTGTTTTTGAAATTCAGCGATCGAACCGTTGTACTGTTGAGCAGCGAGCGCAAGTCCATAAGCGGCGGTCATTCCGATGGCTGGCGCCCCACGCACTTTTAATGTGGCGATTGCGTCCCAAACATCTTCTAATTCTTTTAATTCTAAATATTCAGTCTGAAAAGGCAGCTTTTGTTGATTTAAAATGGTAATCGATGTTTCATTCCATTCCACCGAACGGGGAATGAAAAGCAATTCAGCCATATCGTTCTTCCTTTCGTTTCGTAAGTATTAGCTAGACAGTGCGTATGTTTTCATCGTACTACTCCCTCTAGAAATGTTGATATATCAAGGTTTCTTGGCATCTTAGGGGTGCCAAAAAAATATTTTTCGACAAAACTCATTACATACTTTTTCATTTTTGTTGATATCTAACAATCCATGGTGCGCTTCGCGGTCACTGCTGGGTATTTTTTTCTGCAGTGGATGGATGTGTATGTGATGCACCTTGGATCTCTGCATAGCTGATGAGGACGAACCCTCCCATGTCTCTGGGCATCCTTGTGCCTACATTCCTTCGTTCGGTCTCTTCACCAGGCAGAGGCCGGCTAAGCTTTCTTAGGGACTCGAGGTCGAATGTATAAAATCGTGCCAGCTTCTCCGTGTCATCTGGTTGTTTAGACAGTTTTTCTTGTCAAAGGAGGCGGCTCTAGGCTGCCTGTGCTTGAGTGGAGGAGAAGATATCTTGCATCATTCGTTCCTCATCAAATGCTTGTTGTTTCACACAAACCGCGTATAGAATCTTCAATAGCTTGCCACATAACACCACAATGGATTGCTTCTTACGCAACGGATTGACGGGACGTGTCGTATAGTACTCGTGCAACGTTCGGAACGCCTTGTTATGGCGGATGAGTGGTATCATCACCCGAAAGAGAAGGGCGCGTAGCCGTCTTCGTCCTCGCTTCGAGATTCGTTTTTGCCCCTTGTGTTGTCCAGACGAGTGTTCTTTCAACGTCAAGCCCGCTAATTTGATCAATTGCCGCGGATCTTGGTACTGATGAAAACTCCCGATTTCCGACAACAGTTCAATGATCGTCGCCTCTCCTAGCCCCGGAATCGTTTGGAGCCATTCATATTCGACCGTCGTTTGTGCAAGGGCAGTTAACTCTTCCGTCAACGCTGCGATCTCTTGTTCCAATTGGCGATATCGGCGGACCAACGTGGCGATTTCGATACGGGCCATCTGTTGTCCTTCCGTGATGCCAATCGAATGGCGAGCCATCTCTAACAGCTTTTGCACTTTCGGTTTCTGTGGGCATTTTAGCGCCTCGCTTTGCCGATAACGCTCCATGAGCCCCTCTATCGTCTGACTTGCGATGTCCATCGGAAATGGCGTTTTTTCTAACACCACCAATGCCATTTTGCCAAACGACGGAAACACCTGCACAAACTCAGGGAAGTACCGATCCAGCCAACGAATCATTTGATTGTGGACGGCATTCCGTTCCTTGATTAATGACTCTCGAAACGTACTTCCTGCCCGCAATTCCGCCTCCACCTCATGGAGAATACGTGGATAGCTAAAACGTCCGTCTTTGACCAGTCTTGCGATGACTAGGGCGTCTTTGGCATCATGCTTCGTTGGCAAGTTGTCGTCGAGTTCTTTCGACCGTTTGACGTGCATCGGGTTAACCATCACCAACGGGATCCCTTTTTCCTCGAGGAAGTAGGCGAGGTTCAACCAGTAATGTCCGGTCGGTTCGATTCCGACGATCACTTCCGTTTTGCCAAACTCCCTCATCGCCTCTTGGATCAACGCATAGAACTGTTCAAATCCGAATCTCGACTGGAACACCGGAAACGACTTTTTCAGTACCCGACCTCGTGCGTCCACGATCGCTGCGTAATGTTTTTGCTTGGCAATATCCATTCCAATCACTAATGTTTGATCGGTGACTTGTTCAATTTTGCGATTTTGTGTACAATTCATAGTAAGTCCTCCTTGGTTGGATGATAGGTGTTTGTTGGTACCCCTGCATCATACCAAGAGGGCTTTTTTCTTTCAAGTCCCCCAAAACCTTTCTAACAGGAATGCTTTCTTATGCTAAGTGCCCTTCACTGACGGTTGATGTTTGAGCGAACGTAGCAAGAATATGTTGCGCGCTCCGAAGGGAATAGCGGTGCAAAATAAGTGCTCTGCCAAGTTGAAGGGCACGTCGTTTTGCTTCAAGGCGCCTTTGTTTGTCAGAAATTCCATCAAGGTCAGCGACATGGGCTAAGCCAATCGTTCGGCGAATGACTTCACAGCCGGCAAATCCAACAGCATCGACGAAAATCGTGTGCAATATGTCTTGCAACCAGCCGTTTGTTTTCGCGTACGGCTCGACATTATGTTGTTCCCAAAGACGTGAGAAGACTGTCGAAAAAACATCCCACGTTTTTTCGATATGATACAATATCGGCGCTTGTTCATGTTCTTTACGGGACAACGCATTTAACAATAAATTAGCGAAAAACTGCCCGATGTCAAACCCAAACGGGCCATAAAACGCAAATTCCGGGTCAATGATTTTTGTTTCTGTGTCGCTTGCAAAAATGCTCCCTGTGTGGAGGTCGCCGTGAATAAGCGCGTCTGCCTCCGTTAAAAATTTCCGTTTCAATTTTGCGGTTTCGAGATGAAGCGTTTCATCATTCCAAAGCGCTTCTACATCATGCCGAAGTTCTGGTTCAAAATTGTTCGTTTCATGATCAAAAAATGGATCGGTAAATACGAGATCTTCGGTAATTTTACACAACTCAGGGTTGACGAACTGTTGCACAAGCTGCTTTTTTTGCTGTTGATTCATTCCAAAATCCGACGTATAAAACAACGTTTTCGCGATAAATTCACCGATATGTTCGGAAAGAAGCGGGAATGTTTTCCCTTCGATTAGTCCTTTGCGAGCAATTTGCAAATGCGACAAATCTTCCATTACCGTAATCGCCAACGATTCATCCGAGTAATAAACAGTTGGCACATATTGCGGTACATAGCTAGCAAACGTGCGCAAGGCGTTGCTTTCAATGATAGCCCGTTTTAACGTCAGTGGCCAGCTTTCCCCAACCACTTTTGCATATGGCAGCGCTTGTTTAATAACAATTCCTTTTCCTGTTCGCTGGTCGACGATACGAAAAACAAGGTTTAAGTTCCCATCGCCAATTTCTCGACACGTTAATGGAGTGCCTTCTGGAAAAATACCGAGCCGGACAGCTAAAGCAACAGCGCTGCTCTCCGTTAGCGGTTCATAAATAGATTTAGACATCGTCATTCCTCCCTAATCTAAAATAAAAAACCTCTTTCGCTTTCGAAAGAGGTTTGAAGTTCGCTTCGCACCTCTTATCTCTCAGCGTATCGCTGCAAGAATTAGCACCGTGCGTCATCGCCGGTTGCCGGGCTTCATTGGGCTCGTCCCTCCGCCTGCTCTTGATAAGAGTGTTATCGTTATTTGAATGTTGAAAACAATGTGAAAGTTTAGTTCATTCGCTTGATTCGAATCATACATGGCATTGGTTTGTTTTGTCAATATGTTTTTTAAAAAATTTTTTCTGCTCTCACGTAAGCTGCAAGACGGCGATCTTGGAAAATGGGGATTTGGCTTCGCACTTCGTTTACTTTTGCTAACTCGATTTCGCCAATTAACGAGCACGGTTTTTCGCCTGCTTCGACAACGATGTTCCCCCACGGGTCAATGATGAGAGAATGACCAGCAAAGACGTTGTTTGGATCCGCTCCTGCTCGATTGCACGCGACGACATAGCATTGGTTTTCAATCGCCCGCGCTTGTAAAAGCGTTCGCCAATGAGAAAGGCGAGGAAGCGGCCATTCCGCCACAACAAAGAGCACGTTTGCTCCTTGAACGGTATGGGCGCGAATCCATTCCGGAAAGCGAATGTCATAGCAAATAACGCCTGCACATAACGTACCATCTAGCGTAAAAAACCCTGTTTCGTCCCCAGATTGTAAATACAAATGTTCGTCCATTAAGCGGAAAAGATGGAGTTTGCTATATTCCCCTACGATATCTCCTGCTCGATTGACTACATACATCGTATTTGTAATTCCATTTTTTGTTTTTTTGGCGATAGAGCCGGCAACGATGTTTACGTTGTATAATTGGGCTAATTCCGACACAAACGCTTTCGTATCTTTCCCGTTTTCGTCGGCAATCGTTTGCAAGTTCGGTAAATCATATCCAGTCGTCCATAATTCAGGAAGAACGACAACATCTAGTGGGTGATTGTATATTTGTTCTAATTCGTGTTGAACCCGCCGTTTATTTTCTGCTGGGTTGCCAAAGGCAATATCAAGTTGCAGGCATGCTATTTTCACTATCTTTCTCCCCTTTTGAAAAAATGTACTTTACAATTTATTCTTTACGATATATGATGTTTGACTAGAATTTCAAGAATTTTTTGAGTAGGTGGAGCCATTGAAATTTACCCAATCGGATTTACTAAATCGTCTTCCAACCCAGTTTTTTGCGTCGCTCGTGAATAAAGTGAGCAAAGTGATGGCAGAAGGACATGATGTTATCAATTTAGGTCAAGGAAACCCAGATCAGCCGACGCCACGGCATGTTGTCGCAGCACTTCAAAAAGCAGCTGCCAATCCAAAATACCATAAATATTCCCCATTTCGCGGCTATTCGTTTTTGAAAGAAGCAGTGGCGACCTTTTATAAACGAGAGTATGGGGTAACGATTGACCCCGAAAAAGAAGTGGCTATTTTATTTGGCGGTAAAGCGGGGCTTGTCGAAATTCCGCAATGTTTATTAAATCCGGGCGATGTTGTGCTCGTCCCAGACCCAGGCTATCCTGATTATTGGTCAGGAGTGGCACTTGCTAGAGCAGAAATGGTGATGATGCCGCTCTTAGCAGAAAACGGCTTTTTGCCAGACTACGACGGTCTGAAAGGAGAAGTGGTTCGGAAAGCAAAATTAATGTTTTTAAACTATCCGAACAATCCAACGGGTGCGAAGGCGACAGAACAATTTTTTGAAAATACGGTTTCGTTTGCGGAAAAGCATAGCATTTGCGTCGTACACGATTTTGCATACGGTGCAATCGGCTTTGATGGGCAAAAACCAATCAGCTTTTTGCAGACGAAAGGAGCGAAAGAGGTCGGCATTGAAATTTATACGTTTTCGAAAACGTATAATATGGCTGGCTGGCGTATCGGCTTTGCAGTCGGCAATGAAAGCGTGATTGGAGCGATTAATTTGCTGCAAGACCATTTATATGTCAGTTTGTTTGGTGCGATTCAAGAAGCAGCTACAGTGGCACTTTTAGAGTCACAACAATGTGTCCATGAACTTGTTGCGATGTATGAATCGCGTCGCAACACGTTCATGCATGCGCTGCGTGAGATTGGCTGGAACGTCGCAGCACCTTCAGGCTCGTTTTTCGCATGGCTTCGGGTGCCGAACGGCTGGACGTCTGAACAGTTTGCTGACGTGCTTTTAGAGCGGGCGCACGTCGCTGTAGCTCCGGGCGTCGGATTCGGAGAACACGGTGAAGGATATGTGCGCACAGGGCTGCTTACAAGCGAAGAAAGGCTTCAAGAAGCAGCAGAACGTATCGGACGACTGCAACTTTTTTAAAAAATGATTGACAAATTCAGAAAGTGCTGTCATAATTCGAATTAAATTTTAAATTTGCAAACAAAAATTTTCCCGAAATAAAATAAATACTAGCATTCTTATCAAGAGTAGGCGGAGGGACGAGCCCGATGAAGCCCGGCAACCGACTTAACAGCTGTTAAGCACGGTGCTAATTCTCGCAGCAATGCGCTGAGAGATAAGAAGAGACGAACGACTGAGCCTCTTCTTATGAAGAGGCCTTTTATTTGTGAAGGAGTGGGAAGATGATTACCGCAACATATTTAATCCATGATGACAAAGAATTGGCGAAAAAAGCAGACGGCATTGCGCGTGGGCTTACCATCGGGTCATGGACCGATTTGCCGCAACTTGAACAAGAGCAGCTGAAAAAACATAAAGGCATCGTTGAGTCGATTGAAGAGCTCAAGGAAGATGAGCGGGTGAATACGTATTTCGGAAAGCGACTCAAGCGGGCGCTTGTTCGCATCTCGTATCCGAGCGTCAATTTTAGCGCCGATTTTCCAGCGATTTTCACGACGACGTTTGGCAAATTGTCGCTTGATGGAACGATTAAACTGTTAGATTTAACATTTTCCGATGAATTAAAACGAGCATTTCCTGGCCCACGCTTTGGCATTGATGGCATTCGGGAAAAACTAGGAATCTTTGATCGTCCGCTTGTGATGAGCATTTTTAAAGCGGTCATCGGGCGTGATTTACAATATGTGACCGAGCAATTAAAATTTCAAGCGCTCGGCGGTGTCGATCTCGTCAAAGACGATGAAATTTTGTTTGAAAACGACCTCACGCCGTTTGAGAAACGCATTGTCGCGGGAAAACAAGCGCTCAACGACGTGTACGAACAAACAGGGCATCGCACGTTATATGCCGTCAACTTAACAGGAAAAACGTTTGAGCTAAAAGAAAAAGCGAAGCGAGCAGCGGAACTTGGCGCGGATGTGTTATTGTTTAATGTCTTTACATACGGGCTTGACGTCTTGCAAGCGCTTCGGGAAGATGATGACATTCGTTTGCCGATTATGGCCCATCCGTCGTTTAGTGGAGCAATCGCCTCGTCGCACGTTTATGGCGTGAGTTATGCGCTTCTTCTTGGCAAACTGTTGCGCATGGCCGGGGCGGACTTTTCACTCTTCCCGTCTCCATACGGAAGTGTGGCGCTTGAAAAAGAGCAGACGCTTGCGATCGCTCATGAATTAACGAAACAAGAGCCGTTTGCGCGCACGTTCCCTGTTCCATCTGCAGGCATTCATCCAGGGCTTGTGCCGCTTCTTGTGCGCGACTTTGGAATCGACTCCGTCATTAACGCAGGTGGCGGGGTGCATGGTCATCCGAGAGGAGCAGTTGGTGGCGGGCAAGCGTTCCGTGCCGCGGTGGAGGCGGTATTAGCTGGTCGTTCGCTTTATGATGCGGCAAAAGAAAATGAAGCGCTAAAACAAGCGCTTGACTTATGGGGGAGCGCGTGATGAAGCCAGTCATTTTTTGCGACTTTGACGGGACGATTACGTTAAACGATAACATTATTGCGATTATGAAACAGTTTGCTCCACCGGAGTGGGAAGCGATCAAAGATGACGTACTCGCGCAAAGATGTTCCGTACAACAAGGGGTCGGTCGCATGTTTTCACTTTTGCCGGCGACGCTGAAAGAAGAAATCGTCCAATTTTTACTTAACACAGCGCTCATTCGTGAGGGATTTCCCGAGTTTGTCGCGTTTACGAAAGAACAACAAATCCCTTTTTATATCGTCAGCGGTGGCATCGATTTTTTCGTTTATCCGTTATTAGATGGTTTAATTGAAAAAGAACGCATTTTCTGTAACCGTGCCAACTTTAGCGGCGAAACGATTGAAATTACGTGGCCGTATGCGTGCGATGAACATTGTCAAAACGGCTGTGGATGTTGCAAGCCGTCGCTTCTTCGGAAACTCGCGCCAAAAGGAGCAAAAACGCTCGTGATTGGCGATTCAATTACCGATTTAGCGGCGGCAAAATTAGCAGACTATGTGATCGCACGCGACTTTTTGCTTGAAAAATGCCGCGAGCTCAACTTACCGCATACGTCATTTACGACGTTTTATGACGTCATTGACGTATTAAAAGAAAGCGAGGTGGCGATATGAGCATTAGGCAAAAAAAATGGGAAGAGCTTGCGCGAGTAAAACGAGAACTTGCGGCGCGCGACTGGTTTATGGGAACGAGCGGAAACTTATCGCTTAAAGTTAGCGATGAGCCACTCACTTTTCTTGTCACGGCAAGCGGAAAAGACAAACGAAAAGAAACGGCGGAAGATTTTTTACTTGTGGGAGCGGACGGACTGCCAGCGGAAGCGACGCATTTAAAACCGTCAGCGGAAACGCTTCTTCACGTCCACATTTACAACAAAACGAACGCCGGTTGTGTCCTGCATGTGCATACCGTTGACAACAACGTCATTTCCGAATGGTACGGAGACGAAGGGGAAGTCGTCTTTACGAAGCAAGAAATTATTAAAGCGTTCGGCTTATGGGAAGAAGATGCTGTTTTTCGCATTCCGATTATTCCGAATTTCGCCCATATTCCGACGTTAGCGGATGAGTTTGCGAAACATGTGCACACAGACATGGGTGCGGTGCTTATTCGCAACCACGGCATTACCGTTTGGGGAAGAGATGCGTTTGAGGCAAAAAAGTTTTTAGAAGCATGTGAGTTTTTGTGTAGCTATCATGTAAAATTATTACTCTTAAAACGATAAGGGGGAATACATATGGCAGTCATTAAAATGCGAAACAGTGGGGAAGTCATTGAGGGAAACGAAAACGTCGCAGCGTTTTTAAACAAGCAAGGGGTGCTGTATGAACATTGGGATGCAAGTAAACTTCCAATCCATCTGCAAAACAAATTTGTATTAACAGACGAAGAAAAAGCAGAAATTTTAGCGACGTTTCAAACAGAAATTGAAGATCTAGCGAAACGAAGAGGGTATCAAGCGTGGGACGTTGTGGCGCTTTGTGAACAAACGCCAAATTTAGAAGAGCTATTGAAAAAATTTGAACAAGTGCATACACACACAGAAGATGAAGTTCGTGCCATCGTCGCCGGTCATGGTATTTTTATCATTAAAGGCGATGAACAAACAGGTTATTTTAACGTGGAACTCGAAGCTGGGGATGTCATTTCCGTTCCAGAAGGAAATCCGCATTTCTTTACATTAATGGACGATCGCCAAGTTGTTGCCGTTCGTTTATTTATTGACCAGTCCGGTTGGGTCGCCCATCCATATGAAGAAAAAGAAGAGGGAGGAAAGTAGTTCTGTAGTTGTCGTTCCAATCCCTCGTTGACAAAGATAGCATTTTTCGCTACAATGGCTTCGAATTCGATGGATAAAGGATTGGATGACAAGTGGCGGGAAAAGAAGAGATTGCGCAATCATTAAAATTGTTTATTGTATTTTCGAGAGCATACCGCGCGGTAAACGATCAAGTAAATAAATCTATTCACTCATTTGGCGTAAATCCGACCGAATTTGCCGTGTTGGAATTATTGTACCATAAGGGTGACCAGCCGCTTCAGCAAATCGGGGAGAAAATTTTACTTGCTAGTGGCAGCATTACGTACGTCATTGACAAGTTGGAGAAAAAAGGATTAATTGTCCGCAAGGCGTGTGAAAAAGATCGTCGTGTAACGTATGCAGCGATTACGGACAAAGGAATGGCATTTATTGAAGAAGTGTTTCCGAAACATGAACAAACGATTCACGAAACGCTTGCCGGCTTAACAGCAGCAGAAAAAGAACAGGCAATTGTCCTGTTGAAAAAACTAGGATATGGAGCAAAACAATAAAGCGGCTGATCAGGCCGCTTTATTGTTTATGCAGATAGTTTTTGCTTTTTCGTTGGTTCTTGCGCTACCTTTTTCACTTGTGGATAGAAGAAAATACCACTTGCTAATAAAGCGATGCCAAATAGGAACGTTTTTATGTCCGCTGTCCCGGCAATGATGACCCAAATGGAATAAATCGTTGCCAATAGTGCGATGATGCCATCAGCGATGCGGCTTTTTCCTGTCTTTTCGTACGTTTCCCCTGTCCATGTGAGCTTCAGTTGAAAAACAGAAGCGATAAAATATGGAATAAGGTAAGCAAGGGTCGCGATGTAAATAACGAAATCAAACGCTGCGGACATCGAATGAGAAATAGTAGAGAAAATGAACATTTGTGCTAAACTGTTGGATAAAAGCAATGAAAAACTTGGCATTCCTTTTTTATTTTCTTTTAAAAACGATCGCATAAACAGTCCTTGTTTTGCTGCTTGGTACGGCACTTCAGCGCTTAGCAATACCCAGCCAAGCGTTGAGCCAAGCAAGCTTACTAATCCAAGTCCTGCAAGAATATATCCACCACTTGGGCCTAAAATCGTTTGAATCGCATCGACGAGCGGTTTTTCTGATTGAATCAGTTGTTTTTGTGGCAATAAGCCCATGACAAGCACACTAATACCGATATAAATGGCGAGGGCGATGAGTAGCCCAAGAATCGTCGCCCGCTTGACATCGGACTGTTTGATGGCGCGTGAAGCAAACACAATCGCGGACTCCACCCCGATAAACGCCCATAACGTTGCGACTGCTGCATTATTCACTTGCCCTAATAGGCTAACGGTGTGTCCTGCTTCGTCATAGCGAGGAGCGACAAAGGAGCCGATATTGCTTCGCTCAAAGGCAAATAAGCTAATAACAATAAATAAGAAAAAGCCTAATACTTTCGCAGCTGTTGCGATGAAATTTAACTTTCCTGCCCCTTCAATGCCGCGTAAAATAATGAAATGCATTCCCCATAACAAAGCGGTACAAACGAGAAACGTTAACAAGTTCCCAAGCTTAATATCGGTCGAACCGATGGTAAACAACGCTTGCTTACTTGTTAAGATCGGAAAAAATGTTGATAAATAGCTCGCGAACGTTGTAATAATTGCTACGTTGCCGGCAAAGTTGCCGATCCAATATCCCCAAGACGACATAAATCCCGATAAAATCGAAATGCTTGATCCTTTCGGAAACAATTCTTTTGCATAAATTTGTGGTCCGCCATTCAAATCAGGTTTACGAATCGCCAAATTCCCGAATACGAGCGCGGTCATCAGTACTCCGCCTCCTGTTAATAGCCAAGCGAGAATGACTCCAAGCGGGCTAGCTGCTTCCGTTAAGGAACGAGGAAGCATAAAAATTCCAGAACCAACCATATTTCCGACGACAAGCGCCGTTAACATCCAAAGACCTAATTTGTTTTGCTGCAATGTTGGAAACTCCTCCCTCTAGAAATGTTGATATATCAAGGTTTCTTGGCATCTTAGGAGTGCCAAAAAAATATTTTTCCATGAGTGTTGATTATCCATTATTTTACTAAAAAATATAGAATCCTATGGCTGAACACAAGCTTTTCTGCCTTTTCCCTCGAACAAGAACGCCGGATGGCAAATGACATTTGCCCGCAAAGCGTTCATTGTTCGAGGAGGTCAGGCTAATACTCCCAGTCGGCAAAGTGCCGACAACGGCAGAAAAGCTATAGAGCGATGTCAACTGGTTTTTATTGGTTAATCAACACGCCTGTTCATACTTTCTTATTGATGATAGACAAAAAAATACATTTAAGTTTTCTACAGGTGCATAAACATCTGTAGGTTAAGATCGACAGCTCTCCATCTCTATATAAATGCACATTGAAGTGTTAACATTTTTCGACTGTCGGGCGACCGAACAACACCGCTCCGAGACAAATGAATTTGTCTCGGAGGCGGCTCGTTGTTCGGTTCTCTGTCACGCGAATGCGTGACGCAGGCAAGCCAAAGGCTTGCCTCTGACAGTCGAAAAAATAAAGTGAAACTCCCCGGTTACATGTATATAAAGCGCTGACAGTCCTATCCCTGTTCTGAGCTTATAACGCTAGAGTACGATATACATTTCAGCAACGAATCTTTTATTTGGCAGCACAAGGTTCTCTGTCCTTTTTTCAAATATTATTTATTACAATCGCTATCTTCTAGTTAACGAGAATTTATTCGATAGCCGTGATAATAATACATGATTCGACAATGTTCGTCAATTATCGTTTTAGATAAAAATGATTAGCTATAAATGAGTGAGTACTCACTTGGAATTGATGATGGTATACTATATACTCGAAGTGAGTAATCACTTATTAAGAAAAAGGAGAACTTTTTGATGGGAACCATTGTTGCCAAGCAAGTGAGCAAATCATTTGGAAAAAAAGAAGTGTTGAGCAACATTGATTTAACGATAAATAAAGGCGAAATATACGGTCTAATCGGTCCTTCCGGGTCAGGAAAAACGACGTTAGTGAAAATTCTTGTCGGAATGGACAGCGATTTTTCGGGAGAAGTAAACGTGCTGAATCGAACGATGCCAAATATGACTTCATTATCTTCGATCGGCTATATAGCACAATCTGATGCGCTATATCCTGAATTAACAGGAGAAGAAAATTTGCAGTTTTTTGCCTCGCTTTACCAACTGAAAAAGAAGGAACGGAAAGAACGAATCATGTATGCTGCTGAGCTTGTTCAACTAACGCCGCATTTATCGAAAAAAGTCATGGCGTATTCGGGTGGGATGAAGCGTCGGTTGTCACTGGCAATCACACTTATTCATAACCCAGAAATTCTAGTATTAGACGAACCAACGGTCGGCATTGACCCAGAGTTGCGGTTATCGATTTGGGAGGAATTATTCCGATTGAAAAAGGAAGGAAAAACGATTGTTGTCACGACGCATGTAATGGATGAAGCAGAAAAATGTGACCGTTTAGCGATGGTGAGGGAAGGGAAAATTATCACGAGTGGGTCACCAGTACAGTTGAAACAGCAATACGAGGTGAGCAATTTAGAAGATGTATTTGTGAAAGCAGGAGGGAAGCGCGGATGAGAACGATGGCGGTAGTGAAACGAATTTTTCAGCAAATGGTGCGTGACAAGCGGACACTTGGACTAATGTTTGTGGCACCGCTATTCATTTTAACGTTGTTTCATTTTTTGTTTACAGACAATGTAGCGGAAAACCCGAAACTCGGTGTTGCACATGTGGATTCTGCGGGGATTAAACAATTAAAAAAGCAACAAATTGATATTGTGGAGTATTCAAAAGTAGGCGATGTAAAAAAACGAATTGTTGATGATCATTTAGACGGATTTATGGAAATGAACGGAAACGATATCCACTTAACGTTTGAAAATGCTGACCCATCGAAAGCGAAAGCGTTGCAAGTGAAAATTCAACAGATGATCGCAAAAGAAGCAGCGAAACAACAAAAAGCGACAATGAAAAAAGCATTGCAAACGATTCAACAACGTCTATCTGTCCCGATAAAAATAGAACAGCCGCAGTCGCCGACTATCCATACATCGTACGTATACGGCAATAAAGATACTTCCTTTTTTGATACGTTAAGCCCGATATTAGTAGGATATTTCGTCTTTTTCTTCGTTTTTCTTATTGCGGGAATTGCCCTATTGCGGGAACGGACGACCGGCACGCTTGAGCGTTTGTTAGCAACACCGGTTCGCCGCCACGAAATTGTTTTTGGCTACTTGCTCGGATACGGAACATTTGCTGTCCTTCAGACATTAATCGTCGTCTTTTTTGCCGTCAAAGTGTTAGACATTACCCTTGTCGGCTCTTTATGGCATGTTATTGTCATTAATTTATTGTTGGCGCTCGTCGCCCTGTCGCTTGGAATTTTATTATCGGCGTTTGCCCATTCCGAGTTTCAAATGATGCAATTTATTCCGGTTGTCATTATTCCGCAAATTTTCTTCGCTGGCATTCTCCCGGTGAATGAAATGGCTGACTGGCTGCAAGCAATTGCAAAAGTTATGCCGATGTATTACGGTGGCGATGCATTGAAAAACGTCATGTATAAAGGAATGGGACTTAGTGATATTCGCACTGATTTGCTGGCGTTATTTAGCTTTGCCGTTATTTTTGTTACACTAAATATATTCGCCTTGAAAAAACATCGAAAACTGTAACAACAAGGAGATGCTGGTTCATGAATGAGGAACAATGGCTCGAGGAGTTGTTGAAATTTAGCGAGGAAGACGGAAAATTTAGCGAAAAGCAATTAAAAATTTTAGAAGCAGCGATTGAAATGTTTGCGGAAAAAGGGTATGCAGCGACATCGACAAGCGAAATTGCTAAACGAGCTGGTGTAGCCGAAGGGACAATTTTTCGGCATTATAAAACAAAAAAAGATCTATTGTTAGCAATCGTCACACCGACATTGCTTCAGTCAGTCGCTCCGTTTTTAGCGAAAGAATTTGCGAAAGAAGTGTTTGAACATCAATACGAACATTACGAAGATTTTGTGCGCACTGTATGGAAAAATCGTTACAAATTTGTAAAAAAATATTTACCAGCAATTCGTGTGTTTTGGCAAGAAATTGCGTTTCATGCTGAAATAAAAAAACAGTTAGAAGTGGTGTTTATGGAACACGTCTATGAGAAATTTAAAAAAATTGTGGAATATTTTCAAGAACGTGGGGAAATTGCGGATTTCCCTGTCGAGTCAGTCATTCGCTTGACTGTAACGACGATTGCCGGCTTTTTTGCCACTCGTTTTATTATCATGCCGGACTACGAGTGGGACGACGAAGCGGAAATGGAGCGGACGATTCAGTTTTTAATGAACGGACTGAGAAAAAAAGGAGCCTAATCCGCTAGTGGATTAGGCGTTTTTCTTTGCTTGAACGACGATTTGTCCATTCTCTACATCAACTTGAATCATCGTAGCATCGGTGTCATCAAGCAGTACATCGGCAATTTGGTCTTCGACATATTCTTGAATGATGCGGCGGAGCGGACGAGCACCGAAAGCTGGATGGTAACCAAGTTCGGCTAGTTTTTCTTTTGCAGCTTCCGTCACGACTAGTTCGACTTGTTGTTCTTGTAAGTTTGTTTTTAACTCAGCAAGCATAAGGTCGACGATTTTTAACATATGGGCTTTTTCAAGCGGTTTAAATTCGATGATTGCGTCAAAGCGGTTTAAAAACTCCGGCTTGAAATAGTGGTGTAACGTATCCAAAATGCTTGGTTCCACTACTTCTCCATCTTTTTCAAAGCCGACCGTAATTTTTTTATCAGACGTACCTGCATTGCTTGTTGCGATAATGACTGTATCTTTAAAGCTGATGGTGCGTCCTTGACTATCGGTGAGACGTCCGTCTTCTAAAATTTGCAAGAACATATGTTGGACATCCGGATGCGCCTTCTCAATTTCGTCAAGCAAGATAATGCTGTAAGGGTTGCGGCGCACTTTTTCCGTGAGTTGCCCTGCTTCTTCGTGACCGACGTAGCCAGGAGGAGAACCGATTAATTTCGATACGGAATGTTTTTCCATATATTCGCTCATATCAAGGCGAATCATTGCATCTTTTGAGCCAAATAATTCTTCCGCCAATGTTTTTGACAACTCCGTTTTCCCAACGCCTGTCGGTCCGACAAATAAGAACGAACCAATTGGACGGTTTTTCGATTTTAATCCGGCACGGCTGCGGCGGATTGCTTTCGCTATTTTTCTTACCGCTTCTTCCTGACCGATAACTTTTTTCGCCAAGTTCTCTTCTAGGTGTTTCATTTTTTCTTTTTCATCCGTTTGCAATTTGCCGACAGGAATGCCCGTTTTTTCTTCGATTAATTGTTGAATATCTGCAACATCAATGATTGGCGTTTCTTGCGATTTCACGTTTTGCAGCTGTTTTTCTAATTTCAGCTCTTCTGCCCGCAATTTTGCCGCAAGTTCGTAGTTTTCTTCTTTCGCTGCTTGTTCTTTTTCTTTTGCCAGTTGGGCGAGCCGTTCGTGCAGTTGTTTTTCATCAGTTGGACCGATGCGTAAGTTTGCTTTTGAGCCTGCTTCGTCTAACAAGTCAATCGCTTTATCTGGCAAGAAGCGGTCTTGAATATAACGATGTGATAAAGTGACACACGCTTCGATCGCTTCATCTGTATAGTTGACATGGTGGAATTGTTCGTATTTTGCTTGAATGCCTTTTAAAATGTTTATTGCTTGTTCGACGGTCGGTTCATGGACAATGACCGGTTGGAAACGGCGTTCAAGCGCAGCATCTTTTTCGATTTGCCGGTATTCTTTTAATGTCGTTGCCCCAACAACTTGCAATTCCCCGCGAGCAAGCGCAGGTTTTAAAATGTTACCCGCATCCATTGAACCTTCTGCTGAACCAGCTCCGACGAGCAAATGAATTTCGTCAATGAATAAAATCACATTTTTGCGACGTTGCAATTCCGCAATTAACGTCTTCATTCGCTCTTCAAATTGCCCGCGAATGCCGGTATTAGCGACGAGGGAAGCGACATCAAGCAAGTATACTTCTTTGTTTACTAGTTTTTCTGGCACTTGTCCTTCAGCGATTTTCAATGCCAATCCTTCGACAATCGCTGTTTTCCCAACCCCTGGCTCACCAATTAACACCGGATTGTTTTTATTCCGTCGGTTTAAAATTTCGATGACGCGCTCAATCTCTTTCTCCCGTCCGATGACTGGGTCAATAAGTCCTGCTTTCGCAAGTTGTGTTAAGTTTCGGCCGAATTTGTCTAAAAAGCCGCCTTGCTTTTGTTTTGTTGGCTGCGTGTTGTACGTTGGTATGTTCGTTTCTGAAGGAGAGGCAAACTCGTTTGAAAATACGTCTTCAAAAGGAAAGGTTGGGAATTTCCCGAATCCGAAGTTCATTGGAATCGTTAATTCATGTTTTTGTTGTTCGTAGCAGTTGTGGCAAAGGTGCAATTGTTTTTTCTCTTGGTTAAATTGCAAATTCACAAACACAGTGGCTTTGTTTTGTTGGCATGCTTGACACATCATGAAGCATAACCTCCTTTTTTGTTTGACTTTGACTTTCTTTGACCTTTCTGTTTTTATTATAATTTGACCTTTTTTGACTTTCAAGACCTTTTTTAAAAAATTTGTGCGAACGATGAAATGTTTTTGAAGAAAGTGTGAATAATGACGTATGGCAAAAAAGATGTGATATAGTAAACGTGGAAAACGGAAAAAAAGGGGAGAAAAACGTGAAACGAAAGATGTTTTTTTTACTTGCTAGCTTTGTAATAATACTTATAGCAGCATGTAGTCATACGGAACACAGAGAAGAACAAGAGATTTTGAATGTTAAAATCGAAGCGAAATCACCGATGGATGTAAATAAAACAACGGAAATCTCCTGTCTTGTTACATATGGAAACGAAAAAGTAGACGATGCGGATGAAGTGAAGTTTGAAATTTGGAAACAGGGCAGCGAAAAACACGAGATGTTGCCAGCGAAGAATAAAGGGAATGGAAAATATGCGGTGACAAAAACGTTCACAGAAGCAGGCACGTATTCGATAGTTGCCCATGTGACAGCGCATAATATGCATAACATGCCGAAAACGGATATCGTTGTCGGGAATCCATCAGCTTCCACGACTGAACACGACCATCATTCAGACGTTATGATTATGCTTATGAAGCAACCATATGAAGCAAACAAACAAGCAAAGTTTGTAGCGCATGTAACGCATGATAACAAACCGCTTGTCGGTGCGGACGTTCATTTTGAAATTTGGAAAGGGAATGGAAAACACGAAGTTATTGATGCCACGGAGAAAGGAAAGGGAGAATACGAAGCAACTACGACCTTTAAAGAAAAAGGAACGTATTTTGTGAAAGTGCATGTGGAAACGAAAGACTTACATGATCATCAAATCGAGCAAGTGACGGTTCAGTAAGGATGCCCAAATGGCATCCTTTTCTTTTTATTGTCGTCTTTCTTTGTTTATTTCTTCATATATATAAGCACAGAGACAAGTGGGACGAGGTGAAAAAGGTGGACAAAGCGTGGGTAGGTGCTTGGCAAATTGCTGCCGTATATGTCGGAACAGTGGTTGGTGCTGGATTTGCGACTGGGAAAGAAATTGTTGAGTTTTTTACCCAATACGGAACGGGTGGAACGGTTGGGGTGCTCATAAGCGGAGGATTGTTTATGTGGGGGGGCATGCGCCTTATGATGATGGCGCGGGCGCTACGCGCTTCTTCTTACAAACAGTTGAACGATTATTTATTTGGCAAATCGGCAAATGTCATCATTACCGCCGTGATGACGGTTATGGTGCTTGGTGTGACAGCGGTGATGCTATCAGGGGCAGGGGCCCTCTTTTATGAACAGCTTGGCTTGCCAAAACAACTAGGGATAGTAATTACAATTTGCTTGCTGTTTATTACGATGCTTTACGACCGAAAAGGATTATTGGCAGTAAACGTGTTTGTCGTGCCGCTTATGTTATTGTTTAGCATTGGGATATTAGGAAAATTGGCGGTTACTGATAAATGGTGCATGACAGCAACCGTTTCCCATCATTCATGGCGAGCGCTATTTTCCCCTTTTTCGTATGCGGCACTTAATTTAGCATTAGCACAACCAGTGCTCGTTCCGCTGGCAACGGAAGCGAGAGATGAGCGAACAGTAAAAAGGGGTGCATTGATTGGTGGCGGGATATTAACGCTTATTTTATTAAGCAGTCATGTGGTATTGCTATCGTTTCCGTACGTGCTGCACTATGACATTCCGATGGCGGAAATTATTCATACGTTTTTCGCTTCAATGTATTGGCTTTATTTACTTGTGATTTATGGAGAAATTTTTACTTCTCTTGTTGGTGGCGTGTTCGGGCTGCGCCGGCAGTTCCATTTCGTTTCGTCTCCATTATTTTTCATTGTTATCCTTGCTTTACTATATGCTGTCGGTTCGTTTCGATATAGCGTGTTATTATCGTTTTTGTATCCGCTGTTTGGCTATGTAAGCATCCTCTTTCTTTTTTTGTTAACACTACGCAAAATGCCTTAAGGCATTTGTCGACTATCGACAAATGCCTTCGCTAATTAATGGAAGCGTCTTGTGATTTGTTGTAATTTTTGGATGGATTGTGAAAGTAATGCTGCTTCATTGGCTAACTCATGGATAGCAACAGTTTGTTGCTCTAGTCCGGCGGTCGTTTCATGCACCATGCTTGTAAAATCGCTCGCAATCGCATGTACGTCGCTAATCGCTTGCTTTAGCTCATTTCCGTTATTAGTAATTTTCATTACGTGTGTTCGACTACGATGCAACAATTCATTCATTTCTACAGACATCCGTTGGAAGGAAGCCATCACTTCGTTTGTTTGCAATAACGATATCATCGTTTCGTTTGCAGTTTGTCCATTTTGTTCGACGGCCTGGACGACATTTTGTAGCATATTGCGCATCGTTTGCAACGATGATAAAATCCGCGCTGCAAACGCATTCGTATTTTCCGCTAATTCCCGTACTTCTTGGGCCACAATGGCAAACCCTTTTCCTGCCTCGCCTGCGCGTGACGCTTCAATCGATGCATTTAATGCTAGTAAGTTTGTTTGCTTAGCAATGGCGGTAATTGCCGATACCATTTCGACGGTTCGGTTCGCTTCTTCGGAAACGGTATGAATGAGGTTTACTGTTTCGTTCAAGTCATGCTGCATGTGTTGCATATGCTGTTTCGTTCTATCAATTAGCCGTGCCCCTTCATTCGCCGATTTCATCGCTTCTTGCGCTTGGCTCACGACGCGTTCAAAATCTGTTTGCATGTCTTGTACTTCGGTCATCATTCCGGTGACAAGCTCGTTCGCTTCTGCGACGGAAGCCGTCTGCTGTTTGGAACCTTCGCGAAATGTTTCCATCGCGGCGGAAATTTCCGCGAACGCTTCCGACAATCGCTTCGTTTCTTCTTGTTGATTTTCACTCACTTGCTGTACGGTTGATGTTGCTTTTGCCAGTTCCTCTAAAATAGTGCGCACCCCAACAATCATTTTATTTAGTTCATAGCCGATTTGGTGAAACTCCGTTCGCTTTTTAGCGGTGTGTACTTCTGCACGAAGATTACCTGACGATACGGTTCGGGTGACGCTATACCAATGGCGCATTTCGCGAACAATCGCTTTGTAGAAAAAGCCTCCTATTCCTAAACTAATGATCACTGTCAGCAAAAAGGCAGCGAAAGAAGGAAGAGAAAAAAGCGTTGCCATCCCAAAACTAATCGAAGCAGGAACAAGCGCTAGCAAGATAAAGTGAATCTGCAAATACGGCAGGTGCATTAACCGTCCCATCCGTAAATTAAAACGCTTTCCTGTTATGTCTGTATAAAGCGGACAGCTTGCATCGATTAATAACTCGCCTGTATCGCGCCTATACGCTTGCAATAAAGGCACGGTCGTTTTCGCCGCTTTTTGTCCGGTGTCATCGGAAAACGTCCGCCCTTCTCGCAGTCTATTTGTATGAACAACAGCGTACCCCGTTTCATCCACAATGACAAAATATTCATCCCGCTCTAGCTGCTCGTCTAAAAACGAACGAACCGATTCCATTTGTTCGACAATTGGTTTTGCTCGATCTAGCTTTTGTTGTAGCTTTTCCGCGACATCGGTGACTTTTTTGAGCGCTTGCTGGGCGCGTCGTTTTTTAAGCAACCGGTCCATCACACATCCCCCCCTTTTCAATATATACTGAAAATTCACATTCATCAATGAAAAAAATGTAATGTATGCATAAAACGAGTAATGAACGGAACAATAAGGAAAAACGAACGACTATTTAAGGGGAATGTCATATGTCTATTTTCTCGTTTTTTTTTAAAAAAAAGAGCCTAAACAATCAGGTGAAGACATTATCACAATTATTGCAGATGTTGAAACAGTCCAGCGATTTTGCCACCATTGAATTTCAAATAAGCGGAGGACAATATGTTTCTATTTCCTATTTTGATTCGCTCGTTGATCCAAAACTGCTGCAACAACAAGTGCTTTGTCATTTACAGCGAGAGATGCCAGCTTCCCTTTCGGTGAACGACCTTCAACAAATCATTCCTGTTCAACGAATCGAAGTGGTAGCGGATGTGGAGTCTATACAAACAAAACTATTAAAAGGATTCGCCCTCATTCAACTGTCAAGTGATGCGAAAGGTTGTGCATTAATTAATTTAGCAAGCGAAAATTTAGGATTGCGGCAAAATAATGACTCAGAAAACGAATTTAGCGTCGTTGGTCCGAAGGTGGGTTTTGTTGAAAATATAGGTACAAATTTACATTTGTTACGCCGGCAAATTGTGACGCCAAACTTAATTTTCCGTGAACTTACGTTAGGGACGATGTCAAGAACGAAGATAGTAATTGCTTATATTGACGGAATCGTCAATGAACAAATATTACAGACTGTGACACAGAGAGTGAGCGAAATTGAATTTGATATTATATTTGATACATCCTTGCTTGAGCAAATGTTATCCGATAACTCCTCTTCTCCTTTTCCTTCATTTGTATCGACCGAACGTGTAGACAAAGCAGTGTATGCTTTGATTGAAGGGCAAGTCGCCATTTTAGCAGACGGTTCACCGTATGTCATTACCGGTCCATCGACATTATTTGATTTTTTTACATCGCCCGAAGATTATTATTTGCCATGGGTGCTCGGTTCGTTTTTTCGGCTCATTCGCATGTTTGGTGTCCTGTTTTCCATTTTGGCTTCGCCGATTTATGTGGCTGTTTTAACGTACCATTACGAGATGATTCCGAAAGATTTGCTCGGTCCAATTATTTTTTCCCGTTCGAACGTTCCCTTTCCGCCGACGCTAGAAGTGTTATTTTTAGAGATTACGATCGAACTGTTGCGTGAAGCGGGTGCACGCCTGCCGACAAAAGTCGCACAAACGCTTGGGATCGTTGGAGGGATTGTGATTGGACAAGCATCAGTGGACGCGGCGCTTACTAGCAATATTTTACTTATTATTGTTGCATTAGGGGCGCTTGCTTCATTTACAACTCCTGTTTACAAAATGTCAAATACCATTCGTTTTATTCGATTTCCTATTATTTTGTTCGCAGCGTGTTGGGGTGGAATTGGCATCGCTTTTTCTATTTGTTTTCTTCTTATTCATTTAGGGAAGTTGGAGTCTTTTGGTAACCCTTATTTAGTACCGTTATACCCGTTGCGTTTAAAAGATTTTACCGACAGCTTTATCCGTTCCTCTTATGAACGAACGGTAAAGCGACCAAGCTACCTAAGAACTCAATCGTTGTGGCGATATGATCCGAAAAAAGCCAAGCAAAAGAAGGATATTGATGAATAGAAGGTGGTTTGTATGAAGAGAACTGTCTGCTTCGTGTTCCTATTGACGATCCTATTGGCTGGCTGTAAAAGCTCACGTATCGTCGATCAAGTACAAATTATTCATGCAATGGGGTATGATTGGAAAAATGGCAAGTACATTGGCACAGCTATTTATCCGACGTTTAAGCAAGGACCGATGACAAAGCCAGATATTTTAACAACGGAATCGTCAACGACGTACGATTTAATTCCACGCTTGTCGTCAAAGTCGGCGCTGCCGATTGAAGAAGGACAAATGCGTCTTGTCTTATTTGGGGAATCGTTTGCGAAAAAAGGAATTACGGAGATTGTGCATAGCCTAGCCCGAAACAATAAAGTCGGCAGCCATTTGCAGCTGGCGGTGGCAAAGGGGGATGCGGAAGAACTGTTGCGCATTACAGCAAAAACGACATTGAGCGATACGCTTTATCTATCCAACCTTGTCGAACAAAATATTCGCGAAATGAATTTGCCGAACACGAATTTACACATCTTTTTATACAATTACTTTGGCAAAGGGCGTGATCCGTTTTTGCCTTATTTTGAAAAAAAGGGGGATTTCGTCAAACTCGAAGGACTTGCGTTATTTAAAGATGGACATTATGTTGGTCGCATTGATTTACGCCAGTCGTTTCTTGTGAAATTGTTGTTAGATGAAACAAAAAATGGGGTATATCAAATTCCGATCTCTCAAAATGAAAAAAAAGGACGCGTATTGTTAGAAAATTTGTTTGCGACCTCTCAGTATTCATTAAAAAAAGGGAAGCAACCGATAATTGATATTTATATTCGTATTCGTGCTTCTGTTCGTGATTATCCAACATGGCTAGATTTAGCAGAAGCAAAAAATTTTCATAATGTAGAAAAACAAATGGAGAAACATCTTTCTCAAGATATAAAGAGACTCATTTCTTCTTTTCAAAAAAAAGAAATTGATCCTCTAGGAATTGGTGATTTTGTTCGAAGCCATACAAGACATTGGGATGAAAAGAAATTTAATAAACAATACCCTGCACTACATATTCGTCCACACGTTAAAGTTAATATTGCTGAAACGGGAATTGGCCAGTAATTTTTCACTGTATATGGAGGAAAGACATGAAGTTTGGTGAGCGTGAACGGTTTCTTATATCTCCTTTTTTAGTTTTTTTTACTATTCATTGTTCTCAAGTGGGAGTAGGGATTTTAAGTTTACCTAATCGTATCAATGAGAAAGTAGGGCATGATGGGTGGATTAGTGTCGCTCTTGCCGGAGGAGTAGTGCATCTTTTAATATGGATGATCTACAAAATTTTCAACGATCAAGAAATAAATATGATTGATGTAAACACTCGATATTTTGGACAATGGATCGGCACTATGTTAAATATTGCATTGCTTACTTATTTCTTTTTATTTGCTCTCATTGTTTTGCGAACCTATGTTGAGATTATAAAAGTATGGGTCTTTCCTTTAATGGGGGCATGGCAATTTTGTTTGATTCTTTTAGTGATGACGTATTATACGGTAAGCGGTGGGTTCCGTGTTGTTGCCGGACTATGTTTTTGGGGGGTGGTTATTCCTATTTCAACCATTTTTCCTATGCTGTTTTTTCCACTTGAGTACGCTCATTACCGTAATCTTTTGCCTGTATTTGATCACTCTGTCGTTGAAATTTTAAAAGGCGCCAAAGGAGTAACTTTTGAGTATCTTGGTTTTGAAATGATTTTAATTTACTATTCATTTATCAAACACCCGGCACACTCACACAAATGGGCACAATGGGCAAATGCCTTGACTACCTTTATTTATTTAGTGGTCGTCTTGATTGCAACTGTATTTTATAATGAGGAGCAAATTCGTCATGTCATTTGGCCGACATTAACGCTCGCCAAAATTCCTGAAATACCGTTTATCGAAAGGATGGAGTATATTGTTATATCTATTTATGTGCTCGTTATTTTTCCCATTATTTGTTTAGCAACATGGTCCGTTACATATGGGTTAAAACGAATGTTTGCTTTAAAACAAAAATTTACATTGCCCGTTATCGTTTCTTTGTTGTTCATAGCTTCTGTTTCTTTAGATAAGCGTGAGCACATTCAACAGCTTGGCACTCTTGTGTCTACAGTAGGCTTCTATGTTTTAATGGGATATATCCCGACGATTTATTGCATTACATTTTTTGTAAGAAAATTAAAATCTAAGGGTAGGGTAGTACGAAAGGAAGAAGTATGATATAGTATGGGAGGAAAAAACTTTATAGAAGAAATCCGTACCATTTGGGCGGGAGAGGTTCTAGAACAACCCTCTATAAAAAACTAGGGAAAGCTATATCCTTAGGAGGGTATGGCTTTTTGTTTTAGAACGCTCTTTCTTCTTGAGAAAAAGAAAGGAGAGCGAGGCGAATGAAAAAAGAAAAAGCGGTGGTTGTTTTTAGCGGCGGCCAAGATAGCACGACGTGTCTATTTTGGGCGCTGAAGCAGTTTCAGGAAGTAGAAGCAGTGACTTTTGATTATAACCAGCGCCATCGGCTTGAGATAGAAGTAGCGGCATCGATTGCAAACGAACTTGGTGTTCCGCATACGGTGCTTGATATGTCGCTATTGAACCAGTTGGCGCCAAATGCGTTGACGCGCAGTGACATTGCCATTGAGCAAAAAGAAGGCGAATTGCCGTCTACGTTTGTCGATGGGCGAAATTTGCTGTTTTTGTCGTTTGCCGCAGTGCTTGCAAAGCAAAAAGGGGCGCGCCATCTTGTAACAGGTGTATGTGAAACGGATTTTAGCGGCTACCCGGATTGCCGTGATATTTTCATTAAGTCGTTGAACGTTACGCTAAATTTAGCGATGGACTACCAATTTGTTATTCA
This sequence comes from Anoxybacillus amylolyticus, assembly GCF_001634285.1. GTDB lineage: Bacteria > Bacillota > Bacilli > Bacillales > Anoxybacillaceae > Anoxybacteroides > Anoxybacteroides amylolyticum. The sequence continues at coordinate 1,227,662 of NZ_CP015438.1, forward strand.
TACCCCACTTATGTGGTTGAATAAAGCAGAAACGTGGAAGCTAGCCGATGAATTAGGTGCACTCGATTTTGTGCGGACGAGGACATTGACGTGCTATAACGGGATGATTGCGGACGGATGTGGGGAATGTCCCGCGTGTCAATTGCGTCAGCGTGGATTACAACAGTATATGGCAGAGAAAGGAGCGATGAACGAATGATTCAACAGATTTACCCGCAAGTCTTTCATAATTTCCGCTATGAGTTAAATAAAGATATGCAAATTGCGGCAGCACATTTTATTCCGCACGAAGCGGCAGGAAAATGTGCGAATATGCACGGACATACGTATTTTGTCAACATTACGGTGGCAGGCGATGAGCTCGATGAATCTGGGTTTTTAATTAATTTCCAGCAGCTAAAGAAAATTGTGCACGGCAAACTCGACCATACGTTAATGAACGACCATACAGATTTATTTAGCAATGCGCGTGCCGAAGATTTTCCGACGACCGAAGTAGTCGCACGTAAAATTGCCGAAATCGTGCAAGCACAACTTGATACGATGCCAAACCGTCCAACATGCGTTCAAGTATTTGTGCGAGAATCCCCGACAAGCTACGTCGTCTACCGACCGAAAGCAGGGAATCGCTAATGATGAAAATTCCGGTGCTTGAAATTTTCGGGCCAACGATTCAAGGGGAAGGAATGGTGATCGGGCAAAAGACGATGTTCGTCCGCACGGCTGGCTGCGACTACCGCTGTCACTGGTGCGATTCCGCGTTTACGTGGGATGGGTCAGCGAAAGCGGAAATCATGCAAATGACGGCGGAAGACATTTGGCGCGAACTTACCGTCTTAGGTGGAAATCGTTTTAGCCATGTGACCATTTCTGGAGGTAATCCAGCCCTCTTAAAAGGGCTCGATGAATTGATTACGCTGTTAAAAGGAAAAGGAATTCGCATCGCGCTTGAAACACAAGGAAGCTGTTGGCAAGAGTGGTTTTATGCGATTGACGATTTAACGATTTCACCGAAGCCGCCAAGTTCAGGGATGGAGACGGACTTTGCGGTACTCGATGACATTATCGAAAAGCTTGTGAAAGCAGGAAGAAAAGAAAATGTTAGTTTAAAAGTTGTCGTGTTTGATGATGCCGATTTTGCGTATGCGACGTATGTGCATAAACGTTATCCGCTCATTCCGTTTTATTTGCAAGTCGGCAATGAAGGAGTGAGGGAAACAGATGACGGAACGTTGCGCGCGAAACTGCTTCATCAGCTGGAGTGGCTCGTCGAAAAAGTCGTACAATCGTCCGACATGAACGATGTCCGTGTCTTGCCGCAGCTGCATACCCTTTTATGGGGAAATAAGCGAGGAGTATAAATAATGAAAGGGGAAAAAACGATGGCAGGAAGAAAAGATGAGGAATTGCAGGGTGTCACGCTCCTTGGCAACCAAGGAACAAAATATTTATTCGAATACAGCCCAGAGGTGCTAGAAGTATTCGACAACAAACATCCCGATCGCGATTATTTTGTGAAATTTAATTGTCCGGAGTTCACGAGCCTATGCCCTAAGACAAATCAACCAGATTTCGCTACTATTTACATTAGTTACATCCCTGATAAAAAATGCGTGGAAAGTAAGTCGTTAAAGCTTTATTTATTTAGCTTCCGCAATCACGGTGATTTTCACGAAGATTGCGTAAACATCATTATGAACGACTTAATTAACGTGATGGATCCGCGCTATATTGAAGTGTGGGGGAAATTTACTCCTCGCGGCGGCATTTCGATTGACCCGTACTGCAACTGGGGGCGCCCAGGAACAAAATACGAAAAAATGGCAGAATATCGACTCATGAACCACGACTTATACCCTGAAAAAGTAGACAATCGCTAAATCTCCCTGCTTTCGCAGGGGATTTTTTTCAACGGCATTAGGCAAGGAGTCCCCCACCTCTAAGCGAAGGGAAGGTGGGGGAGGAATTGCCCTTTTTTATTTTTTGCACGAAAAACGGTTCATTCTTTCAGTAATATATGGTATAATTGTATATATAATGAAAAAAGGAGGTAAAACGTATGGAATTGGTCGTCACCGCTAAAATTCGGTTGTTACCAACGGAAGCTCAACACCTGCAACTCGTGGAAACGATGCAAGCGATGAAACAAGCGTTGAACTTTGCATCGAAAGTCGCATACGAACACCATCTGCTTTCCTCGTTTAAGAAACTGCAAGTCTTGGTGTATCGAGACTTGCGAGAGTTGTTCGGACTAAAATCACAAATGGCGTGTAATGTGTGTACCATTGTCGCAGGTGTCTATGCGTCCATGAAATCCAATGGCGAACGCACGCTAGCGGTGTTTAAAAAGCCTAAACTCCAATATTCGTACAATCGAGACTACTCGTTTACGAAAGACGGACAGATGAGCATTGGCACGCTAAACAAACGAATCAAAATGCCTTTTCTTACAAAAGGGCAGGAACGCTATTTCGATGGCTCTTGGGAGTTTGGCACAGGTACACTTGTGTACAAAAAAGGCAAATTCTACTTGCATGTCGCAGCGAAAAAAGTGATCCATCCCCCTTCGGTGTATCAACACGTGGTCGGTGTGGACATGGGGATGCGCTTTTTAGTGACCGCTGTGGATTCACGCAACCGTCATTTGTTTATCAAGGGCAATCCCATTCAGAGCGTCAAAGCACGATACGTCCGACTTCGCAAAGAGCTCCAACAACGCAACACGAAATCCGCTAAACGCAAGCTAAAGAAAATCGCTGGACAAGAAAACCGTTTCATGACCAATGTCAATCATTGTGTCAGCAAGGCACTTGTTCAGTTTGCAGGAAAGCATAGCTTGCTTGTCCTAGAGGATTTGACAGACATCAACGATACGGTGTGCGTTCGCAAAAAAGACCGATACGTGCGATTCACATGGGCGTTCGCTCAACTCCGCTCGTTCATTGAATACAAAGCACGACTACACGACAGCCACGTCCTTGCCGTTCCTCCTGCTTACACGAGCCAGCAATGCCCAACATGTGGGTTTACACATAAAAACAACCGCAAAAAACAGATCCATACGTTTATATGTGGGGCATGTGGCTATACATCCAACGATGATCGAGTAGGGGCGTTAAACTTACGCCAAAAGGGAATCGAGTACCATCATGGCGTGACCGCCCAAGCATGACTTGTGTGGTCGGGGTGCCGTCAACCACCCTCATGCAACCCCACGCGAAGGAAGGAGATTGATGCCCGCTTGCACTTCTGGGGAGTTGCAAGCCCTCACTTCAAGCGTTAGCTAAGTGGGGGTAGTTGACAAAAAAGTAGTAGTTTTTTCTCGAAACTTATATACAATGCGGGCAGCAACGCTCGCAGAAAAGTGCCATGTGCAAAGTTTTTTAACGGTTTCTGCCATCGGAGTCGATCCGCATTCACCGTTTTTCTATAACCGCGTTAAAGGAGAAACAGAAGAAGCGTTGCAGCGATTAGCAATCCCATCGCTTCGTATTTTTCGCCCATCGCTATTGCTTGGCAAGCGGTAAGAATTTCGCCTTGCGGAAAAAACAGCGGAATTCGTGCTCGGACGCCTGCCGTTTTTATTTATCGGCAAATGGCGCAAATATAAGCCGGTTGAAGCAAAACAAGTCGCGCGTGCCATGATTCATGTGGCGACCGCTTGCCGAAAAGGAATTTATATTTATGAATCAGACGAGGTTGAAGCGCTTGTATAAAAACCGACCGCGGCCGCGGTCGGTTTTTACTTAATAATTTTATAATTTTTATGGTTAACGACCGTTCGTTCTTGCAAATCTAACTCCTTGTAGTTTTCCATATATGTTAAATCTACGATGACGGAGTTTTCGTTCACTTTCTCCACAACACCACGCAATCCGTTTTTAAACTCAATAATGTTGCCCACTTCTGCTTTTTCCATTTTTACTCTCCTTTACATCGTATTTGTTATAGTTTGCCTCATTTTGCTGGGAAAGTAAAGCCTCTTTTTTCCTATGTTTATAAAAAAAGCGGATACATATGTGTTGAAAAATAATGGGGAATTGCTAATTTCCGTACAAACGGTGCTAAAAATAAGGTGCTTTTCACACGCATATTGCTTATTTTTCCTCGATTGATTGTCCGTTTTCCTCATTCGTGCATTCGACGAAAAACGAAAGATTTTTTATTGTAATATTACCGCGGAATATACGAAAGCGCGCTTTCAGAAAGGGTTTAGACGTGAAGTTTGAACAAGTAGTGGAAGCGTACAAACCGATGATTGTAAGTATAATGAAAAAGTTACATCTAACGAACGAATGGGATGAATACTACCAAATTGGGCTCATTGCGTTATGGGAAGCTTCGCAGCAATTCGATCCGGAAAAGGGGAGTTTTTCTTCATTTGCGTATAAAAAAATGTACTGGGCGATGGTGTCACACCTACGAAAACAATTACGGACAAAGGAATGTGCGCTGACAGATGAGATGATGCATATGCTTCCAGCGATGATGCCGAATGAAGATCGGATAGTGGTGGAAGACATGCTAAATGAATTAACCGAACGGCAACGGAAATGGGTAGTTGGCTATGTAATCGAACAGAAATCGCTCAAAACAATTGCCGAAGAAGAAGGTGTTCCGATTGGAACGATAAAACAGTGGCGCATTTCGGCGTTAAAAAAGCTGCGAAACAGCTACGCTAGCCCCTCCGAACGCCTCGGAGGAAACTAGCTGCGCGGTTCTTTTAAATAATGATAAAGAACGTGTCCACCGTGCTGGGCGATACCGCGAAAATACTTAAAATCATCTCGTTTCACAAGCACCGAGCGAAATACGAGAAAATCCTCTTTTCTCACAAACAGCTCAACAATCTTTCCATGACGTAAATCGTCTAACAGTTTAGCTGCCATTGATTCATCCATCTTGCTCACCTCAACGATGCCTTTTACCTTTATTGTACCGAAATTACTATCTAGGATAAACACCCATTTTCCGTGCGGGCAAACACCCTTTGCTTGTTTATTCATACAATATGGTGGGTATGTTTCACACATACTTAACAACGAAAGGAAAGGGAGAGAAAGATGAATCAATGGAATCCATATATGAACCAACCGTATAATGAGGGATATGATGTTGACGAGATGATGCGCCACCATGACAACAATGCACCGGCGTTGCCGATGATGCCAACGGCGCAAATGCCAACTACCCATTCCCATAGTTCTCCTTGTGGCTGTCATTCGATGCCGATGTGGGGTTCCCCATCAATGATGGGTGGAATGTATCCGATGGGGGAGATGGGGATGATGCCTTCAAGTACAGGAATGCCAATGATGCCAGGCTCCATGGGGTATCCTTATCCAATGCCGAGTACGCCGATGCAAATGCCTACAGGACAGATGGCTCCATACGGACCAGGCTACTACGGAATGCCGTCATTCCCATATGGATATTACCAAAATCGTTAAAAACGAAACCTGCGGCTTTATAGCCGCAGGTCTTATTTATTCATTGATTCGATAATCCCTTGGATTACACTAATGTCGTTGGTGATGAGAAAGACCGGAAGCAATATGAGAACGACGATCACCGTTACGTAAGATGTAATCGTGTTTTTAAAAATTTTACCAATTCCCATTTTTATCACTTCCTTTTCCTTTTTTTTATTGTCACATTTTTGTCACAATTAGTCAATATTTTTTAAAATTCTTTCTATTTAGATAAGGAAAATTTTTCGTTTGAACGTTTTGTAAAATTTTGATAAAATAAAACCACAATTTTGTAGCTATTGAAGAGGTGGAAAGGTGAAAATAAGGAAGGCGAACGTGTTAGACGAGCGGAAAACAACAAATGTATATATTTACGAAAATAAAAAAGAAGAATATATCGTGATTGCTGTTCCGGACTTAGAGTGGTCGTACACTGTCTGCTATGAAGAAGAAACGGAAGCATTGCGGACGAAATTATTGACATCGCTTCGGAAGATAATAACGGAAGAGCAGGCAACGCCATTTGTGGACAAGTTGTTATATTGGGTCCGTGAAATGTAATACGTATGCCGCAGAATAAGGCGGTGGAGCACAAAAGCTTCGCCGCTTTTCAATTATCGAGTTAATGTTAGGAGTTCGATGGAAAGGTGTTCAAAAAGCAGAAAGCGGTCGTTGTGTATCTTTTATTTAGCGTATGCTGGATTGTGGTGACAGATTTATGGTTGCAAATGTTTCAGATAGATGATTATACACAAATAATGATCAGCATCGGAAAAGGAGGGCTGTTTGTCTTATTATCTGCTGTTTTTCTTTATCGAATGATGGAAAAAAGCGAACAGCTGAGAAAAACAGTAGAAGATGAACAACAGCTATCGGCGCTCATTAATTCAATGCCTGATTTCGTTTGTTTTAAAGACAGGGAAGGCCGTTGGTTGCGCGTTAATGACTTTGGAAGGAAACTGTATCATCTTGAAAATGTTGATTATTATGGAAAAACGGATCTTGATCTCGGAGAAATGGTCCCGTTTTTTAAAGAAGCGTTCGCCTATTGTATAAAAACGGACGAGGAAACATGGCAAAAAGGGACGATGACGCGTGCGCAAGAATCGTTTATGGTGCCGAGCGGGGAAATGAAAACGTTCGATGTCATTAAAGTCCCTCTATTTGACGAAAATGGGGAGCGAAAAGGATTGTTAACAATCGGGCGGGATATTACACAACAAAAAGTTGCAGAAGAACTGTTGTTGAAAAAAGAAAAATTGTCGGTGCTTGGGGAATTGGCGGCCGGCATCGCCCATGAAATACGCAATCCACTTACATCCATTAAAGGCTTTATGCAAATGATGAAACAAACACGAGAAGCGAAAGAAGTGTATATCGATATCGTGTTAGATGAATTAGAGCGAATAAACCATATTGTTAGTGAATTGCTTGTTCTTGCAAAGCCACAAAATCATTGCTATAAGCCGTTTCCGCTCAGCAGTGCCCTTGACTACGTTGTTCAGTTAATTACTCATGAAGCGTTGTTAAACGATGTGGACATTTCCATGAAAAACGATGCTCCTAACGCTGTTATTTATGGAGAAAAAAATCAAATGATTCAAGTGTTCATTAATATTGTAAAAAACGCCATTGAAGCAATGCCAAAAGGTGGAAGGTTAGCGCTGCGAACTTGGCAAGAAGGCGATAACGTGCATGTAACGATCGCTGATACTGGAGTAGGTATTTCGAAAGAGCGCCTAGAAAAAATTGGAGAACCGTTTTTTACGTTAAAAGAAAAAGGGATGGGACTTGGGTTAACGACAAGTACAAAAATTATTCATGAACATAAGGGAACGATAAAAATTGATAGCGAAGTCGGAAAAGGAACGATAGTGCACGTATCGTTGCCGATATATAAAGAGGCGAGCCGAAAGTAGGCCGCCTCTTTTTTCTTATTCAACGACCCATGTCGTCGTTGCTTCGACTGGAAGGCGAGTCGAGCGATGAGCTGGAGCGCTGCTTTTTCCAATCGTAATGAGCATGACGGGGATGTAGCGGCTCGGTATTTGAAATTCTGCTACGAATTTTTCTGCATCGAAGCCACCAATTGGGCATGTGCTCCATCCTTTCGCAGTTGCGGCAAGCATAAGTTGCATCGCTGCGAGGGAAGCGTTGCTCAATGCTGCATCGCGAGCATATTGTTTGTTTTTATACGCTGTTTCGATTTGTTGCGCTAACGTTTCTTTCACTTCTTTTGTGATTGCCCCCATTTGCACAAGCTGGTCATATACTGCGTCGGTGTTCTGGTTTGCTTCCAAATCTCCTAAAATGGCGATGACAGCAGAAGCGTCGACAATTTGCTGTTGGTTGTATGCGATAGGAAGAAGCCGTTGCTGCGCTTCTTTTCCATGGATGACCAAAAAATGCCAATGTTGCAAATTCCACGCAGAAGGTGCTTTCCCTGCAATTTCAATGATTTCTGCCAATTCCTCTTTGCTGATTATAACGTCCGGATTGTATTTGCGAATGGATTGTCGCTCGTTTACTACCGTTAAAAAATCTTTTGTTGTTATTGTTGAGGTTACCATAGTTACTACCCCCTATTTTGTATATTTATTAAATTAACTAACTTTTAGTAAGTTAATTGTTTTTATTGTAAAGTTACTATTACCGTTTGTCAAATGATTTACTCCAGAAGGTTTTAGGAAAAATCTTTACACTAACCTACCCTTTTTCTTTTTTTCTTCGATAGTATAGGCGAAAGGAGGTGAACGAGATGGCACAATCACTCATTCAGCAATCACAATTGCGGCTCGTTTTTGAAGTAGGCACAGACGAAGCAGGGAAGCCAATGTACCGTCGCAAAAGCTTTAATAACATGAAGGTAACAGCAACGCCAGAGCAGCTGCTTGCGGTTTCACAAGCTCTTGCTTCATTGCAGACTTATCCACTTGCACAAATTGAGCGAAGTGATATGCATTTCATTACAAACTAATAAAGGGGGAGCAGGACATGGAGAAAACGCTAGAACTACAATTTTTGAACCTGCAAGGGAAACCGGTTCGTATCGTTATTGAGAACCCAATCGATCCGGTCAACGCAAAGCAAGTATCTGCCGTAATGGACACTATTATTGCCGCCAACATTTTCACATCAAGCGGTGGAGATTTAGTCACAAAGCAAGGGGCGCGGTTGTTGCAACGCGACGTGACCGAAGTTGCATTAACATAAGAAGGGGGCCAGTTTTGCTGGCCCTTTACTTACAAAAGCGAGGCGATTATGGTGGAAACGTATCTTTCATTTATTTCTGACGTCGGTTTTCCGATTGTTGTCACATTTTATTTATTGTATCGAATTGAAGCAAAGTTAGATGGGGTGATTGATTCGATTCAACGTTTACCGCAACAGTTGTTTGAACAGTTGAAGCAAACAGAGTAGAAGAAAAACCTTATTCTTCCATCGGGGGGATAAGGTTTTTTTGCTGGAGCTTATTAAAACTTTTACTTTTCTGCCGAAATATATAATAGAGAACGTCTGGCAACGTGAGATTAACTTAAAGGAATGAGTTAGATGGAACAAAATCAGTTTGTACAAAAACTATTAGCGGATGAACAATTGCTATTTACTGTTATGGAGCAATTATTTGATATTATTTTTTTCATGAAAGTAGAAGCGGAATCGCGGTTTCGCTATGTTCATGTCAGTCCGAAGGCACTTGATTTAGCAGGTCTAACAGAAGAAGATATAGGGAAATGCATTGATGATATTTATCCGAAAATGATAGCAGACCATTTAAATTCCCAGTACCGTAAAGTAGTGGAAACGAAATCGATTGTGACGTACCGCGATCAAATGAACATTGCCGGTGAATATCGCGTCGGCGAATCGACCTTACTCCCAATTTTCGATCGACAAGGGGAGGTGCTATATGTCCTTTCGTTTACGCGAGATATTACAGAGACGGTAAAACGCGAAGAGCAGTTTACAGAAATTCATCAACTGTTTCACTTATTGTTTGCTCATTCGCATGATGCGTTAGTTATGTTTGATTTAACGGGGCGGATTTTGCAAGTAAACAAAGAAATTGAGCGGCTGTTAGGTTGGGAGAAAGAGAAAATTTGCTCGCAAAATATTTTTCGAATTTTTCCGGAATATCGTTCGAAGTTTGAACAAAGTTTAATGCAGCTTAGCAAAGGGGAAAGTTTAACATCAGTATGGATGTCGCTACCACACCAAACTGGTGCAAAAGTGTATGTTTCGGCGAACGTGATGCCCGTTTTTGACCAAAACGGTCGCGTTGTCGCTGGGTTAGCGATGCTAAGAGATTTCACCGATTTAGTCACTGTGAAAGAACGTCTCCGCCAAAGCGAAGAACTGTATCGAAAAGTAGTTGAATTTCTCCCTGATATGATCGTCATTCAAGTCGATGGCGATATTACGTATATAAATTCAGCTGGGCTTCGCATGATCAAAGCGAAACAACTATATGAAGTAGAAGGAAAACCATTACATTTCTTTTTGCAACAAATCGACCATCAAGAATGGGTGTTAACAGCGCTCGACGGAAGTCGGAAAGAAGTGAATGTACGAGAAATGACGATTCCGTATTATACCCATGAAGCGAAATTTCTCGTCATTCGCGACGTTTCCGAGCAAAAAAGCATCGAGAAAGAAATGGAATATATGGCGCAATATGATGTATTGACAGGTCTTTACAACCGACAATATTTACGAGAAAAATTGAATGAGTTGCTGTTAAATTATACAGGGTTAGCTGTGTTGCTTATCGATATTCACCGGTTTAAATTTATTAACGACTTCCTCGGCCATGCAAACGGTGATGAATTGTTGCGCCAAGTAGCAAGGCGGTTAAAAGGGATTGAGTCGGAGCGGACGATGTTAGCGCGAGTGAGCGATGACGAGTTTGTTGTTGCATGTATTTATGAGCAAGAACAAGAACTGAAAACATTGCTAGAAAAATTAGACCGACTGCTACAAGAACCCTATTTTATTGCTGGGGAAAAGCTGAACATTACGACAAATATCGGAATAAGTTATGCATGTGATGCAAATTTGTCTGTGGAAACGTTATTAAGCAATGCCGATAAAGCCGTGTATTATTCGAAAATGAATGGGACAAATCGTATCGTAGAATACGAAGCACATATGCAAGATATTTTTGTAAAAAAAATTCGCTTAGAAAATGATTTGCAAATAGCGATTGAAAAAGAAGAACTGTCGCTTCACTATCAACCGAAAGTAAATATTTCTTTAGGAACAATTAGCCTTGAAGCGCTTGTTCGATGGAACCATCCGCAGTTTGGGATGATTAGCCCAGCGGAGTTTATTCCAATTGCGGAAGAAACAAATATGATTCATGATATCGGTCGATGGGTGTTGAGGCAAGCGTGCCGCGATTTGAAAAAGTTGCAGCAGGCTGGTTTTTACGATATAAAAATGGCAGTGAATCTATCCGCAAGGCAATTTTTGGACAAACAGCTTGAAAGTGTCGTGTCGAATATTTTTACAAAAGAGCAAACAAGTCCGTCTTTTTTCGTGTTTGAAATTACGGAAACTGCGATTATGAAAGAGCCAGCGGAAGTAGTGCCCGTTTTGCAAAAGTTGAAGCAACGGGGCATTACCATTGCCATTGATGATTTTGGCGTTAGCTATTCGTCGCTTAATTATTTGAATCGCTTTCCGATTGATGCAGTGAAAATTGATCGGTCGTTCATTCGCAATATTAGCGACAATCAAAAAGGCGAAGAAATTGTCCGGGCGATTATTTCTCTTGCCCATCAACTGCATTTATTTGTCACTGCAGAAGGGGTGGAAACAGAGGAACAAGTTCGTTTTCTTTTAGAAAAAGGCTGCGAAGAAATGCAAGGATATTACTTCAGCCGTCCAGTACCGTTGGAACAATTACCAAGTGTATTGGAAAATGTGCAGTCACTCATTGGGAGATGGAGAAACAAGTAACGAGGGGCAGACAACGCCTCTTTTTTTTTTTTGAAACTTTTGTCCAATCTATACGTATATACAAATAGTTCATTAAAAGGGGCGTGGGCGATGTTTATTTTACAACTGGCTGCAATTTTATTTGCGTCGAAAATTGCTGGAGATATAAGTGTTCGGCTCGGACAGCCGGCGGTATTAGGAAAATTATTAATTGGCATTGTGCTTGGTCCGACGGTTCTTGGGATCGTTAACGATACAGAAATTTTAAAAGAAGTGAGCCAAATCGGAGTTATTTTATTAATGTTTATTGCTGGGTTAGAAACGGATATGAATGAGTTTAAACGGACGGGGAAAGCGGCGACGTTTGTCGGTGTGCTCGGCATTGTTGTGCCGTTATCGGTAGGATATGTTGCCGGGACGGTAATCGGGTTAACACATATCCAAGCGGTTTTTCTTGGTCTTTTATTGTCTGCGACAAGCGTTAGCATTTCTGTTCAAGTGTTAAAGGAAATGAATCAATTGCAGTCAAAAGAAGGTTCGACTATTTTAGGGGCAGCTGTGATCGATGATATTGTTGTCATCGTTAGTTTAGCTTTTTTAATGAGTGTTGCAGGAAGTGATGTCGCGCTAGGAACGGTCATTTTGAAAAAAGTTGTCTTTTTTGCATTAGCAATTTTCGTTGCGTGGAAATTAATTCCTGTTGTATTACGTTTGTTTGCTCCGCTACGTGTGGATGAGGCAATTATTTCCGCTGGTTTAATTATTTGTTTTTCATTTGCATATTTTGCCGAGGCAACAGGGGTTGCCTCGATTATTGGAGCGTATATCGCTGGGCTAGGCGTTAGTTTTACGGATTATAAAAAAGAAATTTCTCATAAAGTAGAAACGATTAGCTACTCTATTTTTGTTCCGGTCTTTTTCACGTCCATTGGGGTTGCTGTTGAACTTTCGGGAGTTGGACGGCATTTGTGGCTCATCGCTACATTAAGCATGCTGGCTATTTTAACGAAACTTGTTGGCGCTTCGTTCGGCGCAAAGCTAGCAGGGGTTCCGTGGAGACCTGCACTTGCTATTGGAGCAGGCATGGTTTCTCGTGGGGAAGTAGCACTCATTATTGCAGGGATTGGCTTAGAGGCGAAGTTGTTAACTGCCGATTTATTTTCCTCTATTGTTGTCGTTGTGCTTGTCACGACGCTTGTTACTCCACCGTTGTTAAAAATGCTGTTTAAAGAAGAAGTTGTTAAGCGAATTGCTTGAAATTGAAAAAAGGGTGTGAAATCACCCTTTTTCGCTAGGAACGGTTTTTCTTTGCTTGCTTTGCGTCAACGCTTTCTTTCGCGATTTCTGCTTCTGCTTTCGATACAGTAGGATTGGCAACTTCTTCGCTCACTTTATTTTGTCTCCCTTTTTTCGCCATTATCTTTCCTCCTTTCCTAATTACTTTCAAATAGTATAAGCATAGCAACAAAAAATATATGCATCAAGTTTGTACGTTTTTCGCCATTGACGAATGAGAAATCGTTGCGTAAGATGATAGTATTGTGTAAACGTTTAAATCGAAGGAGTTGGGCGTTGTGAGCAAGTCCTTTCGCGTCGAAAAAGCGCTAAACAATAACGTCTTAATAGCCTCACACCCAGAGTATGATGAGGTTGTGTTACTAGGGAAAGGAATCGGGTTCGGCAAGAAAAAAGGAGACATTATCGAACAAAGCGCGGTAGAAAAATGGTTTATTTTAAAAAACGAACGAGAACAAGAACAATATAAGAAGTTGCTGCCAGAGCTGGACGAAGAGTTCATTGGGGTCATGAACGAAATTATGCAGCATATTAAAAAACGTGTAAACGCACCGCTTAATGAACATATCCATGTTGCGCTAACTGACCACATTTCGTTTACGATAAAACGAATGGAACAAGGACTTGATTTGAAAAATCCATTTTTGCTGGAAACGAAAAGCTTATACCCGCTAGAATATCAAATTGCTCAAGAAGTTGTCGACATGATTAAGGAAAAACTGCACGTCCAATTGCCAGAAGGAGAAGCTGGATTCATTGCATTGCATATCCATAGTGGTATTTCCCGGCAAAGCCTTGCGGAAGTGAATCAACATTCTCAGTTAATTGCAAAACTCGTTACGATCGTCGAAGAGCAGCTCGACATTACGATTGACCGCGAAAGCATTCATTATTTAAGGTTTATCCGCCATTTACGTTATGCCATTGAACGGGTGAAAAACGGAGAGCGTGTCGAAGAGCCGAGAAAATTGCTAAAAGTATTGAAAGAGGAATATCCCCTATGCTATAATGTTGCATGGAAGCTAGTGAAAGTGATGCAACAAACGTTGCAAATGCCCGTAGATGAGGCAGAAGCAGTTTATTTAACGATGCATTTGCAAAGGCTTGCAAAAAAAAGTGGATAACGGTTTTATCTTTACGTGTTACTGATTCGATCAGGCATGAGTAAAGGAGAAAAGATAGAACAAGTAGTAAAAAGGAGTTTTCCTTTTTATTGTAAGCGTTCTATTGTATTCTTCTTATGCTCATGCCTTTTGTTTTTCCTATACTTTGTAAATGCTTACAATCGTCGGATATCTGGCGGTTGTAATAAAAAAGATGAAAAAAACGTTTGTTGCAAATTTTATAAAAAAGGAGGAACAAGTAATGAAAAAGGCGTTTGGTACGTTGCAAAAAGTCGGTAAGGCGCTTATGCTTCCTGTGGCGATTTTGCCGGCAGCAGGTATTTTACTCGCATTTGGTAACGCCCTGCAAAATCCGGCGTTAACGGACAAACTTCCAGCATTAAAGGCAGCTTGGGTTGTGATGATTGCAAAAGTAATGGAACAAGCCGGGGGTGTCGTATTCTCTAACCTTTCGCTACTCTTTGCAGTAGGGGTAGCAATCGGTTTGGCTAGTGGTGAAGGAGTTGCCGGATTAGCAGCTATTATCGGTTATTTAATTATGAACATCACAATGAGTGTGGTGCTAGGAGTAACCGCAGATCAAATTGGGAAAGACCTATCATTTGCCAATGTGTTAGGCATTCCAACGTTGCAAACAGGTGTCTTTGGCGGGATTATCGTTGGGATTATGGCGGCATATATGTACAATAAGTATTACAAAATTGAACTTCCCCAATATTTAGGTTTCTTTGCTGGAAAGCGTTTCGTACCGATCGTGACAGCAGCATCTGCTGTTGTGCTTGGGATCGTGATGACATGGGTGTGGCCACCGATTCAACACGGGCTAAATGCATTCTCACATAATATGATCGATGCAAACAAGCCGTTAGCTGCATTCGTTTTCGGGGTCATTGAGCGTGCATTAATTCCGTTTGGATTGCACCATATTTTCTACGCACCGTTCTGGTTTGAGTTTGGTGAGTATGTCAATAAAGCAGGGGAAGTCGTTCATGGCGCCCAGAAAATCTTCTTTGCTCAGTTAAAAGACGGAGTGCCGCTAACAGCGGGAACATTTATGACAGGAAAATTCCCGTTCATGATGTTCGGTCTTCCAGCAGCAGCGCTTGCGATTTATCATGAAGCGCGTCCAGAAAACAAAAAAGTAGTGGCTGGTATTATGGCTTCTGCCGCATTAACATCGTTCTTAACAGGGATTACAGAACCAATTGAGTTTTCGTTCTTATTCGTTGCACCAGCATTGTTTGCCATCCATACGATTTTTGCTGGACTATCATTTATGTTGATGCACCTCTTGAACGTGAAAATCGGGATGACGTTCTCCGGTGGGGTCATTGACTACTTATTATTCGGGGTATTGCCAAACCGCACCGCTTGGTGGCTCGTGATCCCAGTTGGGTTAGTATTTGCGGTGATTTACTACTTCGGTTTCCGCTTTGCGATTCGGAAATGGGATTTAGCAACTCCTGGACGTGAAAAAGCGGAAGAAACAACAGCAACGGCAGCTGCAGGAGCAGATGAATTACCGTACGAAATTTTAGCGGCGCTTGGCGGCAGAGAAAACATCGCGCATTTAGATGCGTGCATCACTCGTCTACGCGTATCTGTTAACGATATTCAACAAGTGGATAAAGATCGCTTAAAAGCATTAGGCGCAGCGGGTGTTCTTGAGGTTGGTAATAATGTACAAGCGATTTTTGGACCGAAATCGGATACACTAAAAAGCCAAATGAAAGACATTATGGAAGGTCGTGTGCCAGCGCGGGCGAAAGAAGAAACAAAAACAATAGTCGTAAGCACTGGAACAGAAAAAGTAGCAGCTCCTTTAACAGGGGAGGTATTGCCACTTTCAGAAGTACCAGATCAAGTATTTTCGCAAAAAATGATGGGAGACGGTTTTGCGATTATGCCGGCAGATGGGATGGTTGTTTCTCCTGTTGATGGAAAAATCGTGAACGTATTCCCAACAAAACACGCCATCGGAATTGAATCGAAAAACGGTCGAGAAATTTTAATTCACTTCGGTATTGATACGGTCAAATTGAACGGTCAAGGCTTTGAAACACTCGTTTCCCAAGGGGATGAAGTGAAAAAAGGTCAGCCATTACTAAAAGTGGATTTAGATTACGTGAAAAACAATGCGCCTTCTGTTATTACACCAATTATTTTTACTAACTTAAAGGCAAACGAAACCGTCAACATCGAAAAACTAGGTACGGTAACAAAAGGCGAAGATATTGTCAATGTTGGCTAATCGCTAACACATAGAGAAACGTCGCGTTTCTCTATGTGCCTTTTCCATTGAATGGGATGCAAATGTTTGTTATGATGACAACAAACCATATTGAAGAAAAGGAGATTGATGAACATGGTTGAGAAAATGTTTACAGTTACTGCTGATTCTGGAATTCACGCCCGTCCGGCGACATTGCTTGTACAGGCAGCAAGCAAATTTAATAGCGATATTCATTTAGAGTACAACGGTAAAAAAGTGAACTTAAAATCGATTATGGGTGTCATGTCTTTAGGTGTTCCAAAAGGGGCGCAAATTAAAATTACGGCAGAGGGTGCAGATGCAGCAGAAGCGATGGCAGCGTTAACGGAGACATTAGCAAAAGAGGGACTTGCGAAATAATGTCGAAACATCTTCAAGGTATTGCTGCATCGAGCGGTATCGCCATTGCCAAGGCGTACCGCTTGGAAACCCCTCATCTTGTTGTGGAGAAAAAGACAGTGACAGATGTTGAAGCGGAAATCGCGCGTTTTGACGAGGCAGTTGCAAAAGCAAAAACGGAATTGGAACAAATTAAAGACCGTGCGCTACAAACGTTAGGAGAAGATAAAGCGGCTATTTTCTCGGCGCATCTTCTCGTCTTAAGCGATCCGGAACTGTTAAATCCGATTAAAGAGAAAATCTCTTTAGAGCAAGTGAATGCAGAATATGCATTAGACGAAGTGGCATCGATGTTTGTTGCGATGTTCGAAGCGATGGATAACGAATATATGAAAGAACGCGCTGCTGACATTCGCGACGTAACAAAGCGGGTGCTTGCTCATTTGCTTGGAGTGACGATGTCAAATCCAAGCCTTATTTCCGAAGAAGTCGTTATTATTGCCGAAGATTTAACACCATCAGACACTGCCCAGCTAAATCGTCAATATGTAAAAGGATTTACGACCGACATTGGTGGGCGCACGTCTCACTCAGCGATTATGGCGCGCTCACTTGAAATCCCAGCTGTTGTCGGAACAAAAGTGGTGACGGAAGAAATCGAAAATGGTGATCTCGTCATTGTTGATGGCTTAGACGGTCGAATAGTGGTTAATCCTTCGGAAGAGGAATTAGCACAATATAATGAAAAACGCGCTCGTTTTGAGGCGCAAAAAGCAGAGTGGTCGAAATTAGTCCATGAACCTACCGTGACAAGCGATGGCTACCATGTTGAATTAGCCGCAAACATCGGAACGCCTGATGATGTAAAAGGTGTGCTAGCGAATGGCGCGGAAGGCATCGGATTATACCGCACAGAGTTTTTATACATGGGTCGTTCGGAATTGCCAACAGAAGAAGAACAGTTTATTGCTTATAAAACCGTATTGGAACGGATGGAAGGAAAGCCAGTTGTCGTCCGTACGCTTGATATTGGCGGCGACAAAGAACTTCCATATTTAGAACTTCCGAAAGAAATGAATCCATTTTTAGGATTCCGAGCAATCCGGCTATGTTTAGAAATGCAAGAAATGTTCCGCACGCAACTGCGGGCGCTGTTGCGTGCAAGCGTATATGGCAATTTAAAAATTATGTTTCCGATGATTGCCACCTTAGATGAATTTCGACAGGCAAAAGCGATTCTTTTAGAAGAAAAAGAAAAATTAGTACAAGCAGGTGTGCCAGTAGCAGAATTTGAGGTTGGAATGATGGTCGAAATCCCAGCGGCAGCAGTGCTTGCTGACCAATTTGCAAAAGAAGTCGATTTCTTCAGCATCGGAACAAATGATTTAATCCAATATACAATGGCTGCAGATCGGATGAACGAACGAGTATCATACCTTTATCAGCCTTACAATCCAGCCATTTTGCGATTGATTGCAAACGTCATCGATGCAGCGCATAAAGAAGGGAAATGGGCAGGGATGTGCGGTGAGATGGCTGGTGAAGAGGTAGCAATTCCGATTTTGCTCGGCTTAGGATTAGACGAATTCAGCATGAGTGCTACTTCTGTGTTGCGAGCTCGTTCGCAATTGAAAAAATTATCAAAAGAAGAAGCTGCTAGTTTGAAAGAAACGATTTTATCGATGAATACGGCCGAAGAAGTCGTTGCTTTTGTAAAACAAACGTTCCATATCGAATAAATGTAAAGCGGTGAAGATTCACCGCTTTACACGTTTACATAAGCTGTATGGTAGCTAAACTGTTGTCGAACGGTTAGTGAAATACCGGTGGCAATGGCACGCGTGATTTGAAGTGAATAAATGGTTGGGAATGAGCAATAGAGCTAACGAATTTATCTTAAGAAATAAACTGCATAGGAGTCAACCTTCTTTCGCGCAGCTCGTTTATATTTTGTTTTATTCGCGACAAATGACGTAATTGCTTCCAATTTGTTTGAAAGGATTTTTCCATTCCATTAACAAGGCGTAGTTGTACGATTCTTCGTCTTCTAAGTAGTTTTCAACTAAATAAACAGGCGTCCGACCGCAACGAAGCAGAAACGTAATGACGGGGTCTTTTAGTTTTCCAGATAGAACATGTTCGATGTACTCTGACGCGGACATGTCTTTTGCGTGCCGATGATATCCTGGCATTCTTCCTCCGCCAAGCAGTCGGTCAACGTTTAAGCGCACAACGACTTCGTACATCGATTGCATTAACCATTTGCCGATCCCAAATTTTCGATAGCTAGGAGAAACACAAATATCAACGACATATAACGTGTTGCCATCTGGTCGATGGTTGCGGATATATCCGCTGTCTGTAATTTCTTCCCACGTATGAGAAGGATGTTCTCGGTCAAAATCGACAAGTAAGCCGGTCATCGAGCCGACGATCCGACCATCTATTTCACAACAAAGAGCCCCTTCTGGAAATAAAGTCACGTGATTTGTTAACTGTTTCTCATTCCACCAAAGTTCGGAAGGAAAAGGCGGTGGAAAACTTTCTTGTTGAACGCGAATGAGCGCTTTGAAATCTCTCGCTGTATAATTTCGGATTACGGCTTTTTTCAGAACCTCTTCATTAAAAACATATATTTCTTTTTGATACATATTTGAGCCTCCCAAAAAATAAGCTATTAATTTTCTATCATATGATAAGAGATCGATTGTATACAAGAAAGGAGCTTTTGGTTGAGAAATTACTCCTATAGACGATTATGTGAAAGGGCTTTATAATGAGGATAATGACGTGACAAATTACGACGGATTTTGACAAAGGAGAGAACGAACCAGTGTTTAAAACATTACGTGCGAAGCTCATCATCTTAATGGCTCTACTAATGATTGTTTCGTTAGCCGCTACTCAAGTTGTCGGGGTTGTGGAAACGAAAAAAATGATTCGCAATGATGTCAGTAATCGTGGACATGCGCTTGTTGAACAGTTAGTGAAGGATGTCCAAGCTAGTTTCGAGAGCGAGGAACACAGTTTAAAACAATTTAGTCAATCGCCGATGGTGCTACAAATGTTGAAGGATGGAAAAACATGGTCGGCTGTTGACGGAGAGTTTCAAAGCTTTTTAAAGATTCATGAGAACACACAACTTATTTATATCGGAACAGCTGATAAAAAAATGTATACGACTCCAAAAGTCGATTTGCCAGCTGGCTATGACCCGACATCGCGTCCGTGGTATAAAAAAGCGACAGAACATCCCGAAGAGGTCGTTTGGACCGATCCGTATGTTGATGCGGTTACGGGGCAATACATTGTAACATTAGCGAAAGCAATTACGGATGGTTCTCAAGTGATCGGGGTAGTAGGAGTGGACATGTCGTTGGATGCTGTAGCGAAAATCGTAAACGGCATGAATGTTGGTTACCATGGCTATCCCGTATTATTCGACCAGACAGGTATTGCTATCGTTCATCCACAGTATAAAGGTAAAAACATGTCCAATAACGTCGCTGTGAAATATATGATGAATCATGACAGTGGATTGTACGAATATACGTTAGAAAACGAAAAACGAATGCTTTACTTCACTACGATTCCGAAATTAGGTTGGAAAGTTGGTGCCGTTTATAAAGAAAAAGATTTGTTTGCAGTAAGCGATTCGATCGCGACGAAAATGTTGCTTATTACAGTTACTGCGGTATTAATCGGTATTGCTGTTATTTATGTGATGGCGCGTTCGATTGTGAGGCCAATTGTCTACTTGCAAGAACAATTAGAGAAAGTAGCGAGCGGGGATTTAACGGTACAAGTAGAAACGAAGGCAAAAGATGAAATCGGTCAGCTTGCTGCTCATTTTAACCATATGGTACGAGAGATGAAAGGACTTATTCATAAAGTGCATGAATCCGTCAATGAACTTGCGGCATCTGCCGATCATTTAAGTGCTGTGTCAGAAGAAACGATGACGACAAGTGACCAAGTGGCAACAGCCATTAACGATATTGCCAAAGGCATGTCGGAACAGGCGGTCGATTTAGACACGATTAACGAACGGACAGCGATGTTGTCGAATCAAATCGAAACAGTTGCTCAATCCGCAGCAGCGATGCAAACATTATCGAACGATACGAAGGATGCAAGCTATAACGGACTAGAAAAACTAAATGAATTGCAGGTAAAATCAAATGAAGCAAAAGATGAGTTACAGTCGGTAGGAAAGGTAATGACAGATCTTGTCGCCAAAATGAAAAAAATTGACGAAGTAATTCAAACAATTACAGCTATTTCAGGTCAGACGAACTTATTAGCGTTAAATGCTAGCATCGAAGCAGCAAGAGCAGGCGAGCACGGAAAAGGATTTGCGGTTGTGGCAGAAGAAGTTCGGAAACTTGCAGAGCAGTCTTCACAAGCAACAGAACAAATTCGGCAGACAATTGCTACAATTCAGCACCAAGTAGACTTAGCGATGCAAGCAGTAGAACGTTCAAAAGATATGAACGAGGAACAGCAACAAGCTGTCCATGTCACAGGCGAATCGTTCATGAAGATTGCAACGATGATGGAACAATTAACAACGTCAATTTCTAATATTACAGATGAAGTACAACGAATGAACGAAAGCAAAGACCAAGTCGTCGAAGCAATGCAAAACATTTCGGCAATTGCCGAGCAAGCCGCAGCGTCCGCAGAAGAAGTAGCAGCGTCCGCAGACGACCAATTAAAAGCGTTAAGCACGGTGACAGAATCAGCAGAAAAATTAAGCGACATGGGTCGTCATTTACAACAGTTAGTGGAAAAGTTTGATGTGTAAAAACGAAACGCGCAAACCTTGGTTTGCGCGTTTTTTCCTACGATAGAAGGAAAACAAAGAAAAATGCCGAAAGAGTAATAAGAAAGAAGAAGAGGAGGGAAGAGTGATGGAACTTCGTTTAGAAGGAAAAACAGCGCTTGTTGTCGCCTCTAGCCAAGGGCTTGGGAAAGCGATTGCGAAACAGCTCATTTTAGAAGGTGCTAATGTGATGTTGACAAGCCGGAATGAAGAGAAATTGCGGGAAGTCGAAAAAGAACTGCGCTCTTTGCAAAAAGGCAATGTCGCATATGTTCCGGCAGATATTACGAAAAAAGAAGATATTTATCGCCTTGTTGAGAAAACGGTCGAAGCGTACGGAACGATTAATCTGCTTGTCAATAATGCCGGAGGACCGCCAACAGGAACGTTTGAAACGATGACCGATGAAGAATGGTATAAAGCGTTTGAGCTAAATTTATTAAGCTATATCCGTATCATTCGAGAAGCGCTCCCATATTTAAAGAAAAATGGTGGAAAAATTGTTAACATTGCGTCTTCCTCTATTAAAGAACCGATTCCAGGTTTGTTGTTGTCGAATACGTTTCGTACTGGCATCGTCGGATTGACGAAAACGTTAGCGCAAGAATTTGCTCCATATAACGTTTTAATTAATACAGTAGCGCCAGGGCGAATCGCAACAGAGCGTGTGGCGTTTTTAGACCAACTTAATGCAGAAAAGTTTGGTATTACAAAAGAAGAAATGGAAGCACGCATGAAAAGTACGATTCCGCTCGGACGATATGGAACGCCAGAAGAATTTGCGAAAGTCGTTACGTTTTTATTGTCAGACGCAAATTCCTATATGACTGGACAATCGTTCCTAGTGGATGGGGGCATGGTCAAATCGATTTAGGGGAAGTACTACTTTCTCGCCACGTGGAATATACATAAACCACCTTTGTAGCGAAAGGAAGTGGCGGGTGTGAAAAATAAAGTAGTGGCGGGAGTATTGGCGATTTTGCTTGGTGGGCTTGGAATTCATAAATTTTATCTTGGAAAGCTCGGTCAAGGGGTGTTGTATTTATTGTTTTCGTGGACAGGGATTCCAAGCATTATTGGCTTAATTGAAGGCATTTTATATCTTTTTAAATCGGATGAAGAATTTAACCGCGAGTACAATGTCGTTTCGGAAGACTAGAACTTTGGCTGCGAGCCAAGGTTCTTTTACATAAGGGGGGTTCGTATGAAAATTGGGTTTATCGGCCTTGGGGTCATGGGGAAAAGCATGGCGCGTAATTTATTGCGGGCAGGCTACTCATTGATTGTCTATACGCGCACGAAAGAAAAAGCAGAAGAGTTATTGCGTGAAGGGGCTGTCTGGAAAGAAAACGTTTCTGCGCTCGCGAAAGAAGCAGATGTCGTCATTACGATGGTCGGGTATCCGAACGATGTAGAAGAAGTATATTTTGGCGAAAATGGCTTAATCGAAAATGTTAGGGCGGGAACGTATATCATCGATATGACGACGTCTCCGCCGTCGTTGGCAGAAAAAATTTACGATGCCGCCAAAAAACGCGGCGTGTTTGCATTAGATGCCCCTGTTTCCGGAGGAGATATTGGCGCAAAAGAAGGCACGCTGACGATTATGGTCGGCGGTGACGAAAAAGCGTTTCAAGCGTGTCAACCGATTTTTGCAGTGCTTGGGAAGAACATTGTGTTTCAAGGAAAAGCAGGAGCAGGGCAGCACACGAAAATGTGCAACCAAATTGCGATTGCAACGAATATGATCGGCGTTTGCGAAGCGCTAGCCTATGCGAAACGGTCTGGTCTTGATCCATTAAAGGTACTCGAAAGCATTTCGCAGGGGGCGGCGGGAAGTTGGTCGCTAAGCAATCTAGCTCCGCGCATGATCGCCGGCAATTTCGCCCCTGGTTTTTATGTAAAACATTTTATTAAAGACATGAAAATCGCGTTGGCGGAAGCAGAGAAAATGAATTTGAAGCTCCCAGGACTTGCTTTAGCGAAAGAAATGTATGAACAACTGGCTGCGGCAGGCGAAGAAAATAGCGGAACCCAAGCGCTATATAAACGATATGTGAACGAGTAAAGGCATGCGCTATTGCGCGTGTCTCTTCTTAACAGGTTATTTTTCTAAAAATATTGAATATTTTATCAAATAAAGGTATAGTAGAAGTGTAACAACATACTAACTGGTTAGTATATAAAGAGGGTGGGACAATGGATTTTTCTTATTCAGAAAAAGTGCAACGATTGATTCAAAAGTTAAGCGTTTTTATGGAAGAACATATTTATCCGAACGAGAAAGTATATGAGCAACAACTGAACGAGCAAGACACGCGTTGGTCAGCTGTTCCGCCGATTATCGAAGAACTAAAAAAGAAAGCAAAACAAGAAGGGTTGTGGAATTTGTTTTTGCCAGATGCACAATATGGGGCTGGGTTGTCGAATTTAGAATATGCTCCGCTATGCGAAATTATGGGGCGTTCTCCGATCGCTCCAGAAGTATTTAATTGCAATGCACCAGATACAGGGAATATGGAAGTGCTCGCGCGCTATGGATCAGAGGAGCAAAAAAAGCGTTGGCTCCTTCCATTATTAAACGGAGAAATTCGCTCTTGTTTTTCGATGACAGAGCCAGATGTTGCTTCGAGCGATGCGACGAATATTCAAGCAAGCATCGTCCGCAACGGTGATGAGTATGTAATTTCAGGAAAAAAATGGTGGTCATCCGGCGCAGGCGATCCGCGCTGCAAAGTAGCGATCGTGATGGGAAAGACAAATCCAGATGCACCGAAGCATGAACAGCAGTCGATGATTATTGTGCCGCTCGATACACCGGGAGTAAAAATTGAGCGCATGCTCTCAGTATTCGGCTATGATCATGCGCCGCACGGTCATGCGGAGATTACATACGAACATGTTCGTGTGCCGAAAGAAAACATTATTTGGGCTGAAGGGAAAGGATTTGCGATCGCGCAAGGGCGTCTTGGTCCTGGAAGAATACATCATTGCATGCGGCTAATCGGCGCTGCGGAGCGAGCGCTTGAACTCATGTGCCAACGCGTCAAAAAACGAGTTGCCTTCGGAAAAACGTTAGCTGAACAAGGAGTTATCCAAGATTGGATTGCCCAATCCCGCATCGAAATTGAACAGGCGCGCCTGTTAACGTTAAAAGCGGCTTACATGATGGATACGGTCGGAAATAAGGCAGCTAAAACAGAGATTGCCATGATTAAAGTTGTTGCGCCGAATGTGGCGCTAAAGGTAATTGACAGGGCGATACAAGCATTCGGTGCTGCGGGGGTCAGCGATGATGTTCCGCTGGCGGCACAATGGGCGAGTGCGAGAACGCTTCGGTTGGCGGATGGTCCTGATGAAGTGCACAAAGCACAAATCGCGAAATTAGAGTTAAAAAAATACGACTAAAGAAAGAGGGATGACTATGCATGTTCTAGAATTATTTCAACTGACAGGAAAAACGGCGATCGTCACCGGTGGGGGGCGTGGACTCGGCGAACAAATAGCCATCGGATTGGCGGAAGCAGGCGCGAACGTCGTCGTTTGTTCACGCAAAGTCGAAGCGTGCGAAGTGGTGAAAGAAAAGCTCGAAGCGCTTGGCGTACGATCACTGGCATTGCCGTGCGATGTCACGAATATAGATGATGTGAATGCAGTAGTGGCAAAAACGGTTGCTCAGTTTGGTCGAATTGACATTTTAGTGAATAACAGTGGGGCAACATGGGGTGCACCGGTTGAGGACATGCCGCTGGAAGCGTGGCAAAAGGTGATCGATGTCAACGTGACTGGAACGTTTTTAATGAGTCAAGCAGTCGGAAAAGTGATGATCAAGCAAGGAAGTGGAAAAATCATTAACATCGCTTCGGTTGCCGGTCTTGGTGGCACGAATCCGCAAGTAATGAACACGATCGCGTATAACACAAGCAAAGGTGCGGTCATTACGTTTACGAAAGATTTAGCGGTTAAATGGGGGGAATATGGCATTTGCGTCAATGCTATTGCGCCTGGCTTTTTCCCAACAAAAATGTCAAAGGTGGTGATTGAGCGGGGGAAGGGGCACATTTTGGCGAATATCCCGTTGAAGCGGTTTGGCGGGGAGAATGATTTAAAAGGCGTTGTTTTATTTTTAGCTTCCAACGCTTCTGATTTTGTGACCGGATCACTGCTTGTCGTTGACGGCGGTTCACACGCTTATTGCTAAGGGAGGAAAAAGGATGGGGAATAAGAAAGCGTTTTCAACTTATCCAAGTCATATTGCGACGGAGTTTGACATTCCGAAGATGACGTTGTGTGATATTTTACAAGAACGCGCTCAGGGATACCGCAACCACTGTGCCATCTCTTTTTACCACCAAGAGATTACCTACGGTGAACTTGCTTATTTAGTCGAAACATTTGCTTCCAGCTTACAAAAACAAGGAGTGAAAAAAGGCGACCGCGTCGCAATTATGTTGCCGAACTGCCCACAATACGTCGTTTCCTACTATGGCATTTTGCGCGTTGGTGCGATCGTGACGCAAGTAAACCCGATGCTTGTCGAACGGGAGTTGACATACTTGCTGCAAGATTCCGGTGCGGAAACGATTATTGTGTACGATGCGCTTTATCCGCGAGTGAAAGCGGTGCAAGCGAACACGGCAGTCAAACAAGTAATCGTTGTCAACCTGCAGCCGTCCTCCTCATCGTTCGCGCCAGATATGACATTTGAAGCATTTTTGGGGCAAGGCGACGGTCGTGTGCAACCGGTAGCGATCGATCCAGAACATGATGTAGCTGTACTGCAATATACAGGAGGAACGACAGGACGATCGAAAGGGGCGATGTTGACGCACCGCAATTTAGTGGCAAACGTTATGCAATGCGTCGAATTTTTTAAAGATAAAATTGAATATGGCGCCGAACGGTATTTAACGGTCATCCCGCTTTTTCACGTGTTTGCGATGACATCAGGCATGAACTTGGCGATTTACGTCGGGGCGACGAACATTTTATTACCGCGCTTTGATTTGCAAGAAGTATTGCAGACGATCAAGGAGAAGAAACCGACGTCATTTCCAGGAGTTCCGACGATGTACGTGGCAATTACAAATACGCCGAATGTAGAGCAATATGGCATTAATAGCATGAAAATGTGCAACAGCGGAAGTGCGCCGATGCCAGTAGAGTTGATGCGAGAATTTGAACGAAAAACAGGGGGGCTTGTTTTAGAGGGATATGGGCTTTCCGAGGCGTCGCCGGTGACGCATTGCAATCCTCCGTTTGCGGAACGAAAGCCGGGGACGGTCGGGATTGGGTTGCCGATGACAGAATATAAAATTGTCGATGTTGCAACCGGTACGGAAGAACTAAAACCGGGCGAGCTAGGAGAGCTGATTATTCGCGGTCCGCAAATTATGAAAGGATATTGGGGCAAACCGGAAGAAACAGCGGCCACATTGCGCGACGGCTGGCTATATACCGGTGATTTAGCGAAGATGGATGAAGACGGATACGTAATGATTGTTGACCGGAAAAAAGATATGATTATCACCAGCGGCTATAATGTATATCCGCGCGAAATTGAAGAAGTGCTTTATGAACATCCAGCGGTAAAAGAAGCGGTTGTGATCGGCGTTCCGGACGATTATCGGGGGGAGACGGTGAAGGCGGTCATTGTGCTTAAAGACGGTCAAACAGCAAACGAAGAGGAAATCATACAGCATTGTCGGCAAAATGTAGCGTCGTACAAAGTGCCGCGTATCGTCGAGTTTCGCCAAGAGTTGCCGAAAACGAACGTCGGGAAAATTTTGCGTCGCGTTCTTCGCGAAGAAGCAGCTGAAGCAAAACAATAAAATGAAGCCGCGCTCTTCCGCAACGTTGTCGCGTCCTTCGTAATGGATTCGTTCTATGTTATAATAACGAAAGGAAACATGACGGAAAGGTGGAAGAGCGTGAAAGAAAAAATTATCGACACAAGCATCACATTATTTGAACAAAAAGGATTTAGCGATACGTCCATTCAAGATATTGTCGATGCGCTGGGGGTCACCAAAGGAACGTTTTATTACTATTTTAAAAGTAAAGAAGAACTGTTAATGGACATTCATCTTCGCTACATTGAAGAACTGCTTGAAAAACAGCAAGAAATGATAGACGATCCGACGAAAACGACAAAAGAAAAACTGTTGGATATCGTGTACATGCTCATTCATAACATTGAAAAAAAAGGGAGACAGGCACGCATTTTCTTTCGCGAGATGCGGCATTTAAACGCGGAACATTTGCAAAATATTAAGCAAAAACGCGACCAATTTCGTTACGGTGTCCAAGCATTAATTGAGCGTGGAATCGAAAACGGAGAGTTTCGGCAAGATTTAATTCCAAGTATTGCCACTTTAACGATTTTAGGTGCAGCGAACTGGAGCTATCAATGGTTTAAGCCAGACGGCGAATATCCCGATGCGGAAGTCGCCAAACAAATGGTGACCATTTTTCTTGAAGGAATTGAAAAATAGTGAAAGGCTGCTTGGTTCCACTATGCTGAGTAGCCCACTATTTCAATACTAACCGGTTAGTAGATGACGTTACACACACGGAAAGGAGGCACAAAAATGTCTGCAATCATTCCTGTTCGCCAAGGGGAAGAATTGCCGGTAGAAAAGCTACTACCATTTTTGCGAAACGCCATTGATGGGTTGCCGAACGAGCCGCTACATGTGCAACAATTTTCGTCTGGTTATTCAAACTTGACGTATTTATTATCCATTGGCGATTGGGAAGCGGTACTTCGACGGCCGCCGCTCGGACCTGTGGCACCGAAAGCGCATGACATGAGGCGTGAATGCGCATGGCTTACCGAAATTCATCCGCTCTTTCCGCTCGCGCCGAAGCCGCTATTGTTTTGTGACGACGAAGCGGTCATTGGCAGCCCGTTTTTTTAATGGAGCGAAGAAAAGGGGTGGTACTTGACCATGAGTTTCCGCTGCACATCGAGCCGACGAAAGAAATTGGACAACGCATTTCCGACGCGATGGTGACTACGCTCGTTGAATTACATCGCGTGAACTACAAAACAACGCGACTTGTCGAAATGGTCAAACCGGACGGATTTATGGAACGGCAAGTGCATGGATGGATTCAGCGCTATGAGCGGGCGAAAACGGATGAAATTCCAGAGGTGGAAACATTAATGAAGTGGCTCGTTCAGCATATTCCAAATCAAAGCGAGGCGGCGATCATTCATTACGATTATAAATTGAACAACGCCTTATTTGCGGAAGAAGATATTGCCAAAATGGTCGGTTTGTTCGATTGGGAAATGACAACGGTTGGCGATCCTCTCGCCGATGTGGCAGTGGCGATGAGTTATTGGATTCAAGCAGACGATCCACCACTTTTAAAAAATGCGTTCGGCAAACCATCTGTCACCATCTATCCTGGCTTTTATTCGCGCGACGAGTTTATTCAAGCGTATGCCCGAAAAAGCGGTCGCGATGTGTCGAATATGCATTTTTATTTAACGTTTGCGTACTTTAAGCTGGCGGTCATTTGTCAGCAAATTTATTACCGCTTCCGCCGTGGACAGACAGCGGATGAACGTTTTAGAAAATTCGGTCAGTTTGTCGAGTCGCTCATTCAATATGCATGGCAGACCGCGGCGACGAGGTGAAGAAATGGCGAACATCCACGTTGTGTTTCGCAAAGAAGAGATCGAAGAGACGGAATTAGCGAAAGGAAAAGTGGCAGTTGTGTTCGATGTGCTGCTTGCGACTTCTACGATTACAGCGTTGTTGTCATTCGGGGCAACGGCGGTCATTCCTGTCCGAAATGAAGCGGAAGCGCACGAACAAGTGTGGTCGTTGCCCCACGGCAGCTATGAATTGGTCGGGGAATACGAAGGAAGAACTATTGCCGGCTTCCATTCACCTGCCCCGCTTTCTTTGCAATCGATTAGCCAAGGAAAAACGATTGTATTGTCGACGACGAATGGAACGGTGGCGATTCGAAAGGCGATGACCGCTTCACATCTTTATATTGGCAGTTTGCTAAACGCGCGTGCGCTTGCCCGCTATATTTGCCATCATCATCCGACAGAAACGATCGTTATCATTTGTTCGGGTTCTTCCGGTCGCTTTTGTTTGGAAGATTTTTACGGGGCAGGGTATTTAGTGGCCGAGCTGTTGCAAAACGGGATGGCGCAGGAACAGCTATCGGATGCTGCACTAGCGGCGTATCTTTTTTATGAGCAATATGCCACGGAAGACGGCGGCAAAAAAGTGTTATCGTCTGCGCGTGTGGGCCGCTGGATGATGGCGTATGGACTAGCGGCGGATCTTGACTATATTAATACTCACGGCGTGTTGACGGTTATTCCGATGTTGCAACCGACGGAACGTGGCGGAGAAATCCGCGATGTAGCAGATCAGCTTTTGAAAAAAAATAGCGGGAGGGAGATTGGATGAAAAGTATTCAATTTACACAATACGGCGGCCCAGAAGTGCTGCAAATGATCGAAAGCGACATACCGAAACCAACAGGAAGACAGGTGCTCATTGAAGTAAAAGCGATTGGGGTAAATTATGCGGATACGGCGCGGCGGGAAGGAAAATACGTCGTGCCGACGCCATTACCGTTCGTTCCTGGGACAGAAGTAGCAGGAACCGTTTGCGAAGTGGGAGAAGAGGTTACTTCTGTTCAAATTGGGCAGCGTGTCGTCGCATTAATCGAGGCGGGCGGCTATACGGAATATACGCTTGTTGATGAACGAAGCGTCATTTCGCTTCCAGACGGGTTGGATTTTTATCAAGCGGTCGCTCTTCCTGTGCAAGGATTAAGCGCGTATCACATTTTAAAAACGATGGGCCGATTAGAAGAAGGGGAAACGGTGCTGATTCATGCAGCGGCCGGTGGAGTAGGGACGGTCGCCGTTCAGCTGGCGCGAATTTTTGGTGCAGGCAACATCATCACCACGGCAAGTACAGAAGAAAAACGCGCGCTTGCTCGGCAGCTTGGTGCGCATGTGGCGATTGATTACACAAAAGAAGAATGGAAAGACGAAGTGTTGGCAGCTACAGATGGTAAGGGGGTAGATGTCGCATTAGAAATGGCTGGAGGAGACATTTTCCATAAAACGTTACAATGTTTAGCCCCATTTGGTCGTCTTGTTATCTACGGAGTAGCGAGCGGGCAGCTTACCAAAATGACCCCGTCGCTGTTAATGGGAAAAAATTTATCCGTCATCGGCTTCTTTTTGCCCCAAATCATGAGAAAACGCGCATTATATCAGCAAAGCTTGCAAGAGATGCTCCAGTATGTACAGACAGGGCGCATTCAGCTGACGATTGGCGGCGTCTATCCGCTCGAGCAGGCGGCTGATGTTCACCGTTTATTACAATCGCGGCAAACGCACGGAAAATTAATTCTCGTTCCATAAAGCAAAAAAGGTGAGGGTTCTCACCCATACCCGTCAAGTTTAGTGTTAGGCATCGTTGTATCCATACGCAACGTTTGTAATCATGGGCTGAAGAAAAAGAATACCACATTTTTTAGGCATGCCAAATAACCCTCTTTAAGAGGGTTATTTGGCACTTTTATGAATAAAATTAATAAATATCCAATTTCATCAAGAGATCCAATGCCGTTTCTTTCCCTTTCCTTCGATCCTTTCTTCCATGTTTTCTCAATAGAAGGAGGAGAGAAGAAAGGCTGATTTCCTCCTTCGATAGGCGCAAAAGCAGTTGTTGCCAATAGGATTGGAGAACATCTAGTGCTTTCCGTTCACTGATTTGAATCCCTTCTTTTTGTTGCCAATACGTTCGAGCTTGAAACAGAAAGGTCTGGGTGACCAAAATGGCAATCAACGTCCCATATATATGGCATTCGAACCGTTCTTTCTTCATCTTTTTGACTTTCGCCAGATCAAAGACGGACTTCCACGCTTTAAACAACAGTTCAATTTGCCACCGCAAGGAATAAAGCTCATAAACCTGTTGCCCATCAAACGACTCTTGTGGTAAATTAGTCAGTAAGATGTGGTATTTCTTTTGTTCGAGGGTTTGGCGTGCCAGCGCCTTCCCTTTTCTTTTTTCCTTTTTTCGCACATACGCCATCCGTTTTTGCCATTCTTCTTCCGTCAGACGTCGAAAAATCAAGCGCGGGATATACAAACGCTCATGCCCGATGTATACATGTTCCATTTCTACGGATTCCCCTTCCTCTAATTGATTCCCAAGAGATTCCCAATCCCATTCCTTCCACCGGCTATTCTCTTTGATATACACTTTCATATCGGAACGGAGCCGAGTAATATAATACGCTCCGTGGGCGTCGATCTCGGCCAGTGCGGCAACGGAGAAAAAGCCTAAATCCCGAATACATAGGTCATTCGGCAAAATCGTGTGCTGGGCATGATAGGCAAAACGGGCGTCCGAGTCATTAGCCGATTGAACACATAGTTGAAGACAGGCACCAGACAACAAGTCATATTCAAACTGAATTTTTGCTCCTGATGAGACGGAACCTCGGTAGTCCTCCCCATAGTCGGCAGGAACCAAAAAACTGGTCGAGTCCAAAATCCGCAAGCGAGTAAAACACGTCCGGTAGGTTTGGATGGTGGACCAAAGCAATGGGCGTTGTCGCTGGAGGAGAAGGAAAAACACTTCTCGCAAAAACGCCACGGCTCTCTCGGTAAACCGCTGATTCAATCCTTCACTGGACAGGGAACAGTCATGGCGGAGTGTGAGAGACGTACATAACCGTTGGAGCGATTGTTGAGCCAGTGAGCCATCTCCCCATGCACAAAGAGTCAAAAATGCTTCTGCCGTTAATGCTCGTTTTCGCTGAATAAATCCCGTTTCTTGAGCAAGATGAGTCAATGTCTCAGGCGAGAAAAGTTGACGGATGGTTTTTATCCATGCTTGCATTTGATTTTCCATAGAAAAAATCCTTTCTAACGAAGAGTATTCGCTAGAAAGGATACCATGTTTTTAACGGTGTACAAAGGCCCAATTTCTTAACTTGATGGCTATGGGGTTCTCACCTTTTTTGCTGAATATACTTCTCCATCCGGTCTAGCCCTTCTTTTAACGTTTCGAACGAATACGCATACGACAACCGAACGTATCCTTCCCCGTAGGAAGAAAAGGCGCTGCCGGGTACAACGGCAACCCCTGCCTTGTCCACTAAATCGAGCGCAAAATCAAAAGACGATAGGCCGAACGAGTGAATCGACGGGAATAAATAAAACGCCCCGGTCGGTTTTTCGATCCCTAATCCCATGCTGACAAGCCGCTCGTACGCATATTCCATGCGTGCTTTATATTGTTTGCGCATGTTGTCCGCGTCGTTTTTTCCATCTGTTAAAGCCGCTAATGCCGCTTTTTGTGAAACGGAAGAAGCACACGATACGCTATATTGATGCACTTTCAGCATATGCTTCGTTAAAAATTCTGGTGCGAACAGAAAACCGATGCGCCATCCCGTCATTGAGTGCGATTTGCTCAGCCCGTTAATGACGATTGTCTGATTGCGCAGCCAAGCGGCAATCGAGCGATGACGGTCGGCATAGACAAGCTCGCTGTAAATCTCGTCAGATAAAATCCAAATCGGCTTGTCTTTCAGCAACCGGACGAGCTCAAGTAGCTCTTGTTCTGATAAGGTGACTCCTGTTGGATTGGATGGATATGGAAGGACAATGCAGCGTGTCCGTTCCGTTATGTAAGGCTCGATCAGCGCAGCGGAAAGGCGAAAGCCGTTATGGCGCGTATCGACGTATACTGGTGTTGCCCCGCACATGCGAATGATCGGTTCATATCCCGGATATACTGGTCCAGGTAAAATAACTTCGACTCCTTCTTCTAAAATGGTGCGAAATGCAATGTCGATCGCTTGACTTGCGCCAATGGTGACGATGACCTCTTGTTCATCATAATCAAGTCCGTATTTTTCGCGAACAAATTGGCAGGCAGCTTGGCGCACTTCCGCCAATCCAGCGTTATGAGTATAAGTAGTAAAGTTGTTGTCGATAGCAGCTTTTCCTGCCTCTTTTACGTGTTCAGGAGTCGGAAAATCTGGTTGACCAATCGTTAATGAAACTAAATTCGGACGGTCAGCGACCATATTAAAAAATTTGCGAATGCCTGATATTTCAATGTTTTTCACTCGTGAATGAATAAGATGTTCCACAATTGTCCTTCCTTCCGTTAGAGGTTGTTTTTTTCATTGTACCAAAAAATCATAAAAGGTGAGCCGTCTTCTTCGATACTCGTTGAAGAAGTAGCTCACCTTATTAAGGCGCTATATAACTGTGAGGCTTCGCATTCCATTTTACAATCTCCTTGTTTACGCTCCATATTTTTTTAGCAACTCGTTATATTGGGCGGAGAGTTCTAAAAACAATTCTTTATTTTTTGTTACTAGCGCTTCATCAATCTTTTCCATCAATTTATTTTTCTGATAAAGAAAGATCGCTTGTTCCAAAATCATTTGCGCAAGTGGTCCATAACTGCTTTTTTCTTCTGGTTGACCAAAAGCGACTTCGTGAGGATAATGTTTTTCGTACATATGTGACTCCCCCTTGTTCGGGAACGAAAGGTTCCCTTTTTTATATTATCGTTGTTTTTTACGAAAATGTAAAGAAAATTTTGATAAATTAAACAGTAGTAATTTTTACAAACGATTTTGTACATTTTCGGTTATGATATAAAGAGGAATGGAACGGAAAGGAGTGGATAGGATGATTCGCACGTGCGCAGTAACAAAAGATTTTGAGGTCGTGTATGACTTGCCATTACAAAAGGTAAAAGGGCACGATATATCTTGGTATTGGGTCGATTTTTATGAGCCGACCGATGAAGAAGCAAAGCTATTGGCCGATTTTTTTCATTTTCATCCATTGGCGATTGAAGACTGTTTGGAATATGTACAACGGCCAAAACTTGATTTTTATGAACAATATTTGTTTGTTATTTTGCATGCAATCAACGAGAAGACACTTGAAGCGGAGGAAGTTGATTTATTTGTGGGGCATAATTTTATCGTTTCATTTCATAAACAACCATCGAAAGGAATTAACCAAGTGTGGGAACGGTTAAAAACAGATGAAGACTTTAAAATAGGCCCGCTTCATACGATGTATTGTATTTTAGATAAATTAGTAGGGGAATATTTTCCTTTTGTTTATCACATTGAAGATGTGTTAAATGAATTAGAAGAACGTCCAGACATTGGACGGATATTTGATGTTCGCAGAGATTTATCCAAGCTTCGCCGAACGATTGTACCGATGCGGGATTTATTATATCGAATTATTCATTCGGATCGACTCGAAAGAATGAAGGAAAGACAAATTTATTTTCATGACATTTATGACCACCTTTTGAAGCTTGTAGAGATGATCGAAGAAAATCGAGAAATTACGTCCGATATTAGGGACAGTTATTTGTCATTGAACTCTAACCGTATGAATACGATTATGATGACATTAACAGTGATCACAACCATTTTCATGCCGCTTACTTTTATCGTCGGGGTGTACGGAATGAATTTTGACAACATGCCTGAATTGCATTGGAAATATGGCTATTTCACGGTGCTTGTAGTTATGGGATTGATTGCAGTCACTATGTTTCTTTGGTTTAAGAAAAACGGATGGATTCGTTTTCATAAGGAAGATCATTAATATTGGAAGATGGGGGAGAAGAGAAATGAAGCGAATAGCAGTGATAGGACAGTCAGGCGATATCCCTGAAGATGTAAGAAAAATGGCAGAAGCTGTCGGAGCGGAAATTGCTAAGCGAAAAGCGGTATTGTTAACCGGTGGAGGAAGCGGCGTGATGGAAGCTGCTTCGAAAGGGGCGAAAGAAGCTGGAGGACTTGTAATCGGTATTTTAGCGGGGGACCGTACCGATGTGGCGAACGATTATTTAGACGTGCCGATTACGACAGGGCTACATTTTGATTTCCGTAGCTTAATTCTTGTGCATTCGTCGGACGCCCTTATTATGATTCGCGGCGGCAACGGAACGCTAGGAGAACTATCGGCTGCTTACATGAATCGAAAGCCTGTCGTCATTCTTGAAACGACGGGAGGATGGGCGACGAAAATAAAAGAAGTTGCGTATGAAGGGGGGTATTTAGACGAGCGCCGCACAATTGAAATCGCGTTTTGCGACTCAGCGGAAGCAGCGGTGGACTTAGCCTTTCGCCGCAGCGAAGAGCCGCTAGACGAAGAAAAAAACACAGGACGGATTGGCGATTAAAACGAAAAGCCAAGGCGATTGGTTAGCTCTCGAATCGGAGCGTTCGTGTCTATACGTCGAACAGAGAAAAGCCCGATAAGGCAATTCTACCTTATTGGGCTTTTTTTGTTGCAGTGAATTGGTCGGTTAGCCGTGCAGGTCCCATCAAAAAAATAAGGATGATTGCAACGATCACCGGGATGGTTGCCCATGCAAACATCGTCGCGATAGAGTCTGCCAAGGAGTCCACAATTTTTTGCAATATTTCTTTCGGAATGTGGGCGCGCGCTTCTTTTGAAAGCAATGCGCGCGAATCGCCAGATGGATTGAATTTTTTCATCATCGGCAGCGCTGTTTCAAGTTTGTTCATTAACAAATGGTTTTGAATCGTGCCGTAAATCGTTACCCCTAATGTCATACCGATGGAACGGAAAAAGGTGTTTGTCGAGTTCGCAGTGCCGCGCTCGCGCATATCTAAACCATGAATCGACGACATGCTCAATAGCGGGAACGAGAACCCGACACCTATCCCAGTAATAATCATATAGATAGTGACGACAGAACGAGCCGTATCTGCAGTTAACGTGCTTAATAAATAAATACCCGTTAAAAAAAGAATGCCAGAAATAATCATTAAGTTACGGTACGACGTTTTCGCGGCAAATCGACCACCGATTTGGCTACCCACAACAGAGCCAAGCATCATTGGTGTTAAAATAAGCCCTGAGTTTGTTGCTGTCCCGCCGTACACCCCTTGAACAAAAATTGGAATAAAAATTGTTCCGAGAATGAACGTTGCCCCATATAAAAAGCCGATTCCTTGTGCGGTTGCAAACAGCCGTTTTTTAAACAAATAAAAAGGGATGACTGGATCAGTTGCTTTCGTTTCTGCCAAGAAAAATAAGGCAAGGAAAACGGCAAAACCGCCAAATAAACTAATGATAACAACTGAGTCCCATGCGTATTCTTTGCCCCCAAGCTCTAAGGCAAACATCAAGCAAAGAACGGACGATACAAGCAAAATCGCTCCCCACCAGTCAATTTTTTGTTCTCGGTGTTCTAGTGATTCAAAATAAAATTTACCGATGAAGAGAAGTGATACTAGACCGAGTGGAACGTTGACATAAAATACCCAGCGCCAGTCGATATAGTCGGTAATATATGCCCCTAACAATGGACCAAATACGCTAGAAATACCGAAAACAGCGCCAAACAATCCAGACATTTTTCCGCGTTGTTCAGGCGGGAATGTATCGAACATAATCGTAAACGCAATCGGCATTAACGCGCCGCCGCCTAGCCCTTGAATCGCGCGAAACAGGCTTAATTGCACCATGTTTTGTGCAAGTCCGCAAAGAATCGAGCCGATTAAAAAGAGTAATAAGCCAGATACATAAAATAATTTTCGACCGTACATATCGGAAAGTTTTCCGAAAATCGGCATGCCGGCGACACTGGCAATCATATAGGCAGATGTAACCCAAATAAATTGGTCAAGCCCGCCGAGTTCTGACACGATGGTTCCCATGGCAGTAGCGACGATCGTATTATCCATCGCGGCCATCAAAATGCCGAGCAATAATCCAATGACGACAAACGTTCGCTTGCTTTCTTTTTTCATAGTCATTTCCCCTTTTTTTTCTAAATGAGTAAGCATATATCTATTATAATCAAAGTGTATAAGGTGACAAGAAAAATGGACTATCCCGCTCGGAAGCGTCATACGATAAAGTGATGGATCTTTCATAAGAGGAGGGGCCGATATGAACCATTTCGATCCGTACGGAGTATTTTCAGCATATGTACCGGGATTTACGGAAATGTTAATTGATTATTACGAGCGAGAGCAGAGTGAGCGGGATCAAGAATTCAATGATATTTGGCGCATTATCCGGCCAATGCTGCAGCCACTATATGATGTGCTTGGACAATATTACGTGCCGCGCAACGTTTCCCGCCATATTTTTCGCGTCGTCGTTCAACTTACGTTGCAACATAAAAGCGAAGGGAGTGGCTCGCTTGACCAACGTGTGCAGCAGTTATTGTATACCGTCAAAACAAATTCCCCATGGATAATGGTTGTTTTGCAAGCGTATCGTGTACCAGAAAAAGAAATTGACCATATTGTGAAAACGGTTATTCGTGATGTGCTTGAACATATCGGTTATCAACCGGAACAAGACTTTAGAAAATGGGAAAGTCTTGGTGGTGTGTTATCGTCGGGACCTGCTGTTGCTTCTTGGGGGGGGAACCGTTTAGATGTATTTGCTCGTGGTCCGGAACACGAATTGTTGCACAAATGGTGGGACGGGGGGCGTTGGAGTGATTGGGAACATCTCCCTGGCGCATTAACGTCATCTCCAGCTGCTGTGTCATGGGGAGCGAATCGGATTGATGTATTTGCCCGTGGTCCACAGCATGAACTTCTACACAAGTGGTGGGATGGGGGGCGTTGGAGTGAATGGGAGAGCTTGGGGGGGGTGTTAACTTCAAGCCCAGCAGTTGCTTCGTGGGGGGAAAATCGCCTCGATGTATTTGTCCGCGGAGAAGATAGGCACTTATACCATAAATGGTGGGACGGGGGGCATTGGAGTGAATGGGAAAATTTGGGTGGAGTGATTACGTCTGCTCCCGAGGCCGTTTCTTGGGGCGGAAATCGAATTGATGTCTTTGCGCGTGGTACGAAGCGTGAACTAGTGCATAAATGGTGGGACGGGGTACGTTGGAGCGATTGGGAAGATCTTGGTGGTGTGTTGACTTCTAGTCCAGCAGCGGCTTCTCGCCGTGCCAATCGGTTAGATGTGTTTGCTCGCGGAGCCAACCAAGAACTAGTGTATAAATATTGGGATGGAGAGCGATGGAGTGACTTTCTATCTCTCGACGGTCGCCTCACTTCCGAACCAGCTGCGGTTGCATGGGGAAAAAATCGTCTCGATGTGTTTGCTCGCGGCGAGCAGCATGAATTGCTACATCGGTGGAAAGGATAGAAAGGATGGCACGCTTGGCGTAAATGCTAAGCGTGTTCACGAGTGTTGATTATCCATTATTTTACTAAAAAACATAGAATCATCTGGCTGGACACAAGCTTTTCTGCCTTTTCCCTCGAACAAGAACGCCGGAGGGCAAATGACATTTGCCCGCAAAGCGTTCCTTGTTCAAGGGGGCATGCTAATAATCCCAGTCGGCAAAGTGCCGACAACAGCAGAAACGCTAGAAATAGAGCGATGTCAACGGGTTTTTATTAGTTAATCAACACGCCTGAAGCGTGTTATTTATTTTTGGGGAAAAATGAATGCATAGAAAGAAAAAGATATGGTACAATGAGGGACGATGGTTGGAAGAGATGGAGGACAATCGAGAATGCTCTTAATGATTAAACCTCTTATTGTCAATATTACGATCTTATTGTCATTAACATTTAATGCGAATTTATTTTTCCCATTTCGTGACCGAGTCGTTCCAACACTGCGGCAACAAGTGGTTTATGGACTAATTGCAGCATTCGCTGCGGTATTGTGCATGTTTTATCCCATTGAAACACTTGATGAAACACATTTTGATTTTCGCATGATCGTCATTTTAATTGTAACGCTGTATGTAGGATGGATAGCTGGTGGAATTTGCACGTTCACTGTTGTCGGCGTCCGGTTATTAATGGGGGGCTCGTTTGCTTCTATCGGTATACTTGTATCGCTCGTTGCGTTTGCTATCGCCTTATTATTTCGTCCTGTTTATTTTAAATCACGCAATAAATGGCTTTATTCTCTTGTCATTATTTCATTATATTCTTTTTTTTATTTTACAATTATTCTTCAAGCAGTTCCATTTTTAACATTCGATTTTTACATGACTTATTTTTCATTGTTTTTACTTACGTATATGATGGTTTATTTTTTAATCGAACGGTTAATCGTATATAATCGTCATTTTGATGAAATGGTGTATGTTGATAAATTAACGATGATAAGTGAAATGGCAGCATCGTTCGCTCATGAAATCCGCAATCCGATTACAACTGTTCGTGGTTTCATTCAATTGTTACAAAAAAACGGAAATAAGGAACAATTAAAGCAATTTGCTCCTCTTATTTTAGAAGAGCTCGATCGAGCGAACAAAATTATTACGGATTACTTGCAATTAGCAAAACCGACAGATTTTCGTGTGCGACCGATTCAGCTAAATGACGTGTTACGTGATTGTGTCCAGTTGCTTCAACCGTTAGGAACGTTTGCAAACGTGATTGTTGAATGGAAACAAAGAGAAAATTATATTGTTTGGGGAGACGAGCATTATTTAAAACAATCGCTTTTAAACATTATAAAAAATGGCATTGAGGCAATTGAAGGGAGTGGAGTTGTTACAATCACAACGGAAGCAGAATTATCGCAAAACATGGTGAAGGTTATTATTGAAGACGATGGAAAAGGGATGACCGAAGAAGAACTAAAAAAAATTGGTCTGCCTTATTATACGACAAAATCGAGAGGAACGGGATTAGGAAGTATGATTTCGAATCGACTTATCCGGGAAATGGGGGGAACGATTCATTATACAAGTCGACTAGGAAAAGGAACGCGTGTGGAAATTGTATTGCCGCTTGCAAAATAGCTTGATAGGACAAACCGCTCGATTCATATACATGAAGAAAAAACGAAAGGGATGAAGAAGATGGCGAGAGCGGTTTGGGGAGTGGACTCAGCGGCAAGAGTGACGGAGCAGTTGTTTTATTGCGTGAAAAATGAACTTGGCTATCCGAAATTTTGGGGGCGGTATTTAACCGATGTCCCCAACGTATCGGACGGTTTAACGAAGCAAGAAATAACGTTATTACGAAATTATGGTGTACATGTGTTGCCCCTTTATAACGCGTTTCGCCAAGCGACAGGATTTTCAAACGGTCAAGTAGCTGCTCGTAACGCCGCTTTTCATGCGCGACGGCTTGGGATTCCGAAAAACAAAGTATTGTTTGCCAATATCGAAGATTTTTTTGCTGTCGATGCTGCTTGGATTCGTGCATGGGTAGAAACGTTGTATCCAACGGGATATCGTCCTGGACTATACGCGGATCCGACAAAAGGAGATTTTACGAAAGCATACTGTGAAGCGGTGCAACAACAAAATAAAGTAGCAGCCCAAACGATTATTTGGAGTTCTGCGCCTCGCCCTGGCACGACAAGCGAGCAGCGGGCGCCAAAATATGCGCCTGCCTCTCCTAACTGCAAAGCAAACGTGTGGGCATGGCAATATGGGCGGGATGCACAAAGCTGCCCTGTCGATACGAATTTGGCAGACCGTCGGCTGCTTGAATTTTTATACTAAAGGTTACCTTATGGTAGCCTTTTTCTCTATTTCGTAAAAAAAAGTTTCTTCTTTTTGTTCGACAAAATATAATAAAGGTAGACATATGGAAAGAAAGGGCGTATACAATATGGAAAAAAGAGACATTTTATTAGAGAGTGGAACAAATGAATTAGAAGTAGTCGAATTTTTAATGGGAATGAATCCATTTGCGATTAATGTGATGAAAGTACGAGAAATTTTGAATCCAGTCCCAATCACCAAAGTCCCTCATGCCCACCCACACGTGGAAGGAATTATCGAATTGCGCGGAGAGGTGCTCCCTGTTATCGATATGGCAAAAGCGCTCGGCTTGCCATCTTCGGAAATACCAACACAGGATAAATTTATTGTCGCGGAATTTAACCAACAAAAAGTCGTGTTTCACGTTCACAACGTCACACGTATTCACCGTATTTCATGGAAACAAATTGAAAAACCGTCGCAAATGTATCAAGGGTTAGATGGACAAATCATCGGTGTCATCAAACTAGAAGGGAAAATGATCCTTCTTCTTGATTTCGAAAAAATGATTGTCGACATTAATCCAGAAACAGGAATTAATGTCGAGCAAGTAAAAAAGCTCGGCAAGCGTGAACGTTCCAATAAAAAAATCGTTGTTGCGGAAGATTCGCCGTTGTTGCGCAAATTGTTGCATGACACGCTGGCAGAAGCGGGGTATGTATTTGTCGAGTTTTTTGAAAACGGGGAAGAAGCGCTTCGTTATTTACAGACAGTTGTGAAAGACGGAACACCGATTGAGCAAGAAGTACAGCTTGTTATTACCGATATTGAAATGCCGCAAATGGATGGTCATCATTTAACGAAGCGTATTCGTGAAGAAGAAGCATTGAAAAAGCTGCCGGTAGTTATTTTTTCTTCGTTAATTACAGATGATCTTCGCCATAAAGGAGAAAAGGTAGGGGCAACTGCTCAAGTGAGCAAGCCGGAAATTGGGGAGTTAGTCAAAGTGATTGATCAGTACATTTTGTAATGATCCATTATAATGGGTAAGGGGATCGTAGTAAATGGATAAATATAAGCAACATTTTTTAAAAAATATTCGTAAAAAGCTAGAAGAATGGGAATCGATGCCTTTTATTCCTCATGATGAAGTATACCGGCTAGTACATTCAATCGCGGGGACAGCTTCTATCATCGGGCTAGATGAAATCGGACAAAATGCTCGAAAGCTACTGGATATGTTAAACGAGGAAGAGAACAAAACATGGACGATTGAGGAAGTGAAACAGTATATATTTCAGTTAGTGAAAAGTTGCTATGAGTATGAAGAGAGTGCATCTACTACCTTTCCTAGTGAACTTTATACACAAGGAGAAGAACCGGTTATTTTATTAATTGACGACGATACATCGTTTTTGATGTATATGAAAGAAAAACTCGAAAAAATTGGATGGTATGTCGTAGCGATTGCGAATCCTCAAAAAGCCATTACTTCTTTTTATGACGTACGACCAGATTGCGTTGTCATCGACATTCACATGAAAGAAGCGAATGGGTTTGAAGTGCTAGGATTTTTAAAAGAGAAGCTAAAACAGCAGTTTATCCCAACGATCATGGTTAGCGTAGATAATAGTAAAGTGGTACGAATAAAAAGCTATGAAATGGGTGCCGACGATTTCATTCAAAAACCGTTTGATTTGGATGAATTTATTGCTCGTGTCAAGCGGCAACTAGAAAGAAAAAGGCACATTGATGAAGTGCTATTAGTAGATGAATTGACCCATGTTTATAACCGAAAATATTTAAAACAAGCGTATGCATTAATGCAGAATGAATGGAAACGATTGGGAGAACCGTTTTGTTTAGCTATACTTGATCTGGATCATTTCAAACAAGTGAACGACCGTTACGGACACTTAGTTGGCGATATTGTTCTACGGAAATTTGCCGAGCTTTTAAGGCAAGGAACACGTATGAGTGATATCGTTGTTCGCTTTGGTGGGGAAGAATTTGTCATTTTGTTTTCTAAAACAAAAATACAAGAAGCGTATGAGGTCGCCAATCGCTTACGCGAACAGTTTGAGCGCTATCCATTTCAAGAAGAAGGTGCTACATTTTCATGCACCTTTTCTTGTGGGGTTGTGGAAGTTACCGATGGGGATGCTCCTTTTGAGCATTGGCTCCGTCTTGCGGATAGCGCATTGTATGAAGCGAAACAAAAAGGTCGTAACCGTGTAGTGAGCGCCGTTCCTTCCCAAGGAACAGTTCAGCAAAAAACAATCAAAATTGCCGTTGTCGATGATGACCCGATTATGCGTACGATTATTACAGATATTGTCATGAAATTACCATGTGAAAGAAAAGCGAAACATGAGGTACAAACGTTTAAAGACGGTGTTGAATTTATTGATTCAAACTGGCATCAAGATCTTTCCCCGTGTTTAGTTATTTTGGATGGCGTTATGCCGAAAATGGACGGATTGGAAGTGTTGCAATGGATTCGAATGCAAAAACGTTCCGATCGGTATAAAGTTATTATGCTTACGTCAAGGCGAAGCGAGAACGATATTGCTCGTGCGCTTGAACTCGGAGCGGATGATTATATAACAAAACCGTTTAAATTGCTCGAACTTGAGGCAAGAATTTGCCAAATGATGAAGAGGATGAGGTAAGTCAACAACCGAACGACTCAAGTCGTGGGTTTGAATGCCCCATGTTGACCAGACCAAGACTTGAAACATAGTTTACGTTAGCGATGTCATGATACGTCGGGGTGCTTCTCCAGCCCCGTCGTCGTGTAAGATTAAACAAATGTGGTAGGTCACATTCGTGTCTTGTACACGACAAGCATCGATAACACGGTCAAGGAGAACATCACCTGTGTTGTGTAGAGGAAATGGGAGAACCCGATGGTTTTTGTATTACACACAAACAAACGTCCACTTGCCCCTTGTCGTGAAGTGGTTGCAAGAAGGCTATTGAATTGACAAGTATGGCGTTCCTAGAGGATACTTGGCAAGACAAAAATTTTTTTGGCTTCTAAACAGGAAACATGGTCAAGAATTCTGTTCCAAAAGGAAAATATAAAGGTGTGCGGTTTGGCGAAGTGGAATGTAGAAAAATGGAAGTTTTGACATCAAAGGAAAAGATGGAAAGCGAATGGCGCAACGTATTTACTACAAATATATTCGTATCATTCAACGATTGGGTGGATACACGTATCGAAAGGAGGGAATGAAACTTGCGTAAGGCGCAAGGCACAATTCCTCCCGCTCTTTCGACAGGGGCTTCCTTGCGCGAGTTAAATGAAGCAGATGGAGCTATTTTATTTTGCTATTGGATTCGTGGGCTTACTCATCATATTAACAAGTTTGTTTGTTTATCTTATTGTTCAAAAGACGATAGAAAACGAGAAGCGGCGAAAAATTAATGAATATAAAGAGCGTTACCAGCAGACGATATTTCGATATTTGAATGAAGGAAGAGAGGATGGGGAACTTTCCTCCCGTTCCTCCCTTAAGCAACAGGCGTTAATGGAGCTTTTAGAACACTTCTCAAGCGTGTTAGAGAGCAAACATATTCAAGAGCGGATTCGCCAGTTTGCTGAAACACACTTTCAAAAGCGAATTCAGGAGCAACTCATGCATCGACGATGGAGCGTGCGGATGAACGCACTGTTTTTGATTGAAGATTTTCAAATGAAAGCAATGATTAACGATATCAAGCGTTTATATCACTCGCGAAAATTGACGAAAAGTGAAGAAGTACAAATTTTGAAAATATACGCTATATTTGATTACCGAGATCTTTATGAACGGATGGTTTCTCCTAAGTATCCGCTGACGGAATTTGCGTATCGTCTCTTGTTTCGCTATATGAGCGACGATATGCTTTCTTATGCGGCTGAACGTTTTTCGGAATGGCCGTCCATAATGCAATATGCGTTCATTGACATCATCGGAATCCGCAATCGAAGCGAGTATGGACCTTTTCTCGAGCGCCTTTTAACGAATGAATCGCCAGAAATTCGCATCCGTTCT
The DNA here is from genome assembly GCF_001634285.1 of Anoxybacillus amylolyticus. GTDB lineage: Bacteria > Bacillota > Bacilli > Bacillales > Anoxybacillaceae > Anoxybacteroides > Anoxybacteroides amylolyticum. Next base: position 1,272,486 of record NZ_CP015438.1, read on the forward strand.
TTAAAAGCGGTCGCGGCGATGGGCTATTTTCTCGATGTTTCAAAGCTTGAGCTCCATTTAGCTTCACCATACTGGCAAGAGCGGCTGATGGCGATTAAAGTATGCGGTAACATTCGTGCGAATGAGCTGATTCCGCAACTCGTTCGGCTATTATGCGATGAAATGTTTTCTGTTCGCTCACAAGCAGCCCATGCGTTATTGCGAATGGAAAAAGGCATAGAAGTGTTAAAAGAAGTGGCGGCTGCTTCCGATGACCCTTATGCTCGCGATATGGCTCAAGAATGGCTAGAAAGAGGATTGGAAACATGGGGATAAATGCTCAATGGTTAACGTTTCTTTCGATTGTCAGCTGGGTTGTGTTTTCGTTTATGGTAGCTGTCATCGCCTTTTATTCATTTCTATTGCTCGTCTCATTGTTTCAACTTCGCAGATCGTACCAATTAGATGAGTGGGAGCCATACGAAGAATTGCTCGACGTTAGTTACGCTAAACCGATATCGATTTTAGTTCCGGTCTATAATGAATCGGCCGGAATTTTTGGGACGGTTCGTTCGCTTTTAAGCATTGAATACCCAGAGTACGAGATTATGGTCATTAACGACGGTTCGACCGATGATACGCTCGCCAAATTAATCGAGTCGTTCCAGCTTGTGCGCACGAACAAAGTCATTCGCCAACAATTAAAAACAAAGCCTGTCAAAGCGGTGTACCGTTCAAAACTGTATCGGCATTTGTTTGTCATTGACAAGGAAAATGGCGGCAAAGCAGACGCCTTAAATGCAGGTATTAACGTATCTCGCTACCCTTACTTTTGCTCGATTGATGGGGACTCTGTATTAGAGCGAAGCGCCTTTTTAAAAGTGATGAAGCCGATTATTGATTCGGATGGAGAAGTCATTGCTTCCGGCGGAAGCATTCGCATCGCGAATGGCTGTGAAATTGAGCGAGGGGAAATCGTTAAAGTCGGTTTATCGCGTCACCCGCTTGTCGTGATGCAAGTGATTGAATATTTGCGCGCTTTTTTAATGGGGCGCATCGGTTTAAGCCGCCACAACCTATTGTTAATTGTGTCCGGCGCGTTCGGCGTTTTCTCAAAGCGCTGGGTCATTGAAGCGGGTGGATATGCGCATACGGTCGGGGAGGATATGGAATTGGTCGTCAGGCTTCATCGATTAATAAAAGAACGAAAAGAATCAAAAAAAATCGTGTATGTCCCTGACCCAGTATGCTGGACCGAAGCGCCGGAATCGCTAAAATATTTGCGGCGGCAGCGGAGGCGATGGCATCGCGGGTTGTTGGAAAGTTTATGGATTCATCGCTGCATCATTTTTAATCCTAAATATGGCTCGATTGGGCTTGTGTCGATGCCGTATTTTTTCTTCATTGAATTTCTCGGACCGGTGGTGGAGCTGGCGGGATATATCATTATGATCGTATCGTTATTTCTTGGCGGCATATATATTGAATTTGCGATTTTACTCTTTTTATTATCGGTGATTTACGGCTCGATTTTTTCGATGGTTGCCGTACTTTTAGAAGAATGGACGGTGAGAAAATTTCCCAACGTATCCGACATCGTTCGCTTATTTCTATTTTCGTTCACGGAGTCGCTATGGTATCGTCCATTAACGGTATGGTGGCGCTGTGAAGGAATCATCGATGCACTTCGGAAAAAGAGAGGATGGGGAGAAATGGAAAGAAAAGGTGTGTCCAAATGAAGCAAAAAACATGGAATGGTTTGTCATTTGTCTATATCCATGCCATAATTTCTTTAGAAATCTTTATTAAGGAGTTTTGGTATAGACAAAAACGAATTAAAATATGGGTGGGAACAGCGTATTGCCGCCTACAGAGCGAGTGGCAGAAAAGCTAGGAATCAAGCGATGTCAATTGGTTTTTATTGGTTAATCAACACGCCTGATTACAAATGAAACAGTTGGGAAAAGACAGTACATGAGATGTTTAAACAATTGTATGATGAATTGAGACGAGTGTTTTTACAGAAGGGAGACGATCGATGGTGGCGAAAATTTTGCTTGCGGAAGATGAAGAAGTATTGAGGATGTTAGTGATGGATACGCTCGAAGATGAAGGATACGAAATTGACGAAGCATGTGACGGTCAAGAAGCAATTGAACTTATTAAAGAAAACGACTATGATTTAATTTTGCTTGATTATATGATGCCAATTTATACAGGGCTTGAAGTTATTCAACAGGTACGGAACATTCCGGCGAAAAAGCATGTAAAAATTATGATGCTATCTGCCAAAAGCCAACAGACCGACCAACAGCGAGTGCTTGAAGCGGGGGCTGATTATTTTCTAGCGAAGCCGTACAGTCCGCTCGAGTTGGTGAAACGAGTTGAGGAGATTTTGCATGGAGAAAATTAAACATTATTTTCGCCAAAGTTTGGCTAGGCAGTTTATTGGGTTAATGAGTCTGTTTATCGTTGTGTTTTTATTGGGTGCCTCTATTTTTCTTTGGAAACAGCAATCAATTACAAATACCTTTGAAGAAAAACGGCAACAGCTTCAAGAGAAAGCGCGGTATGCGGAGCAGTTAGATCGAGCGTTCACTCAAGCGTTTTTTGATGCTCGCGGTTATTTGGCGTTTGGACGGAAAGAGTTTAAGCAGAGCATTTTTGAACAAAAAGAACAGGTAATAGTAACATTACAAAAACTAAAGCAATTAGCAAAAAACGAAACAGACCGCCAATTTTTAGAGGATGCAGCAACGTTTACTTCTTATTATTTTGATGATTTAGTGAAAAAAGCGATTGCTAATTTTGAAGCAGGAAATATAAAAGCAGTGCTGCAAGCGTCGGAAAATGGAGGAACTGCTTCCATTCAACGTTTTCAAAAACAGATGATGGAGTATCATGATTCATTAGCTGTACAACTAGAAAATGAATATGGTCAATTAAAAGTAGTACAAACTCAGTTGCAGCTTTCGTTTGTGTTATTCATGTTTTTTGTGTTGCTTGTATTAATGTGGATTATGAGAATGATGGCAAAACAAATAGGAAAGCCGCTTAATGCGTTCGCTCGGGCGGCTGACCAGTTTGCTCAAGATGAAACGTATAATGAATGGCAGTTTGCTAGTGTTCGACAAGATGAGATTGGCAGGCTGTCGAGGGCGTTTCAAAAAATGATTTATAGCATTCGTGAGAAAGAAGAAAGCTTAGTTGCGCAAAATGAGGAACTAATTGCACAACAAGATGAATTAGAGTCGCAACAAGCAGAACTTGAGCAAGCGCTTGAAGCAATGCAGCTTCGTGAACAAGAACTGAAACGACGTAATGACTTTATTAAAGGTCTTTCGAGTTCATTACACAAGCAGGAAGTACTTGACAGCATCGTTTACAATCTGTGCAAAGTGATGGATGCAGATCGAGGGATTATCGTGCTGTTAAATGAGGAAAAATCCTATTCTGCATTTGGGCTATCAGAGCAATCGGTAAAGCAGTTTTTAGGGAACATAGATAATGGCCTATTGAAACGACTATTGCAAACGAAACAGCCATTTTCGGTAAAACGGGAAATAGAGGTATCAGAAAAAGGGTATTACGAAGAAACGATATATTCATATGATTTGCTGTTGCCTATACTTTCGGGGGAACAAGAAATAGAGGCAATGATGATGCTCAGCCGCTTTGGTGGCGACTTTTCACCTCATGAAATGGAAGAATACGAGCAGCTTTCAAAACAAGTAGCCATCTCTTTGCAAAAAATCCGGTTATATGAAGAATCGGAAAAAGACCGTCGCATGACGCAAGATATTTTAAATAATCTTCAAGAAGGAATCCAACTCGTCGATATACGAGGAACAATTTTAATGGTAAATACACAACTTAGCCATTTTTGGGGGATAGACGCCTCAAAAATGGTTCAGCTCCCGTATGAACAGTGGAAAGAAATATTGCTTCAAAAAGCAACGGATGAGAAAAGTTTGTCTCAATATTTAGATAGTGTTCTTTTTCATGAAAATAACGAAACGAAATCGTTTGTGTACCATGTGAAAGGTGAAAAAACCGTCATTCAAATGTATGCAGAACCGCTTTACAGAGGTGGGGAGCGCTTTGGAACGATTTTTGTTCATCGCGATATAACGAAAGAATTTGAAGTCGACCAAATGAAGTCAGAGTTTGTGAGCACGGTCAGCCATGAGTTGCGCACCCCGCTTTCTAGCGTGCTTGGTTTTACGGAATTAATGTTAAATAAAGAGTTAAAACCGGAGCGACAACGGAAATATTTAACGACCATATACCAAGAAGCAAAGCGGCTGACGGCGCTCATTAACGACTTCTTAGACGTACAGCGAATGGAAGCAGGACGGCAAACGTATGACAAAAAGTATGAAGATATCGTTCCAATTATTCAAAATGTGATCGAAACGCAAAAAGTAAATACCGCCATCCACCAGTTTGTCATCGAGAAGGAAACCGACCAGACGATCGTGCTTGGCGACCGTGACAAACTAGCGCAAGTGTTTACGAATCTACTTAGCAATGCGGTGAAATATTCGCCGGACGGTGGGAAAGTGACGGTACGCATTTATGCGAAAGGTGATCGACTAGCCATTGACGTAACAGACGAAGGGCTAGGCATTCCAGCGGATGCGCTCCCGCATTTATTTACAAAGTTTTACCGCGTCGACAATTCGGACCGACGCCGTATTGGTGGAACGGGACTTGGGTTGGCAATTGTGAAAGAAATTGTAAAAGCACATGATGGAGAAGTAACCGTTACGTCTGAAGTGAAAAAAGGAAGCACGTTTACGGTCAGCTTACCAGTCGTAGCTACGCTTTCTTCTTCGATACATTCGACAAGCACAAATGATGAAAACCGAATGAATGTTTTTATCGTCGAAGACGATATGAATTTAGCATCATTACTAGAAACAGAATTAACTGATAGCGGTTTTTGCGTTCATCGGTTTAAGACGGGAAGAGAAGCGGTCGAAGCAATGAAAACGATGAAACCGGCCGCTGTGGTGCTTGATATTATGCTTGAGGAAGAGGAATTGTCTGGATGGGATGTATTAAAGAAAATGAAAACAGACAAGGAATTAGCAAACATTCCTATTGTTGTGTCGTCAGCGCTAGAGGAAAAAGAAAAGGGGATTACGCTTGGAGCAAGCGATTATCTGATTAAACCGTATCAACCGAGCCAGCTGTCAAAAACGATTTTGCAAATTTTATTGAAACAGGAGCGACACGGAGAAATTTTAGTACCTGTTACTAACGAACATGAGTGTGGCAAAGAAAAGAACGAATAATAGAGACTGCCTTGGAAAGGGCAGTCTTTTTTGTATTAAAAAAAGGAAAGCTATACATAATAACAGTAATGGAGGGATGAAGATGTGGATTCCGTCGTCGTTAGCGGAAGTAGAAGCAACGATTCAAGCGACATGGGACGAAGCGCCTGATTTAGTCGTTTGCCGCTTAAACGTACAGCAGTTGAGAAAAGACGTCGTGCTTTTATATTTAGATAGCTTAGCAGACAAACATTCGATTAATAATAACGTCTTGCAGCCCCTCCTGTTCGAGCGGTATGAAGCAAAGAGCGTAGAAGATATTGCTGTTTTAATCGGGCAAAAAAAATATACAAAGTTATGGTCAGAAGTTGAAACAGCTGTGTTTCAAGGGGAAAGTGTGTTGTTTATTGACGGGGAACAAAAAGCGCTCATTTTAGATACGCAAGGATGGCCGCAGCGAGCGATCGCTGAGCCTCAAGTCGAATCTTCGATTAAAGGGGCGCATCAAGGGTTTATTGAAACGAGTGGGAAAAATATTGCCCTCATTCGCCGCTACCTTCCGAATCGAGAGTTAAAAATGAAAGAGATTACCGTTGGGAGACGAGGAAAAACAAAAGTAGCGCTTCTTTATTTAGAAGATGTCGCTCACCCAGAAGTGCTACAAGAATTAGAAGACCGTATTCGTAACATTGATATAGATGCGGTAGTGAATACTGGCGAATTAATGCAGCTGATTGAAGATAATCCGTTTTCGCCGTTTCCGCAATTTTTATTGACGGAACGACCGGATGCTGCTGTTAGCAATTTGTTGCAAGGGCGCATCGTTGTTGTTGTCGATCGTTCGCCAAGCGTCATGATTGCGCCAATGTCATTTATTGCGTTTTTTCAAACGATTGATGACTATAGTACGCGATGGATGATTGCGACGTTTTTACGGCTATTGCGTGTGCTAGCGTTTTTTATCGCCATTTTTTTGCCGTCACTTTATATTGCGGCGATTTCCTTTCACTATGAACTATTGCCGCTTAATTTAATTTTAACGGTCGGAGAATCACGTGAACAAGTGCCGCTACCGCCGATGTTGGAGGCGATTTTAATGGAATTAGCGATTGAAATGTTGCGCGAAGCAGGGCTTCGTTTGCCAGAGCCAATTGGACAAACGGTCGGGATCGTCGGCGGGGTTGTTATCGGGCAGGCGGCGGTGCAAGCAGGGCTTGTCAGCAACATTATGGTCGTTGTCGTTGCGATTACAGCAATTGGTTCATTTATCATTCCAAATCCGGACATGTCCGAATCGGTACGGTTGATTCGCTTTCCGATGATGGTCGTGGCTTCGTTGTTTGGGGTCGTTGGCATGGCGATTGGATTGATGATTTTAGTCATCCACCTTGCCTGTCTAGAATCGCTTGGTACCCCGTTTGGCAGCCCGTTTGCCCCTGTTCGGTTTCGTGACTGGAAAGATACGGTCGTTCGGTTTCCGCTTTGGACGATGCGTAACCGCCCGCTCTCTGCCCATCCAACTCAGCTAAAACGACAAACGAACACGAGGAAATGATAGATGGCGATGACACGCATTCCCCAAAATGAAATTACGATTTTTCAATATGTCTTTTTTATTGTGGGGGCACAAATCGGCATCGGGATTTTGTCGCTGCCGGCAGATGTGGCAAAAGGGAGCGGAACGGACGGCTGGATTGCGATTATTTTTGGCGGAGGGATATCGATGATTGCTAGTGTAATCATCGTCTCCATCATGGAAAAACACCCAGAAGATACAATTTTTGATTTATTGCCGCGCTATTTTGGCAAATGGTTCGGGAAATTGCTATCGCTCTTGTTTTCCCTCTATGCGGCGCTTGCGGCAACAACAGTTGTTTTTACGTCGATTCATCTCGTCCAAGCATGGATTTTGCCGCAAACGTCTAACTATTGGATTATGATTTTATTTATGATTCCAGGCTTTTTAGCAGCGCGCCAGGGGGTGCGCATTCTCGGACGGTATGCGGAAATCGTGTTTTATATGACGCTTTGGATGCCGCTATTAATTGCCGTTCCATTAAAAGACGGTCATTTGCTTCATTTATTGCCGGTCATCAAAGAAGGGTGGCTGCCGATTATAAAAACAGTGAAAAAAACAATTTTATCATTTTTAGGGTTTGAACTGGCGTTTTTGCTTTACCCATATGTGAAAGAAAAGCAGTTAGCGAAAAAAGGGATTATTATCGCCAACGGCATCTCCATGGTGGCTTTTGTATTTGTGACGCTTGTTGGTTTCGTTTTTTACAGCCCCGATGAGATTACGCAATACGTTTGGCCGACGTTGTCGTTATTAAAAACAATTGAGTTTCCGTTTATGGAGCGGTTTGAAATTATTTTTTTAGCTGCGTATTTATTTGTGTTATCGACAACAGGCATTCCGTATATTTTCACGGCTGTGTTTGGTATTGCGCACGTATTGGAACAGTCCGACCATGTGCGCGTACTTGTCATTGGCGTTGGGTTATATATTATTGTTGCGTTTTTATACACACCGACGTTTGACCATTTACAAACATTTTCTGAGTGGTGGGGAAAAATAGGAATGGTTGTTGGTTACTTTTTTCCAGTTGGTTTATGGCTATATATGAAGATACTCCAATGGTTGCGACGGGGGAAACCGGCATGAAAGCTGTTGCTTTGCTGCTTTGTGGTGTGCTTTTTTTATCGGGTTGCGGCATGAATACAAGGCTTGACTCGTTAACGATGATATTAACGCTTGGTCTCGATGCAACGGACGATGGGAAGCTGCTTATGTATTCGTCAAGCCCTGTATTTAATAAAGATGCGAAAGAGCATACAGAAGTGATTGATGTGGATACGTCATCGCTAAGAGAAGGGAGATATAAGGTCGATTTGTTTGCGTCTGGAAAAACGGTAGGTGGGAAAATACAAAACGTTGTTATCGGCAAACATCTTGCTGAAAAAAGGGCGCTGCTTCCCCTTTTAGATGTACTGTATCGGGATCCGAAAAACTCGACAACCGCTTTGCTCATCGTTTATGATGGGCCAGTGAAAGAATTGATGGAATCAAAACAAAAAGATAAGCCGCGCTTAGCGGTAGCGATTAGAGATTTAATTGCTACAACGGCATTAGATAAACAAACGGTCAAAACAAATTTGCTTGATTTTCATCGGATGTTATTTGAAAAAGGATGCACCCCGTTTGCCACGGAGATGGGGATGAAAAATAGAAAAATGGTAGTGAAAGGCGTGGCATTATTTAACAATAAGGGTAAGTATGTCGCCTCTATTTCAGCGAAAGACAGCCCGTTTCTTCAGCTGCTACGGGAAGAAATAAAACCCGCGATTCCATTTACGCTTCGGACGGCGGCATTGACAGGAAAAAAAGAAAATATTAGCGTGTCAATGGAACATGGCAAAGTTCGCTACCAAACAAAGTATCGTAACGGTCGATTTCAGTTTCATGTTCAAATCAATGCTGAGGTGATTATTACGGAAAAAATCGCCGATGTTGATATAAGCAAAAAACAAAAACAATTAGAAAGAATCATTGCTAACGAGATCAAAACAAAAACGACTACACTGTTGCAAACGTTTCAACGTCATCATGTTGACCCGGTCGGTTTTGGTTTATATGCCAGGGCGTATGAATATAGCCATTGGAAAAATGTTGAAAACAACTGGGGAAAAGCGTTTGCCGCAGCAGATATTTCTGTTTCCGTAAAAGCAGATGTGATTAGCTATGGGATCATCAACTAAAGCCGACAGCCGCTCGGGCTGTCAGCGCTCCCCAAGCCGCTTAAATACAGGTTTCTGATATGGTCGCTTCGTTCGAGGCGGCTCATTTTTTGTCTCTGTCATTCCTGTGTATGTTTGCAGTAACGCCTTTGCTTTCGAAAGCGGCATTTTTGCTGCAGGATTGCGATAGGAACCGTTTAATGCACCAAGGTGTGGAAGTGTCGCGAAGTCTTCTTTTGTTGGAGGAATGTGAAAGTAATACTCACCGACGGCAACGAGCACATCGGACTGCTGTTGGCTATATTTCGGATTAGGTGAAAAATGAAGCCCGACTTTTTTTGCTTTTCCTTCCTCAAGCAGTTTTTCAATCGCTTTTTTCTTAAGTAAATATAGAAATGAGGGGTTTAACGCTGTTTTTGCATGGCGGTTCACCGTAAAAATCGCTTTCGCCAAATTGTCTATCGTTGGTTCTAAACGTTCCATAGCAAATCTCCTTTTCTTTTAGCTTGTCTACTACCTTTATTATACATCATGAACATTTGTTTTCAATATTAGGTGTACGAGAATCGGGGCAAGTGCAACTGTTTTGGTGAATCTTTCGTGTGGTATAATAAAAAAAAGCGTTGAAGGAAGGACGGACATGAAAGAAAAATACGGCATTATTGATATTGGCTCAAACACGATTCGCTTAGTGATTTATGAACGACAAAAAAGCGGGCGGTTGCGCGAAATTGAAAATGTGAAAGCAGTTGCGAGGCTGCGTAATTATTTAACCGATGCGCATATATTGACAGAAGAAGGGATTTTTCTATTGTTAGATACGCTCCGTAGCTTTCAAGAAATTACCCGCCATCATCAGCTTGAGCGAGTGAGATGTGTGGCGACCGCTACGATTCGTCAGGCAAAAAATAAGCAAGAAATTATCGAGTTAGTAGAAAAAAATACAGATTTCCACATGCGTGTTTTAACGGGAGTAGAGGAAGCGTATTACGGCTTTTTGGCGGTCGTCAACTCGACGCCGATTACGGAAGCGATTACAGTCGACATCGGCGGTGGAAGTACGGAAGTTACCTATTATAAAGACCGAGAATTGCTTGAATCTTACAGTTTTCCGTTTGGGGCGCTGTCGCTAAGGCAAACGTTTGTGTCTGGGAACGTCCCAACAGAAGAAGAGCTAAAGCGCTTGTCGATTTATTTGACCGAGCAAATTCAGTCGCTACCGTGGCTCTCTGAAAAAAAAGTGCCGCTTGTTTCGATGGGCGGGAGCGCGCGCAATATTGTGCAAATTCACCAGCTGATGAAGCAATACCCGTTAGCTGGTGTCCACCAATATGAAATGAAACGGAAGCATTTGTTTGACGTTCGGAAATTGTTAATGTCGTTATCGTTTGAAGAACTACAAAAGCTAGAAGGATTGTCGAAAGACCGTGCGGATTTAATTATTCCTGCGCTCGAGGTATTTTGTGCGCTGTACGATACTGTGGATGCTTCTTCCTTTGTGTTAAGCCGAAAAGGGCTACGTGACGGTATTTTTTATGAAGAGCTGATTCAACCGTTCGGTACTCAACTATTTCCGAACGTATTACAAGAAAGTTTTTACGAATTGGCACAAGATTACGACATCCGGTTAGATGATGTTCAGCATGTAAACCAGCTATTAGCGCAGCTTGTGGCACAAATTCGAAAGCTTAAGCTTTATCCGATTACCGAGGAAGATGTGCACGACATGAAGCAGGCGGCTCACGTCTTTTATTTAGGACAGTATATTGACGAAGAGGCAAGCAGCCAACATACGTTTTATTTGTTGGCTAACCGCACGATCGACGGATTAATGCATAAAGACCGCGTGAAGCTTGCCTTAATCGCTTCGTATAAAAATAAACCGTTATTTAAACAATATATCGCGCCATTTTCCGATTGGTTTTCTAAAGAAGAGCAGCGGCGAATGCGGTTTATAGGTGCGCTTGTTAAATTTGCCCACAGCTTAAACGATACGAAACGAAAAATCGTTCAACATATTACGCTGACGAAACAGCCGGGGGCGATCGTCATGGATATTATATGCACCGGCGATTTTCGTGCCGAAGAGTACCAAGCGGAAAAAAATAAAAAACAACTTGAAAAAATATGGAAGCAACCGATTGAATTACGGTTTCGACAATAAGGCAGGGAAGACGATGATAGGGCTAAATAATCCAAACTATTACAATAACCGAGAGTTAAGCTGGCTTGCGTTTAACGAGCGAGTGTTGCAAGAAGCGTTCGATGAGCGAAATCCGTTGTTGGAGCGACTCAAGTTTTTAGCGATTTTCAGTTCAAATTTAGATGAATTTTTTATGGTGAGAGTAGCAGGGTTGAAAGACCAAGTGAAGGCAGGCTTTAATAAGCCGGAAAATAAAGCTGGATTGACGCCAAAGCAGCAGCTCAAGCGAATTTCAGAAAAAGTGCATGAACTAGTGCGCTCGCAATATCGGCTTTATAACGACGTGTTGTTGCCGATGTTGGCGGAAGAAGAGATTCAGCTTATTTCGATGGAGCAAGTAACGGACGAGCAGCGTGCATTTTTGCATGCATATTTTACAGAACAAATTTTTCCGGTATTGACGCCGATGGCGGTGGATGCGTATCGCCCGTTTCCGATGTTGGCAAACAAAAGTTTAAATTTGGCAGTCATCCTTGACGATGACGAAGAAGATGAGGACGAGCGGTGGAAGCTTGCGCTTGTGCAAGTACCGTCCGTATTAAACCGCTTTATTCGCCTTCCGTCAGAGCAAGAAGAATTTGTCTATATTTTGCTTGAAGACGTTATTACCGCACATATTGACATTTTGTTTCAAGGCTATGACGTCGTTTCTGTTACTCCGTTTCGCATTACACGTAACGCAGATTTAACGATTCACGAAGAAGGGGCTCGTGATTTATTAAAAGAAATTGAAAAAGAATTGAAAAAACGAAAATGGGGTGCAGCCGTTCGCCTCGAAATGAGAAAAGATGGGTTTGACCCGTTCATTTTGCATTATTTATTAGAGGAACTCGAAATTCACCGAAAAGATGTGTACGAAATCGACGGTCCGCTTGATTTAACGTTTTTACATCATTTCCATAAAGAGCTGGCAGCCTATAAAGAACATTTAGTATACGAAACATTGATTCCACAGCCGCCCAAAGATTTAGATTCGGACGAAGATATTTTTGAAAAGGCGGCAGAACAAGATTTGTTATTCCATCATCCGTATGAATCGTTTGAACCGGTCATTGATTTTATTGCTGATGCGGCGGACGACCCGCACGTACTCGCGATTAAACAGACGCTTTACCGTGTCAGCGGTGGTTCACCAATTATCGAAGCGTTAAAGCGTGCAGCAGAAAACGGTAAACAAGTGACCGTTCTTGTCGAATTAAAAGCGCGATTTGATGAAGAAAATAACGTCCAATGGGCAAAAGAGCTCGAGAAATCCGGGTGCCACGTCATTTATGGCATTACACATTTAAAAACGCATAGTAAAATTACGCTCATTGTCCGACAAAAACAAGGGAAAATCGAGCGGTTCGTCCATTTAGGGACAGGAAATTATAATGATGCGACAGCAAAGCTTTATACCGATTTAGGGTTTATTACGTCCAATCGGGAAATTGGCGAAGATGCAACGAACTTTTTTAATTATTTAAGCGGATATATGGAAAAACCGGAATTTCATCATTTATCGGTGGCACCGTTCGATTTGCGTCGCGATTTTATTGACTTAATTGACAAAGAAATTCGCTTCCATCAAGAGTATGGAAATGGACGCATTATTGCGAAAATGAACGCCTTAACGGACAAAGAATTAATTATGAAGCTGTACGAAGCGTCGCAGGCAGGGGTGTCCATCGATTTAATCGTGCGCGGCATTTGTTGTTTGCGTCCGCAAATCCGAGAAGTAAGTGACAACATTCGCGTCCGTAGCATCGTTGGTCGTTTTCTAGAGCATAGTCGTATTTATTATTTCCATCATAATGGCGAGGAGAAAGTGTTCTTATCATCGGCCGATATGATGACGCGCAATATGGAAAAGCGGGTCGAAATTTTATGGCCAATTTTTTCCGAGCAGTTGAAAAAGCGAGTGATTAAAATGTTATCACTTTTGCTTTCTGATAATGTGAAAGCGCGCGAGCAAGACGAGCATGGAGAGTATCATTATGTGAAAAGGAAAGAAGGAGAACTAGAAATCGATAGCCAGTTATGCTTGTTTCAGATGGCGTATCGAGTAAGGGAAGATGAAGAATGAAGCCGCCTTATGAAGAAGGCGGCTCATGTTTTAATGTAAAGACGGTTAATTCGGGAGGCGTTAAAAAACGAAAAGGCATTCGGGTCGTACCGAGACCACGGTTGACGTAAAGGGTCATGTCTTGAATGTGATAAAAACCTTCGTAATATTGAACGGCAAGCGGCGGAGTAACAAGCGGACCGATAAACGGAAGCTGAATTTGCCCACCGTGGCTATGCCCAGATAGTTGCAAATGCACGGGATAACGAGCCGCTTTCGTTGCGCCGTCTGGCTCATGCAACAATAAAATCGTATATGTCGATGGAGGGATAGATTGAAACATTTTTGAGAAATCTGGTTTTCCAAGCATCAAATCGTCAGCGCCGACGATGGCAATTTTGCTCTTGTCGCCTTGTTCAATCCAAGCGTGCTTATTTACTAATATCTGAAATCCAGCTTGTTCCATAATTTTTTTGTATAAATCTGTTCCGTACCCACCGTGGTCATGGTTTCCATAAATACAAAATTTACCTAAAGGTGCGCGAATTTTTGTAAGAATTGGGGCAATGTCGTGCGAGAAACGGTATTGATTCGGTGCATCCATTAAATCCCCAGTAAATACGACGACATCTGGCGTTAGATCATTTATCCGCATGACGATGTGCCGCAGTTGGGCAAGCGAAAAATGGTAGCCGAGATGGGTATCACTAAACTGGACGATTTTTATGCCATCAAAGCTTTTCGGAATCAATGAATGACTGACTGTATGGGCGGTGACTGTTAGCCGTTTCGGCTCGATAAATCGAGCGTAATAATAGCCGAAAGAAGTAAGGGCTATTCCACCCAACAATGAAGAAATGCTTTTTTGCAAAAATGCTCTTCGCGTCATAGTAGTCACTGTTTTCATCTTCCCATCGTCCTTTCACAATTAGTTTTATTATAAATGGGAAAAGGGGAATAGAAAAGAAACAAATCAGTAAAATAAATGTTAGAAAATTATGTCTATTTGTCGTATAATAAAAATGAATGAGTAATCAGTCATTGAAGAGGGGGAGGAATATGCAAGGAAAAGTAATTATCGTGACAGGCGGTTCAAGCGGCATGGGGAAATATATGGCGAAAAGGTTTGTCGCTGATGGTGCGTACGTCGTTATTACCGGAAGAAGAATGGAAGCGTTAGAAGAAACGAAGAAAGAAATTGAAACGCCGACGGGCGGAAAAGTGCTGCCGATTGCTATGGATGTGCGCGATCCAGAACTTGTGGCCGAAATGGTGAAACGAACGGATGCGGAATTCGGCAAAATTGACGCATTAATTAACAACGCAGCGGGCAACTTTATTTGCCCAGCGGAAAAGCTGTCCATTAACGGTTGGAATAGCGTCATTAACATCGTCTTAAACGGGACGTTTTATTGTAGTCGTGAAGTCGGTAACTATTGGATTCAAAGCGGGAAAAAAGGCTCCATTATTAACATGGTCGCTACATATGCATGGAACGCGGGAGCTGGCGTCATTCATTCCGCTTGCGCGAAAGCAGGGGTGTTAGCGATGACAAGGACGCTAGCCGTCGAATGGGGTAAAAAGTATGGCTTTCGTGTGAATGCTATCGCCCCAGGTCCGATTGAGCGGACTGGTGGAGCAGAAAAGCTTTGGGAATCCGAAGAAGCAGCAAGACGGACGCTTGCTAGCGTTCCACTCGGGCGACTTGGAAAACCGGAAGAAATCGCTGCACTCGCTGCCTTTTTACTTTCCGATGACGCAGCCTATATTAACGGAGAGTGCATCACGATGGACGGAGGACAGTGGCTGAATCAACATCCTTTTTAACAAAAAAAAAAAAGCGAAGGCGACTGTTTGTTCATTCTTTGTAAGAAAAGCGCAAAGCGCCCGCCTATCGGCGAAGGGTGCACAAGCCCTACAGAGGAGGATCAGCCCAAGCAAAGTTTGGGCTTGCGTGGGATATGTCAAAGAAGCGAACTCAGTGTGTCGCGACCGAAAGAAGGGGCGGAGCGCATCACACCTGAAGTTTTATACTTTTTTACCTTAAAAAACGCGCGGGATCAGTGATACGACACCGCGCGTTTTATTTATAAACGGAGAGCATCCTATGGTATAATATGCGAAATGACGAGTGCAAAAAGAGGTGGATAACGTGGATGCGTTAGATATTATAGCCAATTTGCAATATGTCGTTCCATATTACCAAGCGATTTTTAGTGCGGACGAACATCGGGTAATTGGATACGAAGTATTGGGGAGATACAAGACAGAAGACCAAGTAAATAGCCTAGGGCCGTTTTTTCATGACGAAACGATTCCGGAAGAGTTTCGGCTGGAAGTAGATGAAACGGTAACGAAAAAAGCGCTCGATCATTTTCTTGCGAATGGGGATGAAAAGCTACTCATTTTCCTTAATCGCGACGCTAATTTATTAATGCTCGATCGTGCGGAATCTTTTTTAACACTTTTATTTCAGTATGAGGAAAAAGGGCTGGCGCTTGATCGAATCGTATTAGAAATTAATGAAAAACATTTCAGGGGAAATTTAGACCAATTAAGCCATCTATTAACGTATATCCGTACATACGGCATTCGCGTGGCGCTAGATAATATCGGCGAACATAGCAGCAACCTCGAGCGAATTAGCTTGCTGGCGCCAGATATTTTAAAAATGGATTTGCGCGAATTGCGGAAAACGTCAGCAAGCTATTCGTACCAAGATGTCCTTTATTCCATTTCGCTGTTGGCACGAAAAATCGGCGCCACGCTGTTGTACGAAGACATTGAAGCGTCTTTTCAGTTGCAATACGCATGGCGAAACGGTGGGCGTTATTACCAAGGATATTATTTAGCAGAGCCCAAGCCGGAATTATTGCCTGCCGAGTTTTTAAAAGAACGATTGCGCGATGAATGCCATCAGTTCATTCAGCAAGAAAAGAAAAAGCTACAAACGTTATACAACATTTCCGAGCAATTTCAGCAACGCCTCACCGCTCTATTGGCAAAACATAAAAAAGCAATTGATTTTAATGAGTTAATTGCGACGATTGCTAACGAATTGGGCGACGTTTGTTTTCGTGTATACGTGTGCGATGAAGACGGTTTTCAGCGGTCAGCAAATATCTTTAAACGAAATAATATGTGGGAAATACAACCAGAATATTACATGAAAAATTGGAGTTGGCGTCCTTATTTTTTAGAAAATATTATTCGTATGCGTTCGCGGAAGCGGGGCATTCTCTCTGATTTATATGCCGATATTGAAACAGGGGAAACGATTCGCACGTATTCATACCCGATGGACGAACGTCATTATTTGTTTATCGACTTATCCTACAGCTATTTGTTTGAACAAGACGCTCATTATTAATGCATAAAAAGAAGTCGGCGTGGGAAAGTAAGGATGAGGTGAAGAGATAATGGCGCAACTTTCATTCATTTTATCGATTCTTATTTTGCTAATTGCAGTCATCGGGTTTATTTATACGGTCATGCTCGGCAGGCGTCAAAAGTTTCAAGGGGAGTACGATGCTCCAGTCAACGAAAAAATTCAGGAACATCCATATGTTCGTAACCCTATTCTTTTAGCCTATTTGCTGGCAGGATTGTTAGCGGTCGGATCGATTATTTATTTAGCGATCAATACGCAATGGTAACGCGTGACGGGCAGTCCTATGAAAGGGCTGCTCTTTTTGCTATAATATGGTCGAGGGGCAATAAACCGTTCGTTTTCGGAAAGAAAGGGGAAAAATCGATGTCTCAATTATTAGGAATTATTCAACGTTTAATGCAGCTTCGTGAACAAGAGCCAAATGGAAGTGAAGCACCTCAACGCAATTTTGAAGTAAATGGTGAAAAAAAATGCAGTGTGACGTATTTAGGGAAAACAGATACATACATGCTCGAAGTGTATGAGAAAGGGAACAAACCAAAAACGTATCAATTCGATAACATCGATATGATTGCAATTGAAATTTTCGAATTGCTTGACGAAAAAAAGTGAGGCGATGAGATGCAAAAAAACGATCGTTATTTGCCCCGCTTGCAAAAAGCGAGCCTATTTAGAGGAAGTGTTGACAGCACAGTCAAACCAAAACGTGATTCAGACATGTCCTTTGTGCTATTTTATGTTGCGCAACATTTATACGGGCAAAGGATAAAAAGTCTTCCGCTGGCGAAGGCTTTTTTTCTTGGACTTTTTTTTCATTTTTGTGAATATACCATTAATGGACGGAAGGAGGAATAGCGATGAAAAAATGGATGGAGCAATTGTCGCCAGACGAGCAAAACTTACTATTGGAGGTGTTGTTTAATCAACGATACGCGCTAGAAATCATTAGCTCTGAACTTGCTGATATGGAAAGCGGACAGAAGCAAGTGGATGAAGCACGGTATCGTCATTTAGTAAAGCTGTATGAGCGGATTTACAACGAACTATCGCTATAATGCGGTAGTTATTTTTTTTTGCTCTAGTGTTGGGTGTGGTAAACTAAAAGGGAAAGTTTAATAGAAAGGCGGAAATGAAGCATGATTAGTTTCGATAGTAAAGAATTTCTTCAGCAAACGGTGGCGCAATTTTTAATTCCTTCAGACAAAGTAGCGCATGTCCAAGTTGGCAACTTTTTAGATCACGCGTTGCTTGTACTTACAAAGACAGGATATTCCGCCATTCCCGTGCTAGATACATCGTATAAATTGCACGGCTTAATTAGCATGACCGCCATTATGGATGCGATTTTAGGGCTGGAACGAATTGAATTTGAACGGCTGGAAACGATGAAAGTGGAGCAAGTGATGAACAAAGACATTCCTAGATTAATGATAAATGACCACGCGATGAAAGGGATTGAATTAGTGGTCAACCATCCGTTTGTTTGTGTGGAAAACGAAGATGGCTATTTTGAAGGGATCTTTACAAGACGGGAAGTATTAAAGCGATTAAATCGGCAGCTGCGCCGACTAAATGCAAAAGGGTGAATTTCTGCTTGTCAGCAGGAGCTTTGTTTTGTTAAAGTAAAAAAATAAGAGCATAAAAGAGGAGGACACGATGATGAAAATGATGGATGCTAACGAAATTATTGCGTTTATTCAAAATAGCAAAAAAGCAACTCCAGTAAAAGTATACATAAAAGGAGAGCTTGACGGCATTGATTTTGGTGCTAATGCGAAAACGTTTCTTGCAGGAAATACAGGCGTCGTCTTTGGCGAATGGCAGGAAATTAAAGAAGTGTTAGAAGCAAACAAAGACCGGATTGAAGATTATGTCGTAGAAAACGACCGTCGCAATTCGGCGATTCCGCTTCTTGACTTAAAAGGAATTAAAGCGCGCATTGAGCCGGGAGCGATTATTCGCGACCAAGTCGAAATCGGCGACAACGCTGTCATTATGATGGGAGCGGTAATTAATATTGGAGCTGTCGTCGGAGAAGGAACGATGATTGACATGAATGCTGTGCTTGGAGGGCGCGCAACTGTAGGGAAAAACTGCCACGTTGGAGCAGGTGCGGTATTAGCAGGGGTCATTGAGCCGCCTTCTGCTAAACCAGTCATTGTTGAAGACGATGTTGTCATTGGTGCCAACGCCGTCATTTTAGAAGGAGTAACTGTCGGAAAAGGAGCAGTCGTTGCGGCAGGTGCTGTTGTTATCGAAGATGTGCCTCCTTATACGGTCGTGGCTGGAGTACCAGCGCGCGTCATTAAGCAAATTGATGAGAAAACAAAAGTAAAAACAGAAATTAAGCAAGAACTTCGCCAATTATAAAGCGTGGAAAATTTCCACGCTTTTTGCAAAGGAGGGAAATGATGAGCCAGTTTGTTGCGATTCGTCGAGAGTTGCATAAAATTCCAGAGCTAGGGTTTCAAGAAGTGAAAACACAGCGTTACTTATTAGATTATCTTGCGACATTGCCGCAGGAGCGGTTAGAAATAAAGACGTGGCGAACGGGCATTTTCGTTAAAGTGCGTGGGATAAGTCCGACGAAAACAATCGGGTATCGCGCGGACATCGACGGATTGCCGATTCAAGAAGAAACAGGCGTCCCGTACCGTTCCGAGCATGAAGGGTATATGCATGCATGTGGGCACGATTTTCATATGAGCATCGCGCTTGGGGTGTTGACACACTTTGCGCACCAACCGATTCGTGACGATTTATTGTTTATTTTTCAGCCCGCGGAAGAAGGGCCAGGCGGTGCGCTGCCGATGCTTGAAAGCGAAATAATGAAACAATGGTGGCCTGATATGATTGTTGCTTTGCATATTGCCCCGGAATATCCAGTGGGTACAATTGCGGCGAAACAAGGACTTCTTTTTGCGAATACGTCGGAGTTGTTTATTGATTTAAAAGGAAAAGGCGGTCACGCTGCGTTTCCGCATTTAGCGAACGATATGGTTGTAGCAGCATGCTCGCTTGTGACACAGCTGCAGTCTGTCGTTGCGCGCAACGTCGATCCTTTAGATAGCGCTGTGATTACGATCGGCAAAATTACGAGCGGGACGGTACAAAACGTCATCGCCGAACGCGCCCGTTTAGAAGGAACGATTCGCACGTTATCGGTAGAATCGATGCAAAAAGTGAAAGCGCGGATTGAAGCGATTGTGCATGGAGTCGAAATCGCTTACTGGTGTGAAGCGACGATTGATTACGGCTCGATGTATCACCAAGTCGACAACGATGAAGCGCTAACAACTGAATTTATGGAATTTGCCGAGCAACTGTCCAATACGAAGGTCGTTCGCTGTAAAGCAGCGATGACGGGAGAAGATTTTGGCTATATGCTTGCGAAAATTCCTGGATTTATGTTTTGGCTTGGGGTCAATTCCCCATTCGGCTTACACCATGCGAAATTGATGCCAGATGAACGGGCGATTGATTTTGCAATTTCATTATTAACTGCTTATTTTTCATGGAAAGGAAACAATTAGAATTGCATACTTCCTTCTCCGTTTAGCCACATTATGTAACGGAGGAGGTGGATGATGATGGCGAAAATCGGTGTCGAACCGTCATTAACGAACGTGCAAGTAGCATTAAAAGAAAGAGGATACGAAGTTGTTCCGCTTCGACAAGAAAGTGATGCCAAAGGGTGTGACTGTTGCGTCGTGACAGGTCAAGACGCAAACGTCATGGGCATTCAAACCGCGATCACTAGAGGTGCGGTCATCGATGCAAGCGGGTTAACAGCGGAAGAAATTTGCCAAAAAGTAGAAGCAACCGTTCGTTAAAAAAGAAGAGAGAAGAAGGGTCTAACAGAACGTTAGACCTTTTTCATAAGGTAAGAAAGCATAAAATTTTTCGATTGGGCAGAGAGCTGTCTAGCTCCAAGCGCCATCGGTGTGATGCGCTCTCCCTTCTTTCGGCGGCTAAGCCTCCTCGGTGGGGCTTGCCCGCTCTTTACCGATAGGCAGGGGCTTTGAGCTTTTCTTAAAGCTCTTCCCATTCGTCTCCTCTTTTCTATATTTCCATAATAATTGGCAAGATCATTGGTTTTCGTTTTGTTTTTTCGTATAGGAATGGAGCAAGGGTGTCGGTAATTTCGTTTTTAATTTCTGACCATTGGTTTGTTTTGCGTTCAAGCACTTTTTCGAGATGTTTAGTGATAAGCGCTTGTGCGTCGCTAATTAAATCGCTCGATTCGCGCATATACACGAATCCTCGCGAAATAATGTCTGGCCCAGCGGCGATTTTAAACTCTTTCATATTAATGCTGACAACGACGATGACGAGCCCTTCTTCCGAAAGAATGCGGCGGTCACGCAAGACGATATTTCCAATATCCCCAATGCCGCTGCCGTCAATATACACAGAACCGGACGGAATTTTACCGACGACGCCTGCTTCTTCGTCACTTAAGCCAAGCACTTCTCCGTTGTCCATAATAAAGCAGTTTTCTTCAGGCACGCCGCAGTCCACGGCAAGTTTGGCGTGCATTTTTTGCATCCGATATTCCCCGTGAATGGGCATGAAATATTTCGGTTTCATGAGGCGAATCATTAGCTTCTGTTCTTCTTGCCCGCCGTGACCGGAAGTGTGGATATCGCTTAATGGTCCGTGAATGACTTCTGCACCAGCGCGATACAACATATTAATCGTACGGTTCACACTCACTGTATTTCCCGGAATTGGAGAAGACGAGAACACAACCGTATCGCCAGGGATAATTTGAATTTGGCGATGCGTCCCGTTAGCGATGCGCGATAGTGCCGCCATCGGCTCGCCTTGGCTTCCGGTACATAAAATCGTAATCCGGTTTGCTGGGAGACGGTTAATTTGCCCGGCGTCAATAAACGTATCTTTCGGGCATTTAATGTAGCCAAGTTGCTGCCCGATTTCAATCGCTGCCTCCATACTACGGCCGAATACAGCAATTTTGCGGTTATTTAACACTGCCGCTTCTGTCACTTGTTGTAGGCGGTGGATGTTAGAAGCAAACGTCGCGAAAATGATGCGACCTTGCACTTTTCGGAAAATATCGTGAATGCTTTCGCCAACTCGGCGTTCCGACATTGTAAAGTGTGGGATTTCGCTATTTGTGCTGTCGGACAATAAACATAGCACGCCTTCTTTTCCTATTTCTGCCATTTTCGTTAAATTCGCTGGTTCCCCCACAGGTGTAAAGTCAAATTTGAAGTCCCCTGTATGCACGATTTGCCCCGCTGGTGTTTTGACAACAATGCCATAGCTATCTGGGATGCTGTGGGTTGTCCGGAAAAACGTCACGGCTGTTTTGGAAAAACGAATGATATCGTCTTCTTTAATTTCGATTAATTTCGTTTGGTTTAATAGTCCGTGCTCTTCTAATTTGTTGCGAATGAGTCCTAACGCAAGCTTTCCTCCATAAATCGGAACGTTTACTTGGCGAAGCAAATACGGAATGCCGCCAATGTGGTCTTCATGCCCGTGAGTAATAAATACTCCTTTTACTTTCTCGGCGTTTTTCACTAAATAGCTATAATCTGGAATGACGTAATCAATTCCGAGTAATTCATCTTCTGGGAATTTAATCCCAGCGTCAATGACAATAATTTCATCTTGAAACTGTACGCCATATGTATTTTTCCCGATTTCGCCTAATCCGCCGAGAGCAAATACGCCAACTTGGTTTTCTTTTAAAAATTTCATCGTCTAAATCTCCAATACCGAAAAATTTGGGCTTTGTTTTTCATATTCTAAATGAGCACCTTCAAGCGGGTGAATGTACTCGATGTTGAGATTCCGTTCTTTTAGCTTTTGGCGTACATCGCGCTCTGACTGTGCTTCAATATACAACGTTTTCGTTTTTTCTCTCACAGGCACTTCGTTCGGATTCTCTTGGTAAAACACTTTAAAAATCATTACAAAATCTCTCCTTACTGACCGATAATTTCCTTAACCTTTTTATTATATATAAAACAAAGATGTTTTTCATGTTTTTCTTTCTTTTTTCCGTTACGAATATCTGTCTTACCATCTTTGACGAAACGGGGAAGTTTCATTCAAGCAACGTTTTAAAAGAAAGCCCTTCTTCGGACAGAAGGGCTTATGACACTAGGCGATTGATTTTTTTCGGAGCAAATCTTTCCATTGTTGGAGCAACTTTTTCTTGAGTTTTTTCAACATCTCACATCACTCCCTATTTCTTATTGTACTCATTTCTTGACGAAAGTAAATGTTCTTGTCTTTAGTATATGAATATAAGGCCATGCTTTTCATGGAGAAAGCTGGAATTCTGTTTTATTTGACACCGTTTCTTTTTTCCATTAACGTAATGATGAGGAAATGATTTTTTTATGACAGGTGAGAAAACATGGGGAAAAAAATTGTGTTTTTTGACATCGATGGAACGTTGCTTGACGAGAACAAAGAGTTGCCGTCATCGACTGTCCAAGCGGTGCAAGTGCTAAAAGAAGCAGGTGTGTATGTGGCAATCGCCACAGGAAGGGCGCCGTTTATGTTTTCTGATTTACGAAAGAAGTTAGGGATTGATTCGTTTGTTAGTTTTAACGGTCAGTACGTCGTTTCCGAAGGGAACGTCATTTATAAAAACCCGCTCGAGCGCCATAAACTCCATGAATTGAAAGAAGAAGCCCATGAAAATGGGCATCCACTTGTTTTTATGGACGAAAAAACGATGCGGGCGAGTGTGGAAAATCATCCATATATTCATGAAAGTATGGGCAGTTTAAAGTTCTCCCATCCATCACTTGATGCCGCTTATTACGAAAATCGTGATATTTATCAGGCGCTATTGTTTTGCAAGCCGGAAGAAGAATATGCATATGTGCTAGCTTATCCGGAGTTTCGTTTCGTGCGTTGGCATAGCGTTTCCACGGATGTTCTACCAGTTGGCGGTTCAAAGGCGGAAGGAATCCGCAAACTAATTGAACGAATCGGCATCAAAAAAGAAGACGTATACGCCTTTGGCGATGGATTAAACGATATGGAAATGTTGCGGTTTGTCGGCACAGGGGTGGCGATGGGCAATGCAAATGAGGAAGTGAAACAAATAGCTGATTTCGTCACAAAGCGCGTCGAGGAAGATGGAATTTTATACGGGCTAAAACAGTTAGAGCTAATCAAGTAAAGAAGGGCACACTTGCCCTTCTTTCTCTCAACGTTCGATAGGGATAGCGTTTTCTGGAACTTTAAACGGATCTTCTTGGTCAATACGGTCATAAAACATAATGCCGTTTAAATGGTCAATCTCATGTTGGAAAACGATAGCAGGAAGTCCTTTTAAACGTAACGTAACCACTTTGCCTTCAAGCGTCGTGCCTGTTACGGTAACGCGAGCGTAGCGCGGAACGTAGCCAGGGACGTCGCGGTCAACGGACAAGCATCCTTCTCCGCTTGTTAAATAACACAATTGCACGGAATGACTTACAATTTTTGGATTGAATAATGCGTAACTATATAGCGTCCCTTTTTCATCTCGCACGTGAACAGCAATCATTCGCTTTGACACATTAATTTGCGGTGCAGCTAATCCGATGCCAGGACGAAGTCCGTACTTTGTTGCTAATTCTGGGTCTTGGCTCATTTTTACATATTCTAACAGACTTCGCAAAATCGCTTCATCTTCGGCAGATGCAGGAAGCGAAACTGGTTCTGCTACTTTGCGCAACGTTGGATGACCTTCTTTAATAATGTTTTTCATTGTAATCATCACATTTCACTCCTCGTATCAAAGTTAACGAAAGAAGGGACACGTATTGAACGTAGGAAAATGTTTATTCGTATTCATCGTTATTTTACTACAAGCGTGCACAACACCTGAACAACAAATCACTCGTTTATTTGAAGAGCTTGGGAAATACGAAACAAACATAAGTGAACATGAAAACCAACTTGTTCGTCTCGAAAAGAATCAAACAGCCCTCTACAACGATATCATGACGCTTGGGATGAAACAAGTAGACGATATAGCAAAATTAGCGGATGAAGCAGAAGCCCTTATCTACCAAAGAGAAAAACAGCTCGAAGCAGAATACGAGAGCATTAAAAAAGCTACCAAACAGATGGAAATGATCAACAGATATACTTCGGACATTCACGATGAAACGTTAAAACAACGGTTGCACCAGCTCATCCAAACGGGAGAAAAACGGTATGCTTCTTATGAAAAACTATACGATCATTATCATACGGCATTAACTGCCGAAAAAAAACTATGCCGCCTCTTCAAGCAGCCAGATGTCACGTTAGCCGATTTGCAAGCACAAATCGGTGAAGTGAATGATGCGTATAAAAAATTGTTTTCGGCAAACGAGCAATTCAACGAATATACGCAGCGGTACAATCGAGAAAAAAAGCAACTATACAAAATTTTACCATAGCGGTTCGTTCGACAATTTTTCACCTCATATGTGATATAGTACAGAATATAATACAGAATTGTTTATATACTATAACAGTTCTTTTTTATTTTAAAAACATACGAATAGTGTAATTTTCAAATACCAAAGTAATTGACGTTAGAAATGAGAAGGTGTAAACTTAAAAATACATGCGAAAATTGTATTAATTTTTATTGACTAAGGATTAATACAGTTTTTGGGGTTATTTATTTACAATGGATACACAGAAGCAATTGGCTGTTGTCTGTTCGTCGCGAATTTTGGGCACATTAAAGCTAGAATGACATTTGGTGAACTGACGTTTAAATTTTTCAAATAGAAGAAAGGTAGAGGTGAAAGGAATGGGTGCAAAAACATCCGTATTTCATGTGAAAGAGCAATTGGAAAAAGTAGCAGAGCAATTCCCAACATTTCAGATTTTAAATGAAGAAGGCGAAATCGTAAACGAAGCAGCGATGCCGGAGTTAAGCGATGAGCAATTAAAAGAGCTAATGCGCCGTATGGTATATACGCGCGTGCTTGACCAGCGCTCGATTTCATTAAACCGTCAAGGACGTCTTGGTTTCTATGCGCCAACAGCTGGACAAGAAGCGAGCCAGCTTGCAAGCCAATTTGCTTTAGAAAAAGAAGATTTCATTTTGCCAGGATATCGTGATGTCCCACAAATGATTTGGCATGGACTTCCACTATATCAAGCGTTTTTGTTCTCACGTGGTCATTTCCATGGCAACCAAATTCCTGAAGGAGTAAACGTATTGCCGCCACAAATTATTATTGGAGCGCAAATTATTCAAGCAGCCGGAGTAGCGCTAGGAATGAAAAAGCGCGGCAAAAAAGCGGTAGCGATTACGTACACAGGAGATGGAGGCGCATCGCAAGGCGATTTTTACGAAGGCATTAACTTTGCCGGTGCGTTTAAAGCGCCAGCAATTTTTGTTGTGCAAAACAACCGTTTCGCAATTTCAACGCCAGTCGAAAAACAATCCGCAGCGAAAACAATTGCCCAAAAAGCCGTAGCAGCAGGAATTCCGGGCATTCAAGTGGACGGTATGGATCCGTTAGCGGTATACGTCGCGGTGCGTGAAGCGCGCGAGCGAGCGATTAATGGCGAAGGGCCGACGCTCATTGAAACGTTATGCTTCCGCTATGGTCCGCATACGATGGCAGGAGACGACCCAACTCGTTATCGCACGAAAGAATTGGAAAACGAATGGGAGAAAAAAGATCCAATCGTTCGCTTCCGCAAATTTTTAGAGAAAAAAGGATTGTGGAGCGAAGAGGAAGAAAACCGCGTTATTGAACAAGCAAAAGAAGACATTAAGGAAGCGATTAAGAAAGCGGATGAAACACCAAAACAAAAAGTGACCGATTTAATGAGCATCATGTACGAAGAGATGCCATTTAACTTAAAAGAACAATATGAAATTTATAAAGAGAAGGAGTCGAAATAAGCATGGCGCAAATGACAATGATTCAAGCGATCACGGATGCGTTGCGCATCGAAATGAAAAACGATCCGAACGTATTAGTGTTTGGGGAAGACGTTGGGGTAAACGGCGGCGTGTTCCGTGCAACAGAAGGGCTACAAGCGGAGTTTGGTGAAGAGCGCGTATTTGATACCCCGCTTGCAGAATCAGGGATCGGTGGTTTAGCAATCGGTCTTGCGCTCCAAGGATTCCGCCCTGTTCCAGAAATTCAGTTTTTTGGGTTCGTATATGAAGTGATGGATTCCATCTCTGGTCAAATGGCACGCATGCGCTATCGTTCCGGCGGGCGCTTCCATGCACCGATTACGATTCGTTCTCCGTTTGGTGGGGGCGTGCATACGCCAGAATTGCATGCGGATAGCTTAGAAGGGCTTGTTGCGCAACAGCCTGGATTAAAAGTAGTCATTCCTTCGACGCCATATGATGCAAAAGGGTTACTTATTTCTGCTATCCGCGATAACGACCCGGTCATCTTTTTAGAACATATGAAGCTGTACCGTTCGTTCCGTCAAGAAGTGCCGGAAGGAGAATATACGATCCCAATCGGTAAAGCAGATATTAAGCGTGAAGGAAAAGATGTGTCAATCATTACGTACGGAGCGATGGTGCACGAATCATTGAAAGCGGCAGCGGAACTTGAAAAAGAAGGCATCTCCGCAGAAGTCGTTGACTTGCGTACTGTGCAACCGTTAGACATTGAAACGATTATCGCCTCTGTTGAGAAAACAGGTCGCGCCATTGTTGTGCAAGAAGCGCAAAAACAAGCAGGTATTGCAGCAAATGTCGTCGCAGAAATTAATGAACGGGCGATTCTTAGCCTTGAGGCGCCAGTGTTGCGTGTTGCTGCTCCAGATACAGTATATCCGTTCTCGCAAGCAGAGCCAGTATGGTTGCCAAACTTTAAAGATGTAATCGAAACAGCGAAAAAAGTGATGAGTTTCTAACTAGTGTGTTTGTTGTCTAATGAAGAGTGCTGATTAGGCAGTCGGCATTACTATATTCATCGTTTTTTCCTGCTGTCGTCGGCAAACGAACCGTTTGCCGACTCGAATAAAAAATCAACACAAATGAGCGTCTAAAAGCAGGAAGGAGGAAGCTTACTTCCTCCTCCGTATTTGTGAAAAATAGGAGGTCGACAAACAGTGGCGTTTGAATTCAAACTACCAGATATCGGGGAAGGCATTCACGAAGGCGAAATTGTCAAATGGTTCGTGAAACCTGGGGATGAAGTAAACGAAGATGACGTTTTATGCGAAGTGCAAAACGATAAAGCGGTTGTGGAAATTCCTTCACCTGTTAAAGGAAAAGTATTAGAAATTTTAGTGGGGGAGGGAACGGTTGCGACGGTCGGACAAACGCTTGTGACGTTCGATGCCCCTGGGTATGAACATTTAAAATTTAAAGGACAAGACCACGACGAACCAAAAGCGGAAGAAAGAAAAGAAGAGGCTCCGCAACAAACAGAAGCAGCACCAGCAACGGAAGTAGATCCGAACCGACGCGTCATTGCGATGCCTTCTGTGCGTAAATATGCACGGGAAAAAGGAGTAGATATTCGACTTGTGCAAGGGACAGGCAAAAATGGCCGCGTGTTAAAAAGCGACATTGATGCATACTTAGCGGGTGGAGTAACCGCTGCGCCGGCAGCAGAGGCAGCAGAACAACGTGTGGAAGAGCAAGTAGCGCCAAAAGCAGAAGCGAAACCTGTAGCTGCACCAGTTGTACTAGAAGGTGAGTTCCCAGAAACTCGCGAAAAAATGAGCGGCATCCGCCGTGCGATTGCCAAAGCAATGGTTAATTCGAAACATACCGCACCGCACGTCACATTAATGGACGAAGTAGATGTAACGAAACTTGTCGCACACCGGAAAAAATTCAAAGAAGTTGCAGCGCAAAAAGGCATCAAGCTAACGTTTTTGCCATACGTTGTTAAAGCGTTGACATCGGCTTTGCGTGAATTTCCAACATTAAATACATCCATTGACGATGCAACGGAAGAAATTGTTCATAAGCATTATTACAACATTGGCATTGCGGCAGACACGGACAAAGGATTGCTCGTTCCGGTCGTCAAACATGCTGATCGGAAGTCAATTTTTGCCCTAGCAAAAGAAATTAACGAACTTGCGACAAAGGCACGCGACGGCAAATTAATGCCGAACGAAATGAAAGGAGCGTCCTGCACGATTACAAACATCGGCTCTGCAGGTGGACAATGGTTTACGCCAGTCATTAACCATCCAGAAGTGGCGATTCTTGGTATTGGTCGTATTTCAGAAAAGCCAGTTGTGCGTGACGGAGAAATCGTGATTGCGCCGGTATTAGCGTTATCGTTAAGCTTTGACCATCGCATGATCGATGGTGCAACGGCACAACATGCGTTGAATCATATTAAACGTTTACTAAACGATCCTGAACTATTATTAATGGAGGCGTAATAATTATGGTAGTGGGCGATTTTGCAATTGAAACAGAAACTCTTGTCGTTGGAGCCGGCCCTGGCGGCTATGTGGCAGCAATTCGTGCCGCTCAGTTAGGGCAAAAGGTGACGATTGTCGAAAAAGGCAACCTCGGGGGCGTATGCTTAAACGTTGGCTGCATCCCATCGAAAGCGTTAATTTCGGCAGGACACCGCTACGAAATGGCAATCCATTCCGAAGACATGGGCATTAAAGCGGAAAACGTAACGGTGGACTTTACGAAGGTGCAAGAGTGGAAAGCGAGCGTTGTAAAAAAATTAACTGGAGGCGTCGAAGGATTATTAAAAGGAAATAAAGTGGAAATTGTTCGCGGCGAGGCATATTTTGTCGATGCAAATACAGTGCGCGTCATGACAGAAACAAGTGCACAAACGTACAAATTCAAAAACGCCATCATCGCGACTGGTTCCCGCCCAATCGAACTTCCTGCATTTAAGTTCTCAAAGCGTATTCTTGATTCAACTGGCGCATTAAACTTACCGGAAATCCCGAAATCGCTTGTTGTCATCGGCGGGGGGTATATTGGAACAGAATTAGGGACAGCGTATGCGAACTTTGGGACGAAAGTGACAATTCTTGAAGGTGCAGATGAAATTTTATCTGGTTTTGAAAAGCAAATGAGCGCGGTCGTGAAGCGCCGCTTAAAGAAAAAAGGTGTCGAAGTGTTTACAAACGCCCTTGCCAAAGGTGTCGAAGAGCGAGAAGATGGCGTAACGGTAACGTTTGAAGTACAAGGGGAAACGAAAACAGTTGATGCACAATACGTGCTTGTCACCGTTGGACGCCGCCCGAATACAGATGAGTTAGGGCTTGAACAAATTGGCGTGAAAATGACAGAACGCGGGCTTATCGAAATTGATAAGCAATGCCGTACGAGCGTGCCGAACATTTATGCGATCGGTGATATCGTTCCAGGACCACCGCTTGCCCATAAAGCATCGTATGAAGGGAAAATCGCGGCAGAAGCAATTTCAGGTCATCCGTCGGAGATGGATTATTTAGCCATTCCAGCAGTTGTGTTCTCAGACCCTGAATGTGCATCGGTCGGTTATTTTGAAAAACAAGCGAAAGAGGAAGGCATTGAAGTCACAACAGCAAAATTCCCGTTTGCGGCAAACGGCCGCGCATTGGCGCTCAACGATGCGGAAGGCTTTATGAAGCTCGTCGTACGCAAAGACGATGGTGTTATTATCGGGGCACAAATCGTCGGTCCAAATGCATCGGATATGATTGCAGAACTTGGACTTGCGATTGAAGCAGGTATGACAGCAGAAGATATTGCGATGACGATTCATGCGCATCCGACGTTAGGCGAAATCGCCATGGAAGCAGCAGAAGTCGTTCTTGGCAGCCCAATTCATATCATTAAATAAAAGAAAAAGGACATCCGGTGGATGTCCTTTTTTATGACTATTTTCTCTCGTAAAGTCATATTGTTATGGTAAAAAGGAAAAAAGGGGATTCCCAATGAAAGCGTACGTCGTTTTTTTGCTACAAATGATGATTTGGAGTAGTTTTTCACTCGTCGAATGGCTTTCCGGTCGTGACCGCCCGCTATTTCGTGGGATGTTGCTTGGCATGTTTTTATATTTGGCGTTTTTGCTAGCGCGGAAAGTTGGCTTACGGACGAAAAGAGCACTATTGACAACATGCCTTACAGCAATTATATATTTTAGTTGCCAACGTTTTGTTTGGGAGTTCATATAAAAAACGATAGCCTCAGGCTATCGTTTATAATAATACATAATTCTGCCGTTAAATAAATGCAATTCCCCTTCTAATTGTTTTGCGAGAAATTTGCAAAATTCGTTCGCTTTTCCTTTGTCTCCATGTGTGGCGTTAGTTGGAAGCGTTACTTGAATAAATGACGTTTCGTCTTTTTCTGTTTTTTCTTGACCGACACCAATAATAATCGAATGATAACGGTCATTCGTTCCTTTTAAATAAAACCATTGTTCGTTTCCGTCTGCCGCTACGATTTGATAAGGAAACGAGGCATTTTCAAATCCCCACCCGAGCTGTTCGCCTGTTTTTTT
This sequence comes from Anoxybacillus amylolyticus, assembly GCF_001634285.1. GTDB lineage: Bacteria > Bacillota > Bacilli > Bacillales > Anoxybacillaceae > Anoxybacteroides > Anoxybacteroides amylolyticum. The sequence continues at coordinate 1,303,567 of NZ_CP015438.1, forward strand.
CATCAGTTGTTGGTATGTGTGAAACAGTTCTTTTACTTCTTCAAGTGTAATCGTTTTCTTTTTTGATGCTGGTACAAGCTTTATGTATGCGTGTGTGGACATTTTGATCACCCCCAACGCTATTGTAACATTATTGCAATGTTTTTGCTATTGATCCAAAAAGAAATTTGAATTATAATAAAATTCAGTATATTTAAAGGGGGGGAGTTTATGAATTTGTTTGAAAAGTTGTATGATGAATACGAAAAAGTGAAAGTGCGGTTCGTTGGCTTTACGACAAAAGATACGCGGTATGATTTTGGGATTGTTTATACGAATATGTTCTTTGGCAAGCCGCTCGTCATCTGTATGCAAACAGGCCGCTCGACTCTCCTCGATCCAAAAGACGTTGAAAACCATGAGTATTTGCAGCGAATTTTCCGAATTGATACAGCTGAGCAGGCAGCGGATTTAGCGGAGTTTTTCTCCGATGTTCTTCCAGCGACGGCGTTGTATCCAGAATACGATTATTAATGAATGACAAAAAACGGGCATAATGCCCGTTTTTTGTCGACTTTTTATTTAAATGTGACATACAAATCGGCGATTGACAACTTAAATATGATATATTATTATTAAATTAGCCAATCATTAAATCATCATAAAGGGGTTATGGGGATGGGCACAATCGTTTGTCAAACATGTAATTCAACAATCGGGCATTTTGAAGACGAGAAAGTTACAACGCTTTACGGAAAATGTACACAATGTGATCATGAAGAAGTAGACGAACAAGAGTAATACGGTTTTTAAACAATGGGGGAAAGGTTTCAATAGAATGAAAGCGCATGCAGAACGGGAGAGGCATGTGCTTTTTTTTGCATAAAAACAGGGTGCCTTGGCACCCTGTTACTTAATCGGTTTATGTTCTTTAATCACGCGCAATGTTTGAAGCGTATCGTCTTCCGGACCTTGTACCGGTAAGCCGACTTCGAGGTTTTTCTTAATGTACGCTAAATTTTCTTCCGTAATAATTTCACCAGGAATGAAAATAGGAATTCCAGGGGGATAAACCATCACAAATTCTGCAATAATTCGTCCGGCAGATTGCTCAAACGGCACGATTTCTGTTTCCGAATAAAACGCATCGCGCGGTGTTAACGCTAGTGCCGGAATGTCAGGAAGCAACACTTTCGGCTTTACACCGGCATCGGCTTGATGGCGATATTGCTCTGATAAATGGCGAAGCGCGTTGACTAATATGTCTGTTTCCTTTTCCGTATCGCCTGGTGTAATAATACATAAAATGTTGTATAAATCGGACAACTCTACTTCAATTTGGTACATTTCCCGAAGCCATTTTTCGACGTCGTACCCCGTTAATCCAAGTTCTTTTACGGAAATAATTAACTTTGTCGGGTCATAATTGTACGTTGCTTCCGTACCTAAAATTTCTTTACCAACGCAATACAAATGCGGAATTTCATTAATTTTCTCGCGCGTTTCTTCCGCTAGCTGAATTGCTTTTTCGGCAAGTGTTCTCCCTTCTGTCGCCAACCGTTTGCGAGCGACGTCAAGGGATGCAAGCAATAAATATGACGTCGATGTCGTGGTTAACATGCTTAAAATGGCTTGGACGCGCTTCGCAGAGACAAGCCCTTCCCGTACATTTAAAATCGAGCTTTGCGTCATCGAGCCACCGAGTTTATGAACGCTTGTTGCTGCCATATCTGCTCCGGCTTGCATTGCTGAAAGCGGGAGATTCTCATGGAAATGAATGTGCACTCCGTGCGCTTCATCGACGAGGACAGGCACATGATAGGCATGAGCGATTTCCACAATTTTTTTCAAATCCCCAGCGATACCAAAGTACGTCGGGTTAATGACGAGCACTCCTTTGGCGTCAGGATGTTGCGTTAACGCTTTTTCGACTGCTTCTGGTGTAATGCCGTGTGAAATACCAAGCTCTTTGTCCACCTCTGGATGAATAAAAATGGGCGTAGCGCCAGAAAAAACAATCGCAGACATCACCGACTTATGGACGTTGCGCGGCACGATAATTTTATCGCCAGGACCGGCGACAGACATCACCATCGTCATAATCGCCCCGCTTGTTCCTTGCACGGAAAAAAACGTATAGTCGGCGCCGAACGCTTCTGCGGCTAGTTCTTGCGCGCGTTTAATCATCCCTTTTGGTTGATGCAAATCATCTAAAGGACCGATGTTGATTAAATCAATGGCTAACGCATTTTCGCCGATGAATTCACGAAAATCTGGATCCATTCCTGCTCCTTTTTTATGGCCAGGAATGTGAAATTGAATCGGATTTTTTTTCATATGTTCTAACAGCCCAGTGAACAACGGTGTCTCAAACTGTGACAATGCTCCCTCACACCTCTTTTTGCATAAAAATAAAACAAGTGCATTATAGCACTTATTTCACGGTTTGCAAAGAATCATTTTTAAATTGTGTCTAGTCAATGTTTAATGGATAAAAAGTTTTCCGCTTCATGTGCAGGAAATGAAGCAAGTATTCTCGAAGCATATTATACTTATACATAGGAGGTGTGACAAATGGATTGGAAAACGAGAGTGACGGAGTTATTACAGATTAAATATCCCATTATTCAAGGGGGGCTTGCGTATTTAGCATATGCAGAGCTAGCAGCAGCCGTTTCGAACGCAGGAGGATTAGGGCAAATTACCGCCATGTCGCTCCCGACACCGGAGGCGTTACGCGAAGAAATTCGAAAAGTGCGCGAGAAAACCGACCGACCGTTCGGCGTGAACTTTGCTATCGGACAACACGGACGGCCGTTTTCACATATGCTTGAAGTGGCGATCGAGGAACAAGTGCCAGTCGTGTCCGTGACAGGCGGAAATCCTGCCCCGTTTTTTGAGCAGTTAAAAGGAGTAGACGTAAAGAAACTGGTGCTTGTAGCTGCTGTTCGCCAAGCGGTAAAAGCGGAAGAACTAGGGGCAGATGCCGTGATGGTTGTCGGGCAAGAAGGAGGAGGACATTTAGGAAAATACGATATTGGAACGTTTGTACTGATTCCGAAAGTTGTTGATTCTGTATCGATTCCGGTGATTGCTTCTGGAGGGATTGGAGACGGAAGAGGGCTAATGGCGGCATTATCGCTTGGTGCGGAAGGCATCGAAATGGGCACACGCTTTATTGCAACGCAAGAATGTGTACATGCCCATCCGCTGTACAAAGAGTTGCTTGTAAAAGGTTCGGAAAACGATACCGTTGTTATTAAGAGGAGTTTAGGAGCACCAGGAAGGGCGATTGCGAACGAGTGGACGGAAAAAATTTTGCAAATAGAACAACAAGGTGGAACGTACGAACAATTAAAAGAATACATTAGCGGGGAGGCGAACCGTCGTTTTATTTATGACGGGAAAACGAACGAAGGATTTGCGTGGGCCGGACAAGTGATGGGCTTAATTGATGATGTACCGACTGTTGCAGAATTATTTGCTCGCATGATGAAAGAAGCCGAACAAATTCGCAAACGCTGGGCAAACTAATGGTGGAGGTGATGTAGGTGAATTATTCGTACCCGTTTTCTTATGATTGGACAACGCAAGAAATTATCGATGTGATTAAATTTTTCGAAGCCGTCGAAACGGTCTATGAACATGGAATGGAACGCGAACAGCTAATGAATCTGTACCGTCGGTTTAAAGAAATCGTTCCGAGCAAAAGCGAAGAGAAAAAGTGGTGTGATGAATTTGAAAAAACGAGCGGCTACTCGTCCTATCACGTTGTGAAAAAAGCGAAAGAAGCGAAAAATGGCGAGTGGATTCAGATGACTGAAAAAAATTAGACGAATGCACAAATTTGTTGCATAGCCTCCTTTCCTTACATAATATATATAAACACTATCAGAAAATTTTGTGATTTTCCAAAAGAAAGGGAAAGGGGTGCTTCTGTTAATGAAAAAAACAGTCAATTCGGTAAAACGGACAGACGGCGAAAAGCGGATGGCAGTTCTTAAGCTTGAGTTAGATTATGAGTTGGCAACCCTTTATGATGCGATGATGGAAAATGATGAAGAGAAGAAAAAAGAATGTAAGCGAAAATTAGAAAAGCTACGTCAAGAACTTATGCGTCTTCAACTATAAACAAACGAACTGGCGAACCATATGATACGGTTCGTTTTTTCTTGCAGAATGTGCCAACTTGCACTATTCTAATGTATATTCGTACATAAAAAAATATGATGATTTTTTCGATAGGAGTTGGAAAAATGAATTGGCAACAAATCGATGAATGTGCCCGAGCATGGCTGAAAGAAGCAGGCGCTCGCATTCGAGAAACGTTTGCGCAGCAATTGACGATACAAACGAAATCGAATCGAAAAGATTTAGTTACAAACGTCGACAAAGAAACGGAGCAATTTTTCATTGCACACATAAAAAACAAATTCCCACAACATCGCGTGCTTGGCGAAGAAGGATTTGGCGATGATATAGGGGCATTGGATGGGACGGTTTGGATTATCGACCCGATTGATGGGACGATGAATTTTATCCACCAACAACGAAATTTTGCGATTTCCATTGGCATTTTTCACAATGGCGTCGGTCAACTTGGCTATATTTACGATGTTGTACATGACGAACTATATTCTGCACAAAAAGGAAAAGGCGCATTTTTAAACGACTCTCCCCTTCCACGATTGCAGCCGGTATCTATTTCCGAAGCGATTATTTCGCTAAATACGACGTGGGTGATTGACAATGCCCGCATTGATCCATCTATATTAACGCCGCTTGTGAAAGCCGTGCGCGGGACGCGGTCATACGGTTCGGCAGCGTTAGAAATGGCGTATGTCGCAGCCGGAAGGTTAGATGCGTACATGACGATGCGATTGTCGCCTTGGGATTTTGCTGGGGGGCTTATCATTGTCGAAGAAGTTGGTGGCGTGGTGACAAATATTTATGGTGAACCACTTCAATTGCTTGAACAAAACTCTGTGTTAGTCGCTAAACCAGGACTTCATAAACAAATTGTGAAGCAATATATTCGAAAATAAAATCGGGACAAGCGTTTCATGTCCCGATTATAACATGCCTTTTTCACGCATCCGTTTTTTCGTGATGAATCCGATTCCCATAATAAGCACAAAAGCAACGATAGAAATGATAACGCCGATTGTAATCTGTTCGGCAATAAAAATACCGATTGCCATAATCGACGAAGCAGCCAAAATCGCAAACAACAAAAACACGGGCTGAATCGATTTCATGAAAATCCCCTCTCTCGTCTTCTCTTTTCCTTTTTCAGTTTACAGGAAAACATTCCGCTTTTCTATCCTCTTTATGATATAATAAACGAGCAATTTACGTACAGGAGGATGAAACTGTTGAATGAAGTGAAACGGCGAGAAGATCTTCGGAATATTGCCATTATCGCTCATGTCGATCATGGCAAAACAACGTTAGTCGATCAGTTGTTGCGCCAATCAGGGACGTTCCGTGCAAATGAACAAGTACAAGAACGTGCGCTTGACCGCAATGACTTAGAAAGAGAACGTGGCATTACTATTTTGGCGAAAAACACCGCGATTCATTATAAAGATGCACGCATTAACATTTTAGACACGCCAGGACATGCCGATTTTGGGGGAGAAGTAGAACGGATTATGCGGTTAGTGGACGGGGTGCTGCTTGTTGTTGATGCGTATGAGGGCTGCATGCCGCAGACGCGCTTCGTGCTGAAAAAAGCGCTGGAGCAGCAGTTGACACCGATTGTCGTTGTTAATAAAATTGACCGCGAATTTGCTCGCCCGGAAGAAGTCGTCGATGAAGTCATTGACTTATTTATTGAACTAGGGGCAACAGAAGAACAGCTAGAGTTTCCGGTCGTTTACGCTTCTGCATTAAACGGTACGGCAAGCTTAGACCCCTATCAGCAAGAAAGCGATATGACGGTGCTATTTGAAACGATTATGGAGCACATTCCTGCTCCTGTCGATAACCGAACGGAACCGCTACAATTTCAAGTCGCGCTGCTTGATTATAACGACTATGTCGGTCGAATTGGGATTGGGCGCGTGTTTCGTGGCACGATTAAAGTCGGTCAGCAAGTGGCGTTAATGAAGTTAGATGGGTCGGTGAAGACGTTTCGGGTGACGAAATTGTTTGGCTTCATTGGATTAAAACGCATCGAAATTACGGAAGCAGAAGCTGGGGATATTATTGCTGTTTCAGGAATGGAAGACATTAACGTCGGGGAAACAGTATGCCCGATTGAACATCAAGAGGCGTTGCCAACGTTACGAATTGATGAACCGACGTTAAAAATGACATTTTTAGTGAATAGTAGCCCGTTTGCTGGTCGAGAAGGAAAATACGTCACCGCTCGTAAAATAGAAGAACGGCTTCGCACACAGCTTGAGACCGACGTGAGTTTGCGCGTGGAGCCGACCGAATCGCCGGACGCGTGGATTGTTTCAGGTCGGGGGGAATTGCATTTATCCATTTTAATCGAAAATATGCGGCGTGAAGGGTTTGAGCTACAAGTGTCCAAACCGGAAGTCATTATGAAAGAGGTAGATGGCGTGCTTTGTGAGCCGATGGAGCGCGTGCAAATTGACATTCCGGAAGAGTATACGGGGGCGATTATGGAATCTCTCGGTATGCGTAAAGGGGAAATGGTCGATATGGTCCATCAAGAAAATGGACAAGTCCGCCTTATTTTCCTAGTGCCAGCACGCGGGTTAATCGGCTATCGCACCGAATTTATGTCGTTGACGCGAGGGTACGGCATTTTAAACCATTCATTTGACCATTACGCGCCAGTGCAAAAAGGGTTTGTTGGTGGACGACGCCAAGGGGTGCTTATTTCGATGGAAACGGGCAAGGCGACTGCCTATGGAATTATGCAGATCGAAGACCGCGGCACGATTTTTGTGGAGCCAGGAACAGAAGTGTATGAAGGAATGATTGTTGGGGAGCATACGCGTGAAAACGATTTAGTCGTGAACGTTTGTAAAGTCAAACACGCGACAAATATTCGTTCGGCGACGAAAGAGCAGACGGTGACGATGAAAAAGCCGCGCATCATGACGCTCGAAGAGGCGCTTGAATATTTAAATGACGATGAATATTGTGAAGTGACGCCGCAATCGATTCGCTTGCGCAAGAAGATTTTAGATAAGAACGAGCGTGAGAAGTTAGCGAAGAAAAAGAAAGCGGCGGAACAGGCGAAATAAGGGGGAGATAACATGTTAGAGCGGCTTTCCTTCTTTGCATCGCTATACGAAGTGCATACGAACCCGAAGCAAGGGATGTGGCTGTTGTATATTACAGTGCTCATTTTATCTGCCATTGTGTATCGGCTTGGGTTTGCGAAAAAACTGCCTGTACTAAAAAACGTCATCATTTACGTGCTCTTGGCGTTAGGCTGTACCATTTTAACATTTTTTGCTGTCTTTTTGCCTATTGCGGAAGGGTTAGTTGTCGCCGCGCTTATTTTAACGATTTATAAAATTCGCCTACATCAAGCGAAAAAACAAAATACAAATAACGGTGTTGATTAAAAAAATGCAGTGTTGTGCGGCGCAAACAGAAAATAAGGCGGTGATGGAATGAAGTCATTGCAAGACGCCCTTTATAATTGGCTGACGATTCAAGTCGTTGCCGATGCGCGACCGGAGGACACAGCTGCACAAGACACAGCTGCTTTTTTCCGCGCTATTTTACAAATTGACTTTCACGTTACAGACATAAACGTCGTGAAAGAGGATCTGATGTATACGATTCACTATAAAAAAGAAGGCGAGTGGAAAACGGCGCGTTTTCCGGTAGAATTGATTGAAGTTATGCTTGAACAAATCGAACGAGAGCCTGAGAAATATATTAACTACCCGACGACGTAACAAAAGCACCGTGCATCATGCGCGGTGCTTTTACCAATCTTCGTGCGTCGTTGCGGAACGATAGATGCGAAATTTGCCAGTTGCAAGACGCGCCTTTGTTTTTTCGGCAATTCGTTCATAGCACGTATCGCACATATACGTATGAATCGGGCGGTTGCGTAACCGCTTAGCTAATAACGACTCATCGTCAATGACATTTAGTTGATCGCAAAGAACACATTTTACCCTCATCGCACACCTCATTGCTACATTATGTTTTGATTATATCATTTTTCTTTGCAACTTTGGAGAAAATAGGTATGATAAAATTATCACTATGTAGGAGGTGTTTTTTTTGGCTAATGAGGTAGAACAAACGTTAATTGAGCCGCTTTTTCAAGCGCTACAAAAAGAACGGTTTGTCACGATTGCCACGATTGATCATGAAACGGGCGGACCGAACGTGAGCGCGATTTCGTGGATATATGCACCGAGCGAAAAGCGCCTTTATTTTGCCGTCGATAACCGTTCACGTATCGTGCAAAACATTCAAAAAAACCCATTGGTTGTTATCACGTTAATTGCGAACGAATCGACGTATTCAATTAGCGGAAAAGCACACGTCAAAATCGAGAAAATGGAAGGAGTTCCGCTCAAACTAGCGCTTGTCGAAATCGAGATTACCGAAGTGCGGGATGTCATGTTTTATGGCGCGAAAATTTCTGTCGAGCCGAAGTACGAAAAAACGTACGATGCTCAAGCGGCAGCGAAATTGGACAATCAAGTAATGACCGCCTTAAGAAACGCCTAAAAACAGATGGGATGATTGACCAATAAAAAAGAGCTTAGCCGATGGCTAGGCTCTCATTTATTTAAATAGTCGTTCGACTGTTTATTTTGTCCGTTGTGTAACTGTTTTTCTTCTGTTTTATTCAGTTCGGCGTTATTTTCTTTGGTTGGTGCTGGATTTTTTGTTTGCAGAAAATCGCTAGGGATTTCTGGCATGACACGGCTGACGATAGCCGCCAATTCGTTCATCACTGATTGCACAGGGCGCCCGTTATCTACTTGGCGGGCGATGTTTTTGAACCGTGTATATAAATCAGGATCAGCGATAATGATCGCATTGGCGCCATACGGGTCTTTTTGTAAACTCTCGGCGACGGAATATTTCACCGTTCCGACACGCGAGCGGTCAATGTTATCATTTACATCAATACCGACGACCGCATATTTGCCGACCACAAGAACCGTCGCATCCTCCACGTTTGGGACGCGGTTCGCTAAATCGGCCAAATGGTGAGCAATTTGCTGCCCGGATTTCGTTTGCACCTTTTCGTTGACGGTATTTTTGACTCGGACGAGCGACTCATTAGGGGACCGTTGCTCTCCGATGCTGCAGCTTGTTAAAAGAAAGAAAGCCGCCATAAAAACGTAAAAACGTTTCATCTTTGACACCTCGTTCTGTTTTTAATTTTATTTTGTGGCCAACCTTCTATCTTTATACGTTCCTTCATACTATATAACAACAATCCCGTCCAAAGCGAACATATTAAATGAAATGGGGGCGTGGGAATTTGGGCGATAAAATATATGTGCTCGATACAAATGTGCTCTTACAAGATCCTTATTCTATTTTTTCTTTTGAAGATAACGAAGTCGTTATCCCTGCGGTTGTATTAGAAGAAGTGGATTCAAAAAAACGATATATGGATGAAGTTGGTAGAAATGCGCGGCAAGTATCGAAGTTAATTGATCGTCTGCGCGAAAACGGGAAATTGCATGAAAAAATTTTGCTCGATAACGGAGGCGTACTCCGCATTGAATTAAATCATCGCTCGTTTCAGCAGCTGCAAGATATTTTTGTGGAAAAAACGAATGATAATCGTATTTTAGCAGTCGCGAAAAATTTAGCGCTTGAAGAACAAGAAAAAGAAGATGGTCGCTCGGTCATTTTAGTAAGCAAAGATGCTCTCGTTCGTGTCAAAGCAGACGCAATTGGTTTGCAAGCAGAAGATTTTTTAAACGATCGAGTGGTTGATATTGAGCATATTTACACTGGATTTTTAGAGCTATATATTCATACGGAACATTTAAGCCGTTTTTATGAAAAAGGGGAGCTCGTGCTCTCGGAAATTGCCAATCACCCGTTTTATCCGAACCAATTTATCATTATGAAAGATGCGCTTGGCAGTTCGTCTTCTGCTGTCGGCATTGTTGACCATACAGGGAAAAAAGTGAAGAAGCTCACGTTTCCTCATGAGCATGTTTGGGGAATCCGTCCGCGTAACGTCCAACAAACGATGGCATTTGAATTGTTAATGCGCGAAGACTTGCCGCTCGTTACATTAATTGGGAAGGCAGGCACAGGAAAAACGCTGCTGGCGTTAGCTGCTGGGCTCATGCAGACAGAAGATCTCGGTAAATACAAAAAGCTACTTGTTGCGCGCCCAATTGTCCCTGTCGGCAAAGATATCGGCTTTTTGCCGGGGGAAAAACAAGAAAAACTACGTCCATGGATGCAGCCGATTTTCGATAATTTGGAGTATTTATTTAACACGAAAAAACCGGGGGAACTTGATGCGATTTTAGCCGGGATGAGTTCCATTGAAGTAGAGGCACTTACGTATATACGCGGTCGCAGTTTGCCGGAGCAGTTTATTATTATAGACGAGGCGCAAAATTTAACGAAGCATGAAGTGAAAACCATTTTAACGCGCGTTGGGGAAAAGAGCAAAATTATTTTAATGGGCGATCCAGAACAAATCGATCATCCATATTTAGATGAATACAACAACGGGTTAACGTATGTCGTTGAAACATTTAAAGACCAAAAAATTGCTGGGCATGTTCGGTTGATTAAAGGGGAGCGTTCGGGATTGGCGCAGTTGGCCGCTGATTTATTGTAGGCTGTCCTAGTTGGACAGCCTCGTTGTCGCTAGCGAACGATGAATTGCCGGACGTGTGTAATCGGTTGCTCTCGGTTAGAGCCGTCGCCGAAATAAAGATGAATAGGTCCGTCTTCTTTTATCGGTTTTCCTTCTTTTGAAAAACAAAGGATGACGTCGTACGCTTTTTCAATCGGGATTTCAACATCGCCGTTTTCCGTGGCGATGACGAACGTTGTTGCATCTGGAAGCACCTCAGCGTTTTGTAAAAACGGAGCAAGCCGCATGATAAACGTTCCGGTAAGTAGTTTTTCTTTAGCAAACGTTTTCTCTGTTTTTAACGTTGGTGGAAAGACGGCTCCTTCTTGAATTTCGCGATCCCAATATGCAGATATTTTTTGAATATCTTCCTCTTCTTTCGTTTGATCAACGGGAGTTCCAGAAAAATACGCCTCTAGCTCTACTTTCCGATCATCAAAAATCCAGACGCTAGGGTCGAGCGTAATCGGAAATTTCACTTTTCCTTTAATTGGAATAATACGATCCACTCTGTCTCCCTCCTTTCTTCCATATTTCCCTTTGTTTTAAGCAGCGAAAAATGACACTATTTTTAGTATAATGATAAGTAAAGGATTTGTCATGTGAAAGCGGTGGCAATGGTTTCGTCTTGCAAAATTTCTCGATTCACGATAAGATTTAAAGAAGGATTAGGGGAGAACGGAGGGATCAACGTGACGGACGAAACGATTAATTATCGTGAAAAAGCGTACGCGCTTCTAAAAGCGGATGCGGATAAAATTGTGAAACTCATTCAAGTACAACTGGACAATTTAACGATGCCCCAGTGTCCTCTCTATGAAGAAGTGCTCGACACGCAAATGTTCGGACTATCGCGGGAAATCGACTTTGCTGTTCGCTTAGGGCTTGTCGATGACAAGGAAGGAAAAGCACTTCTTGACTCGTTAGAACGGGAGTTGTCCGTGCTTCATGAAGCTTCAACAAAAAAACGCGTACGATAACGATAACTAACTCAAACGGTTGAAGATAGCACCAATCGTTTGAGTTTTTGTGTTTTTAGAAGGAAAATAAAAATGGGATGCGAAATAGTATAAGTACAACATCAGTAAGGAAGAGGGAAGATGGAGAAACAACTCATTCGAAACATCATGAAATCATACGACTATCCGCTCATTATTTCTGTTTGGATGTTAGCGATTTTTGGCTTAATTATGGTGTATAGCTCCAGTATGGTGTCAGCTGTAACACGATTTGGTGTACCGAGCGATTATTTTTATGAAAAGCAAAAACTATGGCTTATCGCTTCTGTGGCGTTCTTCCTCCTTTCAGCGATAATCCCTTACAAAATATTGTTAAGAAAAAAAGTGGTAAAAGTAATTTTTGTTATTTCTCCGTTGATGCTCATTGCTGTTGATTTCATTGGTCATACAGCTAATAACGCGACTAGCTGGTTTAGATTTGGTTTTTTTAGTGTACAGCCAGCAGAGCTTGTGAAACTCGGTTTGATTGTTTATTTAGCAGCAGCATTTGCCAATAAGCAAAGAAGAATGGAGCAATCAATAAAAGGGCAGCTATTCCCTATTTACTATACGCTAGGCATTTGTTTTTTAATAGCAATTCAGCCTGATTTCGGGACAGCGATGATTGTGTTGTTGATTGCGTCGTGCATTATTTTATCGTCGGGACTAAAGTTTCGTCTTCTTTTTAAGCAAGTATTATTTTTTGGAATAATTGCTTTAGCCTGTGCGCCGTTTACCCTTCCGTTTATTTGGGACAAAATTTTTTCGAAAGAAAGAATTTCGCGTATTTATGGGTTTTTAGATCCATTTAAATATAGCGATGACGCAGGATTTCAACTGGTGAATTCGTATTTAGCCATCGGTCTAGGTGGATTAAAGGGTGTTGGTCTAGGCAAAAGTATTCAAAAATACGGGTATTTGCCGGAATCACATACCGATTTTATTATGGCCATTATTGCGGAAGAGCTAGGGTTATTTGGTGTCGCATTTGTGCTATTACTGTTAGCATTTATTGTGTTACGCGGGCTTTACATTGCTCGAAAATGTGATGATGCGTTCGGCAGTTTGCTTGCGATTGGCATTTCTTCGATGATTGGCATTCACACGTTTATTAACATCGGAGGAGTGACAGGATTAATTCCAATCACAGGGGTGCCACTTCCGCTTGTAAGTTATGGAGGGTCAGCGCTTGTGCTGTTTATGACATCGCTAGGTGTACTGGTGAATATATCGATGTTTACGAAGTATGAGGCGAAGTATAAACACGTACATAAAGAGAAAATTATAAAAAAACAATCAGAAAAAGGTCTGACTTTTTAGAAAATGTATTTACAAAAGTGACAAACCGTTATAGTTTTATTAGAAAGGAGGAGAGGAAGAACAAATGAACACGCAAAACATTCAGAAAGTATTAGTAGCAAATCGAGGCGAAATTGCCATTCGCGTTTTTCGTGCCTGCAACGAATTAGGAATTCGTACGGTTGCGATTTATTCAAAAGAAGATGCAGGTTCTTACCACCGGTACAAAGCTGATGAAGCGTATTTAGTGGGGGAAGGAAAAAAGCCGATTGAAGCGTACTTAGACATTGAAGGAATCATTGCCATTGCGAAAGCACATGATGTCGATGCGATTCATCCTGGGTACGGATTTCTTTCGGAAAATATTCAGTTTGCGAAGAGGTGTCGTGAAGAAGGGATTATTTTTATCGGACCGAACGAAGAACATTTGGAGATGTTCGGTGATAAAGTAAAAGCACGCCATCAAGCAGAACTAGCAGGAATCCCTGTCATTCCGGGGAGCGATGGACCGGTACATAGTCTAGAGGAAGTCGTTCGGTTTGGCGAAAAATACGGCTATCCAATCATTATTAAAGCAGCTTTAGGGGGCGGCGGTCGCGGCATGCGTATCGTTCGTTCGAAAGCGGAAGTAAAAGAAGCGTATGAACGTGCAAAATCAGAAGCGAAAGCCGCGTTTGGAAGCGAGGATGTGTACGTCGAAAAGTTGATTGAGCGTCCGAAACATATTGAAGTGCAAATTTTAGGCGACTACGAAGGCAATATTGTTCATCTGTACGACCGGGACTGTTCCGTGCAGCGCCGTCATCAAAAAGTCGTCGAGATTGCTCCAAGCGTGTCGCTTTCGGATAAGCTTCGTCATGAAATTTGTGATGCAGCTGTGAAGCTGATGAAAAACGTTGGCTATGTTAATGCAGGGACGGTTGAATTTCTCGTCTCTGGCGAGGAATTTTACTTCATCGAAGTGAACCCCCGCATCCAAGTGGAGCATACGATTACGGAAATGATTACTGGCATTGATATCGTCCAGTCACAAATTTTAATTGCTGAGGGATACGCTCTTCATAGCGAACAAGTCGGCATTCCGAAACAAGAAGAGATTCGTATTAACGGCTATGCAATCCAATCACGGGTCACAACCGAAGATCCACTAAATAATTTTATGCCAGATACCGGAAAAATTATGGCGTATCGTTCTGGGGGCGGCTTCGGAGTGCGGTTAGATGCAGGAAATAGCTTCCAAGGAGCGGTTATTACGCCATATTATGATTCATTGCTTGTGAAATTGTCGACATGGGCGTTGACGTTTGAACAAGCGGCGCGCAAAATGTTGCGCAACTTGCGCGAATTTCGGATTCGTGGCATAAAAACGAACATTCCGTTTTTAGAAAACGTCGTTCAGCACCCGAAGTTTTTATCGGGAGAGTACGATACATCGTTTATTGACACAACGCCAGAATTGTTCGTGTTCCCAAGACGGAAAGACCGTGGGACGAAAATGTTAACTTATATCGGAAATGTGACGGTAAATGGTTTTCCGGGAATTGGAAAGAAGAAAAAACCCGTGTTTGAAAAGCCGCGTATTCCAAAAGTTGATCAATTGTCGCCAATCGAAAGCGGGACGAAACAGCTTTTAGACGAACGTGGGGCAGAAGGACTTGTCCGTTGGATTAAAGAGCAAAATCGAGTGCTATTGACCGACACGACGTTCCGGGATGCACACCAGTCTCTGTTGGCAACGCGCGTACGGACGACTGATTTATTGCATATTGCTGAACCGACGGCACGGCTATTGCCGAACTTGTTCTCGCTGGAAATGTGGGGAGGAGCTACCTTCGATGTTGCGTACCGCTTTTTGAAGGAAGATCCTTGGGATCGTTTATTAAAATTACGTGAGCGCATCCCGAATGTCCTTTTCCAAATGTTGCTTCGATCGGCGAACGCCGTTGGGTACAAAAACTATCCGGATAACGTCATTCGGGAGTTTGTGGAGAAATCGGCGCAAGCAGGTATTGACGTTTTTCGCATTTTTGACAGCTTAAACTGGGTAAAAGGAATGGGCGTCGCGATTGATGCGGTTCGGCAAACAGGAAAAATCGCCGAGGCGGCGATTTGCTATACGGGTGATATTCTAGACCCGTCCCGTCCGAAATATAACTTAGATTATTACAAATCGTTGGCAAAAGAGTTAGAAGCAGCAGGTGCCCATATTTTAGCAATTAAAGATATGGCTGGTTTATTAAAGCCGCAAGCAGCCTATGTGCTTATTTCTGCGTTAAAAGAAACGGTGGATATTCCGATTCATCTTCATACCCATGATACGAGTGGTAACGGTATTTACATGTATGCGAAAGCAATTGAAGCAGGTGTGGATATTGTCGATGTTGCCGTTAGTTCAATGGCGGGGCTAACGTCACAGCCGAGTGCTAATACGCTTTATTATGCGCTTGAAGGAATGGAGCGTGCGCCGGAAGTTAACATTGATGGGCTTGAACAACTCGCTCGTTATTGGGAAGATGTGCGTAAATATTATCATGAATTTGAAAGCGGCATGAATGCTCCGCATACGGAAGTGTATCGCCATGAAATGCCTGGTGGACAGTATAGCAATTTGCAACAACAAGCGAAAGCAGTCGGGCTTGGCGACCGTTGGGACGAAGTAAAAGAGATGTATCGCCGCGTCAACGACATGTTCGGCGATATTGTGAAAGTGACGCCATCTTCGAAAGTAGTGGGCGATATGGCGCTTTATATGGTACAAAATAACTTAACGGAAAACGATATTTTCGAGCGCGGGGAAACGCTTGATTTCCCTGATTCGGTTGTCGAATTGTTTGAAGGGTATTTAGGGCAAATGCCGGGCGGGTTCCCGAAAGAGTTGCAGCGCATTATTTTAAAAGGGCGCGAACCGATTACTGTCCGTCCAGGAGAATTGTTAGAGCCGGTTGATTTTGAAAAATTGAAAGGAGAATTGTTCCATAAATTAGGAAGACAAGTGACGGACTTTGATGCGCTTGCTTACGCTCTTTATCCGAAAGTATTTCTTGAATATACGGAAACTGTTGAAAAATTCGGCGACATTTCTGTTCTCGATACGCCAACATTCCTTTACGGGATGAGGCTTGGAGAAGAAATTGAAGTGGAAATTGAAAAAGGAAAAACGTTGATTGTTAAATTGGTTGCTATCGGTCAACCGCAAGCGGATGGAACATGCATCGTCTACTTTGAATTAAACGGTCAGCCGCGCGAAATCGTCATTCGGGATGAAAGTATTAAAACGGCGGTTGCACAACGAATTAAAGCTGATAAAAACGACCCGAACCATATTGCGGCAACGATGCCAGGAACGGTAGTGAAAGTGCTTGTCGAACCGAACGAGAAAGTCAATAAAGGCGATCATTTAATGATTACCGAAGCGATGAAAATGGAAACAACGGTACAAGCGCCGTTTTCAGGGATTGTTAAAGATATTTATGTAAAAAACGGTGATGCCATTCAAACGGGCGACTTATTAATTGAATTAACGAAATAAAAGAGGCTGACCCAAAAGTCCGCTAAAAAGCGGACTTTTGGAGTCAGTTTTCTTTACTTTTACATATTTTGTTAAATAAAAGGGCGATTCGCCCCCTTTTGTTTCCATTGTTTATGCCGCTAAGGACCGTTGTTTGTCCTTAGCGGCTTTCTTGAGGAGATTATGGGCAACGCAAATAAGCCCCCATTCTATGGAAATTTTTTGGAGGCCTCGGAGGACAAAGCGACGAAATCCGCGATTTTGCTTGATTTGCCCAAACACACTCTCAATGTCGGTTTGGCGTTGGCGGTATCGTGCTTGTCCTTCTTCACTTTCCAGTCGTTCACGAGCCTTCTGTTTCTGTTCGTGATAGACGGGATTCCATTGCGTTGTACGTCCATACTTGGAAGTTGTGCAGACCGAGCGGAACGGACACCCTTCGCATTCGTGGCATTGGTAGTGCTGGATGACCGAAGTATACCCAGATTCTGTGGTCTGCTTCGAAGTTCCTATACGGACCAGTTTTTTCCCGTTCGCACAAATCCAAACGTCCTCTTCTTTCTTGTATGTCCAATTCTGTGGATGGTGCGGGTTCTTCTTGACCTTGCGTGTGTTCTCTTTCTCATACGTGTTGTACTTGATAAACGCGGAAATGTTTTTCTCTTCGAGTTTCACGTAATTTTCCTCGGAACCATAGACAGCGTCAGCGGTCACGCGTTTTGGTACTACCCCATATTTCTCTCGAACCGTCTCTAGGTGTGGCAGAAGACAACGAGTATCGCCGGGTCTCTGGTGAAGCGAATACCCCAGAACGAACTGATCGGAAGAACCCACTTGTACGTTATAAGCCGGCTTCAGTTGGCCGTTGCGCATGTGGTTCTCCTTCAAACGCATAAACGTCGCATCCGCATCCGTTTTGGAATAGCTGTTGCGGTCCCCGCATACTTGGAGTTGGTGTTCGTACTTTTCACTGCGAGGCAAGTAGTCTTCCTTCATCTTCTTGACGGCCTTCTTCAACGGTTGGTTGTCCGGCTCGGCCTCCAAACGTTTTTCCCACTCCTCGGTTTTCTTTCGGATTTCTTTTGAAGTAAAAGCAGGGGAAGCGTCGATTTCTTCCGCATTTTCTTCTTCCACGATCGCATCGATCTGGGCGATGAGCTGATCCACATTGGCTTGTAATTTCTCTTGGTATTTCTCGGCGGATTTCCGCCAAACGAACGTGTATCGGTTGGCATTCGCTTCAATTTTCGTCCCATCTACGAAATAGTCTTCCATGTTGACATAGCCGTCCGCGACAAGCAGGGTGATCATTTCTCGGAACAAGTCGTCAATCAGCCCTTTCATCCGTTCGGAGCGAAATCGATTGATGGAACGGAAGTCCGGCTTTTGAAACCCACTCAACCACATGAGGGGAAGATGTACTTCTAATTGTCGAGCAATTTCTCGGCCATGATACATTTTTTGGGTGTACGCGTAGAGGATAATTTTCGTCATCATTTTTGGATGATAAGAAGAGGTACCGCCGCCTTTATAGTAAGGAAGAAACGTCTCCATCGGGATGCGCTCGACCATCTCGTGAACCACGTGAGCCATATTATCCGGTGGAATGAGATCGGCAATATGGCTTGGCAACGTGAGGTTATCCATGGTATACTCTTTAAAAGAAATATGATGATGTTTCATAAAAGAATCGCTCCTTTTCCGGTGATAGTTGTTGTGGTGACTCTATTCTACCAGAAAAAAGGGCGATTCTTCTATTTTGGTGTAAAAAAAATCGGGCTAATCCCAAAACGCATTCGCGTTTTGGGTCAGCCCCCTTTTATTTCGCATTTTTAGACGTATGGTTCGCGGACGTCGACACATACTGTTCGTTTCGTTTGCTACGGATGGCAAGAAGAAGTAAGTAGCTTAGTACGCCAAATAAGCATGAAATGAAAAAGGCGTGTGCTAATGCAATAAATAAGTTCAACTGCGTAAAAACGATTAATGCACCGGTTGTCATTTGCAGTAAAACAAGTATAAGCGAAACAATCCATCCCCAATAAATGACGCGCTGATGTTTATGGTATTTCACCGCGCGGATCGTGGCGATGAGAATCCAAACAATAATCAATCCAGCAGCTAGTCTATGCCCCATTTGTACCCATTCATGAAGCTGAACGGGGAAAGGGCGCGAACGCGAGCACAGCGGCCAGCTCGGGCATGCCAAACTTGCTTGTTTATGGCGTACAAGTGCTCCTGTATAGACGACGACATAACAATATGCAATGATTCCATAGATGTGCTGCTTCATTTTTCCATCGAGCACTAGTGATTCTGCATCAAACTTTTTGTCAATCTCAAAAATTAATAGCGTCAATAAAAACACAGACGCAAACGAGATGAGTGAGATACCAAAATGCAAAGCAAGCACAAAATCAGATTGCCCCCAGACGACTGCTGCTGCCCCAATCACCCCTTGAAGGACAAGAAAAACAAAAGAAACCGTGGCCAAAAATTTTGTTTCCCGAATGTGGCCGATTGCCCGCCATGACCAGACGGATAAAACAAGTACTAAGAAGCCGGCAAGTCCGGACACTAGCCGATGGCTAAGCTCAATCACTAACTCTGGCGTAATATCGGATGGGACAAGTTCCCCGTTGCAAAGCGGCCAAGAGCGTCCGCATCCCATTCCGGAACCAGTTTTTGTGACGAGCGCACCACCGATTAGCACAAACAACATCGCAACCGTTGTCACTACCGCAAACCATTTTAACGTGCGTTGCAAAATTCTTCACCTACTTGTGTTGGAAAGTAATTATTTTGGCAATAATCTTGTAAAGTATACGTTTATCTTACACGAAACAAGCCTGTAGGGCAATTTCGACAACAAACAACATTATTTTACAACATGATAAAAGTAAAAAACAAATAAACGTTTATTATTGTGAAAAATATTGAATCTTATTCAAGAGTTTGCTAGAAATATTAATGGACAGATAAAAAAACGGATGTTTTCGCCATTTTTTTGACACAAATTGTTCAAAAAAAGTTCACATTTAGACAAAGAAATGTGATTTAATATATAGAGAAAGGAACTTTATGACTTATATTAACCATAAAAAATGTGTTAAAATACATTAGGATCTATTTTATCGTTGTAAACGTATTCATGTTACCTTCCGTTTCGCAAAGCAACGGAGGAAGGAGGAAGAAAAATGACGAATGAAACAGCTTCTTCGATTGAAGTTGACGAAAAAACGGGAAAACTGTCAGTAGCAGCTATTTGGAAAGATGTTCTTTCCGTTGTCAAAATTGGGATTGTTAATTCTAATTTAATTACGACATTCACTGGATTGTGGCTAGCGTTTTATTATATGGGAGAAGGTTTTTTAGAAAACCTTCAAACTGTCTTTTTTACGTTGTTCGGCTCTGCTCTTATCATTGCGGGAGCTTGTGCGTTGAACAACTTCATTGACCGCGATATTGATCATTTGATGGAACGAACGAAAAAGCGACCAACTGTTAAAGGGACGATGGAGCCAAAACATGTACTATGGTTTGGTATTTTGTTGACAGTAATTGGAACACTCAGTTTGTTAATGACGACAGTAACAGCTGCCATCGTTGGGCTTATTGGAGTAATCACTTATGTATTTTTATATACGATGTGGTCGAAACGGAATAATACATTAAATACGGTCATTGGCAGTGTTTCTGGTGCAGTTCCACCGGTTATTGGTTGGACGGCGGTCGATCCGCATTTTCACATCGTGCCACTCGTATTGTTTTTATTAATGTTTTTATGGCAACCGCCGCACTTTTTAGCGCTTGCGATGAAGCGATGCGAGGAATATCGTAAAGCGGGAATCCCGATGTTGCCGGTCGTGCATGGGTTTGCGATTACGAAACGGCAAATTGTCGTATGGGTGGCTTGTTTGTTGCCGCTTCCGTTTTATTTATTTCCGCTTGGAAAGGCATTTCTCGTCATTGCCACGTTGCTAAACATTGGTTGGCTTGCATTAGGACTATATGGATTTAAGATGAAAGATGATCTAAAGTGGGCGAAGTGGATGTTCGTCTACTCCTTAAACTATTTGACGATTTTATTTGTTACGATGGTCATCGCGGCCATTGATTAATGGGTTTAAAATTCTTTCACTTCTTTAGAGAAAGAATTCATATATTATTTAAATTGAAAGAGGGGTTTGATTAGGCTATGAAGAAATGGCTACTGAATTGGCGCTTATTTTCTCTTTTTAGTGTAATGGCGCTTCTGTTAGCTGGTTGCGGCAAGCCGTTTTTGTCGACACTTCAGCCGGCCGGCGAAGTAGCAGATATGCAGTATTCGCTCATGCTGCTTAGCACAGCCATTATGGTTCTCGTTATTATTGTTGTAACGATTATCTTCGTGTACGTCGTTGTTCGCTTCCGACAACGCAAAGGCGAAGAAAAGAAAATTCCAAAGCAAGTGGAAGGAAGCCACACGTTAGAAATTGTGTGGACAGTCATCCCGATCATTTTGCTCATCATTTTAGCTGTTCCGACAGTGTCAGCCACGTTCAAACTTGCTGATGTGAAGCCAATGAATAAAGAGAAGCGCGATAAACATACGGTGGTTGTCAACGTACGCGCAAATCTTTATTGGTGGGAGTTTGAATACCCTGACTACGGTATTATTACAAGCCAAGAGCTAGTCGTTCCAACGAACGAACGGGTGTATTTTAACTTAAAAGCTTCCGACGTAAAGCACTCTTTCTGGATTCCAGCTGTCGGTGGAAAAATGGATACGAACACAGACAACAAAAACCAGTTTTGGTTAGAATTCGATCAAAAAGCGACGGATAAAGCAGGCGGCATTTTCTACGGAAAATGTGCAGAGCTTTGTGGTCCATCGCACGCATTGATGGATTTCAAAGTAAAACCGCTTCCGCGCGCCGACTTTGATCAGTGGGTAGAAAAAATGAAAAACGCAAAACCAGTAGTGACAGATTCAGTCGCAAAAGAAGGGGAAGCGATTTTTAACAAAAGCTGTATCGGCTGCCATGCAGTCAGCCCAGTGGACAAACGTCCAGAACAAGCACGGACAGCGCCAAACTTAGCAAACTTTGGCGATCGTACACGCATTGCTGGTATTTTAGATCATAATGAAGAAAACTTAAAGAAATGGTTAAAAGATCCGAATAGTGTAAAGCCTGGCAATAAAATGGCGGGTACATATGGCAACTTAACGGATGACCAAATCAACGCACTAACGAAATATTTAATGAGCTTGAAGGTTGAGTAAAGGGGATTTATATCAGAAAGGGAGGTAACATTGTGAGTACAGTAGCTCGTAAAAAGAGCCTAATATGGGACTACTTAACGACGGTCGATCATAAAAAAATCGCCATTTTGTATTTAATTGCAGGCGGCTTTTTCTTCCTCGTTGGTGGTCTAGAAGCTCTATTTATCCGGATTCAGCTTGCGAAGCCGAATAACGATTTTTTAGTTGGCGGTTTGTACAACCAAGTGTTAACAATGCACGGTACAACCATGATTTTCTTAGCGGCGATGCCGCTTGTGTTTGCAATGATGAACGCGGTTGTGCCAATTCAAATTGGCGCACGCGATGTTGCGTTTCCATTTTTGAACGCACTAGGCTTTTGGCTCTTCTTCTTTGGAGGAGTATTCCTTAACTGTTCATGGTTTTTAGGCGGAGCCCCAGATGCAGGCTGGACATCGTATGCATCGCTGTCGCTTGAATCGCCAGGGCACGGAATTGACTTTTATGTTTTAGGATTGCAAATTTCAGGTTTCGGTACGTTAATGGGTGGGATTAACTTCCTTGTCACAATCATTAATATGCGTGCTCCTGGAATGACATATATGCGCATGCCGATGTTTACATGGGCAACGTTTGTTACATCTGCGCTTATTTTGTTCGCATTCCCACCACTTACGGTTGGCTTAATTTTCATGATGATGGACCGTTTGTTTGGCGGAAACTTCTATCATCCAGCAGCAGGTGGTAATACAATTATTTGGGAACACCTTTTCTGGATTTTCGGTCACCCAGAAGTATATATTTTAGTGTTGCCAGCGTTCGGGATTTTCTCGGAGATTTTCGCAACGTTCTCGCGCAAACGGCTATTCGGTTATTCGTCAATGGTGTTTGCAACAGTGTTAATCGGCTTTTTAGGGTTTATGGTGTGGGCGCACCATATGTTTACAGTTGGAATGGGGCCGATTGCGAACGCGATTTTTGCGGTAGCAACAATGGCAATTGCCGTTCCAACAGGCATTAAAATTTTCAACTGGCTCTTTACGATGTGGGGCGGAAATATTCGTTTCACAACGCCAATGATGTATGCGGTTGCGTTTATCCCATCGTTCGTTATGGGCGGAGTAACAGGGGTCATGAACGCAGCGGCAGCAGCAGACTATCAATATCATGACAGCTATTTCGTTGTCGCGCACTTCCACTACGTCATTGTGGGTGGGGTTGTGTTTGCACTATTAGCAGGTGCACACTACTGGTGGCCAAAAATGTTTGGCAAAATGTTAAACGAAACGCTTGGAAAAGTTACATTCTGGTTATTTTTCACAGGATTCCATTTAACGTTCTTTATCCAACATTTCCTTGGCTTAATGGGAATGCCACGGCGCGTCTTTACGTACTTGCCTGGTCAAGGATTTGAAACAGGAAACATGATTAGTACTGTTGGAGCCTTTTTCATGGCAGCAGCAACAATTGTACTTTTAATCAACGTCATTATGACGTCCATTAAAGGACCAAAGGCAGAGGCAGACGCATGGGGAGACGGACGCACGCTTGAGTGGGCAGTGGCTTCTCCGCCGCCAGAATATAACTTTGCCCAAACTCCGCTTGTGCGCGGGTTAGATGCGTACTGGATTGAGAAGATGGAAGGCAAAAAAGGCTTGACGCCAGCAGAGCCACTTGGGGATATCCATATGCCAAACTCTTCAATTTTGCCGTTCGTTATTTCGCTTGGGTTGTTTATTGCTGCGTTCGGCTTTATGTATCATAATCAAAAGGCTTGGGGCTTACCAGTTGGCATCATTGGTCTATTGATTACGCTTGGTTCGATGTTCTTGCGTTCCGTCATCGATGATCATGGCTTCCATATCCATAAAGAAGAAGTGCTTGAGGCAGAAAAGGGGGTTAAGGCATAATGCACGTTGAAGAAAAATTGACAGCAGAAACGTTTCCTGCGTCACCCGAAAAAGCCACCCTCGAAGGGAAAAATAAATTTTTAGGTTTTTGGTTATTCTTAGGGGGAGAGACGGTTCTCTTCGCCTCCCTCTTCGCTACGTATTTAGCGTTGCGAGATAAAACAGCTGGTGGTCCACCGGCGCACGAGTTGTTCCGTATGCCACTCGTTTTTGTGGCAACGATGCTTCTTTTAACGAGCAGTTTAACGAGTGTGTACGCGATTTATCACATGAAAAACTTTGATTTTAAAAAAATGCAGCTTTGGTTTGGCATTACGGTGCTTCTAGGTGCAGGCTTTTTAGGGCTTGAGATTTTCGAGTTCAATGAGTACGTTCACGAAGGCCATGTATTTACGAAAAGTGCATTTGCCTCTTCGTTCTATACGCTAGTTGGTACGCACGGTGGTCACGTCGCGTTCGGCTTGCTTTGGATTTTAACACTTATGATTCGCAACGCGAAACGAGGCTTAAACTTATACAACGCACCGAAGTTTTACGTCGCCAGCTTATATTGGCACTTTATTGACGTTGTATGGGTGTTCATCTTTACGGTTGTATATTTAATGGGAATGGTGGGGTGATTGTATGGCGAATCAAATGAATACAGGAAACCCGCATGTTGATTTAGCGTACCGTCGCAAAAAAAATGCGGAAGAAATGAAACACCAAGTCATTTCATTTGTACTAATGATTGCATTGACGCTTATTGCGTTTTTTGCCGTCGGGTATAACGAGTTTTCACATTGGTTTTCTGTTCCATTCATTTTGCTTCTTGCCGTTGTGCAAGTAGCGTTTCAGCTGTATTACTTCATGCATATGAGCCATAAAGGTCATGAACTTCCATCGCTTTTCATTTATGGTGGTGTGCTCGTTGCGTTTGTTACAGTTTGGGCGTTTATGACGGTTGTTTGGTGGTAATAAAAAAGGAAATCAGCGGGTGCTGATTTCCTTTTTCACATCGTTTTGTCTGTAGTATAATAAAAAAGGAGGTGAAAAGGATGTTTGCATCATTGCAAATGTTCGGGTTTATGGCGTTATGGAGCCCGTTTTTCTTCATTTTTTTATTGCTTATCGGTGCAGTTTATGCACTTTCGGTTGGACCATGGAAAGGAAAATGGACGACGGAAAATTGCCCATCCCGAAAACAAAAAACGTATTTTTATACGGGACTCGTCTTGCTTTACGTCATCAAAGGATCACCAATTGATTTGCTTGGTCACTTAATGTTTAGTGTGCATATGACGCAAATGGCGATTTTATATTTAATTGTTCCGCAATGTTTTATTTTAGGAATTCCAAATTGGATGTACGAGAAACTATTTCGTGTGGGTGCGATCAAGCGAGTGTATGCTTTTTTGACAAAACCGCTTATTGCTCTTTTGTTATTCAATGGGCTGTTTTCATTTTACCACGTTCCGCTTATTTTCGATGTGATTAAAACGAATATGCTTTATCATGCGTCGGTTACGACCATTCTTTTTATCGCTGCATGGTGTATGTGGTGGCCAGTTATCAATAAGTTGCCAGAGTGGCAAACCTTGTCTGGAATTAAAAAAGTTGGGTACATTTTTGCCAATGGTGTGTTGTTAACACCAGCATGTGCGCTTATTATTTTTGCAGATACACCGCTTTATCGAACGTTTTCTGATCCGAGCGCTTGGTTGAATGCGCTTCAGTTATGCGTGCCTAGCGGGACATTAGCTTCGTTGCATTTAACTGGACCACAAATGTTTTTATCGATGTCGTTGTTGAACGATCAGCAGCTCGGTGGTGTGTTAATGAAAATTATTCAAGAAATTGTGTATGGAACGATGTTGTTTTTTATTTTTATTGATTGGTATCAAAAAGAGAGAGAGAAGGAGCCGCAGGAAACAGCTGTATCACCGCATCCTTCTGAATCATAATAAATAAAAGTGAGGACGAAGAGATGGAATATTCATTGCCAATTCTTCCAACAATCAGTACAAGTTGCATTGTCATTAGTGCTGTACTTGTTGCGTACGGCTGGTCGCTCATTCGAAAACGAAACATAGAGGCGCATAAAAAGGTGATGTTATGGGCGGCCGCTTTTGCTTTATTGTTCTTTCTTATTTATTTGTCTCGGACTGTATTTGTCGGAAATACGAGCTTTGGTGGTCCAGACGATGTAAAAATATATTATACGATCTTTTTAGTGTTTCATATCGTCTTAGCGACGGTTGGAGCGGTATTTGGGGTTGTGACGCTACTTACTGCTTTTAAACAAAATTTTATGAAGCATAAAAAACTTGGACCGATTACGAGCGTCGTTTGGTTTTTCACGGCTGCAACTGGTGTTGTCGTTTATTTACTGTTGTATGTGTTTTATCATGGCGGTGAAACGACATCGATGATTAAGGCGATTTTAGGTTTTTAAAACCCGACAATGTTGTCGGGTTTTTCCATAGGCCAGAAAGAACGGAATGGTTGTGGAGAAACTATAATGGAGGTGGGGGGGGTTTCATGCGGCGATATGATGCGGCGTGTGCGACAGTAGCGACGGTTGTGATGATGTGTTTAAAGGAACGGCTAGAAGTTGTGAGCGAAGAATCGACGGTAGATGTGCAATTTCGTGGGCTTGACCGTTGCACGGTGACGATAGCGCTCGTGATGAAGAGCAGTGCTCCAGTTGTTTCCGTATGCAAAGAGGTACAAAAAGAAATCGTAGAGGAAATACGAATACTAACCCCGTTTATCGTCGAGCATGTCCACCTCATTGTCAAAAAACTCATATTGGAAAAAACGAACGCATGAGAAAGCCTCATGCGTTCATTTTTGCTAGTCCTTCTTTTACTTGTGCTAAAAGGCTTTGGCATTGGCTGACTAACGAAGACGGGAAGCTTTCTCCTTCGCCATATTCGACTCCATGCGGATAATAGTGCTTTCCAAGAAGCGGCGTAAGCAACCTAATGACCGCATAGCGTGTATCGACTTCTCCTTCAATTGCATACCCCTGTACGCGAAGATAGTATACGTCGCCTTTCATTTCAAATTTTCGATCGTATGTAACTCGTTCGTAGTCCCATTGACCAGCGCGAACAAACCCCAAGCTTTTCATTAATTCATCTAAGCGGGACAATTCTGCCGTTTGATTTTCAATGCCCGTGTTTTCAAATTTCATGTCCAATTCCCTCCTAAATAAAAAAACGCTCCTTTATTAATAATATTATTAAAGCGTTCAACTTTCAATCAATTGTTGTCGGTGAAATAAAGGCTTAGAAAAAATTTTCCCTTGTTCGTCATTTTTTTATGTTTTTGGTGAAACTAAAGGGCGAAAGGAGGAGAGACCGATGAAAAAATGGTTATTGATGTGGATATGTGCATGGATGTTGGCAATCAGTGTTCCATTCCATGCACATGGGCAAGGAACGACGACGTACGTCGTGCAACCAGGAGATAGTTTATGGAAAATTGCAGTTCGCTATCAAGTCGGGCTTTCGGAAATTATTGCAGCAAATCCGCAATTTTCTAATCCGCATCTCATTTACCCAGGACAAAAAGTATATGTACCAGTATTAGATGCGGTCAAACAAGTGGAAAATGAAGTGGTGCGCCTAACGAATGTGCAGCGTGCGAAATACGGTTTGCCGCCATTGCAGGCTGATTGGCAATTGGCGCGAGTGGCACGGTATAAATCGATGGATATGCGCGACAAAAACTATTTTTCCCATCAGTCACCGACGTACGGGTCGCCATTTACCATGATGCGAAATTTTGGAATTAGCTATCGTACAGCAGGGGAAAATATTGCTGCCGGTCAACAAACGCCGCAAGAAGTGGTTACTGCGTGGATGAACAGCCCTGGCCATCGGGCGAATATTTTAAATAAGTCGTTCACTCATATCGGTGTCGGATATGCGAAAGGTGGTTCGTATGGGCATTATTGGACGCAAATGTTTATTGGAAAATAGGTGAAGGGAGCGATTAGATGAAAACGGTACGCGAAGTCATGACAACGAATGTGGATTATTGCACACCGCTTGACAATGTGTTTGAAGCAGCAATAAAAATGCGTGATTTAAATGTTGGAGCAATTCCGGTAGTCGAGGAGGGACGGCTAATTGGGTTGATTACCGACCGTGATTTAGTCGTGCGTGGAATTGCGGAAAAACGCCCTAATTCGAGCCCAGTAACAGAAGTGATGACAAGGGACGTGATTACAGTATTACCCGACATATCAGTGGAAGAAGCGGCGGAACAAATGGCGGAACATCAAATTCGCCGTCTACCAGTTGTAGACAATGGCCACCTCGTCGGCATTGTATCGCTTGGTGATTTAGCGACATATCGCTACTCGGATGAAAGCGCTGGGCGTGCACTGAGTTCCATTTCTGAGCAAACGTTTCTTCACTAAACGAATCCCCTTTTATGGGGGTTCATTTTTTTTTTAGGACAAAACAATATATAATAGCAATAAAGAGATTTTGGGAAAGTAGGGTTGCCTAGTGAAATGGTTTTTTCTGTTTTTTCTTTTACTTATTGGCTTGTTTTATTTTTTACCTAATCAAATTCCCACATCCAGTCCTCCGCAGCTAGTAAAAGAACAAAAGATGGTTAAAATGAAAGTGATGGATACAACGGGTATTAAGTCATTCATTGGAAAAACAGAAGAGGAAGTAATGAAGCGCTTCGGACAACCAACGCGTATTGATGACTCTAGTTATGATTATAAATGGTGGGTGTACAACAAAACGCCAAATACATATTTACAAATTGGGATGCTTAACGGGCGATCGGTTACGGCATTTATTGGTGGAGAGCAAGTTGGTGTTTCTCCGTTTCGCATTGGTCAGCCCATTCAAGAATTGTATCGACTTATTTCGTTTCCTGCAACGATTGAGGTGGTGCTACCTGCAGGGACGTATCGGTTTGAATTGTCTGAACAGGATGTTTCTATGCAGCCGGTGATTAAAATGGATGGGGTATACGTGCAACTTTACGTTGACCACTTTACAGGAACGATTACAGGAATTCGAATAATGGATGCAGAAACGTTTGTGAAGCTACGCCCGTATGAATTAATGTATCGTGGCTTGCTCCTATCTGCACAACCGTTAACCCTTGAGCAACAAAAAAAAGTAGAAGAGGCGAATGCAAACCAAATTTTTGATATGACAAACGTTATACGCACTCGCTATCACGTCCCGTTATTATATTGGCATAAAAAAGCGGCGGAAGTAGCTTATGCACATAGCAAAGAGATGAGCGATCTCCATTATTTTTCTCACGTCTCCCCACAACATGGAGACTTAAAAGCGCGGCTCCTATCTGCGCACATTCCATTCCAAATCGCAGGGGAAAACATTGCGGCGCAATATGTGGATGGCATTGCTGCAGTAGCCGGGTGGCTAAATAGCAAAAGTCATCGTGACACATTGCTAAACAAAGAGTTCACTCATCTTGGGGTAGGTGTTGCTTCTCTATATTATACGCAAGATTTTTTGAAGCCGTGGCAACTGTCTGATAAGTAGTGAACAGGAACACCTGATTGCCCCACCGTCCGTAACAAACCATTGTATCACCTATGGAAAATGTTGGTTTTTGTAACGATTCCGTGAGCGGGAACTGCATACGAGCCATTATTTTTTCCTTGCCATGCTCAAGTTGCAAATCGATAATGGCAAGGAGGTAGTGACCGTAATATCGCTCTGTTTTTTCTTGAATGGCGATAATGGTTCCTTTGACGACCGATTCAGCAGGGACGTTTCCAACTTGTAGCCATTGATGATACATTCGTTTTTGTTCTTTTCGCGTGACGTAATAAAAATAAACAAACAATAATGGAATAGCAATAGCCGTGACCATTGTAATCACTCCCTCCATTTATTGTAACAAAAAATGGGCGCACGCCATATCCCCTTCTTTGATAGTATATGGTAGATGAATAAAGGGGAGGTAGAAAGGAATGGAGAAACATCTACATCCTTCTGTCGAGCAGTTTAAACAATTTGTGAAAAAACATCCGAAAATCATTCAAGAAGTGCGCAAAGGAAAGAAAACGTGGAAACAATTTTATGAAGATTGGTATTTATTTGGCGAGGAAGATGAAATATGGAATGAGTATAGAGATGGGGAAAAAAAGCAAGAAACAGACGGCGCTACATTGATTAATAAAGTTTTATCCGTGGTAAAAAACATCGATCCAAACGAAATGCAAAAACATATCGCTACCGTTCAAGAAGCGATTGCAGCCATTCAAAACGTCATCGGTCAACTTCAAGGCATGAAACAATCAGAAAATGTTTCGCGCGAACAACATCCGTTTTCCTTTCGAAAAGATTAGAGGGAAGTGTTATGCGAACAGAAGTAATGGACTATATTCGAGCAAAAAAAATGTTGCAATCATTTATTCGGGAACAACCACGATGGTATCGGACGCTTGCGCGCGAACCGCAGAAATTAGCCGATTTTGAGCGGGCGGCTCGTCATTATTATGAACAAACGATTCCGCAAAAAGTAGAAAAAATCGCTAATTCTTTGGAAATGGCATCACTGATGTGGAATATGTTTCGGGCGATGCGCGATTAATTTTTTTGAAACGGTAAAGACTACTCCGTAAAGGAGTGATGTCTCTTGGGAAAAAAAATAATCATTTACTTTTTTTTGCTATCGGGATTGGCAGGAGGGATGTTCGGAGGAATAAATCCGACTCCATCGATTGCCGCTACGCCGAATGCGCCGACGTTACACGTCAAGCATGAGGTGCGCGGGAAAGATGTATTTGTCGAATGTGTAATCGACCGCTTTTCCTTTACAAAAGGTGTGCAACGTAAAAAAGGGGGAGAAGGTCATATAGACGTTTACGTCAACGGACAAAAAGTAACGGAAGTATTTACAGCTGCCTTTGTCGTAAGAGGATTGCCGCCAGGGAAACACGTGATGCGGCTTGAACTTGTTCATAACGATGCTACGAAATATGGCATATTTCATGAGTTTGAAGTCAATATTTCTTAACCGTCTGGCGCTTTTAGCCAGACTTCTTTTCTTCTAGCCAGTTGTCGTGATATGATGGAATTGGAGGTGCATGCTGTGATTGTTGCCACACTCGAACGGCTCGAGGTGTTAAACAAAGCCGAATGGTTAGGAAGAATGATTGTGAAGTCCGAAGTGGCTGAGCATTATCGACATTGCTTACAGCGGTTAAAAGAAGACGAGAGCGCACAAAAGCTAATTGCACAGTTTATAAAAGCAAAAGAATGTTACGAAGAAGTACAGCGTTTTGGAAAATATCATCCAGATTATCATACAGTTGTAAAAGAAACGCGAGAATTAAAGCGACAGCTCGACTTTCATGAAACGATCGCAGCGTTTAAGAAAGCGGAAAAAGAAATGCAACAGTTATTGGATGAAATTAGTGTACTCATTGGCAAAGCGGTATCTGAGCAAATAAAGGTACCGACAGGAAACCCGTATTTTTCGTCGCTTAGTTGTTCTAGCGGGTGTGGGACAGGGGGAAGTTGCGGGTGTCGAACGTAATTTGAAAAAGGGGAAAGAAAAGTATGTTTCCGAAGCGTCAAGGGATGATCGTTTGGTTATATTCATTAAAACATAGTAAACATTTACGCAAATTTGGCAATATTCATTATGTATCCAAACGGCTGAAATATGTCGTCCTTTATTGCAATATGGACGATATCGATTATTTGATGCGAAAAATTGCTTCTTTGCCGTTTGTGAAAAAAGTAGAACCTTCTTATCGTCCATTTTTAAAAATGGATTTTGAATCGAAAGAAGAGAAAGAAAAAGAGGCAAAATATTTTTTGTTTGAATAAGGCTGACTTTTTGAAGGTCAGCCTTATTGTAATGGCAGGATAAATCGGTTCATGCGCATGATGCCGATTAAATGCTGATAGTATAAGTCAATTTCGGCAAAAAAAGTGGATGGTTTTACTTCCATGTGAATAATTTCCATTCCTAGTTCGTTTGCTAGTTGAGTGAACAACTCAAACCGCTTGTTTGGTTTTACGTAAGGATTTGGAATACCTTCACGGCAGATATATAACGGTTGAAAATCTCCGGGATCTGTCGGATGAAGAACAACGACACAAGAAGTGACAGCTTGCCCATTTTTGACCGTATGGAGAGCAAATAGTCCCGATAGGCGATGTCGATTCGCTCTTGCCAATTCTAACAGCTCATAAATATCCGAATATCCTTCTCCTAGTTCGATAAACCGTTGAATCATGTGCTTCTCTCCTTTCCTCTATTTCTCCTTCCTCTACTTTATCATTGTTTCGGGAAAAGTTGAACAAAATTCGACGTTTTTATACAAACGAAGTATATTTTTTGGTATCTTTATGATAAGAACGAAGTTAAATGAGGGATTGTTTCATGATGCGGACAGCTATTTTAATGATTGTCCTCTTTTTAGGCATTAGCGTCGGCACACTTTATATGCAATGGCAGGATTACGGACAAACGCGCAACGAAGTGAATAATGTGCCGCTTGTTCATTTCATTGATATCAAATATAACGGGAAAATGTTAGAGATTCACCAGACGGTGAAAGGGCTAACGACCCCGGTATATACCATTCAAGTGCCAATTGATGCAAAACAGCTTACGTATACGATTGGGAATGATAAAAGAACGCTGGTGTACGACCGAAATGGGAAGGCATCTGTCAAGAGACATGGGCACGATAAACTGGAGTTTCACTATATACTGCCGCTGCCGTCCATAAAACCTATTTGGTTAGAGCGCTGGATGGTATTGTTTTTTTCTAGTCAACCACAGCATTTATATGTGCAGCTTACTGACGATACAAAAAGCGGCATGTGGGTTGCTGGTGCCCCACTCGAGGCTGTTCTAAAGAAGAAAATGTCTACTTTTTACTCGTGGTCACAAAAAGGAGTCTCCTCCTTTCCACTTTATTTCCATCCGATAGAGTTGCCGCGGAACGTATACGGAACAATAGAAGTATATGGGGGACGAAAGGAAAATGTGACAAAATGGACAGATGTTCCTTCGTTTACGCTCGTTTGGGTAAAAGGAGGCATGCAGCATTTATCGCCAACATTAGTGGTCGTTCCGGAAACCGTTTCCCTGCCATCGCTTCGAGAGATGTATATGCGCACGTACTACGAGGCTTATTTTTTGCCGAGCGGTGAAATGAATACGGTTGTTGCTGATTTACTGACAGCATTTACATTGCAAAAACAGCCTGTTACGCCGAAAGGAAAAGCGATTTGGCAGCAACTTACGGAAAAGCTAACAAAAGACGAGCAAAAAGCATTTTTTACTGCCGTTTTGAAGCAGCGCGGAAAAACGCTGACGCCCGCTATGCTAGACGAAGCATTATCTGCTTCCCATGCAGGGAAGACGATGTATTTTACCGATTCGTTTGCGACTGGACGCCCATTGTCACTTGTTTTTACAAATGAAGGAAAAATATATGTGAACAATGTTCTACTGAAACAATCGAAAGCGATATTGCAAAACGAAGAGGTGTTATTGCCGTTTGTTGATGTAATGAGTGCGTTAGGCTATCATGTAAGACGCACAGGAGAAGCTGTGTTTATTGAAAAAGGCGATAATCGTTGGCGATTTTTCGTTAACTCTTCCATCTATATGAAAGGAAATGACCGGTTTGGTGCACCAGCGATTATTATTTATGAAATAAATGGTAGACTTTACATGACACCAGATATGATGCAATATTGGTTTCCGGTGCAAATATCGATGGCGGAGCGCGATGTAATAGTTTCTAGTTCATAAGAAAAGCGTAAAGCGCCCTCCTATCCGAGAAGAGCGCACAAGCCCCACCGAGGAGAGATCAAACCAAGCATGCTTGGTTCTGCGTGGGCGAAATCGCTGAAGTTTCTCCATGTGTCACCGCCGAAAGAAGGGAAGGAGCGCATCACACCGATGGCGCTTGAAGCTACCTACTAAATCGTAAAATTTTATACTTTCTTACCTTATAAAAAAACCCCTGCAGTTGTCTGCAGGGACCTTTGATGCTTATTCGTTCCCGCGCATCGAAAGGAACGTCTAAGCCAAAGGAAAAGGGAGAGGAGAAACCGGAGGAAGAACTTATGGGGAACGTAAGTCTTCTCCGCGGTTGGCAACAACATCCATACGGACATTGTCATTACTCATTATGACCAATACATCAGTTTGTATACATCGTTTAATGAAAAAATGACAAAGTGGTATTATCGGAACGTTTATGATAGGATAAGGAAGGAAAACGGTTGAAAATGTGGTGAATGAAGATGAGAGTCATTTCAGGAATTTGCAAAGGGAGACCGTTGCAAGCCGTTCCGGGAATGTCCACACGACCAACGACGGATAAAGTAAAAGAAGCGATGTTTAATATGGTTGGTCCGTATTTTTCGGAAGGGCTTGCACTCGATTTATTTGCAGGAAGCGGTGGCTTAGGCATTGAAGCGTTAAGCCGTGGGATGGAGCGAGCGATTTTTGTCGATTACGATGGGAAAGCAGTGCAAACGATTCGGAAAAACATTGCATCGTGTGGATTAACGGAACGGGCGGAAATTTACCGAAACGATGCGGAACGTGCCTTAAAAGCGATTGCAAAGCGAAAGCTAAAGTTTCATCTTATTTTTCTCGACCCGCCGTATAAAAAACAGAAGTTGGAAGCGCTTCTTTCGTTTATTGACGAACATCGGCTGCTTGCTCAAACGGGGTATATCGTTGCCGAACATTCTCATGATGTGCAACTGCCTAGGCAAATCGGTCAGTTAATGAAAGTAAAGCATGAAGTTTACGGAATTACTGCGGTTTCTATTTATGCCTGTGCGGAGAAAGGGGAATTTTAATGGCGAGCATTGCGGTTTGTCCGGGAAGCTTTGACCCGGTTACATACGGACATTTAGATATCATTCGTCGCGGAGCAAAAGTGTTTGATCAAGTATATGTGGCGGTGTTAAAGAATTCATCGAAAAAACCGTTGTTTTCCGTCGAAGAGCGAATGGAGCTGTTAAAAGAAGTCGTGAAGCCGTTTCCAAACGTCGTTGTAGAATCGTTTAACGGGCTTTTGGTCGATTATGCACGCAGTAAAAAGGCTACCACTATTTTACGAGGCTTGCGTGCCGTATCTGATTTTGAATACGAGATGCAAATTACATCAATGAACCGCGTATTAGATGAAAATATCGAAACGTTTTTTATGATGACAAATAGCCAGTACGCTTTTTTAAGCTCGAGCATTGTTAAAGAAGTGGCGAAGTATAATGGAAACATTTCCGACCTTGTTCCACCGATTGTTGAAGAGGCACTCCGCAAAAAGTTTTCGCTTCACACCGAAAAAGAGTAAAAACAAACAGAAACTAGGCGTCTGGAAAAGTTGTTATTTTTTCCAGACCGCCTTTTTGTTCAGAAGCATTATATATACACAAAGCGACAGCAATGTGACTAACGGACCGTATTTACTAAGCAACTGAAAGCACTCATGGAGCCAAAGAGGGGCTTGTTTGACTAAAAATGTTGGAACAGCTCCTTTTGTTTCATTCACCGGATGTGTGCGGACGTAAAGCGGCGCCCATAACACATATGTAAAAAAAGCGGAAAACATACCGTGAAGAATGCGGGCGACAAAAAACGGACGGAACCGGATGTTTGCTTCTGAAAGAATGCTAGCGACTTGCGCTTGCACAGAAAAGCCGCCGAATGAAAGAATGAAACTTGTGACAACTGCTTTTTGCAACAAGCTTGCTTCGTTTACTTCGCTAATCATTTGGCTGCCGAGCGTAATTTCGAAAA
The DNA here is from genome assembly GCF_001634285.1 of Anoxybacillus amylolyticus. GTDB lineage: Bacteria > Bacillota > Bacilli > Bacillales > Anoxybacillaceae > Anoxybacteroides > Anoxybacteroides amylolyticum. Next base: position 1,339,085 of record NZ_CP015438.1, read on the forward strand.
TTCCAGAAATGAACGGAATACCTAGTTCTTTGGGCAATTGGAACAAAGAAAAAGCGTGTTGAAGTAGTTGCGCGATATATTGTGTTGCGTGAATGAGATATAGTAGTTTATTAATAACAGAGAAGAGAATAATAAACCCACCGATCATCAACAATGTTTGCACAGAAGAGCGAATAGCATCTCCAAGCAGTTTTCCGAGCGGCTGCCTATTTTTTAGTCGAGTTTCGTGCAAGGCGTGAAATGCAGAACGAACGGAAAACGTATACGGTTTTGTTTGCGGGCGTTTTTTTTCTTCTCTTGTTCGGTGAAAGCGCATCATGATCCCGACAAGCACATTTCCGATGTAGTGGGAGAGGGCAAAAATTATTCCAAGGTGTGGGTTATGAAAAAATCCAATGGATACCGCCCCGAAAATAAATAACGGGTTCGATGAGTTCGTGAATGTAGAAAGTCGCTCGGCTTCAATGAGCGAAAGCTGCTTTTCTTGATAAAGGCGAGCGGTTAGCTTTGCTCCTGACGGGTATCCAGAAGCCATTCCCATCGCCCAGACGAATCCTCCGACACCCGGCACGTTAAATAGTGGACGCATGAGCGGTTCTAATAATACACCGAGCAACCGAACAACCCCGACCCCAATTAATAGCTCAGAAACGATAAAAAACGGCAATAGCGAGGGGAATACAACTTCCCACCACATATTTAAGCCGCGAATGGATGCTTCTAGTGATTGTTGTGGATAGCGGATGAGTGACAAAGCAAAGATGGTGACAACAGCTGCTAACACAATCGTGTTCCATTTGTCCCTCATGTCCGTTTTCTTTTTTAGTTGCAGCATTTTTTCTCTCCTTTCTTTTCTGCACCGATGTACAACCTCATATAGTTTAATATACGAGGATAGCCAGCCGTTTTAGACCATCAGTTTGAAAAGGAGGGGAAGCGGTGAGACCAAAAATTGGTTTGGCACTAGGTTCTGGGGGAGCAAGAGGTTTTGCTCATTTAGGAGTGATTAAAATATTAGAAGAAGAAGGAATACCGATTGATTATATTGCTGGAAGCAGCATGGGGGCGCTCGTTGCAGCGTTCTATGCAAGCGGATTAGGTATAGACCGGCTGTACAAACTGGCAAAAGCGTTTCGCCGAAATGATTTTATTGATTTAACGATTCCAAAAATGGGATTTGTTTCTGGTAACAAAATTAAAGAGTTTATTCGTCTTGTCACAAAAGGGAAACAAATCGAAGACCTAGTCATCCCGGTTGCGATTGTAGCGACCGATATTCAAAAAGGAGAAAAAGTTGTTTTTCGTCATGGCGATTTGGCGACAGCTGTGCGTGCAAGCATTTCTATCCCTGGGATTTTCGTTCCAGAAGTGGTGAACGGGCGAATGCTCATAGATGGTGGTGTTATTGATCGCATTCCCGTTTCGGTCGTGCGGGAAATGGGAGCGGATCTTGTCATTGCGGTCGATGTGTCGCACGTAAAAGCTGCCGGGAATATTGTTTCTATTTTTGATATTATTTTACAAAGTATTGATATTTTACAAGATGAGCTCGTTCGCCATCGCGAATACGTTTCCGATGTCATGATTCGCCCACATGTCGAACAATACAGTTCACGAGCATTTACACATACGGAAGAAATTATTAAGATAGGGGAAGAAGAAGCGCGGAAACAAATGAGTGTGATCCATCATGTTATTCAACAATGGAAGGAGCAGCATGCATGAAAAAACGAGCGTATGTGATAACGTTTTTGTTTGGAGTTATGGCGAGTTTGCTCGTTGTGTTTATCCAGCTACCGTATTATGTGACGATGCCAGGAACAGCACAAGCGCTAGAACCGCTTGTTCATGTCGAAAATGGGGATAAAGATAAAGGAAGCCTCATGTTAACAACAGTAAGAATGGGTCGAGCAAACATTGCAGCTTATGTGCTTTCCCATATTCGTCCGTATTACGAGCTTTATCCGTTGCAGGCGATTAAGCAAGAAGGAGAGACAGACGAGGACTATACGATTCGGCAATTGCAACTGATGGAACAATCGAAAGAAGCAGCGATTATTGTGGCGTACCAACACGCCCATAAACAGGTCACTTACCATCCACGCGGTGTATATGTGATGAGCGTTGTAAAAGGCATGCCGGCAGCACGTGTATTGCAAGTAGGAGACCGAATTATTCGAATCGATGGAAAACCAGTGAGCACTTCTGAGCAGTTGATTGAATACGTTCGCCAAAAGAAAAAAGGAGATCGCGTTACCGTAACGTGGAAACGGGACGGAAAAGAACAGATGGCAACGCTTGAGCTTGCACCATTTCCGCAAGCTCCAAAGCAAGTTGGCCTAGGTCTTTCACCGATGACAGATTATGACGTCGAAACAGATCCACCAGTACAAATTGATTCCGAAAAAATTGGCGGTCCGTCTGCTGGGCTTATGTTTTCACTAGAAATTTATAACCAGCTAGTAGAAGAAGATATTACAAAAGGCTATAAAATCGCTGGAACTGGGACGATTAACATGAACGGGGAAGTTGGTCCGATTGGTGGAATTTCACAGAAAGTGGTTGCTGCCGCTGAAGCAGGGGCAGACGTTTTCTTTGCCCCAAATGAAAAAGGAGCGAAAGACTCTAATTATCGTGAAGCGGTAAAAACGGCAAAAAAAATCGGAACAACGATGAAAATTGTTCCGGTCGACACGTTCGACGAGGCGCTTCGTTATTTGTATACATTGCATTAATAGCATACATGATTTCACTAACAGGTTCGCCAATAAAGTGGTGGGGTAGCGTACTCTTCTTTGATTGCTTTTGTGCGAAGCGGTTCCGGAAAAATGGCGGTGTAGGCGGCGACCGCTTTTTTTTCTTGTGCATATATATAATCATCGCGAAGTTGAGAAACGGTGGTGACAAGCGGCAAGGAGAGCGTTTTTTTCACTTTTTTCAGATAACGCTTGCCGTTTTCATTCATGCCAAGCAGGCGAATGTATGTCGGCGTCTCGATGCCATTTGCTTGTTTTAGGAAATTCGTTAACAAATGAGTGCACGCCCGTTGTAGCCTTGTCCAAGTGTATCGTTTCGTTTTGACGGCATGAAGAAATTCGGAAAACGTGTTCGCTTCTGCAATCGCTTCGATGAGGCGATATTCGATCCCTTCCTCGATGGAAGCGATTTGCTCTAATTCGCTTCGCTCAGCGGTCAGCAGGCGGTATTTGAGCAGCGAAAAATATCGTTCCCACTCATGGAACGTACCATAGGTGGAGCAGTAATTAGCTAACGCCTCTTTTGTATAGGAGGGAACGTATGGCGCAATCGTTTCAAGTTTTTCTAATGAACCGCTAAGCGCTTTTCGAACGCTTGTTGCACTAGCGATCGACGAATGGGTAAACGATTCTTCATGATAGCCTGAAGCGATGCGCGGAATCGTTTGTGGAACGATTGCGCGCTGTTGTTCAACGATCGCCTTCACATAGGAAAAGCCAAGAATGTTATTTGGTTTTGTTAAATCAATACCGTCGATACGAAGCTGTTTCCATGCTTCGCTTAACGCTTGTGGATAACTTAGTCCTTTTTTTATCGCTTGGCGAATGGAAGTGTCATACTCATTTTTTCGCTTTTGTAACGCATAAACGGTTTGGAGAAATGGAGCGATTTCCCCGTGCTCGCTTCCGAAGCAAAGCTCGCTACATTTTATTGCGTCAAGGAGTGTAACCGCCCCGCTCGCAAATCGTTCAGCGGACTGCACAGCAAACACGTAAGGGAGCTCGATGACGATATCTACCCCTGCCGATAATGCCATCGCCGTACGTGCCCATTTCGATACGATGGCTGGTTCTCCTCTCTGTAAAAAGTTGCCGCTCATCACCGCGATAACACAATCAGCGCCTGTTTTTTGCTTTGTTTGTTCTAAATGATATAAATGCCCGTTATGAAACGGGTTGTATTCTACAACAATTCCGACCGCTTTCATGTTTTCTCCCCGCTTTGTATTTTTATTGGAAACGTGGTAAATTGAATGTAAGCTGAGCATCATTATACTGTAAAGAAAAAATATTGACAAACGAAAAAACGCACCGTATAATTTTCTTTGTTGCCTTGAGGTGATTTTTATGAAATGGTCGATTCATCAGCTTCATCAGTTGCAGGCAAAGGGGCTGGCAATTGAAGAAACTGTCGATGTGTCTGACTTAAAACAAATCGACAAACTCATTCGCGATATTTCCCCTATCCATGTTGAAGGAAGGGCAGATATTAGCGCGACGAAATTCACGTTTCATTTAACGATTGAAGGGACGATGGTCTTGCCTTGTTCCCGGACGTTAGTGGATGTTTCTTATCCGTTTACGATTCAAACGACGGAGACGTTTTTTTTAAACGACTATGATGTGGATCCAGACGAAGATACGCATCTTGTGCAAGGAGACTCGATTGACTTATTGCCGATTGTCAAAGAACTTGTGCTGCTAGAAATTCCGATGCAAGTATTTGCGGAACAACCGGCTGAAGGCGGTGCGCCACAAGCAGGAGTCGGTTGGGAAGTTATTACGGAGGAGCAGCTGAAAGAAAAAATCGATCCTCGTCTGGCTGGATTAGCGAAGTTTTTTGAACAAAAAGAGGAATAAACCGGATGCTCCGGCTTTCCTAAGATGTGAAATCCTGTTAAGGAGGTGGAAATAATGGCTGTACCTTTTAGAAGAACATCAAAAACGAAAAAAAGAATGCGTCGCACACACTTCAAATTGCAAGTTCCTGGCATGGTAGAATGCCCAAATTGCGGTGAAATGAAATTAGCTCACCGCGTATGCAAAGCTTGCGGAACTTACAAAGGAAAAGACGTTGTGAACAAATAATGAAAAAGCGAGCGTGAGGAAACTTCCTTACGCTCGCTTTTTGTTAGAAGGAAAATGAACAAGAACAGCCAACATATATAGGGAGGGAGGGTTAGAAAATGAGTTCAGTGTTATTGGAACGAGATTATGATGGCATTGTTTGGTTTACGATTAATCGACCAGAAAAACGAAACGCGATTAATGATGAGGTGATGGATGCGCTACAAGATACGATTCGGCTCGTAGAAGAAAATGATAAAGTGAAAGTGCTTGTCATTACCGGAGCCGGCGATCAGGCGTTTTGCTCGGGAGGCGATTTAAGCGAATTTCACCATCTGCATACGAAAGAAGAAGCGTATCGCATGTTGTCGAAAATGGGCACTATTTTATATTCGTTGTTAACGCTTTCTAAGCCGACGGTTGCTTTATTAAATGGGATGGCGGTCGGCGGTGGTTGCGAGCTGGCAACTGCTTGCGACTTTCGATATGCTAAACAAGGCATTAAAGCGGGGTTTATCCAAGGGACGTTAGGCATTACAACCGGCTGGGGCGGAGCAAGCATGTTGTTTGAAAAATTGCCATATGCGTATGCACTCGACCTTTTATTGCGAGCCGAGCGGGTGCCGATTGAAAAAATGGTGGAGTATGGATGGGTTCATGCGTTGCTTACAGAAGAAAATAGAAAAGAACAGTGTCGTAAGCTGCTCTCTCCGTATTTAGCTCAATCGGTGCCTGTACTTCGTTCATATAAACAGTATGCCGTGAAAAAATGGAAGACAGACGAGTTTCGCACCAAATTTTTCGCGGAAATCGAGCAATGTGCCGTTCTTTGGGAGTCGGAGGAACATGAAGAAGCAGTGCGAACTTTTTTAAATCGAAAATGACTTTCCTCTTCTATCTTTTCTACTAGTCGCATACATATAGTGAAAAAAGCGACTGGGGGGAAGGGAAATGACGAATGTGCGCCAAGATGCATGGACACAAGACGAAGATTTATTGTTAGCGGAGGTAGTGTTGCGTCATATTCGTGAAGGTGGGACGCAGCTGCAAGCGTTTGAAGAAGTAGGGAGACGTCTGTCGCGCACCGCAGCTGCTTGTGGCTTTCGCTGGAATTCGTATGTACGGAAACAGTATCAAGAAGCGATTGAATTGGCGAAAAAGCAGCGGAAAGAAAAACGGAAACATGAAAAAGCGCCGCAAAAAGAAGAGCGAGAAGGAGAACAAGCAAAAGTGACGTGGCAAGACGTCATTGCCTTTTTGCAATCATCTCAGCAATCGTTTACTCATTACCAGCATGTTGCGGATGAAAATCGGGCACTAAAACGGGATATGGAACAACTGCAACAAATGGTCACAAAGCTACAAATGGAAAAAGAGCATCTTCAAAAAGAGTTGAACACGATGAAGGAAGATTACCAAACGCTTATTGGCATTATGGAACGCGCGCGCAAAATGGTTGTTCTCGAGGAAGAACAAGCGAAAAAAATGAAATTCCAAATGGATCGGAACGGAAATCTTGAAAAACTAGAAAAATAACGAGCCAGCTGGTCGATTTCGATCAGCTTTTTCTATTAACGGACAGATGAGAAATTTGGTAAAATAGGCGCAAGGGCTGTTTCGGAGAAAGTGGGGAAGTTGATGATGAGAATAGGTATCATTGGCGGTGGAGCGATTGGGCTTTTACTCGCTGCTTATTTATCGCCGCATTTTGAAGTGACCGTTTATACGCGGCGGCAAGGACAGGCCAACCGGTTAAACGAGCAACAATTGCGCTTTTGCAAACAAGGGACGGAACAACGTATCCACGTTCGTGCTGCGTTGTTTGGCGAACAAGCAGCGCAGGAGGACATATTATTTATTACGGTGAAACAATACGATCTTTCCGCTGTACTTTCGCAGCTGAAAAACGTGCCTTCTACTACAACGTTACTATTTTTGCAAAACGGAATGAGCCATCTTCGACTATTGTCCCAATGGAAAGAGCAAAACATTGTATTAGGAGTCGTTGAACACGGAGCGCTGAAACATGATGATCGTACAGTGGAACATACCGGGATGGGAAAAATGACGCTTTCTTTGTTTCAAGGAAGACTCGGACAAGTCGAGAAGTTATTAGATGGGAAAATTCCCCATTTCCCAATTGAATATACAGACGATTGGCGGACGATGGTAACGAACAAATTAGTCGTCAATGCGGTTATTAATCCGTTGACGGCCATTTTGCGCATCCAAAATGGTGAACTGGTTCGCGTTCCAGAATATATGGAAATGATGAAACAATTGTTTGCCGAAGTTTGCGAATCGCTAGCGTTATCGAACAGAGAAAGCGCATGGCAGCGCATTGTAGCCATTTGTGAGAAAACAGCAGCTAATTGCTCGTCGATGCTATCAGATATCAAGCATAGGCGAAAAACGGAAATAGAAGCGATTTTAGGCTATGTGCTTGAGGAAGGAAAAAAAAGAGGGGTAGCAACCTCGCTTTGCCAGTTTTTATTTTATGCGGTGAAAGGAATGGAGAAGCATGGGTAACATTGTTGCACATATAACTGCAGCGTTCGTGACACTTCCAATATTGGCGTTTTTGGTTATCTATTTCATCGCAAGAAAATGGACAAGGAAAAAGAAAAAATCGTTTTATGTGGCGATTAATGTGTCGACATTCTTTTTTATTGTAGCTGTCCATTTTTTTATCGTGGCGATTTGGGGAAAATCGTATTTTTCAGTCATGCTTATTAGTTTGCTTTTGCTTCACTTAGTATTTGTTATTGGATATTGGAAGAAAAAAGGGGACATACATATTCCAACGATTTTTCGCTTATTTTGGCGATTTAGTTTTCTTTTGTTTTTCTTTCTTTACGTAGGACTGCTTAGTTACGGGATTTTCATGCGAGTGACGAATCTGTAAGCGCATATTTTTTCATTTTCCGATGGAAGCGTGGTATAATCAGGAAAGACCATTATGAACGAGAAAGGAAGTTTTTTCAGATGGAGATAGGTGAAATCGATTTAGGGGCAACGAATCCGCTAGCCACTGACTATATGGCAGGGACGTTTTCAGTCGAAAAAGGGTTTTCATATAACTTAAAAACGAACGATGTGTTTTCGCAAAGAGCGCGTGACATTCGCGAACGAATATACCCGCGACAATTGCTCGTCGACCATTTGCTTACGTATCATAAAACGTTGCAAGCGAGCCAAAAAACGTTTGCAAACATTCAAAAACTAGCAAATCAGGAAAGCGTAGTCGTCATCGGCGGGCAGCAAGCCGGGCTGTTGACTGGTCCTCTCTATACGATTTATAAAATCATATCGATTATTCAGCTTGCGAAAGAACAAGAAGCGCAACTTGGTGTACCAGTTATCCCAGTCTTTTGGATTGCTGGAGAAGACCACGATATAGCGGAAATTGACCACGTATACATCGCGGAAAATGGAATGATTCAGAAACGGACGTACCCGCATGGCATTCGGGAGAAGCGCATGGCTTCAGAATGTATCATCGACCGAGCATTGTGTAAGAAGTGGTTAAGAGAAGTCGTAGAAACATATGGGGAAACAGAAACGACGAATGATCTGCTTCGCTTTTTCGACGATTGCTTAGAGCAAGCAGCGACGTTTGTCGATTTTTTTGCGGCGATTGTGCTTCGGTTGTTTGCCAAAGAAGGGTTAGTAGTGGTGGATGCTGCTCATCGAGAATTGCGAACGATAGAGAGCGAATTTTTTGCTTCGCTCATTACACGCCATCAAGATGTGACGAACGCGGTGCTTTTACAGCAAGAGCGACTAGCAGAACTCGGGTATCAAAAAGCGATTAGGATCAACTCGTTGTGTGCCAATCTTTTTTACTATGATGGAAAAGAGCGGTGGCTGCTAGAGTATGAGGAAGGAAAGTTCTACAACAAAAAAGGCGGCATTCAGTTTTCACAAGAAGAACTATTATTGCTGGCGCAAACAGAACCACACAAATTAAGCAGCAACGTCGTCACGCGACCGTTAATGCAAGAATATTTATTTCCGACGCTTGCGTTTATTGCTGGTCCTGGGGAGATTGCGTATTGGGCTGAACTGAAAGAAGCGTTTCCGCTGTTCGGCTACACGATGCCCCCAGTCGTTCCACGCTTTACTATCACATTAGTGGAGCGCTCGATTCAAACGGATTTGCAAGAATTAGGACTGACGGTAGAACAAGTATTACAAGGAAAAGTGGATGCGGCGAAAGCGGAATGGAGAAGCCGGCAAATCAACTATCCGCTCGATGAAATGGTTCTAGCTGCAAAAGCGAGAGTGGAAGAAGTTCATCGACCGTTGCGAGAAATCGGCATGGAAATCGATCGCGGGTTAGCGAATGTTTTGACGAAAAATGCCGCTTTCCTTCAGGCACAAATCGATTTCCTTCACCAAACGTTGCAACGGGCGATCGAGAGAAAATATGACGTAGAGTGGAGAAAGTTTGCCCGCATCGAAACGTCGTTATGGCCGAATAAAGCGCCTCAAGAGCGGGTTTGGAACGTTTTCTATTATATAAATAAATACGGGTTTGATTTTCTGCCTCGCCTCACACAGCTTCGTTACGAATGGAACAATTTGCATAAAATTGTATATGTATAACAGAAAACGTCGAACGAAAAATCCTGTATTATACAGGATTTTTTTTGGGGAACGAGAATAGTACAGAAAGAATAAAACTATGGGAATAAAAGTAAAATAAATGTTCATTTTGACGGATAGAATCATCAGACGAAAAACGACAAAATAAAACAGAACAAGACGATTTTTTACAGAAAACACCTAAAAATTTGTTTAATTTTGTTGTATAATAAATGAACAGCACACATAGAAGGACAGACAACACGAAAAAAGGTGGTGAGACGGTGTTTCAACATACGACAGTCTTATTAAAAGAAACCGTAGATGGATTGCAAATAAAGCCTGACGGCGTTTACGTCGATTGTACACTTGGCGGCGGAGGGCATAGCGAATATTTGCTTTCAAAGCTTTCTAAAGGGCGATTATTTGCCTTTGACCAAGATGAGGTAGCGATTGAGCATGCGAAACAAAAACTAGCACGCTACGAGCAGCAAGTGACGTTCATTAAAAGCAATTTTCGTTTTTTAGCTGCAAAACTAGCGGAATATGGCGTTCATGAAGTGGACGGCATTTTGTTTGACCTCGGTGTTTCTTCGCCGCAATTAGATACGCCAGAACGAGGCTTCAGCTATCATCACAATGCGCCGCTCGATATGCGGATGAATCGCGACGAGCCGTTAACGGCATACGATATTGTCAATACGTGGTCATATGAGAAGCTCGTACATATTTTCTTTCATTATGGGGAAGAAAAGTTTTCAAAACAAGTAGCTCGAAAAATTGAAGCGGCACGAAAACAACAACCGATTGAAACAACGGGAGAACTTGTTGAATTGATTAAAGAAGCGATTCCAGCACCAGCTCGAAGAAGCGGTGGACATCCAGCAAAACGGATTTTTCAGGCGATTCGAATTGCGGTGAACGATGAACTACAGGCGTTTCAAGAGGCGATTGAGCAAGCCATTGATTTATTAGCACCGGGAGGAAGAATTAGCGTTATTACATTCCATTCTTTAGAAGACCGCATTTGCAAAGTGACTTTTAAAGAAGCAAGTGAAGGACCAAAACTACCTCCGGGGTTGCCAATGATTCCTGAGCAGTACAAGCCAAAGTTAAAACTTATTACGAAAAAGCCAATCGTTCCATCGGAAGAGGAACTCGCGACAAACAATCGCGCTCGCTCTGCGAAATTGCGCATCGCGGAAAAATTGTAGAAGAGGGAGGGAAATATGTGAGCAATACAGCAGTTAAAATTCAAGAGAAACAGCGCCAGCAGCCGTCTGTTCGTCCGAAAATCAAACGAAAACGGAAATTTCGTTTGACGTTAGCAGAGAAGCTTCTTTTCGTTTCATTCTTTTTATTCGCTGTGTACGCATCTGTTCAAATCGTTTCCAACCAAGTTTCCATTTATCAAGTAAATAAACATATTCAACAACTAGAAGGGGCGATTGACGGACAAAAAAAACATAACAACGAGTTATACGTCGAAGTTCAGCAATTAAGCACGTATGAGCGCATTTTAGAAAAGGCGAAGGAACTAGGACTATCGTTAAACGAAAATAACGTAAAAGTTGTACAGGAATGATGGGCGATGAATGAGAAAAAGCATAAAAATACGCATAAAGGAGCAGTCATTCTGTTTTGGATATTTGGTCTGCTCTTTTTTGTGTTAATGTTTCGGTTTGCGCAAATTCAAGCAACTGGCAAGGCGGACGGAAAAGTGTTGGCGATTGAAGCCGAAAGACAATATGAAAAAAAACAAACGCTTGCCGCGAAGCGAGGAGCGATTTTCGACCGCAGTGGAGAAGTGTTAGCGGAAGACACCCCGTCTTATACGTTAATGGCTGTGCTTGACCCAAAAATGACGATCGATCCAAATGATCCGAAACACGTCGTCGATCCAGAGAAAACAGCAGAAAAGCTTGCTCCACTTTTACATATGGATGTTCACGAAGTGGAACGAATTTTAACAAAAAAAGCAAAGCAAGTAGAATTTGGATTGAATGGACGTGGTATTAGCTATGAATTGAAACAAAAAATTGAAGCATTGAAACTCCCAGGCATTGGATTTATTCGGGATACGAAGCGATTTTATCCGAACGGTACGTTTGCTTCATATGTCATTGGGTATGCACAAAAACAAGAAGTAAGTAGCGACAAAGCGAAGACCATTGGCATGATGGGGATTGAGAAAAGTTTGGATCGTTATTTACAAGAAAAGAATGGATACGTGGTGTTTGAACGCGATAAAGATGGTTTTCGGCTACCAGATACGAAAGAAAAAATCGTTCCACCAGATAATGGAGATGAAGTGTATTTAACAATCGACCAAAAAATTCAAACGTTTTTAGAAGATGCGATGAATCAAGTGGAAAAACAGTACAAGCCGAAAAAAATTATTGCCATTGTTACGAACCCAAAAACGGGCGAAATTTTAGCGATGGGGACAAGGCCAAGCTTCGACCCAAATAAGCGCAACATTACGAACTATTTAAATGACGCTATTTCATACCCTTACGAACCAGGCTCGACGATGAAAATGTTTACGCTCGCAGCAGCCATTAACGAAGGAGTTTATAATGGCAATGAACTGTATCGTTCCGGTTCCTATCGAGTAGGGGCAAATGTCATTCGCGACCATAACAAAGTAGGGTGGGGAACGATTACGTTTAACGAAGGGGTGCAGCGTTCCTCCAACGTAGCTTTTGCGAAGTTAGTGAAAGAAAAATTGGGCGAAGACCGCTTTTTGCAATATTTATACCGGTTTCACTTTAATGTAAAAACAGGAATTGATTTGCCTGGAGAAGCGCTTGGTAATATTTTATATCGCTATCCGATTGAAAAATTAACGACGGCATTTGGACAAGGAACGTCCGTAACGCCAATTCAGCAAATTCAAGCGGCAACCGCGATAGCGAATGGTGGGAAAATGATGAAGCCGTATGTTGTCGACCGCATTGTCGACCCCGATACGAATAAAGTAATTGTGCAACATCACCCAGAAGTCGTAGGTGAACCGATTACAAAAGAAACAGCGCAAAAAGTATTAGATATACTAGAAACGGTTGTAACGTCGGAGAAAGGGACAGGGCGTCCGTACCAAATTGAAGGATACCGAGTGGCCGGAAAGACAGGGACCGCGCAAATTCCTTCCCCGAAAGGCGGTTATTTAACTGGTTATGAAAACTACATTTTTTCGTTTTTAGGAATGGCGCCAAAAGAAAATCCGCAACTATTAATGTACGTTGCTGTTCAGCAACCGAAATTGTCCCCGACGGAAACGGGGTCAGCACCTGTTTCACTCATTTTTAATACGGTGATGAAAAATAGTTTACAATATTTAAACATTCGTCCTTCCGTTGAAAAACAAGAGAAATCGCTTGATAACAAAGGAATTGAATTGCCAACCTATGTTGGACAAACGGTCGATGCGGCGGGGAAAGATGCGAAAGCAAGAGGGCTATTGCCTGTTGTCATTGGTAATGGTACAAAGGTAGAAGCGCAGCTCCCTGTTGCAGGAGAGAAAGTAATTGGTGGCGAACGAATTCTTTTACAAACAAATGGAACAGTGGGCATGCCAGATTTGCGAGGCTGGTCGCTGCGTGATGCGTTAAAAGCATGTGAATTGCTTGGTCTGAAGCCTAGCATTAAAGGAAGCGGGTACGTCGTAGCACAAAGCATTCGACCGCGAAGCAGTGTGAGGGAAGGGGATTATGTCATTCTAGAGCTAGCGGAACCATCGAAATGGCAAGAGGAGATTACTCAAGAACAAACATCGCAAACGAACAAAGAAGAGAAAAGCCCTGTCGATTGAAGTGGGAAACCAGGGGGCGTTCTATAAAAACAAGTACAAGCATATAGTGGAACGAGCCTATTTACGAGGGAGGTTCCATTTATATGCGCGTGTCTAACGTAACGGTGCGCAAACGTCTTGCCATCGTATTGTTTATTGGGGTGCTTATTTTTGCGATTATCGATATCCGGTTAGGATATGTGCAACTAATTCTTGGGGATGTGCTTGCTCAAAAGGCGAAAGACTCGTGGAGTCGGAACATTCCGTTTGAGCCGAAACGGGGAGAAATTTTAGATAGGAATGGTGTGCCGCTGGCGACGAATATGAGCGCTCCGACCGTGTACGTTATGCCTAGACAAGTTGAAAATCCGGCCGATACAGCAAAAAAGTTAGCAAAGGCACTCAACATGTCGGTGGAAGAAGTATATAAATACATTACGAAGCAAACGCTCATCGTACGTATTCCACAAGGACGGAAAATCTCGAATGAGAAAGCAAAAGAAATTCGTTCTCTTGATTTAAAAGGAGTATATATTGCAGAAGATACGAAACGATATTACCCATTCGGAAGCTACTTATCGCATGTACTTGGATTTACAGGGATTGATAATCAAGGATTAACAGGGTTAGAGTTATATTATGATAAAGAGTTGAAGGGACAAAAAGGGTCGGTTGAGTTTTATTCGGATGCAAAAGGAAAGCGAATGCCAAATCTTGCCGATCATTACACCCCACCAACAGATGGATTGAATTTAAAACTAACGATTGATTCACGTATTCAAACGATTGTCGAGCGGGAATTAGATATTGCCGAAGCAACATATCATCCGGATGGAATGATTGCCATTGCTATGGATCCAAATACAGGGGAAATATTAGCGATGTCGAGTCGTCCAACGTTTGACCCAGCAAATTATCGCAACGTCCCATCAGAAATTTACAATCGTAATTTGCCAGTATGGAGCACATATGAGCCAGGGTCAACGTTTAAAATTATTACGTTAGCAGCAGCGCTCGAAGAGAAAAAAGTCAATTTACTAAAAGATCATTTTTACGATCCAGGATATGTGAAAGTAGCAGGAGTAACGTTACGTTGCTGGAAAAAAGGTGGACACGGAAGCGAAACATTTTTAGAAGTCGTCCAAAACTCGTGCAACCCTGGGTTTGTTGAGTTAGGAGAGCGGTTAGGGAAAGAAAAGCTGTTTCATTATATTAAATCGTTCGGATTCGGTGCGAAAACGGGCATTGATTTGCAAGGGGAAGGAACAGGGATTTTATTCGATACAAAACGGGTTGGACCTGTGGAATTAGCAACGACTGCGTTCGGCCAAGGAGTTTCCGTGACACCGATTCAGCAAGTGTCAGCCGTAGCAGCAGCGATTAACGGTGGGGTATTGTACACCCCATATATTGCGAAAGAATGGGTCGACCCAGAAACGGGGGAAGTCATTAGCCGTAATACACCGAAAGCGAAGCGACGTGTTATTTCCGAGGAAACGTCCAAGCAAGTTCGGTTTGCATTAGAAAGCGTTGTGGCACAAGGAACAGGGAAAGGGGCATTTGTGGAAGGGTACCGTGTCGGCGGAAAAACTGGAACGGCACAAAAAGCACAAGGGGGTCGCTATTTAAAAGATAACTATATTGTGTCATTTATTGGTTTTGCCCCAGCCGATGATCCGAAATTAGTGGTTTATGTAGCAGTCGACCATCCGAAAGGAACGGTGCAATTTGGCGGGGTGGTAGCTGCACCAATTGTCGGGAAAATTATGGAAGACAGCTTGCGTACGCTCGGGATCAAACCGCGCAAAGGACAATTGGAGAAAGAGCGGGCATGGAATGATCCGAAAATGGTCGAAGTTCCGAATTTAGAAGGTTTAACAAAAAAAGACTTGCAAGAGCAACTTTTTAACTTAAAATTAGATGTTAGTGGCGATGGCGAAGTCGTCATTGACCAAGCACCGAAAGCAGGCGTCAAAGTGAAGGAAGGGTCAACGATTCGCATTTTGTTAGGACCGAAAGCGAGTGGCGAAACTAGTCGCAATCAATAAGGGGGCTTACAACCCCTTCTTTTCCGTTTTTGTAGGGATTGTTTCTCTGTGAAAAGAGAACTTACATGAGAGGGATGAACATGATGAAGTTACAAACGTTGCTTTCTTATTTGCATGATTTTACGATATATAGCGGAGAAAATCCGACAATTACATCCATTGAAATGGATTCACGAAAAGTAACGAAAGGTGCGTTATTTATTTGTATCAAAGGATTTACAGTGGACGGGCATGCATTTGCTTCACAAGCAGTTGCAAACGGAGCAGTAGCGGTGATTGCTGAACGCTATGTCAATGTTCCCGTTCCTGTCATTCTCGTTCGCGACAGCAAACGGGCAATGGCGGTATTAGCAGATGCGTTTTACGGACAACCAACGCATAAGCTGCACTTGATCGGGGTTACAGGAACAAATGGAAAAACGACGACAACGCATCTTATTGAACAAATCTTTCGTAAAGCCAAGAAGAAAACAGGGTTAATTGGTACGCTCTATACAAAAATTGGCGATGAAACGTACGAAGTGCAAAATACAACCCCCGAATCGCTCGTGCTACAAAAAACGTTTAAGCAAATGGTTGATGCCGGTGTCGATGTGGCGATGATGGAAGTGTCGTCCCATGCGCTTCATATGGGGCGTGTTCACGGCTGTGATTATGATGTGGCAGTATTTACGAATTTAACGCAAGACCATTTAGACTATCATCAAACGATGGAAGAGTATCGGTTGGCAAAAGGGCTTTTGTTTGCACAGCTTGGTAACCGCTTTGATCATACGCGTCCGAAATTCGCTGTATTGAACAACGACGATTCGTCTTCTGAACAATATAAAAGAATGACTGCCGCTACGATTATTACGTACGGAATAGAAACCGAAAGCGATATTATGGCGAAAGCGATTGATATCACCCCAAGTGGGATGGTGTTTACGATCGTGACACCGACAGAAGAAGCGCAAATGCAAACAAAGCTCATCGGGCGGTTCAACGTGTATAATATATTAGCCGCAACGGCTGCTAGTCTTGCATCAGGCGTTTCACTGTCGACCATTGTTGAAGCGATAGGAGAAATCCAAGGGGTACCAGGGCGGTTTGAAACGGTCGATGAAGGGCAAAACTTTACAGTAATCGTTGATTATGCACATACGCCAGATAGCTTAGAAAATGTATTAAAAACGATTCGCGAATTTGCCAAGCGCAATGTATATGTCGTCGTTGGCTGCGGCGGCGACCGTGATCGCACGAAACGACCGATAATGGCGCAAATTGCGGTTCAATATGCTGATGTGGCAATTTTTACTTCAGATAACCCTCGCTCGGAGCAACCAGAGGCGATTTTGCAAGACATGGAAGACGGCGTAAGAGGGCAATCGTATGTGTCGATTGTCGACCGCAAAGAGGCGATTCGCTATGCGATTCACCAGGCGCAAGCAGGTGACGTTATTTTAATCGCAGGAAAAGGGCATGAAACGTACCAAATTATTGGGGAACAAGTGTTGCACTTTGATGACAGACTTGTTGCCCGCGAAGCGATAAAGGAGCGAGAGGTATCATGTTAGGGGGGAGCTGCCATCATATTGCGAAAAATGGCACATATGATATATCGTTAATAAACGAACGACAATGGCATATATCGTTTCGTTCTCAGAGGGAAGAAGGAAGTGAATCATCATGACAGAGCAAGTAATACTCGTTTCCATTGCAACAGCGTTTTTTATTACGGTCGTATTATCTCCACTTTTCATTCCGTTTCTGCGGAGGTTAAAATTCGGTCAAAGCATCCGAGAAGAAGGACCGAAATCACATCAAAAAAAATCTGGCACGCCAACGATGGGCGGAATCATGATTTTATTGTCGATTGTCGTGACGACATGGTTAATGACGAAAAAGTATTCGCATATAACAGTAGAAACGTATTTACTTTTATTCGTGACAATTGGATACGGACTGCTCGGTTTTCTTGACGATTTTATTAAAGTAGTGATGAAGCGGAACCTTGGATTAACGAGCAAACAAAAACTAGTAGGACAATTAATCATCGCTGTTATTTTTTATTTTGTGTATCGTCAAGAGCATTTTTCAACGGTACTACATATTCCAGGGACGAACGTGTCGTTCGATTTAGGCATTGGCTATCTTCTGTTAATGCTTGTGATGCTTGTCGGCGGCTCTAATGCGGTCAATTTAACCGACGGGCTTGACGGTTTGTTATCAGGAACAGCAGCAATTGCGTTTGGAGCTTACGCTGTATTGGCATGGAATCAACAACAGTATGATGTTGCGATTTTCAGCGTTGCCGTTGTTGGAGCAGTGCTTGGCTTCCTCGTTTTTAACGCTCATCCTGCGAAAGTGTTTATGGGGGATACAGGATCGCTAGCGTTAGGGGGAGCGATTGCAACAGTGGCCATGCTGACAAAGTTAGAATTATTGCTCGTCATTATTGGCGGGGTGTTTGTCATCGAAACGTTATCGGTGATTATTCAAGTCATTTCATTTAAAACAACAGGAAAACGAGTGTTTCGCATGAGTCCGCTTCACCATCATTATGAACTAATCGGTTGGTCGGAATGGCGAGTCGTCGTCACTTTTTGGGCGGTTGGCTTGCTGTTTGCGATACTCGGAATCTATATCGAGGTGTGGATGTAATTGAAACATGTAGCAACGTATCAAGGAAAACGTGTACTCGTCGTTGGGCTAGCAAAAAGTGGGTTGGCTGCGGCACAACTGCTTCACCAACTCGGAGCAATTGTGACTGTCAATGACCAAAAGCCGAAAGAAGAAAATGAAGCGGCACAAATGTTGGAGCAAAAAGGAATTTGTGTCGTCTGCGGTGGGCATCCGCTTGAGTTGCTGGATGAACCGTTCGATTTGATTGTCAAAAATCCAGGCATTCCATACAAAAACCCACTCATCGCCAAAGCAATGGAAAAAGGGCTACCGATTATGACCGAAGTAGAACTTGCCTATGAAATTAGCGAAGCGCCATTTATCGGTATTACTGGTTCGAATGGCAAAACGACAACGACGACATTAATTTACGAAATGCTAAAAGAAGGAAATAAGAAGCCGCTCATTGCTGGGAACATCGGGACGGTTGCTTGTGAAGTGGCACAAACGGCTGCCGAAGACAATTGGATCGTCGCAGAGCTTTCTTCGTTCCAACTAATGGGCATTCAAACATTTCGGCCGCACATCGCGGTGTTATTAAACATATTCGATGCACATTTGGATTATCACGGAACGAAAGAAGCGTACGCACAAGCGAAAGGAAATTTGTTTAAAAATCAAACTGAAAGCGATTATGCAGTAGTGAACGCGGACGATGAATGGGTAAGAAAGCTAGCGGATTTATCCAAAGCGAAAAAAATATGGTTTTCCACTACAACGCCATTGTCGTCCGGCGCTTATGTTCGAGAGAACGCCCTTTATTGGAACGATGAAAAAATAATCAATCTATCCGATATTGCTTTGCCTGGAAAGCATAACGTGGAAAATATTTTAGCTGCGTTGTCAGCTGCCAAGCTAGTCGGTGTAGATAACGACGCAATCGTTCGTGTGTTGACGTCGTTTACGGGCGTTAAACATCGTTTGCAGTACGTCGGAACGGTGAATGGAAGAAAGTTTTTTAACGACTCAAAAGCAACGAATATATTAGCAACGCAAAAAGCGCTAGCGGCGTTTACTGACCAGCCAGTCATCCTTTTGGCTGGTGGATTAGATCGCGGCAACGAGTTTGATGCCCTTATTCCGTATTTGCGTCATGTAAAAGCAATCGTTTTATTTGGCCAAACGGCACCAAAATTAGAACGGGTTGCGAAAGAAGCAGGAATAGAAATGGTTTGTCATGTCGATAATGTGGAAAAAGCTGTGCCCGCTGCCTATGAACTATCTGCGCCTGGTGATGTCATTTTGTTATCGCCAGCTTGTGCAAGCTGGGATCAATACAAAACTTTTGAGCAGCGAGGGGACATTTTTGTCCAAGCGGTGCATATGCTGAAATAGACAAACTGTTCATAAAGCTGAGGTGGTGGGCATTGCCACAAAAAAAATCTGCGCCTGATGTATTGCTCCTTTTTCTTACGTTCTCGTTGCTTGCAATCGGGCTCATTATGGTATATAGCGCCAGTGCGGTGTGGGCGGAATACAAATTTCACGATCCGTTTTTCTTTGCGAAACGACAGCTATTGTTTGCTGGTGTTGGCGTTGTTGCGATGTTTTTCATTATGAATGTCGATTACTGGGTATGGCGGGATTGGGCGAAAACGTTTCTCATCATTTGTTTCATTCTTCTCGCTCTCGTGCTCATTCCAGGCGTCGGAATGGTGCGCAATGGGTCACGAAGCTGGATTGGTGTTGGGGCGTTTTCGATTCAGCCATCGGAATTTATGAAGTTGGCGATGATCGCGTTTTTGGCTAAATATTTATCGGAACATCAAAAAGCGATAACATCGTTTAAACAAGGATTGCTTCCTTCGCTGGCGCTCGTGTTTTCCGCCTTTGGCATGATTATGTTGCAGCCTGATTTAGGAACGGGAACAGTGATGGTCGGTACGTGTATCGCTATGATTTTTGTCGCCGGTGCTCGCATTAGCCATTTTGTTGGGCTTGGCATGATTGGCGTAGCTGGGTTTGCGGCGCTCGTGTTATCTGCTCCGTATCGTATGAAACGAATTACGTCGTTTTTAAATCCATGGGAAGACCCGCTTGGCAGCGGCTTTCAAATTATTCAATCGCTATATGCAATTGGTCCAGGTGGCTTGCTTGGATTAGGATTAGGGCAAAGCAGGCAAAAGTTTTTTTATTTGCCAGAGCCACAAACTGACTTTATTTTTGCCATTTTAGCAGAAGAGCTTGGATTTATTGGTGGTTCACTCGTCATCTTATTGTTCAGTCTACTTCTTTGGCGTGGGGTGCGTATCGCCTTTGGTGCGCCGGATCTATACGGCAGTTTTTTAGCGGTCGGCATTATCGCGATGGTTGCCATTCAAGTAATGATTAATATTGGTGTCGTGACAGGGCTTATGCCAGTCACAGGCATTACGCTGCCGTTTTTAAGCTACGGAGGGTCGTCATTGACGCTCATGTTGATGGCAATCGGTGTGTTGTTAAACATTAGTAAGCATGCGCGTTACTAAAGAGAAGGGGACGGTTCTTCCAAAGACCTGCCCCTCTCGTTTTGTTTGCGTGTTAGTGACATGAAGGAAAAAAGCACATACGATGATAGAAACCCATAAGAAAGGAGAATGTTCGTGCAGACATTGATCAAAGAATTGGTGGAAGCGAACATAGGAAAAGTGAAAGAAAATGAGCCGCTTTCCCAACATACAACGATGAAAATTGGCGGACCTGCCGATGTATTGGTTGAACCGAACAGTATAGAAAGCTTACAAAAAGTGATGGACATTGTGCGCAAACATCAAGTTACGTGGCGTGCTATTGGACGTGGTTCGAATTTGCTCGTATCGGACGAAGGCGTCGAAGGAGTAGTCATTAAAATCGGGGAAGGCTTGGATGAGTTAGTGATTGACGGGGAAGAAGTGACCGTTGGTGGAGGTTATCCTTTAATTAAACTAGCAACAGTCATTAGCAAACAAGGATTATCGGGGCTAGAGTTTGCAGGAGGAATCCCAGGATCGGTCGGTGGTGCTGTCTATATGAATGCTGGTGCGCATGGTTCGGACATGTCGCGGATTGTTAAAAAAGCGCAAATTTTATTTCCCGACGGAACGATTCAATGGCTAACAAATGAACAAATGGAATTTTCGTATCGGACATCGGTGCTGCAAACGAAACGACCGGGGATTTGCATCGCCGCTGTATTGCAAATGAAAAAAGGAGAGCGTGATGCGATTGTGGCGGTGATGCAAAAAAATAAAGATTACCGACGCGATACGCAGCCTTGGAACTATCCATGTGCAGGAAGCATTTTCCGTAACCCGTTGCCAAACTACGCTGGCCAACTGATTGAAGCAGCCGGATTAAAAGGATATGCAATTGGCGGGGCAAAAATCTCTGAGCAACATGCGAACTTCATCGTTAATACAGGTAACGCCAAAGCAAGAGAGGTGTTAGACTTAATTTCCTATGTCAAGCAGACGATTTATCAAAAATATGGCATTCATTTAGAAACGGAAGTAGAAATCGTTGGTCGAAAGTCCTAAAAATTAGGTCACCTTCTTTTTCAATAGTATGTTATAATAAAAATAAGCTTGTTCTAGGAACGGCATGAGCGAATGCCGTTTGTTTTATTGTTTGTAAGTAAGAAAGCGGTGAGCGAGTTGAAAAAAGGGAAAGTGGTCGTTCTCGAAGAACGTGTTCCAAAGCTGAAACAGCGGCGCAGGCAAAAAGTAAATCGCCGACTAACTGCGTATATCGTCTTCTTTTTTATGCTTATTTTATGCATCATTTACTTTCAATCACCGTTAAGCAATGTCCGACACATCGATGTGAAAGGAAACCAACACGTTTCTGTTCAACAAATTGTTCAAGCAAGCGGCTTAACAAATCGGACAAGCTTTTGGAGGGTAAAAACCGATCAAGTAAAGCAGGCAATCGAGTCGCTTCCAGAAATTAAAGAGGTAACAGTCAAGAAGCAGTTTCCGAACACGATTGTCCTATACATAAAAGAGCGGACACGTGTCGCTTACATTGAAGAAAAACAATTATTTTTTCCGATTTTGGACAACGGAAAAATTTTAACGAAAAACAAGCCCAAAGTAGCGCTAAGTGATGCACCGATTTTAGTCAATTGGAAAGACGGTGAAAAAATTCAAGAAATCGCTGGACAATTGGCGCATTTGCCTTCTTATATATTAAACGCTATTTCCGAAATCCATCATACGCCGACGAAATACGACCCATACCATGTTACTGTTTATATGAATGACGGATTTGAAGTGAGTGCAACTGTGCCGAATTTTGCGGAAAAAATGCGATTGTATCCTGAAATTGTAAAGCAACTAAATCCCGACGTGAAAGGTGTTATTCATTTAGAAGTAAGCAACTATTTTAAAGCTTATAAGGGGGATGACAATGAGAAAAGTAAGGGGGAATGATGTCATCCTTTCCTTTGTTTTCCTTGTACTCGGATTTATGCTTTCGTTTTCCTACCAATACACAAAGGAAATGCGGCGGGACGTGACCGACCGGCAATGGCAAAAAGAGTACGAATATCGGCAATTGCTCATTCAAGCACAAAAAGAAACGAGCAAGCTGAAAAAACGATTGTTGAAAAAGCAAGAGCAGCTTCAGCGCAGTGAAAAAGAATTAGCAGACGAAAAAACGGCGTACGCTGGGCTTGTGAAGGAAGTGGAGCAGCTGCGCATGTATACGGGAAAAGTGAAAGTGCAAGGAAAAGGAATTGAAGTGACGCTAGCAGATGCATCATATGTTCCAAACGAGCAAAATGCAGCGAATTATATCGTCCATGAGCAGCATGTTTGGAAAGTCGTCCATGAGTTGCTCGTTTCTGGAGCCGAAGCGATAGCGATTAACGGGCAACGCATCTCACATCGCTCATACATTGTGTGTAACGGTCCAGTTATCGAAGTCGATGGTGTGCAACATGCTGCTCCATTTGTTATCGCGGCAATCGGTGATCCACATGTGCTTATGTCGGCGCTCAACATTGCCGGAGGGGTGAAAGACGAGTTAGTGAACGACCATGTCGTTGTGAAAATTGCCAGCAAAGATTCGCTTGTTTTCGATCCAATGTTTCATAGTGAGTAATAAATCGCAGGTGACATCAAAGAAAGTTTGGTGAAGCGCGTTGCAAAAAAGAAAAATGTTTCAGTTTACGCTTATTGCCGCCATTATCGGGTTGATGCTCGCCGTTCAGCTTCGATCGACAAAAGACCCAGTGGTGCGCGATACACGTGATATATGGGAGTTGCGCCAAGATTTAAAGCGTGAATTGCAGTTGCAGCAACAGCTTTTACTCGAAATACGCCGCAGTGATGACCAGTTGGCGGCTTACGAACAAGCTCGTTCGACCGACCAAGAAGCAGCATTAAGAAAAACGTTGGCTGAACTAAAAGAAGAAGCAGGACAGACAACTGTTCAAGGTACGGGACTTATTTTGACGATTGAACCATTTTATCCAGAAAGTTATGTAGGACCGGTTGTACGTACTGTATCCCCGGAATTATTAAATCGGCTTATCAACGAACTAAATGAGTACGGAGCAAAAGAAATTGCCGTTGCGAATACACGGTTGACGAATACAACGGCCATTCGTGATGTGAACGGTTTGACGAAAGTGGGAAATGTGAAAATTTCTTCGTTTCCACTCGAAGTAAAAATCATTGCTGATGACGTTTCAACGTTACATCATCATTTAAAAGTGTCACCGCTTTTTGATGATTTTGTGATCGAAAATTTACAACTTACCGTTTCAGAACCGATATCGACCGTTGTCATTCCACAATCCGAGGAAAAATGGCATGTTCGCTATCTCCAAACAGTAAATGCCGAAAAGGGGGGAGAATAGAGATGTGGCTCCCATTTATCGGTCTTATCGCTGGCATTGTGCTAGGATGGTTAACAAATTGGCGCATTCCTGACGAATATTCAAGCTATTTGTCAATCGCGGTGCTAGCAGCGCTAGATACGTTAATCGGCGGCATTCGTGCGCATTTGCAAAATGTGTACGACGAAAGCGTTTTTTTGACCGGTTTCTTTTTTAATATTATTTTAGCTGCAAGTTTAGCTTTTCTCGGTGTGCATCTTGGTGTAGACTTGTATTTAGCAGCCGTATTTGCTTTCGGTGTACGGCTCTTTCAAAATATAGCCGTCATCCGACGAATTTTACTGATCAATTGGCTCAAGAGGCGGCAAAAAAGTTAAGTGAAATAAAAGGGAATGCTTGTCAGCATGTTGAATATATGAAACAAACCTTGTTCGTCGCTGTTCGACCGAGTCGATGAAGTTTGTTATAAGGGGGTGCCAAAGAATGAACAGCAATGAAATCGTTGTTAGTCTTGACATCGGTACATCCAGTGTTAAGGTTATTATCGGAGAAATGTTGAATGAATCACTAAATATTATTGGCATCGGTAATGTGAAATCCGCAGGGCTCAAAAAAGGAGCTATTGTTGACATAGATGAAACGGTGCAATCCATTAAACGTGCAATCGACCAAGCAGAGCGAATGATTGGGCTTACGATTCAGCGCGTCGTTGTTGGAGTGAATGGTAATCATATTCAACTCCATGATTGCCACGGCATTGTCGCCGTTTCTAGTGAAAACCGTGAAATTACCGATGAAGATGTTGCGCGCGTGATGGATTCAGCTCAAGTCGTGTCCATTCCACCAGATCGGGAAATTATCGGGGTCATTCCGAGACAATTTATTGTGGACGGACTGGATGGCATTAACGACCCGCGTGGCATGCTTGGTGTGCGGTTGGAAATGGAAGGAACGATGATTACAGGTGCAAAAACAGTTTTACATAATTTACTTCGCTGCGTAGAACGAGCGGGATTAGAGATTAGCGACATTTGTCTGCAGCCGCTTGCCGCAGGCTCCCTTGCTTTATCGAAAGATGAAAAAAATTTAGGGGTTGCTCTAGTCGATATTGGTGGTGGTTCGACGACCGTTGCCGTATTCGAGCAAGGATTTTTGCAAGCGACATCTGTACTCCCAGTTGGTGGTGACCACATTACAAAAGATATTTCGATTGGGTTACGGACATCGACGGAAGATGCAGAAAAAATCAAGCTAAAACACGGACATGCTTTTTACGATTTTGCCTCTGAAGAAGAAGTGTTCAGCGTTCCAGTCATCGGTACAGACCAGCATCAACAGTTTACGCAATTAGAACTTGCTGATATTATTGAAGCAAGGCTAGAAGAAATTTTTCAGTTTGTTTATCAAGAAATTCGTAAACTCGGATTTCGGGACTTGCCAGGCGGATATGTGCTGACAGGTGGCGTTGTGAACATGCCAGGAATTTTAGAATTAGCTCAAGTCGTGTTAGGAAGCAGTGTCCGCGTCGCAATCCCTGATTATATAGGTGTCCGCGACCCACAATATACGACAGGAGTCGGTTTAATTAAGTTTGCCTATCGGCAGGCAAAGCTACAAGGGCGTCGCACTCCCGTAGCAGCAACGGTCGAAACGCCGGAAAAGCGACCGGTAAAACAACAGCCGGCAAAAGCAAAACCAAAAGAAAAAGAAGATAATTTAGGACAAAAAGTAAAAAAATTTTTCGGCTATTTCTTTGAATAGAGATCGAATTATTGGGAGGATTTGTCATGTTGGAGTTTGACACTACAGTTGATCAGTTAGCAACGATTAAAGTCATCGGTGTTGGCGGCGGCGGAAATAACGCTGTAAATCGAATGATAGAACATGGCGTACAAGGTGTAGAGTTTATCGCGGTCAACACCGATGCGCAAGCCTTGAATTTGTCCAAAGCTCCAATTAAATTACAAATTGGCGCGAAACTGACGCGCGGATTAGGAGCAGGGGCAAACCCAGAAGTGGGAAAAAAAGCTGCAGAAGAAAGCAAAGAGCAAATTGAGGAAGCGTTAAAGGGAGCAGACATGGTTTTTGTCACGGCCGGGATGGGCGGTGGAACAGGAACAGGGGCAGCACCAGTCATTGCTCAAATCGCACGTGAATTAGGGGCACTAACGGTCGGCGTTGTGACACGTCCGTTCACGTTTGAAGGTCGGAAACGGGCGATGCAAGCAGCAAATGGAATTGCAGCGATGAAAGAAGCAGTCGATACGTTAATCGTTATTCCGAACGATCGCCTGTTAGAAATTGTCGATAAAAATACCCCAATGCTTGAAGCGTTCCGTGAAGCGGACAACGTGCTTCGCCAAGGGGTACAAGGCATTTCTGACTTAATTGCTGTTCCGGGCTTAATTAACTTAGACTTTGCTGACGTAAAAACGATTATGTCGAATAAAGGCTCAGCGTTGATGGGAATCGGAATTGCTAGCGGAGAAAACCGCGCGGCTGAAGCTGCGAAAAAAGCGATCTCGAGCCCATTATTAGAGACGTCCATTGATGGCGCTCAAGGCGTGTTAATGAACATTACAGGTGGAATGAATTTAAGCTTATACGAAGTGCAAGAAGCAGCCGATATCGTTGCTTCGGCTTCTGACCAGGACGTGAATATGATTTTTGGCTCAGTGATTAACGAGAATTTAAAAGATGAAATTATTGTTACCGTTATTGCTACTGGATTTAACGAAAACGAAGGTCAATCAACCAGACCGCTTCGCACCGGAGTGGCAACGCCAAAACCAACAGTTGGCGTTAAGCGGGAAAAACGCGAGGAGCAAGCTCAAGATTATACAGTTCGTTCCACACAAGTGGAAGATCCGCTAGACATTCCAGCATTTCTCCGAAACCGCAACCGCCGCCGGTAATCCGGAAAAGCGAAGAACGGTCCTTGGCGTGAGCCAAGGAAACATCCGACGGAAGCGTCCCGAGGGGCTAGGAGCCGCAGCTAGACAATACCGAAAAGCGGAGGCGACTGACTCCTTCAAAAAAAGAGGTATGAATCGTTATGATTCATGCCTCTTTTTTCGTTTTTTTTAGACAAAAAATTTGCTTTTTCTCCATCATGAATTGACAGACTTTCCAGTAAGATGTACTATATACTATTTTCAGAAATTGCTTGGCTTTGCTTGACCGAGGGAGGCTATTAGTTTGACGATTTATTTAGATGTCATTTGGTTGTTGAACGTATGTTTCGATGGGCTATTGCTTTGGTTGACCGCCATTATTTTAAAGCGGGAAGTAAAGTGGTGGAGATTGACATCCGGTGCTTTCATCGGTTCGCTTATCGTATTATTATTGTTTACGCCAGTTTCGCCATACGTCCAACAGCCATTGATGAAACTGCTTTTTTCTATTCTCATCGTACTGGCTTCGTTCGGATTTAAACGATTTCGGTATTTTTTCGAGAACTTATTCACTTTTTACCTCGCTACTTTTATGGTTGGAGGAGGACTGATTGCGGTTCATTATTTACTACAAACAGACATCGTCATAAGAGGCATGCTTACGACGTATTCGCTCGGAACAGGCGACCCTGTCAGTTGGTTGTTTGTACTCATTGGTTTTCCTGTGCTATGGGTATTTTCGCAAAAGAGGATGAATGCCGTTCGAGAAAAAAAACTTCGTTTCGAGCATATCGTGAATGTCGTATTAACATTCCAAGAAGTGTCCCTTTCCTTAAAAGGGCTAATTGACAGCGGCAATCAGCTATACGATCCGTTGACAAAAACGCCTGTAATGATTATTAACGCAAGCGCGATGAAAGGTGTACTACCGTCTGAATTGCTAGCGTGCATGAACGAACTAAATGATTTTACGTGGCTTGACGACGAGCGATGGAAAGAATGGGCAACTCGGCTGCGCCTCATTCCTTATCGGGGAATCGGGCAAACACAGCAATTTCTATGGGCGATTCAACCTGACCGATTGACGATTTATTACGAATCGCAGTGGATAGAGGTCACGAAAGGACTTATTGGATTGAACGCAGCGGACTTATCTACCGACGGAGAATACCAATGCATTGTGCATCCAAAAATGATTCAAACCGGAAAGCGCCTTACTGCCTCATAAGTTTTTTACTATATCATACGCATTTTCGGATAATTTAGAAGGGGGATTTTTATGGGAAAATGGAAACTTCGCCTCATTTATTTATGGTATAAACTATTAAGAAAGCTCGGCATAAAAACAGATGAAATTTATTACATCGGCGGGAGCGAAGCGTTACCGCCGCCGCTGACAAAAGAAGAAGAAGAATTATTGCTTCAGAAACTTCCATCGGGCGACGAAACCGCCCGGGCAATGCTCATTGAGCGAAATTTGCGCCTTGTCGTCTACATTGCCCGAAAATTCGAAAATACAGGCATTAACATCGAAGATTTAATTAGCATCGGTACGATTGGACTTATTAAAGCCGTAAACACCTTTAATCCAGAGAAGAAAATTAAATTAGCGACTTACGCCTCCCGCTGCATTGAAAATGAAATATTAATGTATTTACGTCGCAACAATAAAGTGCGTTCAGAAGTGTCATTTGACGAGCCGCTCAATATCGATTGGGACGGAAACGAACTGCTTTTGTCCGATGTGCTCGGCACGGAAGATGACGTGATTACAAAAGATTTAGAAGCAGATGTGGATCGCCATCTTTTACTAAACGCGCTTCGTCAATTAAGCGATCGTGAAAAACAAATTATGGAACTTCGTTTCGGCCTTTCCGGCGGAGAAGAAAAAACGCAAAAAGACGTTGCAGACTTGCTTGGCATCTCGCAGTCGTATATATCGCGGCTAGAGAAGCGAATCATTAAACGGCTGCGCAAAGAGTTTAATAAAATGATGTAGTGCATATTTTTCCTTCCTGAGGAGATACTGAACGTTGACAGCATCTCCTGATGGGAGGGAAAGACTTGACAAGAAACAAAGTAGAAATTTGCGGTGTAGACACATCAAAGCTTCCGGTATTGAAAAACGAAGAAATGCGTGAGCTGTTTAAACGAATGCATGAAGGGGATTTAGAGGCAAGGGAAAAGCTTGTTAACGGAAATTTACGCCTCGTGTTAAGCGTCATTCAGCGTTTCAATAACCGCGGGGAATTTGTCGATGACTTGTTTCAAGTCGGTTGTATCGGACTGATGAAATCGATTGATAATTTTGATTTAAGCCAAAACGTTAGATTTTCTACGTATGCCGTACCGATGATTATCGGTGAAATTCGGCGGTATTTACGCGACAACAACCCGATTCGCGTGTCACGTTCGTTGCGTGATATCGCCTACAAAGCGCTACAAGTACGGGAAAAGTTGATGGGGGAAACGGCAAAAGAGCCAACAGCAGAAGAAATCGCCAATGTCCTTGGCGTGCCGCACGAAGAGGTCGTCTTTGCACTTGATGCGATTCAAGACCCGGTTTCGTTATTTGAACCGATTTATAACGATGGCGGTGATCCGATTTATGTGATGGATCAGCTAAGCGATGAAAAAAATCGTGATAGCCAATGGATTGAAGAAATTGCACTAAAAGAAGGGCTGCGTCGGTTGAACGAACGGGAAAAAATGATTATTCGCAAACGATTTTTCCAAGGAAAAACGCAAATGGAAGTTGCCGAAGAAATCGGTATTTCGCAAGCGCAAGTGTCGCGTCTAGAAAAAGCGGCCATCCGCCAAATGAATAAAAATATTCAAGTGTAACGAGCTGTTCCGTCGCGGACAGCTCTTTTTTTCGGAAAGGTCATAGCGAATAAATCATATAGTGAAATAAACGAGGAAAGCGGGAGGATAACAATGGTGAAAATTTCTGAATTTCAAACGAAAGATGTTGTGAATGTTGCGAACGGAAAAAAATTAGGGAATATCGGGGATATTGATATCAATTTACAAACGGGACAAATTGAGTCACTCATTATTTTAGGGGCAGGAAAAGTGCTCGGGTTGTTTGGAAGAGAAGAAGAAACGATTATTCCATGGCGCAACATTGTAAAAATTGGTGCAGACGTTATTTTAGTCCGTTTAAACGAGGAAGAATAAATAATGGTTATCATCTATCAGCAAACTGTGATAAAATAGGAAAAAAAGTGATAAAAATCTACAAAGAGGATGACGAACATGTCGGAAATTTTTCATCCAGTGGATGAATCGCTGCTTATGCTCCGTTGGTCAAACGTCATCGCTGGTTTTACAACGAAACAAGGCGGCTTTAGCCAAGCGCCATTTGCCACGTTTAATCTTGGGCTGCACGTTGGGGACGAGGCGATAGTTGTCGAGCAAAACCGCCGGAAATTGGCAGAGTTTTTCACGATTCCGTTAGAACAATGGGTATGTTGTGAGCAAACGCACGGCTCTCGCATCGAAAAAGTAACTGCACGCGACGCCGGCAAAGGGACCGTGCGGTTAGAAACAGCGATTGCAGATACAGACGGTTTATATACCGATGAAGCAGGGATATTGCTAACGTTATGTTTCGCTGATTGTGTGCCACTTTATTTTTTCGCACCAACACATGGCATGATTGGCCTCGCGCATGCTGGCTGGAAGGGGACGGTGAAAAACATTGCCGGCAACATGGTTCAGCGCTTTCGCGACGAAGGGATTATGCCGGAAGAAGTAATGGTTGCTATCGGTCCAGCGATTGGTGCTTGTTGCTATGTGGTGGATAATCGCGTGATTGATGCTGTACAAAATGTGCTCGGTACAAGCGAAACGTTGCCATTTTATGAAATGAGTGTAGGACAATATGCACTTGATTTAAAAGAACTAAATCGACTATTACTTATAAAAGAAGGCGTACAACATATTGAAGTATCAAACTATTGCACGAGTTGCGAAACCAATGTATTTTTCTCGCATCGTCGTGACAATGGCCAGACGGGAAGAATGATGGCGTTTATCGGCAGAAAGGAGGAAGGGAATGTCTGTTCGCGAACGCTTAGCCATTATTCGCAGCAATATTGATGAAGCTTGTCACCGCGTTGGTCGTGACAACAACGATGTGCGTATTATTGCCGTAACAAAATATGTGAGTATCGAACGGGCAAAAGAAGCAGTGGTTGCAGGGGTTGCTGACTTAGGAGAAAACCGCGATGATGGGTTATTGCAAAAATATGAAGCCATCGGGAAAGAAGCGACGTGGCATTTTATCGGAACGTTACAGTCGCGCAAAGTGAAAAACGTCATCGATAAAATTGACTACCTTCATTCGCTCGATCGTTTGTCGTTAGCGCAGGAAATCGAAAAAAGGGCAACAAAACCGATTAAATGTTTTGTTCAAGTAAACGTATCTGGCGAAGAAACGAAGCATGGGCTTTCGAGCGAACAAGTGCTTCCGTTTATCGAACAGCTACGAAATTTTACGAAAATTGAAGTAGTTGGACTAATGACAATGGCGCCGTATACAGACGATGAACAGTTGCTTCGCCGCTGTTTTCGCGAGCTGAAGCAGCTGCAACAACGTGTACAAGCGTTACATATTGCCAATGCACCGTGCACGGAATTATCGATGGGAATGTCAAACGATTATGTCATTGCAGTGGAAGAGGGTGCTACATTTATTCGGATAGGAAGTGCGCTTGTTGGTGAAGAATGATAGGGAGGTGTTAGTATGGGATTGATTAAAAAATTCAAAGACTACTTTTTAGAGGATGATTATGAAGAATATGAGGAAGAGTATGTAGAAGAGGAAGAGCCTCAGCAGCCAGCAAAAGGAGCGAAGCAAAACGTCGTCAGCTTGCAAAGTGTGCAAAAATCGTCGAAAGTGGTGCTTATCGAACCGAGAGCATATGCAGAAGCACAAGAAATCGCTGACCATTTAAAAAACCGCCGCGCGGTTGTTGTGAATTTACAGCGCATTCCACACGATCAAGCGAAGCGCATTGTCGATTTTTTAAGCGGAACGGTTTATGCGATTGGTGGAGATATTCAGCAAGTCGGTACAAAAATCTTCTTATGCACGCCGGATAATGTTGATGTATCCGGCACGATTTCCGCAATATCGGACGATGAAACAACAATGAAAAGGTGGTAATGTATGTATACGTTGCTTACGTTTTTAACAACGCTTATTGAAATATATTCATATGCGTTAATCGTTTATATTTTAATGTCATGGTTTCCGAACGCGCGCGGTACGAAAATCGGCCAGCTGTTAGCAGCAATTTGCGAGCCGTATTTAGAGCCGTTCCGCCGCATTATTCCGCCACTCGGCATGATTGACGTGTCGCCCATTGCCGCGTTAATTGTGCTTAATTTTGCAACACGTGGGCTGCATGCGTTGTTTAGCATGTTACATTTAGTGTAAGGAATCCACAAAGGGTTCCTTTCTTCATGAGAAAGTAAGGGGTAGGAATGAATATATATCAACATTTTCGCAAAGAAGAACACCATTTTATTGATCAAGTGATTGAATGGAGAGAAAGTGTG
The DNA here is from genome assembly GCF_001634285.1 of Anoxybacillus amylolyticus. GTDB lineage: Bacteria > Bacillota > Bacilli > Bacillales > Anoxybacillaceae > Anoxybacteroides > Anoxybacteroides amylolyticum. The sequence goes on from NZ_CP015438.1 coordinate 1,371,262, forward strand.
CACACGAACTATAGCCCTAGATTGACCGATTTCCTCGACCCGCGCGAACAAGAAATTGTCAAGCTTGTGATCGGGGACGATGAGGACGTGTGCGTTTCCTTTTTTGGCGGTGCCTCGTTTGTCGAGCGCAAACGAGCGCTTTTATATCCACCGTACTTTCAGCCGGAAGAAGAAGATTTTCAGCTTGCGCTTTTTTCGCTTCATTATCCGCGGAAGTTTATTTCGCTCACTCATCGGCAAGTGCTCGGGACGTTAATGTCGCTTGGGGTAAAGCGCAGCAAGTTTGGCGATGTACTGATGAAAGAAGACGATGTGCAATTTCTCGTGGCAAAAGAAATCGCTTCATACGTTCAGCTTCATTTGCAAGCAGTCGGAAAAACGAAAGTGACGGTCGAAGAAAAACCGTTAACAGAAATCATTGTGTTAAACGAACAATGGAATGAAGCAACGATTACCGTTTCTTCTTTAAGGGTTGATGCAGTAGTTGCGCAAGCGTTTGGCGCGTCGCGACAACATGTACAAACGTTGATTGCAAACGGACTCATTAAAATAAATTGGAAAATTGTCGAACAAGCGCACGCGGAATGCAAAGAAGGTGATACGATTTCGGCGCGCGGACTTGGTCGGTTGAAGCTTTTTTCGATTGATGGAAAAACAAAAAAGGATCGTTTTCGCCTCCACATAGGGACGCAAAAATAATCGAATCGTGGCAGGAATTTCGGGAAAAGTGTCGAATAAACGTAAAAAGGAAAGATATAGACGGAGGTGGCATTCGTGCCTTTAACGCCATTAGATATTCATAATAAAGAATTTAGCAAAGGCTTTCGCGGATATGACGAAGATGAAGTAAATGAGTTTTTAGACCAAGTAATTAAAGATTATGAAATGGTGATTCGGGAAAAAAAACAGTTAGAAGAAAAAGTGGCAGAATTAACAGAGCGATTGAGTTATTTTACTAACATTGAAGAAACGTTAAATAAATCCATATTAATTGCGCAAGAAACAGCAGAAGAAGTGAAGCGAAATGCGCAAAAAGAAGCAAAACTTATCATCAAAGAAGCGGAGAAAAACGCCGATCGCATCATTAGCGAGGCGCTTTCAAAATCGCGGAAAATCGCGCTTGAAATCGAAGAGTTGAAGCGGCAATCCAAAGTTTTTCGGACACGTTTCCGCATGCTTGTCGAAGCGCAACTTGAGATGTTAAATAACGAAGATTGGGACCACTTAATGGAATACGAAGTAAAAGAGATTGAATTGGACGAACAGGAAAATATAAGCCAATCTTGACGAATTTTGTTCGTTTGCATATAATCATAATACGAAAATGCGGCGAAAAGAATAACGAATCGACGATGAAAGGGACAGTAGCTCTTTCTCCACTTATGACAGCGAGCTAGGGGCGGTGGAAGCCTAGCATAAGCGAAAGAGTGAAGATCACCCTCGAGTTCCATGCTGAAAGAAAGTAAGTAAGCAATGGCGTGTCATTCCCGTTAACGAATGCAGAGAGGACTATTTTATATAGTCAATAAGGGTGGTACCGCGAGACCGTTCTCGTCCCTTTTGTGGGAGAGGGCGGTTTTTTTATTGATTAATACACTGGAGGAATGAAGGATGGATTACAAAGACACGTTATTAATGCCACAAACTGACTTCCCAATGCGCGGGAATTTGCCGCAACGTGAGCCGCAAATTCAAGCGGAATGGGAAGAAATGGACATTTATCGAAAAGTGCAGGAACGTACGAAAGGTCGACCGTTGTTTGTGTTGCATGACGGACCGCCGTATGCGAACGGCGACATTCATATGGGGCATGCCCTCAATAAAATTTTGAAAGACTTTATCGTTCGCTACAAATCGATGAGTGGCTACTGTGCACCGTATGTCCCTGGATGGGATACGCACGGGCTGCCAATCGAAACGGCGCTCACGAAAAATAAAGGCGTGAACCGGAAAGAAATGAGCGTCGCCGAATTCCGCAAACGTTGCGAAGAGTACGCATATGAGCAAATTGACAATCAGCGCCAACAATTTAAGCGGCTTGGCGTGCGAGGGGATTGGGACAATCCGTACATTACGTTAAAGCCAGAATATGAAGCGCAACAAATTAAAGTGTTTGGGGAAATGGCGAAGAAAGGCTTGATTTATAAAGGATTGAAGCCAGTGTATTGGTCCCCGTCGAGCGAATCAGCGTTAGCAGAAGCGGAAATTGAATATAAAGATAAACGCTCTCCGTCGATTTATGTTGCTTTCTCTATTAAAGACGGAAAAGGGGTACTCGAAGGAGACGAAAAAATGGTCATTTGGACGACAACTCCTTGGACGATTCCAGCGAACTTAGGAATCGCGGTCCATCCTGACTTGGAATATAGCGTCGTTCAAGTGGCCGAAGCAAAATATGTGGTGGCATCGGCGCTATTAGAATCGGTGACAGAAGAGCTTGGTTGGGAAGGTACTGTTGTCCGCAAAACGTTGAAAGGAAAAGAACTCGAGTATGTCGTGGCGAAACATCCGTTGTATGACCGCGATTCGCTCGTCGTTTGCGGGGAACATGTCACGACGGATGCCGGAACTGGCTGTGTTCATACAGCGCCAGGGCACGGGGAAGATGACTTTATCGTCGGACAAAAATACGGTTTAGGTGTGCTTTGCCCAGTGGACGAACGTGGGTATATGACAGAAGAAGCGCCGGGCTTTGCTGGTCTTTTTTATGATGAAGCGAACAAAGCGATTACGGAAAAATTAAACGAAGTCGGTGCATTGTTAAAGCTAAGCTTTATTACGCACTCGTATCCGCACGACTGGCGTACGAAGCAACCGACCATTTTCCGAGCAACAGCGCAATGGTTTGCATCCATTGATAAAATTCGCAACGAACTTTTGCAAGCCGTGCAAGAAACGAGCTGGGTGCCAGCTTGGGGCGAAACGCGTTTATATAACATGGTTCGCGACCGTGGCGACTGGTGCATTTCGCGTCAACGGGCATGGGGGGTGCCAATTCCGGTCTTTTATGCGGAAAACGGCGAACCAATTATTACGGACGAAACGATTGAACACGTATCGAACTTATTTAGACAGTATGGTTCGAATGTTTGGTTTGAGCGCGAAGCGAAAGATTTATTGCCGGAAGGATTTACACATCCAGGCAGCCCGAACGGCCGCTTTACGAAAGAAACTGACATTATGGACGTTTGGTTTGACTCTGGTTCTTCGCATCAAGCAGTGCTAGAAGAGCGCGACGATCTGCAGCGTCCGGCAGACCTTTATTTAGAAGGTTCAGACCAATATCGCGGCTGGTTTAACTCTTCCCTCTCCACAGCTGTTGCGGTTACTGGGAAAGCGCCGTATAAAGAAGTGTTAAGCCACGGGTTTGTGCTTGATGGCGAAGGGCGAAAAATGAGCAAATCGCTCGGCAATGTCGTCGTCCCGGCCAAAGTAATGGAGCAACTAGGTGCGGATATTTTGCGGCTTTGGGTTGCCTCTGTCGATTACCAAGCGGATGTGCGCATTTCTGATAGCATTTTAAAACAAGTAGCAGAAGTATACCGGAAAATTCGCAATACGTTCCGTTTCTTGCTCGGGAACTTATTTGATTTTGACCCGAATCCAAACGCTGTTTCGATTGACAAGTTGCGCGAAGTCGATCGTTACATGCTCGTTAAATTAAACCGCTTAATTGACAAAGTGAAACGTTCTTACGAAACGTACGATTTTGCGGTGATTTATCATGAAGTGAATAACTTCTGCACAGTCGATTTAAGTGCCTTTTATTTAGATTTCGCCAAAGATATTCTCTATATTGAAGCAAAAGACGCTCATGACCGTCGTGCGATCCAAACGGTGCTGTACGAAACGCTTGTCGCGTTAACGAAGCTCGTCGCGCCAATTTTGCCGCACACGGCCGATGAAGTATGGGGGCATATTCCGAACCGGAAAGAAACAGAAGAAAGCGTACAGCTTGTTGATATGCCAGACGCATTGGAAATCGAAGGAGCAGAAGCATTGCTTGCGAAATGGGATGCGTTTATGAACGTGCGTGACGACGTGTTAAAAGCGCTAGAAGTTGCCCGAAACGAAAAAGTAATCGGCAAATCGTTAACAGCGCACGTGGCGGTCTATCCGACAGCGGAAACGAAACAGTTGATAGAGTCTATCAACGAAAGCTTAAAGCAGCTCTTTATCGTATCTGGCTTTGAAATCGCCGGGTCGTATGATGCGGCGCCAGAAACAGCGCAAAAATTTGCAAGCATGGCGATTGTTGTACGTCCGGCGGATGGAGAAACGTGCGAACGTTGCTGGATAGTAACTCCAGACGTTGGTCAAAATGAAGCGTTCCCAACGCTATGTCCACGCTGCGCACACATCGTTAAAGAGCATTATAGCGCCTAATCAAAAGCCCGCCTCATGAGGCGGGCTTATTTTTCTGAAAAAATAGGCAGTCGTTGTCTATTTCTTTATCCGTATGTTACAATTCATAAGTACATATGTCGAGTTGGAGGGAATTGTGTGCTTTATTATATGATTGCACTTCTAGTAATCGCGCTCGATCAATTGACAAAATGGTTAGTTGCAACCAAAATGAAAATTGGCGAGAGTGTCACCATTATTCCAAACGCATTATATATTACTTCCCACCGCAACCGTGGGGCAGCGTGGGGCATTTTGCAAGGACAATTTTGGTTGTTTTATCTTATTACGATTGTAGTTGTCATAGGCTTAGTCATTTATATTCAGCGCTTGCCACGCGAAGAACGATTGTTTGGCGTAGCGCTTGGCTTGATGCTCGGCGGAGCGATCGGGAATTTTATTGACCGGCTCATTCGCAAAGAAGTCGTCGATTTTATTCATACGTATATTGGCACATACAATTTTCCGATTTTTAATATTGCCGATTCTGCTTTATGCATTGGCGTAGCGCTCGTCTTTCTCCAAACGTTTATGATGAGTGCGAAAGAGAAGGAGAATGAATAATGGATGTAGTCACGTTTCAGATTGAGGAAGCATACGACCGCGAGCGAATTGACAAAGTCATTGCCGCTTTAAACGAAGAATGGTCGCGCTCGCAAGTACAACAATGGCTGAAAGACGGTTTAGTGACGGTGGATGGAAAAGTGGTAAAGGCGAACTATAAATGTTCGGCTGGCGACGAGGTAACGATTACGCTGCCAGAGCCAGAGCCGCTCGATGTAGAACCGGAAGAAATGATTCTGGACATTTATTATGAAGATGCAGACGTTCTCGTCGTCAACAAGCCGCGTGGGATGGTTGTCCATCCAGCGCCAGGACATATGCGCGGAACGCTCGTGAACGGATTGCTTGCCCACTGTAAAGATTTATCAGGGATTAACGGCGTTTTGCGTCCTGGAATCGTCCATCGAATTGACAAAGATACGTCCGGATTATTAATGGTCGCAAAAAACGATATGGCGCACGAGTCGCTTGTTAATCAGCTCGTTCACAAAACAGTGACGCGTAAATATAAAGCGATTGTTCATGGCGTCATTCCGCACGATTACGGCACGATTGACGCGCCGATTGGCCGCGACAAACACGACCGGCAAAGTATGGCAGTGGTGGAAGATGGGAAAGAAGCGGTTACGCACTTTCGCGTGCTAGAGCGATTTTTGGACTATACATTTATTGAATGCCAACTGGAAACAGGAAGGACGCATCAAATTCGCGTCCATATGAAATATATCGGCTATCCGCTTGCAGGGGACCCGAAATACGGACCGAAAAGGACGCTGCCGATTGATGGCCAAGCGCTGCATGCAGGCATCTTAGGGTTTCGTCATCCGCGCACGGGAGAATATTTGGAGTTTGAAGCACCGCTTCCACAAGAGTTTGAACAATTGCTCGATTTGTTACGAAATAATCGTTGACAAACAATAAAGCGACACGTACAATAAACTCAAGTGAGCAAGAACCTTTAAGTGCAGTCCTGTGAGGCTGAGAAGGTAGCGGATGTGAAGGACACCACTCTGCCCTCTCGCCAACCGGTGAGAGGGTTTTTGTATGGAGGTGAAAACATGCAAAAAGCAGTTGTCATGGATGAACAAGCGATTCGCCGCGCCTTGACGCGCATCGCCCATGAAATTATTGAGCGGAACAAAGGTGTGGATGATTGCGTGCTTGTCGGCATTAAAACGCGCGGCATTTATTTAGCAAAACGGCTCGCGGAGCGGATTGAACAAATTGAAGGTAACGCCCTTGCGGTTGGGGAATTGGATATTACGCTGTACCGCGATGATTTAACGACGAAAACGAGCGACAAAGAGCCGCTCGTAAAAGGCTCGGCGATTCCGTTTGACGTCACGGAGAAAAAGGTAGTGCTCGTCGACGATGTGTTGTTTACCGGTCGAACGGTGCGCGCGGCGATGGATGCGATTATGGATTTTGGTCGCCCGGCGCAAATTCAGCTGGCCGTGTTAGTTGACCGCGGTCATCGCGAATTGCCGATTCGTGCTGATTTTGTTGGCAAAAATATTCCGACGTCAAGCGCTGAAATGATTGTCGTCGAACTGCAAGAAGTGGACGGATTAGATCAAGTAAGCATTCATGAAAAATAGCGAAACACCCTTTTTAAAGGCAGTCCTGCGAGGCTGACAAAGGGGGGAGATTTATCATACCCTCTTTGTGCCTTGCGCGAAGAGGGTTTTTATTATGGAGGAGGAAAAACGATGAACAAACCAGTATTGGATATTAAAGATGTACCTTCACCGTTGCAATGGGTAACCTTAAGCTTGCAACATTTATTCGCGATGTTTGGCGCAACGATTTTAGTCCCATATCTTGTCGGATTAAGTCCTGCGATGGCGCTCATTTCGAGCGGTCTTGGCACGCTTGCCTTTTTAATTATCACGAAATGGCAAGTGCCGGCCTATCTCGGCTCCTCGTTTGCGTTCATCTCGCCGATTATTGCCGCGAAAGCAGCTGGAGGACCTGGAGCAGCGATGATTGGCAGCTTTCTCGCTGGACTGGTATACGGCGTAGTAGCGCTCATTATTAAAAAGGCAGGCTACCGCTGGATTATGAGCTTATTGCCGCCAGTTGTCGTCGGCCCAGTCATTATCGTCATCGGCTTAGGGTTAGCGAACGTCGCAGTTGGCATGGCGATGAACGGACCGGATGGGAAATATAACCTTACGTATTTTTCTGTAGCGCTTGTAACGCTTGCTGCAACAATTATCTGCTCGATTTTCTCGCGCGGCTTGTTTAGCTTAGTACCAGTATTAGCAGGAATTATCGTCGGGTATGTATATGCACTAATCATCGGCGTTGTCGATTTATCGAAAGTAGCAAAAGCAAAACTGTTTGAAATGCCAGACTTCTTGTTGCCAGGCATCGACTACCCGATTCACCTTACGGGGCAAATCGTCCTTCTTATGGTGCCGGTCGCTGTTGTAACACTGTCTGAGCATATCGGTCACCAGCTTGTGTTAAGCAAAGTTGTTGGTCGCGATTATATTAAAAATCCTGGGTTACATCGCTCCATTTTAGGTGACGGCACAGCGACAATGATTTCGGCGTTAATCGGCGGACCGCCAAAAACGACGTATGGGGAAAATATCGGCGTGTTAGCCATTACGCGCGTCTATAGCGTGTACGTGTTGGCAGGCGCGGCGGTGTTAGCGATTATCTTCGGGTTTGTCGGTAAAATTACTGCTCTCATCAGCTCGATTCCGACACCGGTCATGGGCGGTGTATCGATTCTTCTCTTCGGGATTATCGCTTCTTCCGGGTTACGGATGCTTGTGGACAGTAAAGTAGATTTCGGCGACAAACGAAACTTAGTGATTTCGTCTGTTATTCTCGTCATCGGTATCGGCGGCGCGATTTTAAAAGTGTCAGAAACGTTCCAAATTCAAGGAATGGCACTTGCCGCGATTATCGGGGTCATCTTAAACTTAATCTTGCCTGGCCGTCCGCCAGTAAACGAAAACATGTTTGAACTAGAAGAGAATAATGACCATGTAGCGTAACATCACCTTTTAATTAAGTCCCGCGAGACTTAAAAGGGTGTTCCTGTTCGCGTAAAAAGGAAAAACCGAATGCGAAAAGCGGTTTCTTTTCCTACACCTTTTTACGCCCAAAAACGGTGCAGCACCCTGTCGGTTAGGCAGGGTGCTTTTTTTGCAAACTAACCATACGGAAAGTCGCTTTTGACTTCAATACAAGGGGGAACGGACGATGAACCATTTGTTGACGTTAACAGAGTTATCGATAGAAGAGATTCTCGCATTATTAGATGAAGCGGAACAATTTGCGCGCGGGTCGCACTGGCACATACAAACGCCTGGATTTGTCGCCAACTTATTTTTTGAACCGAGCACACGGACGAAATGTAGCTTTGAAGTAGCGGAAAGAAAATTAGGGCTTCATGTCATCCCGTTTGATGTCGAAACATCAAGCGTCCAAAAAGGGGAAACGTTATATGATACGATTCGGACGCTTGAGTCGATCGGGGTGCAGGCCGTGGTCATTCGTCATCCAGAAGACCGTTATTTTGAACCGCTTCGCCACTCGGTGGGCATTCCGATTATTAACGCCGGTGACGGTTGCGGTCATCACCCGACCCAGTCATTATTAGATTTACTAACGATTCGGCAAGAGTTTGACACGTTTCGCGGCTTGACGATTGCGATTGTTGGGGATATTCGCCATAGCCGAGTGGCTCGTTCGAATGCGGAAGTCTTGACAAGGCTTGGGGCAACGGTGCTGTTTTCTAGCCCGGAACAATGGAAAGACGACACAAATCCATATGGAACGTACGTTGATTTGGATACAGCTGTTCGCGAAGCAGACGTCGTTATGCTTCTTCGCATTCAACATGAACGGCACGGAGAAAAAATGGGGCTAACGAAGGCGCAATACCACGAGCAATACGGGCTAACCATTGCGCGAGAACAAATGATGAAACCAAAAAGCATTATTTTACACCCAGCACCAGTCAATCGTGATGTCGAGATCGCGAGCAATTTAGTCGAGTGCGAGCGCTCGCGCATTTTCAAACAGATGGAAAACGGCGTATATGTGCGGATGGCGGTATTAAAACGGGCGCTTCAAGCCAAGGAAGGGGGAATAAACAATGGCTATTATTTTAAAAAATGGTCGTTCGCTTAATGAAGCAGGGGTGCTTGTGCCAACAGAAATCAAAATCGCCAAAGACGTGATCGCTGAAATCGCCCCAACGATCGCAGCGGGGAATGAAGATGCAGTAATCGATGTCGCCGGTCAACTGCTGGCGCCAGGATTTATCGATTTGCACGTACATTTGCGCGAACCGGGAGGGGAACATAAAGAAACGATTGCAACCGGCACGCTTGCGGCGGCCAAAGGCGGTTTTACAACGGTTGCGGCGATGCCGAATACTCGTCCTGTACCTGATACGAAAGAGCAAATGGATTGGCTCGTTGAACGCATCTGCCAAACCGCCCATGTAAATGTTCTTCCGTACGCGGCGATTACGATTCGCCAGCTCGGAAAAGAGCAGACCGATTTTGCGGCATTAAAAGAAGCAGGGGCATTTGCTTTTACAGATGATGGGGTTGGCGTACAAAACGCCCATATGATGTATGAAGCGATGAAGCAAGCCGCCGCGCTTGACATGGCAATTGTCGCTCATTGCGAAGAGGAATCGCTTACGTATAAAGGCTGCGTCCACGACGGGATGTTTGCGAAAAAGCACGGTCTTCGCGGGATTCCGTCGGTAGCGGAATCGGTTCATATCGCTCGCGATGTATTGTTAGCGGAAGCAACGGGATGTCATTATCACGTCTGTCATATCAGCACGAAAGAATCGGTTCGGGTTGTGCGTGAAGCGAAACGGGCGGGCATTCGCGTCACTGCAGAAGTGACGCCGCACCATCTTCTTCTTTGTGATGAAGATATCCCTGGGCTTGATGCGAACTTTAAAATGAATCCGCCGCTAAGAAGCAAAGAAGATCGGGAAGCGTTGATTGAAGGATTGCTTGATGGGACGATCGATTTTATCGCGACCGATCATGCACCGCATACAGAAGCCGAAAAACAGGAAGGAATGGAACTAGCACCGTTTGGCATCGTTGGGTTGGAAACGGCGTTCCCGCTCCTTTACACGCATTTCGTTGAAACGAACATTTGCACATTAAAGCAGCTTATTGATTGGTTGACGAAAAAACCGTCAGAAGCGTTTCAACTGAACCAAGGGACATTGGCTGTCGGTGCCAAAGCGGATATCACGATTATCGATTTGCAGGCAGAACAAATGATTGATCCGGCTACGTTTGCATCGAAAGGAAAAAATACGCCGTTTGCCGGTTGGACATGCAAAGGATGGCCAACGATGACAGTCGTGAATGGAAAAATTGTTTGGGAGAAAGGAAGAGAGCAATGAAGCGACAACTCATTTTAGAAGACGGGACATTTTTCGTCGGGGAAGCGTTTGGGAGCACAGAACAAAAGGTAGGAGAAGTTGTCTTTAATACAGGAATGACCGGCTATCAAGAAATTTTATCCGATCCATCGTATTGCGGACAAATTGTCACAATGACGTATCCGCTCATCGGCAACTATGGCATTAATCGCGACGATTTTGAATCGATTGAACCATCGATTCATGGATTGATTGTAAAAGAGATATGCGATGCTCCTTCGAATTGGCGGAGTGAGATGACCCTTGATAAATATTTCAAAGAAAAAAAAATCCCCGGCTTAGCAGGCATTGATACACGTAAATTGACCCGCATTATCCGGCAATACGGTACGTTAAAAGGAATGATTTGCAATATGGATGTCGATGTGACGGAAGCAGTTATGTATTTGCAGAAAACAGAATTCCCACGTGATCAAGTAAAACGGGTGTCGACGAAAAGTGCTTATCCAAGCCCAGGTCGCGGCCATCGGGTCGTTTTAATTGATTTTGGCATGAAGCACGGCATTTTGCGCGAATTAAATAAGCGAGACTGCGATGTCATCGTTCTCCCGTACAATGCGACTGCCCAAGACGTATTGCGCTTGCATCCAGATGGTGTCATGTTATCGAACGGACCAGGAGACCCGAAAGATGTGCCGGAAGCGATTGATATGATTCAAGGCGTTCTTGGACGCGTTCCGCTCTTTGGCATTTGCCTTGGTCATCAGTTGTTTGCGCTCGCTTGTGGGGCGGATACGGAGAAAATGAAATTTGGCCATCGCGGTTCGAACCACCCGGTCAAACATTTGGCGACCGGAAAAGTGGCGATTACGTCGCAAAACCATGGCTATACGGTCAACGCGGAGTCATTGCGAAATACCCGTTTAGAAGTGACGCACGTTGCGTTGAACGACGGAACGATTGAAGGGCTTCGGCACCTCGATGTTCCGGCGTTTACGGTGCAATACCATCCGGAAGCTTCGCCAGGGCCGGAAGATGCGAACGGCTTGTTTGATGAATTTATGGCGATGATTGAACAGTTTAAAAAAGAAGGGGAGATCGTCCATGCCTAAACGTCAAGATATCGAAACGATTCTCGTCATCGGTTCTGGTCCGATTGTGATCGGGCAAGCAGCGGAATTTGACTACGCCGGAACGCAAGCGTGTCTGGCGCTGAAAGAAGAAGGATACAAAGTCATTTTAGTCAACTCTAATCCGGCGACGATTATGACCGATACGGAAATTGCCGACAAAGTCTATATGGAGCCGTTGACGCTTGAGTTTGTTTCCCGCATTATCCGCAAGGAGCGGCCGGATGCGATTTTGCCGACGCTTGGCGGCCAGACGGGGCTGAATTTAGCCGTTGAGTTGGCGAAAGCGGGCATACTTGAAGAATGCGGAGTAGAAATTCTCGGGACGAAATTAGAAGCGATTGAAAAAGCGGAAGACCGCGAATTGTTCCGCGCCTTGATGAATGAATTAGGCGAGCCAGTCCCGGAAAGTGAAATTATTCATAGCTTAGAAGAAGCATACGGGTTTGTAGAAAAAGTCGGCTATCCGGTCATCGTTCGTCCGGCGTTTACGCTCGGCGGAACAGGGGGGGGCATTTGTACGAACGAAGAAGAGTTGATCGAGATTGTTTCGAGCGGTTTAAAATTAAGCCCTGTTCACCAATGTTTGCTAGAAAAAAGCATTGCGGGCTATAAAGAAATTGAGTATGAAGTAATGCGCGACTCAAACGATAATGCGATTGTCGTATGTAATATGGAAAATATCGATCCTGTCGGCATTCATACAGGCGATTCGATCGTCGTCGCACCGAGTCAAACGTTAAGCGACCGCGAATATCAATTGTTGCGCAATGCGTCGTTGCGCATTATTCGTGCGCTTGGCATTGAAGGAGGTTGTAACGTCCAGCTTGCACTTGATCCGCATAGTTTTCATTACTATGTTATTGAAGTGAATCCACGCGTTAGCCGTTCTTCTGCGCTTGCGTCAAAGGCGACTGGCTATCCGATTGCCAAGCTTGCCGCAAAAATTGCTGTTGGGTTGACGCTTGATGAAATGATCAATCCAGTGACTGGCAAAACGTATGCTTGCTTTGAACCAGCGCTTGACTATGTGGTGACAAAAATTCCGCGCTTTCCGTTTGATAAATTTGAGTCCGCCAACCGTCATCTCGGTACACAAATGAAAGCGACCGGCGAGGTAATGGCGATCGGCCGGACGTTTGAAGAGTCGTTGCTGAAAGCGGTGCGTTCGTTGGAAACGAATGTGTACCATCTTGACATAAAAGGCGATGTGAGCGCGGAGTTGCTCGAAAAACGCATTCGCAAAGCAGGCGATGAGCGGCTGTTTTACATCGCGGAAGCGTTTCGTCGCGGTATTTCTATCGAACAAATTCACGAATGGAGCCAAATCGACCGCTTCTTTTTAACAAAAATTGCCCGTATCGTTCAATACGAGGCGGTTGTCCGCGAACACGTTGGCGACATCGGCATGTTGCGGAAGGCGAAACAAATGGGCTTTTCCGATGTGGCGATTGCGAAACTTTGGAACATGAATGAACGCGATGTGTATCATATGCGTAAACAAGCCGGCATCGTCCCTGTTTACAAGATGGTTGATACGTGCGCGGCTGAGTTTGAGTCAGAAACGCCATATTACTATAGCACGTATGAAGACGAAAACGAATCAATCGTCACTCCTCGCGAAAGCGTCGTCGTTCTTGGGTCCGGTCCGATTCGCATCGGGCAAGGCATCGAATTTGACTACGCGACCGTTCACTCGGTTTGGGCGATTAAAGAAGCGGGATATGAAGCAATTATTATTAACAACAATCCGGAAACGGTATCGACCGACTTTAGCATTTCCGACAAGTTGTATTTTGAGCCGTTAACGATCGAAGACGTGATGCACGTCATTGATTTAGAACAGCCGGTTGGTGTCATTGTGCAATTTGGCGGCCAGACGGCGATTAACTTAGCGGCTGAACTGGCTGCGCGCGGTGTGCGCATTCTCGGCACATCACTCGAAGATTTAGACCGTGCGGAAAACCGCGATAAGTTTGAACAAACGTTGTCGCAATTAGGCATCCCGCAACCGAAAGGAAAAACGGCGTTTTCCGTTCGTGAGGCGGTGCGCATCGCCGAAGAAATCGGCTATCCGGTGCTCGTTCGCCCGTCGTATGTGCTCGGCGGCCGCGCGATGGAAATTGTATACAAAGAAGAAGAGCTGTTGCATTATATGGAAAACGCGGTGAAAGTGAATCCGCAGCATCCAGTGCTCATTGACCGATATTTAATCGGAAAAGAAATTGAAGTCGATGCGATCTCGGACGGAGAAACCGTATTTATTCCAGGCATTATGGAACATATTGAACGGGCGGGTGTTCACTCCGGCGACTCGATTGCTGTCTATCCGCCGCAGACGTTAACAAGTGATATTCAACAAAAAATTGTCGATTACACGGTGAAGCTGGCGAGAGGGCTACGAATTGTCGGTTTGTTAAACATTCAGTTTGTGATGTATAAAAATGAAGTGTACGTGTTAGAAGTGAATCCACGCTCAAGTCGCACCGTTCCGTTTTTAAGCAAAATTACCGATGTTCCGATGGCGAATATCGCCACAAAAGTGATTTTAGGGGCAAAACTTGCGGATCTCGGTTACAAGACAGGGTTAAAGCCGGCAAGCGAAGGGGTATATGTAAAAGCACCGGTCTTCTCGTTTGCTAAACTTCGCAATGTCGACATTTCGCTCGGGCCGGAAATGAAATCGACGGGCGAAGTGATCGGAAAAGATCAAACATTTGAAAAAGCGTTATACAAAGGGCTTGTTGCTTCCGGCATCCATATTCGTCCACACGGAGCCGTATTATTGACGGTTGCCGATAAAGATAAAGAAGAAGCGATTGAGTTAGCGCGCCGCTTCTACGAGATCGGCTATCAACTATTGGCAACGAACGGAACGGCAGAAACGTTACGGGCGGCAAACATTCCAGTGACGGTTGTCAATAAAATTCATTCTGAGTCGCCGAACATTTTAGATATCATTCGCCAAGGAAAAGCGCAAGTCGTCATCAATACCCTAACGAAAGGAAAACAGCCGGAAAGCGACGGCTTCCGCATTCGCCGCGAAGCAGTCGAAAATGGTATTCCGTGCTTAACGTCGCTTGATACAGCAAAAGCAATGCTCTTAGTCATCGAATCGATGACGTTTTCAACGACGGCGATGTCGGAAAAGAAGGTGTACGCATGAAAACAGAAAAAATGACGATCGTTCATCACGAACGAATCGCGAAAAATATTTATCAAATAAGGTTAGCTGGTGCGCTTGTTGCTGAAATGAACGAGCCGGGACAATTCGTTCATATAAAAGTGATGGAGCAAGCCAATCCGTTGTTGCGGCGACCGCTCAGCCTTTGTGACATCAACAAAGAAGCGGATGAATGTACGATTATTTATCGGGCGGAAGGAGCGGGGACAATGCTCCTTTCGCAAAAACGGCCGGGGGAAATGGTCGATGTGCTCGGTCCGCTTGGGAATGGGTTTCCAATTGAAGCGGCGAAAACAGGGCAGCGCGCCCTTCTTGTCGGCGGCGGCATCGGCGTCCCGCCGCTGTATGAACTAGCAAAGCAGTTAGTGAAAAAGGGAGTTTTGGTGACGGTTGTGCTCGGCTTTCAAACGAAAGATGTCGTCTTTTATGAACAAAAGTTTGCCGAGCTTGGTGAAACGTATGTCGCAACCGTTGACGGATCTTACGGAACGAAAGGCTTTGTCACTGAGGTGATCGATGCGCGAATCACTTCATTTGATGTGCTGTATGCGTGCGGACCGAAACCAATGTTAAAGGCATTGGAACAAAAGTTTTCGAACAAAGAGGTGTATTTGTCACTCGAAGAGCGGATGGGCTGCGGCATCGGTGCTTGTTTTGCTTGTGTTTGCCGCGTGCCAAACAGCGAGACAGCGTACAAAAAAGTTTGCAGCGACGGGCCGGTGTTTAAAGCAGGGGAGGTCGTGTTATGAGTAAGTTAGCGGTGGAACTGCCAGGACTTTCATTAAAAAATCCGATTATGCCGGCATCCGGCTGTTTCGGATTTGGTCGGGAATATGCGAAACTTTATGATTTGAGCGTGCTTGGGGCGATCATGATTAAAGCGACGACGCTTGAGGCGCGCTTTGGTAATCCAACACCGCGCGTAGCGGAAACGCCAAGCGGCATGTTAAACGCGATCGGCCTGCAAAATCCCGGCTTGAAAAAAGTAATGGAGGAAGAACTTCCGTGGCTAGCCCAATATGACGTGCCGATTATTGCCAATGTCGCTGGTTCGACGATGGAAGATTATGTCGAAGTCGCCAAACGCATTTCACAAGCGCCAAACGTTCATGCGCTCGAACTAAACATTTCATGCCCAAATGTGAAAAAAGGCGGGATTGCGTTTGGAACAGTACCGGAAGTGGCGGCCGAATTGACGAAGCTCGTGAAAGCAGTGTCAGAAGTGCCCGTGTATGTGAAGCTATCGCCAAATGTGACGAACATTGTCGAGATGGCGAAAGCAATCGAAGCGGCAGGGGCGGACGGCTTGACGATGATCAATACGTTGCTTGGTATGCGCATTGATGTGAAAACGGCAGAACCAATTTTAGCAAATCGTACCGGCGGGCTATCTGGACCAGCGATTAAACCGATTGCGATTCGCATGATTTATGAAGTGAGTCAGACGGTATCGATTCCAATTATCGGAATGGGTGGTATTCAATCAGCGGAAGATGTGATTGAATTTTTCTATGCTGGCGCAAGCGCTGTTGCGGTCGGGACAGCGAATTTCGTCGACCCGTTCGTTTGTCCGAACATTATTGCCGAGCTACCGGCATTGCTTGATAAGCTTGGCTTTGACCATATTTCCGAATGCACGGGAAGGAGCTGGAAAAAAGGTGGACCAACCGTTTATTGTGGCGCTTGATTTTGCATCGAAACAGGAAGTGAATGAGTTTTTACGACCGTTTTCTAGTACATCGTTGTTTGTTAAAGTTGGCATGGAACTATATTACCAAGAAGGATCAACGATGATTGCGGAATTGAAAGAACAAGGGCACCGCATTTTTTTAGACTTAAAGCTTCACGATATTCCGAATACGGTAAAACAGGCGATGAAAGGGCTCGCTCGCCTAGGGGTTGATTTAGTGAACGTGCATGCCGCTGGCGGCACGCAAATGATGCAAGCAGCGCTCGAAGGATTGGAATTAGGAACGCCAAGCGGAGCGCGCCGCCCGCATTGTATTGCGGTAACGCAGCTGACAAGTACAAGTGAACAAATGCTTCGTGATGAGCTTTGGATTGCGCGCCCGATGGAAGAAACGGTGCTACATTATGCGTCGCTTGCGAAAGAGAGCGGGCTTGATGGCGTCGTTTGCTCGGCGAAAGAAGTGCCGCTCATTCGCGAACGATGCGGGGAACAGTTTTTAACGGTTACGCCTGGGATTCGCTTTGCCAACGATGACAAAAACGACCAAGTTCGCGTTGTCACACCGTATGAGGCACGGAAGCTAGGTGCAAGCCTAATCGTCGTTGGAAGAAGCATCACCCGCGCTTTTGATCCATATGCGGCGTATGAGCGGCTACAATGGGAATGGAATGGAGGAGAGAGAAGATGAAAAAGGAAGTGGCGACACAATTGTTACAAATCGGGGCGGTATCTTTGAATCCTAGCGCGCCATTTACATGGTCATCAGGGATGAAATCGCCAATTTATTGCGATAATCGGTTGACGTTGGCGTATCCGGCGGTTAGAAGTGCGATTGCAGAGGAACTCACTGCGCTTATTCGGGCACACTTTCCAGATGTAGAAGTGATCGCTGGAACGGCAACTGCCGGCATTCCACATGCCGCATGGACGAGCGATCGTCTCAACTTGCCGATGTGTTACGTGCGCAGCCAAGCGAAAGGGCACGGAAAAGGAAAACAGATTGAAGGAAAAGTCGAAGCAGGGCAAAAGGTTGTTGTCGTCGAAGATTTAATTTCGACCGGAGGAAGTTCATTAAACGCAGTGCGGGCGTTGCGCGAAGCAGGCTGTGAGGTGCTTGGTGTCGTTGCGATTTTTACATACGGGTTAGATAAAGGGAAACAAGCATTTCAAGAAGAACACATTCCTGTCTATACGCTGACTGATTATAATACCTTAATTGAAGCGGCAGTGGAGCTTGGAGTCGTTACTGAACAAGAGCTTGCGACATTGCGCGCTTGGCGGGAACATCCAGAAACGTGGGGGCAATGACTTATATTCGTCTCATGTTGTATAATGGAAGAAAAGAAAAGAGGGATGCACATGTCGTTGCCTCGCTTTTCGAACGTTTCGTATGAACAATACGTTGCTTTGCGGCAAAGCAGCGATGAGCGATTAGAGTACATTGACGGCACTGTTTATATGGATAATCATTAGCTTTGCATAAAAAAATTTTCGCTTTGTCAAGTAGCTGAAGACAAAAAAGGATGCAACAAATAAAAAAACTCCTTATAATTAGGAATGTTTCACACACAACCCAACACCTAATTACAAGGAGGTTTCCTCATGGATTGTATCACATTTCAAGCGCTTTGGAAAGAGCTCGATGTGCGTGTTTTTTCGAAACTAATCCCTATCATCGACGTAGATAAATACATCAAAAAGCTGTCTGCGTATCGTTTTTTACAATTGTTGATTTTTGCGCAAATCAACGAAATCGACAGCTTGACAGCGATGGCGAAACACGTAAAAGACACGAAAGAGCTTCACACGGAATTGGAGTTGGATGCCATTAGTACGTCGCAACTATCAAGGAAGCTAAAACATCTTTCTCCATCGTTATTCGAGACGATTTTCCATCATCTCGTACAGACGATTCAGCGTCAACTCCAAGCAACACCGACGGTGGAACAGATTCGTCGATTACACATTATTGATTCGACAACGATGAGCATGTGCATCGGGCAATATCCGTGGGCAACGTTTCGGAAAATCAAAGCAGGCGTTCGCCTTCATTTGCGGGTGGTGGTGCAAAACGACATGACGATTCCTGATCGAGGGGTTCTCCTTCCTGCCAAACACGCAGATCGAACACAAATGGAGGAACTCATCACCTACGATGAGGAAGCCATTTATTTATTCGATCGGGGATATGTCGATTACCAGCAGTTCGATCGATTGTGCGAAGAAGGAATTTCGTTCATCACCCGTTTGAAAGACAATGCGATTGTCGAAGTATGGAATGAACAACGCCCAGATGACGAGTCGATGATGCGGGATCAAGAAGGGGTTCTTGGGACGAACAAGACGAAAATGAAACATCCCCTTCGCCTGATTCAAACGAAGGACAGCGAAGGAACGGTCATTGTCTTAGTGACCAATTGTTTCGATCGATCCGCCAAGGAAATCGCAGATTTGTATCGCTGTCGGTGGAAAATTGAAACGTTTTTTAAATGGATGAAGCAACATTTACGAATCAAACGGTTTTGGGGAACGAGCGAGAACGCGGTGTATACGCAAATCTGGGTGGCACTCATCACTTACTGCTTGCAAGTCCTTCTACAAGTGAAAACAGGGTATAAGGGGACATGGTTAGAAGTGAAGCGAACAATCCGTCTGCTTCTTTTCCAGCCATTTTCGGAAGTGATTCGCTCGTTGTTTCGGAAACCGTCTCGAAAATCGAAAGGAAGACGAACCTATCGCTGGGTAGAGGAGTTCGAACGGATAGAGCAACAATGGGTAGAGGGGGAGGTGGAGCATCTCGATGAATTAGAGTATGACCCTATCTTTCTTGCGCCGTGGAAATAGTAAGGGGTTGTAGAAAAATATGGATATAGAATCATCACGGGGTGATCCGTCTTTTTTGTTTTTTTGGAATACAGAATATTCCGTCTTATTAGTGTGCTGGCATACCCTATTGAAACGCAGAAATCTTGACATTTAGGTAATGAAGTTTATGCAATGTTAGTGATATGCGAGAGTTTCTACACCAAAACAGAAAGCTGATTTAGAAAATCAAATTCAGATGCTAAAACAATTTTGTTTTGCAAATGGGTATTCTGTGTCAAAAGTATTTTCAGATGTAGCAAGTGGCATCCGTTTTGAAAAGAGAAAAGACTTTTTCAAATTACTTGACGATGTCATGGCAGGAAAAGTAGAAAGGGTTGTCATTACTTACAAAGACAGATTAAGCAGAGGAGGGTTTGAATTATTTTCTCATCTGTTTAAGAAATATCATTGTGAAATTGTAGTCATGAGCGAAGAAGGATCTCCAAAGCTAGACAGCGAAGAAGTGTTTGAAGAAATCGTTCATTTCTTGCATGGTTATTCAATGAAAATCTACTCAAAAAGAAAAGGACAAAAAATAAAGCAAATTCTTGAGGAAAAGGAGGTGGATGAAAGCGATGGAAGCTAGTCGCGTAGAAAGGCATATCATTTGTCCTACTCATCCTTATTATCAAATGTTAGACGAATACTGCTTCAAATCAAAGAATTTGTACAACTTTGCAAACTATCAGGTCAGGCAAACTTTTTTTCAACATGGCACATACCTTTCTTACAACAAGCTAGACAAACTGCTCAAAACGAAAGGAATGGACGCAGACTATCGGGCGATGCCGCTTGCTCAATGTGCACAACAAACGTTAAGAGTGTTGCATCAAAACTGGAAATCGTTTTTTAAAGCCATGAAAGATTGGAGTAAAAACAAAGAAAAATATACAGGCAGACCGAAGCCGCCGAAATATTTAAAAAAAGACGGACGATATGTGCTTGTGCTAACAAACCAATCATGCAAAATAAAAGATGATGACATTGTGTTCCCCGAATGTTTTCAAGGTTTTCGGCTAAAGACAGCGATAAAAGGAAAGTTACAACAAGTCAGATTCATTCCCAAACACCGCCATATCGTCATCGAAGTCGTTTATAAAATAAGTATTCCAAAACAAAAACGAGATCATGGTAAATATTTGAGTATTGATTTAGGATTAGATAACTTCGCAACCATTGTCAACAATGTAGGCGTAAAACCTATCGCCATCAATGGTAAAGGTCTAAAATCCGTCAATCAATACTACAACAAACAAATAAGCCATTATCGCAAAGTGGCGAAACAGATGAATCGCTTAGATTGGACAAAACGAATGAGTAGATGGACAGAAAAACGAAACCATATCGTTGAAAACTTTATGCACCAAGCAAGTCGCTTTGTCATCAAATATGCGTTGTCTTTGGACTGTGATACGATTGTTGTTGGGATGAATAAAGATTGGAAACGTGAAGTACATCTTGGAAAGCGCACGAATCAATCGTTCGTCCACATTCCGTATCAAACGTTTATTCATCAATTGAGGTACAAAGCAGAACAGCACGGCATTCGTGTCATCGTCACGGAAGAAAGCTATACATCCAAATGTAGTTCTTTAGACATGGAAGAAATCAAGAAACAAAAACAGTACAAAGGAACGCGCATCAAGCGAGGGTTGTTTCAATCCGCGAACAGAGTGCTCATCAACGCAGATGTCAATGGGGCATACAACATCATGAGAAAAGTATTCCCAAAGGCGTTTGCCAATGGGATAGAGGGTGTGGGGTTACACCCAATCAGAGTACATGTAGCTTAATCTACATGGACTGATAAACAATTTTATTAAAATCTTTGTCGTTATTTTATGATTTTAATAAAATTGATAACCTGAACAAGCAGATATTAAGGTTACTACAGGAGCGGTCCAATCTGTCTGTTTTCCTGGTCTGTGCGTTGATTTGCAAGAAATATTCCATTAATGGTGAAAAGCAACCGTGCGTGCGATTGTTCATAAGTAAATTTATCCAAATTGCCCTCCCCTTAGGAGGGCTTTTGTGTTATCATGTTTTTTAGGTGCAATCGTATAGGCAGGGTGGTTGGTCACACCCTATCCCCTACAGAAAGGGGGTGTGACCATGAAGAGCAATTTCGACGTAGAAACGGCAACGTTGATGGTCTTGCTCATCACATTGGTGATTACTATCGTTGACAAAATGACTTCAAAAAAATAGTAATCCACCCTGCCGCCAAGCTTTAGGTGGATTACTTTTGCCTAACTGGTGACCGACCACTTCGGTCTATACGGTTGTACCCATAAGCTATGATAACCATAACTCACTAAATAAAATATATGTGAATTTCATGTTGATTATACTCTTTTTCCTTTATTATATTTCAATTAGTTTTAAAAGTAAAGGGTATAGAAAAAGCGCATTCCTCCCCCACTTACTCCTTTCACTCGTTGAAGTCGGGATCTTTTTTATGCTTCTCATGGATTTATGATTGCGATGAGGAGTACTGTTGTTGCATGGACAGATTATTTAGCTTTTAATGCGCGAATTTCATTTTCTTGTTCTAGTGAGCGAAATGCGAGTGATTGGAGAACGAGCTCTTGCCGCGCTTGGTTGGTGATGACATCGTCTAGTTTTCGTAGCGCTTCAGCGAGGGTTTGTTTCATGGTTGGGATTTCGTTAATGGCTTCTAACGTTTCCATCACCGCTTGTTTAATAAACGGAATGTCTGCCACATCTTCTTTCGTCGCCATTGTTTGTTCGATGTGGCTCACGCGACCTTCTAGAGCCCGAATATCCTCTTTTAGCGCAGCCACATCCTCTTTCGTCGCCATCGTTTGCTCGATATGGCTAATGCGCTTGTCCATGGCAGCGATATCGTCTTTGGTGGCCATCGTTTGTTCGATGTGGCTAATACGTTTGTCCATGGCGGCAATATCGTCTTTGGTGGCCATCGTTTGCTCGATATGGCTAATGCGTTTGTCCATGGCGGCAATATCGTCTTTGGTTGCCATCGTTTGTTCGATGTGGCTAATGCGTTTGTTCATGGCGGCAATATCGTCTTTGGTGGCCATCGTTTGTTCGATGTGGCTAATGCGTTTGTTCATGGCGGCAATATCGTCTTTGGTGGCCATCGTTTGTTCGATGTGGCTAATGCGTTTGTTCATGGCGGCAATATCGTCTTTGGTGGCCATCGTTTGTTCGATGTGGCTAATGCGTTTGTCCATGGCGGCAATATCGTCTTTCGTCGCCATATTCGCACGCAAAAATGACAGCTCATCAAAAATACGTTGTAACAACTGCTCCATCATGTTCACCTCCTTTTTTCCGTTCCTATTATATCATTATTCGACAAAAAGAAGCAGGATCGAAAGGAAAATATGACAAAAAATTTTTTGAATTTTTTTCGCTCTTCACCAAAAGTTGTACTTGATTTTTTCATAACATGCCCTACTTATGTTTCCGAGGAAAAACCAGCGAACTAATGTTTTTTTTGCATATACTTGTTCAGAGAAGTTTACCGTTTGTCAAGTACATGTTGTGGTGATGAACCAAAATTTATTATTTATGACTCTTCACTACAAAATATACTAGACAATCAGGTTATTTTCTGATTTAAAAAGTACGAAAAGAAAGAGAGCGTTGGATTTTCGAACTTTCTCTTCCCAAACAATGTCCGTTATGCCCTGTCTGCTTGAAACGCACGATCAAAATGACATGCAAAAAGAAGCAATGGATGCATGACTATGCTCAACGAATCGGCATTTTTTGGATTGAACTTCCTTTGGAACGCAGACGTTGTGGCATGACATTCAGCACTTCTTATCCCGGAATTTCCTCTCGAAGTATGGCGACGGATGCCTTTCAACAATGGGTAGCGCAATCTTGCATAGGGACATCCATTCAGGCAGTGGCTCGTATGCTCGAGCTTCCTTACACGACTGTTGAACGTTGGTTTTATACCCATGCCCCTTCCTTCTTACCGAATTCCATTCAGCCCAAGGCGGTTTGTGTGGATGAGTTTGCTTTTCGAAAAGGGAATGACTATGGGGTGTCAGTCATGGATGCCGAGACGGGAGAAGTGTATGCCATTGAAGCAGGAAAGAAGGAGTAAGCGATATTGAAGAAAATGAGCAAATTGTAAAGACGAACGAAAACCCGCCTATCTAGACGGGTTTTTCATCCTCACCACCATCTCCTCATCTGGCGTGACGTAAATCGTCTGTTGGTTTTCGTAAATAACAAAGCCTGGTTTGGCGCCGCTCGGTTTTTTGACGTAGCGGATGCGCGTATAGTCCACCGGAACGGAGCTGGAGTGGCGCGCTTTGCTGAAATAGGCGGCAAGGTTGGCCGCTTCTAGAATCGTTGGTTCCGACGGATTTTTGCTGCGAATGACGACGTGCGAGCCAGGGATGTCTTTCGTATGAAGCCAAATGTCGTCTTTGCTCGCCAGTTTGTTTGTCAAATAATCGTTTTGCTTATTGTTTTTGCCGACGAGAATTTCCGTGCCGTCGCTTGATACGTAGCGCTCGAGTTCAATCGTGCGCGGCTTTTGTTTTTTCTGTTTTGTCGCTTTCGCCCGCAAATAGCCTTGCTCCGTCAATTCTTCGCGAATTTCTTCAATATCTTTCGGTGCGGCTGTCTCTAACTGCTGCAGAAGTGTATCAAAATAGGTAATCTCTTCTTTCGTTCGCTCGATTTGTTGCTGCACGATGGCGAGCGAGTTTTTCGCCTTTTGGTATTTTTGAAAATAGCTTTGTGCGTTTTCTGACGGCGTTTTTTGTTCATCAAGCGGAATCGTGATCGTTGCGCCGTTTTCATCGTAATAGTTGACGACTTTCATTTCTTTCATCCCGCGCTTCATTGCGTAAAGATTTGCTGTTAACAATTCGCCATATAGCCGGTATTGTTCTGCCTGTTTTGCTTCTTCAAGCGTTTGTTCTAGCTTCCGTAGCTTTTTCTCATTTTTTGCTTTTTCATTTGCGACAAACCGCTCTAAGTCATGCGCTTGTTGTTTGACGCGGTCGCGCTCGGCTTTCCCAAAATAAAAGCGGTCAAGCATCTCGCTTAATGTATGGAATGTTTTTCCTTCCGCCTGCACATGCAAAAGCGGTAGCGCGTAAAATATTTCTTTTTGCCCATGTGTATAAATAGTTGGCGTAAATTGACCGTTTCGTACTTCTTCCATCATAGCGATAAAACTTTTCGGCAACGTCGCCCGGTTAGCTAGTCCTGCGCGAAAGACAACTTCTTTAGCAAGGAGTGGCGAAATGCCAGCAAAAGAAGCAACGAGCTGGTCCGATAGTTTCCCTGCATGAAAATCAATCGTTGTTAGCACTGTTTCTTCTGTTGCCAAGAGCGGGTTCACCTTTCCGTGCGATGGAGGTGCAACGTACTGATAGCCAGGCAATACCGTTCGATAACGATTGACAGCAGGGGAAAGATGTTTAATGCTATCAATGATTGTATTCGTTTGTTTATCGATAAGAATAATGTTGCTATGGCGTCCCATCATTTCCACAATGAGCTGTTTTACGGATATATCCCCGATTTCGTTTCTCGCTTTCGTCTCGATGACGATGATGCGGTCAAAATCAACTTGGTGAATCGATTCGATGATACTTCCTTCTAAATGTTTGCGCAACAGCATGCAAAACATTGGCGGTTCCGTCGGGTTGTCGTACGTTTCGTTCGTCAAATGAACGCGCGCGTAGCTCGGGTGCGCCGACAGCAGCAATTTATGATTTTGCCCGCACGCCCGAATATAAAGCACAAGTTCGTGCGGAAACGGCTGATAAATTTTTGTGATGCGCCCGCCTTCGAGCGCTGCTTTCAACTCTTTTGTCATTGCATATGTAAACACTCCGTCAAACGACATAAAAAACACCTTTCTACCTTTTTCTTTCATTATACCATATCATTTTTTCGGACATGTCTGAATAAGCTTTCATAGAAACGATCGATAAGCGTTTTTCGTTCGCCGTCCAAACAAAACAATTTCATACCGCCTATAAGCAAATGGTGTTTTTCATTCTAAATTGCTTATAGGGTTGAAGATTTTTAAAGAGGAGGGAAAGACATGCAGTGGCATACGCTCGCACCAAACGATGTGGCGAAAGAAACGAGCACGAACGTAACAACAGGGTTAACGACAGAGGAAGCGAAAAAACGGTTGAAACGGTTCGGGGAAAATAGGCTAAAAGAGGCGAAAAAACAGTCAGCGCTTTTATTGTTTCTTCATCAGTTTCAAGATTTTATGGTGCTTGTGCTGCTTGTGGCAACGGTCATTTCGGGTTTTCTTGGCGAATACGTCGATGCGATTGCCATTATCGTCATCGTCGTTATGAACGCCTGCCTAGGTTTTTTTCAAGAACGGCGGGCGGAAAAATCGCTTGAGGCGTTAAAACAGCTATCTGCCCCGCAAGCGACTGTGTTGCGCGATGGCGAATGGGTAAAGGTGCGCTCTCAAGAACTTGTGGTCGGCGATGTGATTAAATTTTCAAGTGGTGACCGAATTGGCGCAGACGTCCGGCTTATCGACGCTAAAGGATTAGAAATCGAAGAATCGGCGCTCACTGGGGAGTCTGTACCAACTAACAAAGTAGCCGCTCCGCTTACAGATGAACAGGCGACAATTGGTGATTTACATAACATGGCGTTTATGGGTACGTTGGTGACGCGAGGAAGCGGTGTTGGCATCGTCATTGCGACAGGAATGAAAACAGCGATGGGGCAAATTGCGAACCTTCTTCAAGAAGCAGAAACGGCAACGACCCCGTTGCAGCGCAAACTAGAACAGCTCGGGAAAATTTTAATCGTTGTGGCGCTGTTGCTTACTTTCCTAGTTGTCGTCGTCGGTGTGATGCAAGGACACGAACTGTACGAAATGTTTTTGGCGGGGGTATCGCTTGCGGTGGCCGCCATTCCGGAAGGATTGCCAGCCATTGTCACGATCGCGTTGGCGCTTGGCGTACAGCGTATGATTAAGAAAAATGCGATCGTTCGTAAACTTCCAGCCGTTGAAACGTTAGGTTGCGCCTCTGTCATTTGTTCGGACAAAACGGGAACGATGACAGAAAATATGATGACGGTTACGCATCTATGGGCGAGCGGAAAAACGTGGACGGTGAGCGGAACAGGGTTAGAAACGAGCGGAAAGTTTTATGAGCACGATCGCCCGATCGATGAGAAAAAAGAAACAACGCTGCAGCAACTAGCAACGTTCGGTGCGCTTTGCAACAACGCACAAGTAAAAGAAAAAAATCACCGCCGTTACATCGACGGTGACCCGACCGAAGGAGCGCTACTTGTCGCGGCCATGAAAGCGGGGATAACAAAAGAACGGCTCGAAGCTGACTTTACGATAGAACATGAATTTCCGTTCGATTCGGAACGAAAAATGATGACAGTTATTGTAAGAGATCGAAATGGTCGTCGTTTTATTATCACAAAAGGTGCCCCAGACGTCCTGTTAGAAAGAAGCGACCGCGTTAGTTGGAACGGACGCGAACAACCAATGACTTCCGCTTGGCGAAAAACGGTGCAAGAAGTGATCCAAACGATGGCAAATAAAGCGTTGCGCACAATTGCGATTGCTTATCGTCCGCTTGCTATGCACGAACGAATAACAACAGAAAAAGACGCCGAAAAAGCGCTTATTTTCGTCGGTATCGAAGGGATGATCGACCCGCCGCGCCCGGAAGTGAAAAAAGCCATTCACCAATGCAAAGAAGCAGGTATTAAAACGGTCATGATTACCGGCGATCATGTGCTCACAGCGAAAGCCATCGCCAAACAGCTCGGCATTTTGCCTCCGAATGGAAAAGTAATGGATGGTGCTACGCTCTCGCAACTTTCAGTCGATGAACTCGAAGAAGTGGTCGATGATATCTATGTATTTGCTCGCGTATCGCCAGAACATAAACTAAAAATTGTGAAGGCGTTGCAGCGCAAAGGACATGTCGTCGCGATGACCGGCGACGGTGTCAATGATGCCCCAGCCATTAAATCAGCCGATATCGGCGTTGCAATGGGGCGATCAGGAACGGATGTAGCAAAAGAAGCCGCAGCACTTGTTTTGCTTGATGATAATTTTGCGACGATTCAAGCCGCCATCCATGAAGGAAGAAACATTTACGAAAACATTCGCAAATTTATTCGCTACTTGCTCGCTTCGAACGTCGGCGAAATTTTAGTGATGTTGTTTGCCATGTTGCTTGCATTGCCACTGCCGCTCGTGCCAATTCAAATTTTATGGGTCAATCTTGTCACAGATGGACTGCCGGCGTTGGCGCTTGGATTAGACAAAGCAGAAGAAAACGTGATGAAACGAAAGCCGCGTCACCCAAAAGAAGGCGTATTTGCCCGCGGGCTCGGCTGGAAAATCGTCAGCCGCGGCTTTGTCATCGGACTTGTGACGCTTGCAGCGTTTAAGGCCGTTTATGAACGAAGCGGCGAAAATCTTGTATATGCGCAGACGGCAGCGTTTGCGACATTAGTGATGGCGCAGCTGATTCACGTCTTTGATTGCCGCTGTGAGCGTTCTATTTTAGACCGTAATCCGTTTGGCAACCTATACCTTGTTGGCGCAGTGCTGTTATCGATGTTGTTGATGTTAGTAGTCATTTATTATCCGCCATTGCAAAGCGTATTTCATACTGTTCCGCTGGCGTTGGTTGACTGGCTGCTCATTGGCGGACTCTCGGCATTGCCGACATTTTTATTTGCCGGTTCGTTTTTTGCAAGAAAATCAAGGATAAATATGTTATAATATGCAAGGTGATAGGGAATTTCCTATGACCTTTTCTTTTTCAAGACGTGTAATGGAAGTGATAACATGGTATGCAGCATGACAGGCTTTGGCCGAAGCAAACAAGTGACGGAACGCATGAGTGTAACGGTAGAAATGAAATCTGTTAACCACCGCTTTTGTGAAATTTCTGTCCGCCTCCCTAGACAATTGCTAATCTTTGAGGATAAAATAAAAAAAGTAATTTCACAGCACGTTCAACGGGGAAGGGTGGAAGTGTTTGTTACGATTGAAGGAGAAGGATGGACGAAACGGAAGTTGCATGTCGATTGGCAGCTGCTAAGCGACTATTATGAGCAGCTAAAAGAAGCCGCTACTCGCTTTATGTTACAAGACCGTGTGACGTTAGAGCAGTTGTTTCAACTCGAAGGAGTAGTTGAAGTGATGGAGGAAGAAACAGGAAATGAAGAAGTTGAACAGCTTCTTCTAACCGCAACAGAAGAAGCCGCTAAGCAGCTAAAAATGATGAGGGAAAAAGAAGGAGAGGCGCTCACTCGCGATATTCAACAACAGCTCTTGGTCATTGCACAGTGTGTGCAAAACGTCCATCAGTTTGCGAAAGAAGTGGAAGAACAATACCGCACCCGACTCATGAAGCGAATGAACGAATGGGTGCAAGGGACAATTGACGAGACACGTCTCTTGACAGAAGTTGCGATATTGGCAGAAAAGGCGGATATTAATGAAGAACTAACGCGCATTCGTAGCCATATTGAACAGGTAGAATATACGCTACAGCAAGCAGGAACGGTGGGGCGAAAACTTGACTTTTTAGTGCAAGAGTTAAACCGCGAAATGAACACGATTGGCGCAAAAGCAAATGACGGCCGCATCGCCTTGCAAGTTGTTGAAATGAAAAGTGCGCTTGAAAAGGTGAAAGAACAAGTGCAAAATATAGAATAACCGTTTATCGTGAGGGAGTTGCGGCAACAATAAATGTTATGGCAGGTGGAACGTTCGTGGGGATTAAACTAATCAATATTGGCTACGGCAATATGGTTTCAGCTTCCCGCATCATCTCAATCGTTAGTCCAGATTCTGCGCCGATTAAGCGGATTGTGCAAGAGGCGCGCGAGAGTGGGAAATTAATCGATGCGACGCATGGCAGACGAACACGTGCAGTCATTATTATGGATAGCGATCATGTCATTTTATCGTCGGTGCAGCCGGAAACGGTTGCCCACCGGCTGTACGGACGTGACGATTTATCAGAAGAAGGGTAGGGTTTTAGGCGTTTATGTGTGAACGAGGACTATTAATCGTATTGTCAGGACCGTCTGGTGTCGGGAAAGGAACGGTGCGTAAAGCGTTATTTTCTCAACCAGACATTAATTTGCATTATTCGATTTCCGTAACGACACGACAACCGCGCGAAGGAGAAATAGACGGCGTCGATTATTTCTTTAAAACGCGTGAAGAGTTTGAGCAAATGATTCGGGAAAACAAGCTGCTCGAATGGGCGGAATACGTCGGTAACTATTATGGCACACCTGTTGACTACGTCGAAAAAACGTTACAAGAAGGAAAAGACGTATTTTTAGAAATCGAAGTGCAAGGGGCGCTACAAGTGCGCAAAGCGTTTCCGGAAGGGCTGTTTATTTTCCTGGCGCCACCGAGCTTAAACGAATTGAAAAATCGCATTGTTACAAGAGGAACCGAATCGGAAGAGCTGATTAATGATCGCATGAAAGCAGCGAAGGAAGAACTTGAAATGATGGATGCGTACGACTATGTCGTTGAAAATGATAAAGTCGAACTAGCTTGCGAGCGCATTAAAGCGATTGTCGTGGCGGAACATTGCAAGCGCGAACGCGTAGCGCAACGCTATAAAAAAATGCTGGAGGTTGAATGAACATGTTGTATCCTTCCATCGACTTATTAATGGAAAAGCTAGACTCTAAATATACGCTTGTGAGTGTTGCGGCGAAACGGGCACGCGAGCTACAAGAAAACGAGGCTGATTTAACGATTGAAAAACCAGTATCGAAAAAGTTCGTTGGAAAAGCGTTAGAGGAAATTGCTGCAGGTCATATTGAGCTAATAAAAGAAGAGAAATAACAACCTACGTTTAGGTTGTTATTTTTTTACAAGAGCGAAAGGGGAGCGTCGCCACATGGTTCAAGGAAAAAATATTTTATTATGTGTCACTGGCGGGATTGCCGTTTATAAAGCAGCTGCGTTAACAAGCAAACTAACCCAACGAGGAGCGAACGTGAAAATCATCATGAGCGAAGCGGCTTGCAAGTTTGTTACGCCGTTGACGTTCCAGGCACTATCGCGAAATGACGTCTATATCGATACGTTTGAGGAAAAACAGGCAGCGGTCATCGCCCATATTGATTTAGCCGATTGGGCTGATTTGGTGTTAGTCGCACCGGCAACAGCCAATACCATCGGAAAGCTCGCCAACGGAATCGCCGACAATATGGTGACGACAACGTTGCTTGCTACTAAGGCACCTATATGGATTGCCCCGGCGATGAACGTTCATATGTACGAGCATCCGGCAGTTCGAGAAAATATCGAAAAACTGATTCGCTTTGGCTACCGGTTCATTGAGCCAGCGGAAGGGCATTTGGCATGCGGGTATGTCGGAAAAGGAAGATTAGAAGAACCAGAGACAATTATCGATGTCATCGAATATTATTTTTCTCCGTCTTCCCAACTCTTAAAAGGAAAAAAAGTGCTCGTAACCGCGGGACCGACGCGGGAAAAAATCGACCCTGTTCGCTTTTTTACGAACCGGTCCACAGGAAAAATGGGCTATGCGATTGCAGAAGCAGCCGCTGAATTAGGAGCAGAAGTGACACTCATTTCTGGCCCAACGAACTTGCCAGCGCCAGCACATGTGAAAACAATCCGCGTTGAATCGGCACAACAAATGTACGAAGAAGTAATGAACTATTTTTCAAATGCAGACATTGTCATTAAATCGGCGGCAGTGGCGGATTATCGCCCGAAATATGTATTTAACGAAAAAATGAAAAAACAGCCCGGCGATTTAATGATTGAATTAGAGCGAACGATTGATATTTTGAAAACGCTTGGTGAGCAAAAAACGACACAATTTCTAGTCGGATTTGCGGCAGAAACGGAACACGTCGAACAATACGCTCGAAAGAAACTAGAAAGCAAAAACTTAGATATGATTGTTGCCAACAATGTCGCGCAACAAGGGGCAGGATTTGCTGGGGATACGAACATTGTCACCATTTTTAAACGGGACGGGTCGGTCATTCCGCTTCCTTTGCTAACGAAAAAGCAAGTGGCGGAAGAAATTTTAAAAGTGATTGCAGAGGAATTCCAATGAAAATTGCCTCTGTCATTGTGGACGTTCCATCGCGACAAACCGACCGACCATTTGACTATGAAATCCCCGCGAAATGGGAAGATGTGCTACAAGTTGGTATGCGTGTCACTGTTCCGTTCGGCGCAAGACGACTGCAAGGATTTGTTGTCGACATTAAAACGCATTCAGAAGCAAAGACGCTCAAACCAATCGAAGCAATTTTAGACGTCACTCCGGTTTTAAACGAGGAGCTGCTGCAGCTGGGAAAATATTTAACAGAAACGACGCTTTGTTTTGCTATTTCTGCCTATCAAGCAATGCTTCCGGCAGCGATGAAAGCA
Organism: Anoxybacillus amylolyticus; assembly: GCF_001634285.1. Classification (GTDB taxonomy): domain Bacteria; phylum Bacillota; class Bacilli; order Bacillales; family Anoxybacillaceae; genus Anoxybacteroides; species Anoxybacteroides amylolyticum. Next base: position 1,402,909 of record NZ_CP015438.1, read on the forward strand.
AAGTATGAAAAAGAAATTCGGCTCGTTGATGAAGCGTATCGCCAAAAACTACATCCGAGTGTTCAGCCGTTGTTTGCCAATCGAACGGCTCTATTATGGAAAGAAATCGACGAACCGACCGTCCTCTCGCGCTTACAAAAAGACATTCAAAATGGATATTTAGAAGTCGTTTACCATGTGAAAGAAAAAGGGACGAAAAAAATAGTGAAATATATCGTCTGCCCGCTTACAAAAGAGCAGTGCGACGAAGTGCTCCGGTCGCTTCCGGCAAATGCTACTAAACAAAAGCAACTGCTTGAGCTGTTAGCATCGGCACAAAAAGGATTACCACTGAAAGAAGCGCTCGAGCGAAGCGGAGCGTCGCGTGCAGCAGTAAAGGCACTGATCGATAAAGGAATCGTTCATGAATACGAAGTCGAAACGTATCGCGACCCATATGAACAGCGCCATTTTGCGAAAACCGCGCCTCTGACATTAACGAATGAACAACAACAAGCACTAGATGCCATTGCTGACAGTGTGCGAAAAAATGAGCATCACGTCTTTTTGCTGTATGGCGTTACGGGCAGTGGCAAAACAGAAGTATATATGCAGGCGATTGAAGAAGTGTTAGCCGGTGGGAAAGAGGCGATTGTTCTCGTTCCAGAAATTTCGCTTACGCCACAAATGGTCGAGCGCTTTAAGGGGCGGTTTGGCTCGCAAGTCGCTGTGCTTCACAGCGGTCTTTCCGTTGGGGAAAAATACGACGAATGGCGCAAAATTCAACGAAAAGAAGTAAAACTTGTCGTCGGTGCCCGCTCGGCGATTTTTGCTCCGTTTGAAAACTTAGGCATGATTATTATTGATGAGGAACATGAAGCAAGCTACAAACAAGAAGAAACGCCACGCTATCACGCTCGTGATGTCGCTATTTACCGTGCTCGCTTTCACCAATGTCCAGTCGTGCTTGGCAGCGCCACTCCATCGCTTGAATCGTTTGCTCGAGCGAAAAAAGGAGTATATCGTCTGCTGACGTTGCAAAAACGGATGAGCGAAAACGGCTTGCCGACGGTCAACGTTGTTGACATGCGCGAAGAGTTGCGGAGCGGCAACCGTTCAATGTTTTCGCGGTCGCTGTTTGAAAAATTACAAGACCGTCTACAAAAAGGGGAACAAGCAGTGCTCTTTTTAAACCGCCGCGGCTATTCTACGTTTGTCATGTGCCGAGATTGTGGGTATGTGATCCGTTGTCCGCACTGCGATATTTCGCTCACCTACCACCGCGTGCATCAGCAGCTAAAATGCCATTATTGCGGCTACGAAGAGCACGTTGTTTCGCGTTGCCCGTCGTGTACAAGCGAACACATTCGCTTTTTTGGAGCAGGAACACAAAAAGTGGAAGAGGAATTAACGAAATTGCTGCCGCAAGCGCGCGTCATTCGTATGGATGTGGACACGACGAGCCGAAAAGGGGCGCACGAGCAGTTACTCTCTGCCTTCGGGGAAGGGAAGGCGGACATTTTACTTGGGACACAAATGATTGCCAAAGGGCTTGATTTTCCGAAGGTGACGTTAGTTGGTGTATTAACGGCAGATACGATGCTCCATCTTCCTGATTTTCGCGCATGTGAAAAAACGTTTCAACTGCTAACGCAAGTGAGCGGACGAGCCGGCCGTCATCACCTGCCAGGAGAAGTTGTCATTCAAACGTATACGCCCGACCATTACAGCATTGAATTAGCCGCTTGCCACGACTATGAAACGTTTTATCAAAAAGAAATGCTCGTTCGGAAACGACACGGGTATCCACCGTTTTACTTTCTAACCCTTATCACCGTTTCGCATCCAGAAATAACAAAAGCAGTAGCGGTGACAGAAAAAATCGCGGCATACGTGCGCAGCCAATTGTCAAAAGAAGCCGTTATCCTCGGACCGGTCGCTTCACCAATTGCGCGGCTTCATGATAGATATCGTTACCAATGCATGATAAAATACAAGCGGGAGGCGATTGCTGCTGTGTTAAAAAACGTGATTGACCGCTACCAGCAAGAGATCGCGCAAGGAGAATTGCAACTGACGATTGACACCAACCCGTATATGATGATGTAAATTGGAGGAATCATTTTGGCGAAACTAACGATAGTTACGTATCCAGCAGAAATATTAGAAACGATATGTGAAAAAGTAACACAATTTGATCGCTCGCTTGTCAAACTACTAAACGACATGTACGACACGATGCTAGAAGCGGACGGCGTTGGTTTAGCTGCTCCGCAAGTCGGCATCGCCAAGCAAATCGCCATTGTCGATATTGGCGATGAACACGGTCGAATTGAGTTAATTAATCCCGTCATTTTAGAAGCGCGCGGGGAACAAATTGGTCCAGAAGGATGTTTAAGCTTTCCTGGATTATTTGGAGACGTCAGCCGAGCGGAGTATGTAAAAGTGCGCGCACAAAATCGGCGCGGCCACGTATTTACGCTCGAAGCGACCGGATTTTTAGCGCGGGCGCTGCAACATGAAATCGACCATTTGCAAGGGGTTTTATTTACGACAAAAGTCATTCGATATTACGAATCAGAAGAATTGGAAGGATAGATACGTATGGTGCGAATTGTTTTTATGGGAACGCCGGACTTCGCCGTTCCGGTGCTCCAACAACTCATTCATGACGGCTATAACGTCGTCGGTGTCGTTACACAACCGGATAAACCAAAAGGGAGAAAAAAAGAATTAACACCACCGCCAGTGAAAGTCGAAGCGGAAAAGCATGGTATTCCAGTATTGCAGCCAACAAAAATTCGCGAACAAGAACAATACGAGCAAGTGCTTGCATTGAAACCTGATTTAATCGTGACGGCTGCATTCGGGCAAATTTTACCGAAAGAGCTGCTTGAAGCGCCATCGTACGGCTGCATTAACGTCCATGCGTCATTGTTGCCGGAATTGCGCGGCGGTGCCCCGATTCATTATGCGATTTTGCAAGGGAAAACGAAAACAGGCATTACCATTATGTATATGGTGGAAAAGCTCGATGCAGGCGATATGTTAACGCAAGTGGAAGTTTCGATTGAAGAAACAGATACGGTCGGTACGCTTCACGACAAATTAAGTGTGGCAGGCGCGAAACTATTATCGGAAACGATTCCTTTATTGCTTGCCGGGAAAATTACGCCGATTCCGCAAGCGGAAGAAAAGGCAACGTTTGCGCCAAATATTAAACGCGAACAAGAAAAAATCGATTGGACGAAAACAGGCGAAGCTATTTATAACCACATTCGCGGATTAAACCCGTGGCCGGTCGCTTATACAACGTATGAAGGGCAAATATGGAAAATTTGGTGGGGAGAAAAAATTCCCGCACAAGAGCACGCCGCACCGGGAACGATCATCGCAACGGACCGTGACGGCATCGTTGTCGCTACTGGCAACGAAACAGCGATTAAAATTACAGAATTGCAGCCGGCGGGCAAAAAACGAATGAGCGCAGAGCAATTTTTGCTTGGTGCCGGCGTCACCATTGGAACAAAGCTAGGAGATGACGATGAGAACTAAAAACGTACGAGAAGTAGCGCTAGAGGCGCTTTTAGCAGTCGAAGAAAACGAAGCGTATAGTCATTTGTTGCTCAATCAACTTATTCGCGCTCATCAGCTATCGGAAAAAGATATCGGACTATTGACGGAAATCGTTTACGGCACGATTCAGCGCCGCGATACGTTGGACTATTATTTGCGCCCGTTTGTCAAAAAAGCGCATAAACTGCAAACATGGGTAAATATATTGCTTCGGTTGTCACTCTATCAAATGCTGTATCTTAACCGCATTCCAGATCGCGCTGTCATTTTTGAGGCGGTGGAAATCGCGAAAAAGCGCGGCCATCGGGGCATTGCTTCGATGGTAAACGGCGTATTGCGCACGATTCAGCGTGAAGGGGTTCCATCGCTTGATGCGATCGCAGATGATATCGAGCGCTTAGCCGTTGGAACAAGCCATCCGTATTGGCTTGTGAAGCGCTGGATTGCACAATACGGCCTAGAAACTGCGAAAAACATGTGCCAAGCGAATTTATTGCCTCCGAAACAAACTGCGCGCGTCAACACCGCAAGAATAACGGTTGAGGAAGCGATGGAAAAGCTTGCCGAAGAAGGCGTCGAAGTGACGTGCGGGGAAGTGGCGCCAGAAGCCGTGAAAGCGAAAAAAGGAAATTTAGCCCATACGAAAACGTTCCAAGACGGTTATCTCACCATTCAAGACGAAAGTTCCATGCTTGTTGCGCGAGCGCTAAAGCCTCGTGAACATGAGCGAGTGCTTGATAGTTGCGCTGCCCCTGGTGGAAAATCGACCCATATTGCAGAACTGATGAATGGAACAGGGCAAGTCGTATCGCTCGATATTCATGACCATAAAGTAAAATTAATCGAAGAGCAGGCGAAACGGCTTCACCTTTCCAACATTACTGCACGCGTGCTCGACAGCCGTCACGCTTCCGCCCATTTTACGAGCGAATCCTTTGATAAAATTTTAGTCGACGCCCCTTGTTCGGGGTTCGGTGTCATTCGCCGCAAACCGGATATTAAATACGCGAAAACGGAAGCGGACCTTCCAGCGTTAGCAGCTTTACAGCTCGACATTTTAATAGAAGTCGCACCGTTGCTAAAAGCAGGAGGCACGCTCGTTTACAGCACGTGTACCGTCGATCATGACGAAAACGAGGCGGTAGTAGCTGAATTTTTGCGGCAGTATCCGGAGTTTGAACTCGACGACACGCTGAAAGAGCGGATGCCACAAGCAGTGCGTCCATACGTGAAAGACGGGCAGCTATGTTTATTGCCGCATTATTTTGATTCAGACGGATTTTTTATCGCATCATTACGAAAGAAGGTGTAACTTCATTGGAAAAAACAACAGAGCCTATTTCACAACAAGTAGAAACGTATTTGCCGTCGATTTATTCGTTGACATTAGAACAATTGCAAGCGTGGATGGTCGAACAAGGGGAAAAACCGTTTCGCGCGGTACAAGTATATGAATGGCTATACGAAAAGCGGGTAACTTCATTTGCCGAAATGACGAACCTTCCGAAAAGCTTGCGTGAAAAATTAACTGAACAGTTTACGATTACGACGTTAAAAACGCTCGTGCAACAAACATCCAAAGACGGCACGATGAAATTTTTATTTGAGCTTCATGACGGCTATTCCATTGAAACGGTGTTAATGCGGCATGATTATGGCAACTCCATTTGCGTAACAACGCAAGTCGGCTGCCGCATCGGCTGCACGTTTTGCGCGTCGACGCTCGGTGGATTGAAGCGTCATTTAGAAGCAGGCGAAATTGTTGCCCAAGTCGTCAAAGTACAAAAAGCGCTAGATGAGCAAAATGAGCGCGTCGACAGCATCGTGGTTATGGGAATTGGCGAGCCGTTTGACAATTATGGCGAGCTAATAAAGTTTTTAAAAATTATCAACCATCCGAAAGGGCTCCATATCGGCGCCCGTCATATTACCGTGTCGACGAGTGGGATTATTCCGAAAATTTATCAGTTCGCTGAAGAAGGAATGCAAATTAATTTTGCCATTTCCTTGCACGCACCGACAACAGAATTGCGCACAAAATTAATGCCAATTAACAAAGCATATCCGCTCCCGAAACTAATGGAAGCGGTACGCTACTACATCGAAAAAACGGGCCGGCGTGTCACGTTTGAATACGGCTTATTCGGTGGCGTCAACGATCAAATCGAGCACGCCGAACAATTAGCCGACCTGTTAAAAGGACTCAAATGCCATGTCAACTTAATTCCCGTTAACTATGTCCCAGAGCGTAACTACGTTCGAACGCCGCGCGAACAAATTTTTGCGTTTGAACGGGCGCTGAAAAAACATGGCATTAATGTAACGATTCGTCGCGAACAAGGACACGATATCGATGCAGCATGCGGGCAGCTTCGCGCGAAGGAGCGAAAAGAAGAGACGAGGTGAAACCGATGGATGCTGTTTTCCAAACAGATGTTGGAAAGATCCGCTTGCACAATGAAGACTGTGGTGGCATTTTTCAAAATAAAGATGGTTATTATTTAGCGGTTGTTGCCGACGGCATGGGCGGTCATCTAGCAGGCGATGTCGCGAGCGAAATGACGATTGCCTACTTAAAAAAAGAATGGGAAGGAACGGAAAACATCGCTTCTCCTGATAAAGCAGAGCAATGGTTGAAAGAGCATATAGCGATTATTAATCGCCTATTATTCGATCATTCGTTGCAGCATGAGGAATGCCAAGGAATGGGAACGACCATTGTCAGTGCGATTTGTACCGAACAATTTGCGACGATTGGCCATATTGGCGACAGCCGCTGTTATATTTTAAACCAACATGGGTTTCAACAAATAACCGAAGACCATTCGCTTGTGAATGAACTCGTGAAAACAGGGCAAATCTCCAAAGAAGATGCCGAGCACCATCCGCGGAAAAACGTCTTATTGCGTGCTCTTGGAACGGAAAAAGAAGTAAAGCTAGATATAAAGACGATTACGGTCGATGCGCATGATCAATTGCTTTTATGTTCGGACGGACTATCGAATAAAGTATCGGAACAAACGATGGCCGATATTTTAGCGTCAAACCGACCGTTAAAAGAGAAAGCGGAGACGTTTGTTCGCTTAGCGAATGAGCATGGCGGCGAAGACAATATTACGCTAGCAATCGTACAATTTTCTTCGGAATGTGAAAGCGGGTGAGGAGCGTGCTCATTGGCAAACGATTAAACGGACGGTATAAAGTAGTTAGCTTGCTTGGCGGCGGCGGTATGGCGAATGTATATTTGGCGAAAGATATGATTTTAGATCGCGACGTCGCCATTAAAGTGCTGCGCTTTGATTTTGCGAACGATGAGCAATTTATTAAACGGTTTCGCCGCGAAGCGCAGGCAGCGACAAGCTTAAATCATGAAAACATCGTCAGCATTTACGACGTTGGCGAAGACGAAGGTGTTTATTATATCGTTATGGAATATGTGCGCGGCTTGACGTTAAAACAATATATTCAACAGCACGCTCCATTAAGTGTACCAAAAGCGCTTGATATTATGGAGCAACTCACCTCCGCCATTGCGCATGCCCATACGAATCGAATCATTCACCGTGACATTAAGCCGCAAAATATTTTAATTGACGAGCATGGAAAAGTGAAAATTACTGATTTTGGCATTGCGGTCGCGTTAAGTTCGACGACGATTACGCAAACCAATTCCGTACTTGGTTCAGTGCATTATTTATCGCCAGAGCAAGCGCGCGGAGGAGTGGCAACGGAAAAATCAGACATTTATTCGCTTGGCATTGTCATGTTTGAACTGCTAACTGGTCGTCTCCCATTTTCTGGAGAATCGGCGGTATCGATTGTGCTAAAACATTTACAGACGGAAACGCCATCGCCAAAAGCTTGGAATCCCTCCATTCCACAAAGCGTCGAAAACGTGATCTTAAAGGCAACAGCAAAAGACCCGTTTTATCGCTACCAATCGGTGCGGGAAATGAACGAAGACATTCGGACCTCCTTAAATCCTGACCGGTTGCATGAAGCCAAGTTCACCATTCTAGACGATGAAGAAGCGACAAAAGCGGTGCCGATTATGAAAGATTCATTCGAAGAAAAAAAGATTGTGCGTGAAGATCGAAACGAGCCAGAAAAAGAGCCGGCAAAAGCAAAAAAGAAATGGCTTGGTTGGCTTATTGCCTTGTTTCTTCTCGCGGCTATTGCCGGGGTGAGTATGTTCACTTGGATTCCAGCCGTATTTTTTCCAAAAGACGTCACCGTCCCGGATGTGACGAACGAAGAATATGACCAAGCGGTTACTAAGTTATCGTCGCTTGGGTTTGAAATTAAAGAAACGCAAGAAATCGAAGATGATGAAATTAAAGAAGGATACGTCGTACGCACAGAGCCGAAAGCAGGCGAAGTGGTGAAAGAAGGAACGGCTGTGACGATTTATAAAAGCATCGGCAAGAAAAAAGTTGAATTTGGCGATTATGTTGGTCAAGATTTTCAGACTGTGGAAGAGCAATTAAAAAGAGAGCACTTTTTAATTGTTCGACGAATCGAGCGATATAGCGAAGAACCGGCAGGAACGATTCTCGAACAATTTCCTTCTCCAAGGGAAAAGGTCGTTCCAGAAGAAACGGAAGTAGAATTTACGGTAAGCGCTGGGACGCCGAAAGTAATGCTAAAAGATTTAACCGGTTATACGGAAAAAAGCGTCCGTGATTATGCCCAAGAGCAACAGTTAAACGTTGTCGTCAAGCACGAATATTCGGATCAAGTGCCAGAAGGAATCGTCATTTCGCAAATTCCAAGCGCCAACACGGAATTGCAAAAAGGGGATACGATAACCGTTATTATTTCTCGCGGGCAAGAGCCAAAGCCGAATAAGACGGTCATTAAAGAAATTGACATTCCATACGATCCCGAGCAGCAAGGGGAAGTAATGGAAGCACAGTTGTATATTCAAGACGCGAACCATGATATGACAAAACCATATAAGACGTATCGATTGACAGCACCGGTCAAAGAAACAGTAGAATTTGTCATTCCGTATGACGGGCAAGCATACTATCGGGTGATTGTCAATCATGTCGTAAAACAAGAAGGGACGATTCCGTATCCAAATACAAAAAAGGAGTGAAGCTATGGCAGAAGGAAAAATTATTAAAGCATTAAGCGGGTTTTATTATGTACTTAGCGAAGGGAAACTATTTCAATGCCGTGGACGAGGGGTGTTTCGAGCGCAAAAAATAACACCGCTTGTCGGCGATGATGTCGTTTTTGAAGCAACGTCGCCAATGGAAGGATACATTATGAAAGTACATGAGCGAAAAAACGAGCTTGTGCGCCCGCCGATTGCCAACGTTGACCAAGCGGTGCTCGTTTTTTCTGCGGTAGAACCTGATTTTAGTGCCGTTCTTCTCGACCGTTTCCTTGTGCTCATTGAGTCCAAAAATATTCGTCCACTTATTGTCGTCAATAAAATGGATTTATTGACAGACAAAACGAAGCAGGTAGTAGAAGCGTATATTCATGATTACCGCCGCATTGGATATGATGTCATAGAAACATCAACGGTGGAGAATAGCGGAGTGGAACAGCTCATTCCGTATTTCTCTAATAAAACATCCGTATTTGCTGGTCAATCCGGTGTAGGAAAATCATCGCTTTTAAATGCCATTCGTCCGGATTTACAGTTAAAAACAAACGATATTTCCCATCATTTGGGTCGTGGAAAACATACGACACGGCATGTAGAACTAATCGAAATTGGCGAGGGACTTGTCGCTGATACGCCTGGATTTAGCGCCCTTGAATTTAACGACATCGAAGAAAACCAGCTCCCTACTTGTTTTCCGGAATTTGTAGAACGGAGCGACGAATGCAAGTTTCGCGGCTGCACGCATATAGCAGAGCCAAAATGTGCGGTGAAAAAAGCGCTAGAAGCGGGGGAAATCCCTTCCTACCGCTATGATCATTACGTTCGGTTTATGGAGGAAATAAAAGAACGAAAGACGAGGTATTAGACGATGGTGAAAATTGCCCCTTCGATTTTATCAGCCAATTTTGCTAAATTAGAAGAAGAAATTCGCGACGTCGAACGAGGCGGAGCAGACTATATTCACGTCGATGTCATGGATGGTCATTTTGTGCCAAACATTACAATCGGCCCGCTTGTTGTAGAAGCGATTCGTCCGGTGACAAAATTGCCGCTCGATGTCCATTTAATGATCGAACATCCTGACCGATACATTCCAGCGTTTGCGAAAGCGGGCGCTGACTATTTATCGGTTCATGTCGAAGCGTGCCCGCATTTGCATCGAACCGTTCATTTAATAAAAGAACATGGAGTAAAAGCGGGGGTCGTTTTAAACCCCCATACCCCTGTTTCGATGATTGAACACATTTTAGACGATGTCGATTTAGTGTTGTTAATGACGGTAAATCCAGGGTTTGGCGGGCAAAAATTTATTCCTTCGGTGCTCCCGAAAATTACTCGTGTCGCCCAGTTAGCGAACGAGCGGAACTTGCAAGTGGAAATTGAAGTCGACGGGGGAGTGAATGCCCAAACGGCTCGTCTTTGCATCGAAGCAGGGGCAAACGTGCTTGTCGCTGGTTCCGCTGTTTACAGTGCAACGGATCGGGCAGCAGCGATTCGCGCAATTCGTGGAGATCATTAAACGGAAGGCAGCCGCCTTCCGTTTTTCGATAGGAGGGAAAACGATGATTATTCATATTGTTGGCGGCGGCCCAAGCGATTGTATTCCTTCTTTTCGTCGTTACGACGGAGAAGAAGTGCAGTGGATCGGCGTCGATCGCGGTGTATGGAATTTATTGAGAGCTGGCATTCGTCCAGTTAAAGCGTTCGGCGACTTTGATTCGCTCGATTCAGCGGAACTTTCGCATGTGCAAACCGCGTTGGAACTAGACATATGGCCAGCGGAAAAAGATAAAACCGATATGGAAATTGCACTAGACTGGGCAGTGCAGCGTGATGCGGAACTGATCCGACTTTTCGGTGCGACTGGTGGGCGGCTTGATCATTTATTTGGAAACGTTCAGCTATTAGTGAAATATATAAACAAACGAATTGAAATGGTCGACAAACAAAACATCATCACCGTACATCTTCCAGGGACGTACACGATTTTTGCAAACGAATATCCATATGTTTCGTTTGTTCCGATTTCTCTTGACGTCACGGGGTTAACGCTAAAAGGATTTAAATATCCGTTAACAAACTGTCATATTCCGCTTGGCTCGACACTATGTATTAGTAATGAACTCATCCAATCTTCCGGTACTTTTTCGTTTACGGATGGCATATTAATGATGATAAGAAGCAAAGATTTAGGCGGGGACGTTTAGGTACTATTTTTCGTCAGGCGAATATACTAGTTAGAGAAGCGAAGCTCGTCACGATAGTTGAGGAGGGATCGGAATGAAGTTTTACACGATTAAGCTGCCAAAATTTCTCGGCGGAATTGTACGGGCGGTGTTAAATTCCTTTAAAAAAGGATAATAAAAAAGCACCAGTCTTTGGTGCTTTTTTATTTAGAGCGGGCAAAACAATTATACGCGCTCGATTTTTCCTGATTTAAGCGCACGTGCAGACACCCAAACACGTTTTGGTTTTCCGTCTACTAAAATGCGCACTTTTTGAAGGTTTGCTTTCCATGTACGTTTATTAGCGTTCATTGCGTGTGAACGAGAGTTCCCGAAAGATTTTTTCTTTCCAGTTACAAAGCATTTTGCCATCTTTTTTCCCTCCTTGCTTTCCAAACAAATCATCGCATGCTAAAAACACTACTATAATTTATCATACAAAAGAAGAGATTGCAATAGCTCAAGTGCAGTGTTTCAAGAAAATTCCCTTGACATGTTATGATATTTTCGGCTAAATAATACTAGTGGGTGAAGGAGTACTTTTAAAAAGGGTGCTTGTATAGTAAAATGGCTGTAGCTATATTTCCGAAGGAGGAACCCGATATGTCCATGGAACTACAAACAAAGTATGGACGCATTGAAGTAGAGAATGATGTCATTGCCACTATTGCTGGAGGAGCGGCGGTAGATTGCTACGGTATCGTTGGGATGGCATCAAAAAATCAATGGAAAGATGGTCTTTCTGACATTTTACGCCGCGAAAATTTTTCAAAAGGTGTGATCGTCCGCGAAGAAAATGGCGAAGTGCATATTGATATGTACATTATCGTCAGCTATGGAGTGAAAATTTCCGAAGTGGCTCATAACGTGCAAACGAAAGTAAAATATACGCTTGACCAAACATTAGGGTTAGCAGTGCAGTCGATCAACATCTATGTTCAAGGGGTTCGCGTCACGAACCCGTAACAGTAAGGAGGAATACACTGGTGACAATTCGGACGTTAGACGGAAGACGTTTTGCCAATATGGTATTAAAGGGGGCGCAACATTTAGCAAACAATGCAAAAGCGGTGGACGCGCTCAACGTCTTTCCGGTCCCAGACGGAGATACAGGAACGAATATGAATTTATCGATGACTTCCGGTGCAAAAGAAGTCAAAGCACAGCCTTCAGAGCATATCGGCAAAGTGGCCAGTGCACTCGCGAAAGGATTGCTGATGGGGGCGCGTGGAAATTCTGGCGTCATTTTGTCGCAATTATTCCGCGGGTTTGCGAAAGCGGTAGAAGGAAAACAAACCATTACAAGCACAGAGTTTGCGGCAGCGCTAGAAACAGGGGTTGCTACTGCTTATAAGGCGGTCATGAAGCCGGTGGAAGGAACGATTTTAACGGTTGCGAAAGATGCGGCGAAACGCGCGGTGGCGGTCGCGAAAAAACAACCCGATATTGTAGCGGTGATGGAAGAAGTCGTAAAAGAAGCAAAAGCATCATTAGCGCGTACGCCTGACTTGCTTCCTGTGCTAAAAGAAGTCGGAGTTGTCGATAGCGGTGGTCAAGGGTTAGTGTATGTGTACGAAGGATTTTTAGCAGAACTAAAAGGGGAAGCGGTAGAAGACTTAAAAACCGAAACCGTTTCCATGGAAGAACTCGTCAAGACCGAACATCATAAAAGCGTGCAAAGCCATATTCATACTGATGAGATTGAGTTTGGTTATTGCACAGAGTTTATGGTTCGGTTTGAGGCGGACAAGCTTCGTGAGCAACCGTTTTCCGAAGAAACGTTCCGCCAAGAGTTAAGCCAATTTGGCGACTCGTTGCTAGTCATTGCCGACGACGAACTCGTGAAAGTCCATATTCACGCCGAGCATCCGGGTGAAGTGTTAACATATGGCCAACGTTATGGTAGCTTATTAAATATTAAAATCGAAAACATGCGCGAACAACATGCCAATATCGTCAATGAGCCAAAAACAGACGCCAAGCCAAAACAAAAGGAACCGTACGGAATCGTGACAATTGCGATGGGAAATGGCATTGCTGAACTGTTTAAAAGCATTGGAGCACATGCCGTCATCGAAGGCGGGCAGACGATGAATCCAAGCACGGAAGAAATCGTAAAAGCGATTGAAAGCGTTCATGCGGAAACAGTGTTTGTCTTGCCAAACAATAAAAACATTATTATGGCAGCAGAGCAGGCAGCATCAGTCGTTGACAACCGCGTCATCGTCATTCCGACGAAAACGGTTCCGCAAGGCATGTCCGCTATTTTAGCGTTCAATCCGTCCGTAGCGGCAGAACAAAACGAAAAAGCGATGCTTGCAGCGCTATCACAAGTAAAAACGGGACAAGTCACATTTGCCGTGCGCGATACAACGATTGATGGAATCGAAATTGCAGAAGGCGATTATATGGGCATTGCCGACGGAAAAATTGTCGTATCAGAAAAAGATAAATTAAACGTTGCGAAACAGTTGCTTGCAGCGTTAATCGACGAAGACGCTGAACTTGCGACGATATTATATGGAGAAGACGCAACAGAAGAAGAAGTGGCGGCAATCGTCCATTATTTAGAAGAAACATACCCAGACGTGGAAGTGGAAGTACATAACGGTGAACAACCGTTATATCCGTTTATCTTTTCTGTTGAATAATATGTTAGAATAGTAGAAGGGGAATCCCCCTTCTATTTTATTGGGGCTAAAGGGAGAGAGGCAACATGAAGTATAAAAGTGTATTTGACATTATCGGTCCGATTATGATTGGGCCATCGAGCTCGCATACAGCAGGCGCCGCAAGAATCGGCAGAGTGGCTCGCAGTTTATTTGGCAGACAACCGAAATGGGCGCATATTTTCTTTTACGGCTCGTTTAAGGAAACGTATAAAGGACATGGAACGGATGTGGCCATTGTCGGCGGCTTGTTAGATTTCGATACATTTGACGAGCGCATTAAATCGTCGCTGCAAATTGCTAAACAAGAAGGGCTTGTGGTGACTTTTTACGAAGAAGAAGCGGTGCCGAATCATCCAAACACTGCTAAAATTCATATCGGCGACGAACACGGGGAGCTAGAGCTTGTCGGTATTTCGATCGGCGGTGGCAAAATTGAAATTACCGAATTAAACGGTTTCGAATTAAAACTTTCTGGACATCATCCAGCGCTTCTCATTATGCACAACGACCGCTATGGTACAATTGCTTCGGTGGCAAATGTCCTCGCGAAATACGCCATTAATATCGGGCATATGGAAGTATCGCGAAAAGAAAAAGGGAAAGAGGCCCTTATGACGATTGAGGTTGATCAATCGATTGATGACACAATCGTGAAAGAATTAGAACAGCTTCCACATATTATTCAAGTGACGAAAATTGTTGATTAATGACAAGAAAGCGTTTACAGACACAAAGGGGTGGCAACTGAGATGTTTCGAAATGTGGCGGAATTAGTGGAATTGGCAGAAAGCCAACAAATCAAAATTGCCGAAGTGATGATTCGGCAAGAAATCGAGGTAACTGGAAGAAGCAGAGAAGAAATTTTTGCGCAAATGGATAAAAATTTACAAGTAATGGAACAGGCGGTGATGAGAGGGTTAGAAGGCGTTTCCTCGCACTCTGGCTTAACGGGCGGTGATGCCGTTTTATTGCAAACCTATATTCGCCAAGGACGGTTTTTATCAGGTGAAACAATTTTAGACGCGGTCAGTAAAGCCGTCGCTACGAACGAAGTCAATGCGGCGATGGGGATCATTTGCGCAACGCCGACTGCTGGGTCTGCTGGTGTTGTGCCAGGGACGTTGTTTGCGGTGAAAGAGAAATTGCAGCCAACGCGAGAGCAAATGATTGAATTTTTATTTACCGCCGGTGCGTTTGGCTTCGTTGTCGCCAACAACGCTTCGATTTCTGGAGCAGCCGGCGGCTGTCAAGCAGAGGTTGGTTCTGCAACCGGAATGGCAGCAGCAGCGCTTGTTGAAATGGCTGGCGGAACGCCAAGTCAAGCAGCAGAAGCGATGGCGATTGCCTTAAAAAATATGTTAGGATTAGTATGTGACCCTGTTGCCGGCTTAGTAGAAGTACCTTGTGTGAAACGGAATGCGATGGGGGCAGCGAATGCGATGGTAGCGGCCGATATGGCACTTGCCGGCATTAAAAGCCGTATCCCGTGCGACGAAGTCATCGACGCGATGTATCGTATCGGTGAAACGATGCCGACCGCTTTAAAAGAAACTGCTCAAGGGGGGTTAGCAGCAACGCCGACGGGTCGCGCGTTAGCGGCGAAAATTTTCGGCGTTTCACAGACGTGAATAGATGGCAACAACCTGTTACAGAAATAAAAGGAATTGGCGAAGAAACGAGCGAAGCGTTTCGTGAGATGGGCATTGAAACAATTGGCGATTTATTCATGTATTTTCCATTTCGTTATGAAGATTATGAAGTTCGTGATTTAGCGGACGTGAAGCATGAGGAAAAAGTAACGGTCGAGGGGAAGGTTCATAGCGAACCTTCTCTTACGTATTATGCCCGCAAAAAATCGCGCCTAACATTTCGTCTGCTCGTCGATCGGTATTTAATTACAGTCACTTGCTTTAATCGACCATATTTAAAAACGAAGCTTGCGATCAACGAAACGGTGACGGTCACCGGAAAATGGGATCAACATCGCCAAACGATTACGGCGATGGAAATAAGATTTGGCGCACTCTCAGAAAAGCGGGAACTAGAACCGGTCTACTCGACAAGAGGAGCGCTTACCGTCAAAGGGATGCGCCGGTTTATGAAATTAGCGTTAGAGCAATTTGGGGCGGCCATTGAAGAAACGCTCCCACCGTCGCTTATGCAAGCATATCGGTTATGGCCGAAAAAAGACGCGCTCGCCGCAATTCATTTCCCTTCCTCGCATGAAGCGTTGAAACAAGCGCGGCGGCGCCTCGTCTATGAAGAGTTTTTATTATTCCAACTAAAAATGCACGCACTCCGCAAAATTCAGCGCGAACAGTCCAAAGGAATCGCCCATGACTTTCCGCTAGAAAAATGGCAGCAATTTATCGAGCAACTTCCGTTTCCGTTAACAGGCGCCCAGCAGCGAGTCGTTCGTGAAATCATAAAGGATATGCGCTCCCCATACCGAATGAACCGTCTATTGCAAGGGGACGTCGGTTCTGGAAAAACGGTCGTTGCTGCTATCGCTTTATATGCGACCGTATTGTCTGGCTACCAAGGGGCATTAATGGTGCCGACGGAAATTTTAGCGGAGCAGCATGCACAATCGCTTCGCCAGCTGTTAGAGCCGGTAGGTGTATCGGTCGAACTACTAACAAGCTCGGTCAAAGGAAAGCGGAGAAAAGAGCTGCTTGAAAAGCTGATGACAGGGCAACTCGATATCGTCATTGGGACGCATGCGCTCATTCAAGAGGACGTGAATTTTCACCGGCTTGGGTTAGTCATCACGGACGAGCAGCATCGCTTTGGGGTGGAACAGCGGCGCGTTTTGCGCGAAAAAGGCGAATCACCAGATGTATTGTTTATGACCGCCACCCCTATCCCGCGAACGTTAGCCATCACTGCCTTTGGCGAAATGGACGTTTCTGTGATTGATGAAATGCCGGCAGGACGCAAAAAAGTAGAAACGTATTGGGTCAAGCATAACATGCTAGAGCGTGTGTTACAGTTTATCGACAAAGAAGTGCAAAAAGGGCGGCAAGCGTACGTCATTTGCCCGCTTATTGAAGAATCGGAAAAATTGGACGTGCAAAACGCGATTGACGTTCATAGCATGCTCGTTCACCATTACCGAGGCAAATACCAAATTGGTTTAATGCACGGTCGTCTTTCGGCAGAAGAAAAAGAGGAAGTGATGAAGGCGTTCAGCCGTAACGACGTCCACATTTTAGTTTCGACAACCGTCGTCGAAGTCGGCGTCAACGTTCCAAACGCGACGGTAATGGTCATTTATGATGCCGAACGGTTCGGATTGGCGCAGCTCCATCAGCTCCGTGGGCGCGTCGGACGGGGGAGTGAACAATCGTATTGTATTCTTGTTGCCGATCCGAAATCGGAAACGGGGAAAGAGCGGATGCGGATTATGACGGAAACGAACGATGGCTTTGTGTTGTCCGAAAAAGATTTGGAGCTTCGTGGGCCTGGTGACTTTTTCGGCACGAAACAAAGCGGCATGCCAGAATTTAAATTAGGCGATGTCGTGCACGACTACCGCATTTTAGAAGTAGCGCGGAGCGATGCGGCGAAGCTCATTCATTCTCGCGCTTTTTGGCAAGAAGACGCGTATCGTCCGCTGCGGACGTATTTAGAGCAGTCGGGCGTGTTGAATGGCGAAAAATTAGATTAGTCGGTACAGATTGCAAACTTATTCTTGCAATCTGTTTTTTAGAATTATATACTACTATTAGTACCTAGTCATAGAAGTGGACGGTGTATACATCATGCGAAGAACGAAGCGAGAACGGCAACGATTATTAAAAGAAACGATCGAGGAAAACCCGTTTATTACAGACGAAGAATTAGCTGAAAAATTTTCCGTTAGCGTTCAAACCATTCGCCTTGATCGGCTGGAGTTATCGATTCCTGAGCTAAGAGAACGCATTAAACATGTCGCGGAAAAATCGTTCGCCGATAAAGTAAAGTCGCTTCCAATTGAAGAAGTGATCGGGGAGATTATCGATATTGAGCCGGACCAAAGCGCGATTTCGATTTTTGATGTAAAAAAAGAACACGTCTTTAAGCGCAATCAAATCGCGCGCGGCCATCATCTATTTGCCCAAGCGAATTCGCTTGCGGTTGCCGTCATTAACGATGAATTGGCGCTAACAGCAAAAGCGAACATTCGCTTTACTCGACAAGTGAAAGAAAACGAACGTGTCGTAGCAAAAGCGAAAGTTAAAGGGGTAAACAAAGCCGGACGGACGATTGTCGAAGTAAATAGCTACGTCGGGCAAGAACTTGTTTTTTCTGGAGAATTTGAAATGTATCGATCGAACATCGCAAAAAAGGATGGAGTCAACGATGAAAATCGCAATTGATGCTATGGGCGGAGACCATGCTCCGAAAGAAATTGTTCTCGGGGCAGTAAAAGCGGTCCAACATTTTTCCGATTTGGAAATTACGCTGTTTGGCAAGGAAGAAGTGGTGCGACCGTTTCTTCCGGAAACCGATCGGATTCAACTCGTTCATACGGAAGAAGTCATCGAAGCAACAGACGAACCAGTGCGGGCTGTCCGCCGGAAAAAACAAGCGTCCATGGTATTAATGGCCGAAGAAGTGAAGCAAGGGCGCGCACATGCGTGCATCTCTGCAGGCAATACAGGAGCATTGATGGCAGCGGGGCTGTTTATCGTCGGGCGGATTGGAGGGATTGAACGTCCGGCATTAGCGCCAACGTTGCCGACGCTTGATGGCAAAGGATTTGTCTTTTTAGATGTTGGCGCGAACGTCGACGCCCGTCCGGAACATTTATTGCAATATGCATTAATGGGGTCGATTTATGCGGAAAAAGCGCGCGGAATCGCAAAGCCGCGTGTTGGGTTATTAAACGTCGGAACAGAAGACCAAAAAGGAAACGACTTAGCGAAGCGGGCGTTTCAACTGATGCAATCGGCGAACATTCATTTCGTTGGCAACGTCGAAGCGCGTGATTTGCTTGAAGGGGTGGCAGATGTTGTCGTGACTGATGGGTTTACAGGCAATGTGGCGTTAAAAACGATTGAAGGAACAGCGATTTCGATGTTTACGATGTTAAAAGAAGCGCTTACAAGCAGCTTTTCTAGCAAGCTTGCGGCGGCGGTATTGAAGCCGAAACTGCTGGATATTAAAAAGAAAATGGATTATTCGGAGTACGGTGGTGCTGCGCTATTTGGCTTAAACGCCCCGGTCATTAAAGCGCACGGTTCATCTGATGCAAACGCCATTTTCCATGCAATTCGCCAAGCGCGCGAAATGGTGTTGCATCATCTCGCAGAAACGATTAAATCCGAACTTGAACGGATGCAAAAGGAAGGGAACTAGCATGGGCAAATTAGCATTTATATTTCCAGGACAAGGGTCACAGACCGTTGGCATGGGAAAAGAATTAGCGGCACAAGATGAAAAAACAGCGGCAATTTTTCAGGCGGCCGATGAGCGGCTCGGCTTTTCACTGTCATCGATTATTTTTGAAGGACCGCAAGAAACGTTGACGTTAACGTACAATGCCCAGCCAGCATTGCTAACAACAAGTGTCGCGCTGCTTGAAAAAGTAAACGAAGCGGGGATAACCCCTGATTATGTCGCTGGTCATAGTTTAGGCGAATATACAGCGCTTGTGGCAGCAGGATCGATTTCGTTTTTAGATGCGGTATATGCGGTGCGCAAACGCGGCGAATTTATGGAAGAAGCAGTACCTAGCGGAGAAGGGACGATGGCGGCTGTACTTGGAATGGTGGCGGAAGAACTTGAAGCGATTACGGAGCAAGTGACGAATGACGGCGCACCTGTGCAATTAGCGAATTTAAACTGTCCTGGGCAAATCGTGATTTCTGGTTCCAAAGCAGGTGTGGAACGTGCAGCGCAGCTAGCGAAAGAAAAAGGGGCGAAACGTGTGATTCCGCTTGATGTAAGCGGTCCGTTCCATTCTGCGCTCATGAAGCCGGCAGCTGGGAAGTTATCCGACGTATTAGCCACGATAACAATTAAAGACGCTGTGATTCCTGTCATCGCTAACGTGACTGCAAAACCGATGACGGAAAAGGAAACGATTCAACGCTTGTTAATTGAACAGCTATATTCGCCTGTTCGTTGGGAACAATCCGTTGTGAACATGGTGGAATTAGGTGTCGATACGTTCGTAGAAATTGGGCCGGGCAAAGTATTGTCAGGGCTCGTAAAAAAAATTAACCGCAATGTCACGGTCTATTCGATTTATGACGTTGCTTCCCTTGAAGCAACCATTGCGGCATTGAAAGGGGAATAAATATGTTGCAAGAAAAAGTCGCACTTGTGACTGGGGCATCGCGCGGCATCGGCAGAGCGATTGCGCTCGAACTTGCGCGCCATGGAGCAAAAGTAGCCGTCAACTATGCTGGAAGCGAAGCGAAAGCGAAAGAAGTAGTCGAAGAAATTGAACAAATGGGCGGGGAAGCGTTTGCGGTGCAAGCGAACGTTGCAAGCAGTGAAGCGGTAGAACAAATGGTCAAAGAAGTAATCGAGCGTTTTGGCCGCATCGACATTTTAGTGAACAATGCCGGGATTACGCGTGATAATTTATTGATGCGTATGAAAGAAGAAGAATGGGATGATGTGATTAATACGAACTTAAAAGGTGTGTTTCATTGCACGAAAGCGGTGACCCGCCCGATGATGAAACAACGGTTTGGTCGCATTGTGAACATCGCTTCGATTGTCGGGGTGAGCGGCAATCCAGGGCAAGCGAACTACGTTGCGGCGAAAGCGGGTGTGATTGGTTTTACGAAAACAGCGGCAAAAGAGCTAGCAAGCCGCAATATTACGGTAAACGCGATTGCGCCAGGCTTTATTACAACAGATATGACTGACCGCCTTAGCGAAGATGTGCGGGCGGAAATGTTAAGGCAAATTCCGCTTGCTCGTTTTGGTGAGCCAGAAGATATTGCAAAAGTCGTTTCCTTTTTAGTTTCTGACGCTGCGAACTACATTACCGGACAAACGATCCACGTTGATGGCGGAATGGTCATGTAAATTCATGCTAGTATTTTGCTAAGAAATTGTCTATAATCATGAGAGGAGGTGAATGCAATTATGGCAGACGTATTAGAGCGCGTAACGAAAATTATCGTTGACCGTCTAGGAGTGGAAGAATCGCAAGTAACGCTTGAAGCTTCTTTTAAAGAAGATTTAGGTGCTGATTCTTTAGACGTAGTAGAACTTGTGATGGAATTGGAAGATGAATTTGACATGGAGATTTCCGACGAGGAAGCAGAAAAAATCGTCACAGTTGGAGACGCTGTGAACTACATAAAAAGCCGCATGTAAATAATTGAAGAAAAGTCCCGTTGCTTAAACGGGGCTTTCTATGCTTTTTTATTGATTGAATAGGGCTCTTGTCGAGCAGATGATGGAAGTCCGGAGGTTCATATATGTCGAAGCAGAAAGAAAAAGAGCAGCGTGCGAATGAAAAAAGGAGAACGAAATTCCGACAGTTTCAGGAAAAAATAGGTATTTTATTTCAAGATGAAAAACTGTTAGTTCAAGCGTTTACCCATTCATCGTATGTGAATGAGCATCGCAAACGACCGCAAGAAGATAATGAGCGCCTTGAGTTTTTGGGAGACGCTGTGCTAGAGTTAACCGTGTCTCAATATTTATTTCAACAGTTTCCGCATATGAGCGAAGGGGAATTGACAAAATTACGGGCGGCGATTGTATGCGAGCCGTCGCTTGTGAAATTTGCGAACGACCTTTCGTTTGGTCAGCTTGTGCTGCTCGGAAAAGGGGAAGAGATGACGGGTGGGCGCACGCGACCATCGCTATTGGCGGATGTGTTTGAAGCGTTTGTTGGGGCGCTTTATTTAGATCAAGGAATGGATGCGGTCATTCGATTTTTGGAGCAAACGATTTTTCCAAAAATTCGCGAAGGTGCTTTTTCTCATGTGATGGATTATAAAAGCCAATTACAAGAGCTTGTGCAGCGCGATGGCAGCGGTGTCATTGAGTATACGATTTTGCAAGAAAAAGGACCTGCACACAATAAAGAGTTCGTTTCTCGTGTGGCGTTAAACGGGGAAGAGTTTGGGATTGGCGTCGGAAGATCGAAAAAAGAAGCAGAGCAAAAAGCAGCGCAAATGGCGTTAGAGAAGTTAAAAGCGTTAGCGACCGAATAAACCAAAGGGCTGGCTGAGCAAACGATAGTCAGCCCTTTTGTCGGCTCTATGTTTGAACGAGCAACTATGATACAATAGGAAAGATTCTAGATGAAAGATAGCGAGGCGGGGTACGTATGTTCCTCAAACGATTAGATATTATCGGCTTTAAATCTTTTGCCGATCGCGTGTCGATCGAATTTGTTCCAGGGGTGACAGCTGTCGTTGGTCCAAATGGCAGCGGCAAAAGCAACATTACCGATGCGATTCGCTGGGTACTTGGCGAGCAGTCAGCAAAATCGCTTCGCGGTGCGAAAATGGAAGACATCATTTTTGCCGGCAGCGATTCGCGTAAGCCACTGAACATCGCCGAAGTGACGTTGACGCTCGATAACGAAGATCAATTTTTGCCGCTTGACTACCAAGAAGTAAGTGTGACACGGCGCGTGTACCGTTCAGGGGAAAGCGAATTTTTTATTAACCAGCAGCCGTGCCGGTTAAAAGATATTATTGATTTATTTATGGACTCCGGGCTAGGAAAAGAAGCATTTTCAATTATCGGCCAAGGGCGCATCGAAGAAATTTTAAGCAGCAAACCAGAAGAGCGGCGCACGATTTTTGAAGAGGCGGCCGGGGTATTAAAATATAAAATTCGCAAGAAAAAAGCGGAGCAAAAGCTTTCAGAGACACAAGATAACTTGCAGCGCGTCAATGATATTTTACATGAGTTAGAGCATCAGCTCGAACCGCTCCAAATACAGGCATCAATTGCCAAAGACTATTTAGAAAAGCGCGGCGAACTCGAAAAATTGGAAGTGGCGCTGATTGCGCATGAAATTGAAGAACTCCATCGGCAATGGAGCGCACTGCGTCAACAAGTGGTCATTCATCAGCAAGAAGAAATGGCGCTTGCGGCAACGATGCAAAAAGAAGAAGCGTCTGTAGAACAGCTTCGCGACCAGTTAACGGCGCTTGACGAATCGATTGACGGCTTGCAGCAAGTGCTGCTTTCGGTTAGTGAAGAACTCGAAAAGCTAGAGGGGCGGAAAGAAGTATTAAAAGAGCGGAAAAAAAATGCAGCGCAATATAAAAAACAACTCGAAGAGGCGATCGCGTCTTTGGCGGAGAAGCAAGCGCTGCTAATTGAGGCGCTTGCGAAAGAAGAAGAAACGCTTCTGCAAGTAAAGCAAGAAATTGCTGCGCTTCAAGCAGAACTAAAAGAAAAACAGCAAGCGTTTTCTCTTTATAATGTCAGCGTCGAAGAACGAATGGAACAACTAAAAAGCGATTACATCGAACTCGTGCATGAGCAAGCATCGCTAAAAAACGAGCGTTCGCATTTGCAAACGCAGCTTGAAAAACTAGCAACAAAACAAGCAACGCTCGCGAAAGAAAATGAAAAATATTTGCGTGAACGCGAATACGTGCAAGCACAACAAGCAGAGCTGAAAGCACAATACGAGAAAACAGAGCGCATGGTGACAGCATGCGAAAGCAAATTGCAAGAAAAACTCGAACAGCTGTCGCATCTAAAGCAAGAAATCGAGCAAAAAGAAGCGATGCTTTATCAAGCATACCAATATTTGCAGCAAACGAAATCGCGCAAAGAAATGTTGGAAGAAATGCAGCATGATTATGCGGGATTTTTCCAAGGCGTCAAAGAAATTTTAAAAGCGCGCCAGCAGTTTTCCGGCATTCATGGGGCGGTAGTGGAGCTCATTTCTGTTCCAACGGAATACGAAACGGCGCTTGAAATAGCGCTTGGCGGCGCAATGCAGCATATTGTCGTGGAGAACGAAGAAGCGGCGCGGGCGGCGATTCAGTATTTAAAAACGAACGCATACGGACGGGCGACGTTTTTACCGCTGAACGTCATCCAAGGAAAGTATATCCCAAAAGAACAACTAGCGCTTGTGAACAACCATCCGGCGTTTGTTGGCGTGGCGAGCGAGCTTATTTCCTATGATTCTATGTATCGGACAGTCATGGCGCATTTGCTCGGTCATGTCATTGTGACAACGGACTTAAAAGGGGCAAACGAATTAGCACGTCTCCTTCATTACCGCTACCGTCTAGTGACGCTTGACGGGGATGTCGTTAGCCCTGGCGGTGCGATGACGGGCGGCGGCGTAGCGAAAAAGACGAATTCGCTTTTAGGTCGAACGCGTGAGCTTGAAGCGATTACGAATAAATTACAAGAAATGGAAATTAAAACAACGCAGCTTGAGCAATACGTGCAAACAAAAAAGAAAGAAGCAAACGAACAGGAAGAAGAAATCGCTGCGCTTCGCACTCAAATTGAACAATGGCGTGTGGCGCTTCAAGAAATAAAAAGCGCGTGGCGCGAGGTGGAATGGCAAGAAAAGCATGTAAACGAACGCCTTTCGCTATATGACCATGAAAAAGCGCACGACGAGCAAGAAAAAAAGCAGCTAGAAGAAAAATTGGCTGCCGCTGATCAAAAGCTGCGGCAAATGGAACAAGCGCTCGCGGAAATCGATGAACAAATGCAGCAGCTCGCCGTGCAAAAACAAGATGAACAACAATCAAAAGAAGCGCTGCAACAGGTAATAACGGAACAAAAAATTGCCCTTGCAGAAAAGCAGCAACTGTTTAAACATATGCAAGAAAAAATCGAGCAAATGAAGCTCGAACAAAACGAAACAGAAACAAAGCGAAAAATGGCGGAAGAAGATTTGGCCGTGCTCTGCGCGGAGATGGAGTCAAACGATTCGGGCGAAGAGCAGCTTGAACGGTTGCGGCAACAAAAACTACAAGATAAAAACGAAACGGTCGAACTCATCGCTAGCCGCCGCGAGCAGCGTTTACACTATCAACAAACGCTTGAAACGCTTGAACGCGAAGTAAAAGAGAAAAAACGAAGCTATAAACAGCTCACCGATATAATCAAAGACGAAGAAGTAAAATTGAATCGTTTAGACGTAGAGCTTGAGAACTTATTAACGCGCTTGCGGGAAGAGTATACGTTAACGTTTGAAGCAGCGAAAGCAAACTATCCGCTAGAAATTGAGGCGGCGGAAGCGCGGAAAAAAGTGAAGCTCATCAAACGGGCGATCGAAGAGCTCGGAACGGTGAATTTAGGAGCGATTGACGAATATGAACGTGTATCGGAGCGATATCAGTTTTTAACGACGCAAAAAAGCGATTTACAACAGGCGAAAGCAACGCTTTATCAAGTGATTGACGAGATGGACGAAGAGATGAAAAAACGCTTTTTTGCGACATTTGAGCAAATTCGCTCACAGTTTGGCGACGTCTTCCAGCAACTATTTGGCGGAGGACGTGCCGATTTGCAGTTGACCGATCGAGCTGATTTGTTAAATACGGGCGTCGAAATTGTCGCCCAGCCGCCGGGGAAAAAGCTGCAACATTTAAGTTTATTATCAGGCGGCGAGCGAGCGCTGACGGCGATTGCGTTATTGTTTTCGATTTTAAAAGTGCGGCCGGTGCCGTTTTGCGTGCTCGATGAAGTAGAAGCGGCGCTTGATGAAGCGAACGTGCATCGTTACGCCCAATATTTAAAACAGTTTAGCAACCAAACGCAGTTTATTGTTATTACCCATCGGAAAGGAACGATGGAAGAAGCGGACGTGCTCTATGGCGTGACGATGCAGGAGTCAGGAGTATCGAAATTAGTATCCGTTCGTTTGGAAGATTCGAAACAGCTTGTGAAGTCGTAATGTGGAAAGGATGGCATAAACGATGAATTTTTTTAAAAAGCTAAAAGAGAAAATTACGCAGCAAACGGATGCAGTAACGGAAAAGTTTAAACAAGGGCTTTCGAAAACGCGCGATTCGTTTGCGGGGCGGGTAAATGATTTAATTGCCCGCTACCGGAAAGTCGATGAAGAGTTTTTTGAAGAATTGGAAGAAATTTTAATCGCTGCCGACGTCGGTGTGACGACGGTAATGGATTTAATTGACGAATTAAAGATGGAAGTAAAGCGTCGCAACATTCAAGAGACGAAAGAAATGCAGGCGGTCATTTCCGAGAAGCTTGTCGATATTTATAAAGGCGGCGATGACAAACCAGCGACATTAAATATGCAAGAAAACGGCTTGACGGTCATTTTATTCGTCGGCGTCAATGGGGTCGGGAAAACGACGACGATCGGAAAATTAGCGCATAAGTTGAAATCGGAAGGAAAAACGGTGCTCTTAGCGGCTGGCGATACGTTCCGTGCTGGGGCGATTGAGCAGCTCGAAGTATGGGGCGAGCGCGTCGGGGTGGAAGTGATTAAGCAGTCGGCTGGTTCTGACCCAGCAGCCGTTATGTATGACGCGATTCAAGCAGCGAAAGCGCGCAATGTCGATGTGTTGCTATGCGATACGGCTGGCCGTTTGCAAAATAAAGTAAACTTAATGAAAGAGCTAGAAAAAGTGAAACGCGTCATCGAACGCGAAATTCCGGGAGCGCCGCATGAAGTGCTGCTTGTGCTTGATGCAACGACTGGACAAAACGCAATGAGCCAAGCGAAAATTTTTAAAGAAGCGACGAACGTAACCGGCATCGTGCTCACGAAGCTTGATGGAACGGCGAAGGGTGGCATCGTTCTTGCGATTCGCAACGAGTTGAACATTCCAGTCAAATTCGTCGGCCTCGGCGAAAAAATGGACGACTTGCAAGCCTTCGATCCGGAGCAATACGTCTATGGATTGTTTGCGGATTTGCTGGAAGAGTAAAGACAAAAAGGATGTCTCCTTGTTGGGACATCCTTTTGTTTCGAGAAACGGGAAAATAAAACTTCCCTAAATCCGTGATAAAAACGCGTGCAAGCTGCCGAGAAAGCGCAATAAATCAACAAATATTTTACTTGTTGCCCTTCACCCAATAGGTGAATATACAAAAATGAGCTAAAACTTTAATATGATCGGATTTCTGGGTACTTATGAGAAGAAGTTGTCACGGATTCAGGAAAATACATAATATAATTAATTTTTTACTAAAAAGACTATGATATATGATAATTGATCAGAATGGTTGCATCAGTTCGGAGTGATTTATAATTAATAAATCAGCTATAGATTTAGAGCTCAGCACTTGACACGTCGCTAGAAAGACGATACACTAAATTTTTGTAAAGGTATTTTACTTAACAAGCGGGAGGGAGTTCGATGCTTGAGAAAACAACGCGAATGAACTATTTGTACGATTTTTACCAGTCGTTGTTAACCCCGAAGCAAAGAAGCTATATGTCGCTTTATTATTTAGACGATTACTCCCTCGGCGAAATTGCAGAAGAATACGAAGTAAGCCGCCAGGCCGTCTATGACAACATTAAACGGACGGAAGCGATGCTGGAGGAATATGAAGAAAAGCTGTCATTGTTCCAAAAGTTTCAAGAACGGCAACAGCTAATGAAGCAGCTGAAACAATTAGCGATGCAAAAATATGCCGATGACAAAGAATTATGGCAAACGATTGAAGCGTTGGAGAAACTAGAGTAGGAGGCGGTAACGCATGGCATTTGAAGGATTAGCCGACCGTCTGCAAAGCGTGATGAACAAAATCCGCGGCAAAGGAAAAGTAACAGAAGCCGATGTAAAAGAAATGATGCGGGAAGTTCGCCTCGCATTGTTGGAAGCGGACGTCAATTTTAAAGTGGTAAAAGATTTCGTCAAACGCGTCAGCGAGCGCGCTGTTGGTCAAGAAGTGCTAAAAAGCTTAACGCCAGGCCAGCAAGTCATTAAAGTCGTCAAAGAAGAACTGACGGCGCTCATGGGCGGGGAACAAAGCAAAATCGCCGTCGCCACCCGTCCGCCAACTGTCATTATGATGGTCGGTTTGCAAGGGGCCGGAAAAACGACGACGACAGGGAAATTAGCGAACTTATTGCGCAAAAAATATAACCGTAAGCCGCTGCTCGTCGCTGCCGACATTTACCGTCCGGCCGCAATCAAACAGCTTGAAACGCTTGGCAAACAGCTCAACCTCCCCGTCTTTTCGCTTGGCGACAAAGTTAGTCCGATTGAAATCGCCAAACAAGCGATTGCGAAAGCGAAAGAAGACCATCACGACTATGTCATCATCGACACCGCTGGGCGGCTTCATATTGATGAAGCGTTAATGGATGAACTGAAACAAATGAAAGAACTCACCAAACCAGACGAAATTTTCCTCGTCGTCGATGCGATGACTGGACAAGATGCCGTCAACGTCGCGCAAAGCTTTAACGAACAGCTCGGTTTAACCGGTGTCATTTTAACGAAACTAGACGGCGATACGCGCGGTGGGGCAGCGCTGTCGATTAAAGCGGCCACGAACACGCCAGTTAAATTCGTCGGAATGGGCGAAAAAATGGATGCCCTTGAGCCGTTTCATCCAGAGCGAATGGCTTCCCGCATTTTAGGCATGGGGGATGTGCTCACGCTCATCGAAAAAGCACAAGCGGCGGTCGATGAAGAAAAAGCGAAAGAACTCGAACAAAAAATGCGCACGATGTCGTTTACGTTCGACGACTTCCTCGAACAGCTCGGACAAGTGCGCAAAATGGGACCGTTGGACGAAATTTTGAAAATGCTTCCGGGCGCCAATAAAATTAAAGGCTTAAACAACATCCAAATCGACGAGAAACAAATTGCGCACGTCGAAGCAATTATTCGTTCGATGACAAAAGAAGAAAAAGCCAACCCAGAAATTATTAACGCGAGCCGAAAAAAGCGAATCGCCAAAGGAAGCGGTACATCCGTCCAAGAAGTGAACCGGCTGTTAAAACAATTTGAAGAAATGAAAAAAATGATGAAAATGATGACAACGATGACAAAAGGAAAGAAAAAAGGGTTTAAATTCCCGTTTATGTAGGGAATAATGTGTTAAGAAAAAACACTTTACAAACTACACGATTATTGCTAATATACTATCTTGTGTGAACTATTTACGGAGGTGCTAGAAAAAATGGCAGTAAAAATTCGTTTGAAACGCATGGGTGCGAAAAAATCACCTTTCTATCGTATTGTAGTAGCGGACTCTCGTTCACCGCGCGACGGTCGCTTTATCGAAACAATCGGTACGTACAACCCAGTGGCGGAGCCAGCAGAAGTGAAAATCAACGAAGAATTAGCGTTAAAATGGCTTCAAAATGGGGCAAAACCGTCTGATACGGTTCGCAACTTGCTTTCGAAACAAGGGATTTTAGAAAAATTCCACAACTTAAAATACGGCAAATAATGCGCGTGATGTAAATGAAGCCGCTAATTGAAACGATTGTACGGGCGCTTGTCGATTATCCAGACGAGGTTGTTGTTACGGAAACTGCGGATGAACAGACGATTACCTATACGTTATCCGTTCATGAAGAAGACATCGGAAAGGTAATCGGAAAGCAAGGGCGCACGATTCACGCGATTCGAACGGTAGTATATGCAGCGGCATCTGATCTGCCGAAGCGCGTTATCGTGCAAATTAATGACAAAGGGTGAGGGAAATCCTCCCCTTTTTTATTACCGTTTGAGGGGTGTCGCTATGAAAATTATCCAGACTGTTGAAGTGAAGCAAATTTTAACTGAAAAAAGCCGCGCAGAACTGCACGAAAAATTTTCTGCCCGCAAGCGAAAGCTACAGCAAGAATGCGACCAACTTCGTTTTGAACAAAAGCGCCTCGAAAAATCCGCCAAATATTCGCCGATGATTTTAAAACAATACTTCACGAAAGAAATCGACGATCGGCTCGAAAAAATCAAACTATTGGATTTTCAGCTCGAACAATTACACATCCTACCGTTAGGAAGCGAACTAAAAGAACGGGAAGTACAAGCGCTAGTCGACGTCCGAATCGGCGACCGTTGGGACGATATTATGCACACGCGCGCCATTGTCATTGAAGATGGCATGGTGAAAGAAATTCGCTGAAAAAGAGGTGAGAACGATGAAATGGTTTCATGTCGGAACAATCGTGAATACGCATGGCATTCGCGGCGAAGTGCGCGTCATTTCCAAAACTGATTTCGCCGACGAGCGCTATAAAATCGGCAATACACTCTATCTTTTTATGGACAACGCTTCACAACCGATCGAAGTAAAAGTAAAAAGCCATCGCGTCCATAAATCGTTTGATTTATTATCATTTGAAGGATACGACAACATTAACCTCGTCGAAAAATGGAAAGGCGGCGTATTAAAAGTGCCAGAAAGCCAGCTTGGGAAACTTGGCGAAGGGGAATTTTATTTCCACGAAATTATCGGTTGTACCGTCGTCACCGAAGATGGCGAAACAATTGGCGTCGTGAAAGAAATTTTAACCCCAGGGGCAAACGACGTTTGGGTTGTCAGACGAGAAAATGGGAAAGACGCCTTAATCCCGTACATCGCGGACGTCGTTATCGACGTGAACGTGGATGAGAAACTAATTACGATTCGCCCAATGGAAGGACTGCTTGACTGATGAAAATTGACATTTTAACCTTGTTCCCGAATATGTTTACCGGGGTATTGAACGAATCGATTTTAAAAAAGGCGCAAGAAAAACAAGCCGTTTCGATTAACGTCGTCAATTTCCGCGAGTTTGCCGACAACAGACACCAAACGGTGGACGACTATCCGTACGGTGGTGGAGCAGGCATGGTATTAAAGCCACAGCCGATTTTTGACGCCGTTGCTCATTTAACAAAAGAAAACGATGCACGCATCATTTTACTTTGTCCGCAAGGGGAGCGTTACACGCAAAAAAAAGCAGAAGAATTGGCGAAAGAGTCGCACCTTATCCTCATTTGCGGACATTACGAAGGGTATGATGAGCGCATTCGCGAACATTTAGTGACTGATGAAATTTCGATTGGCGATTATGTGCTAACAGGTGGAGAATTAGGCGCGATGGTCATTGTTGATAGCGTCGTCCGCCTGTTGCCAGGCGTGCTCGGAAACGAAGCATCGTCGGTGCACGATTCGTTTAGCTCTGGATTATTGGAACACCCGCAATACACGCGTCCAGCCGATTTTCGCGGGCTCAAAGTGCCGGAAGTGCTCTTATCAGGCAATCACCGCTTAATCGACGAGTGGCGGCAAAAAGAATCATTACGGCGGACGTTTTTGCGCCGTCCTGATTTGTTAGCGCAATCCGAATTAACAGACAAGCAAAAAAAATGGCTCGAAGAATTTCAAAAAAACGAACGGTAACTATTGCATCCAATACCCCTTTATGCTAGTATAATCTTTGTGACTTAGGCTTAAGTCGTTAAAACGATGTTCCGCTGCTAATGAACAATTGGTATGAGCATCTGTTGGAAGGAGTGGAAACGATGCATCATTTAATTCAGGAAATCACAAAAGAGCAATTGCGAACAGATTTACCTGACTTCCGCCCTGGTGACACAGTGCGCGTTCACGTTAAAGTTGTCGAAGGAAACCGTGAACGGATTCAGGTATTCGAAGGCGTTGTGATTAAACGCCGCGGAGCAGGTGTAAGCGAAACATTTACAGTCCGTAAAGTGTCTTACGGCGTAGGTGTAGAGCGCACATTCCCAGTGCATACACCAAAAATCGCGAAACTAGAAGTTGTTCGCCGCGGTAAAGTACGTCGTGCAAAACTTTACTACTTGCGTCAACTTCGTGGGAAAGCTGCCCGCATCAAAGAAATTCGCTAAAGAAAGACAAGGAGCTTGGAGTTCAAGCTCCTTTTTTCTAATACGAAGAAGCGGCGCGATAGGCGTTTCTCCATTTTGAAAATGTAGGTGGGAGAAGGATGGAAAAGAAAAAAAACGAAACGTGGGAATGGCTAAAAGCGATCGTCATCGCTGTACTTCTTGCTGGCGGCATCCGCTATTTTATTTTTGTGCCGATTATTGTCGATGGACTATCGATGATGCCGACCCTTCATGATCATGACCGAATGATTGTCAACAAACTGGCATATAAAATTGGCGAACCGCACCGCTTTGATATTATCGTGTTTCATGCCGAAGAAGGGAAAGACTATATTAAGCGGGTCATCGGCTTGCCAGGTGATCATATCGAATATAAAAACGATACGTTGTACGTCAATGGAAAGGCGTATAAAGAGCCGTATTTAGATGAATATAAAAAACAGCTTGTTGACGGACCATTAACTGAATCGTTTACGCTCGAAGAAATAACCGGCAGAAAAACAGTGCCAAAAGGTTATTTATTCGTGATGGGCGACAATCGCCGCTTTAGCAAAGATAGCCGGCATATTGGCTTTATCCCAATGGAAAAAGTGGTAGGAAAAGCGAGCATTGTATATTGGCCGCTTTCGGATGCTCGCATGATGAAATAAGTAGGTGAGTGCAATGACCATTCAATGGTTTCCTGGCCATATGGCGAAAGCGAAACGCGAGGTGCAAGAAAAACTAAAGCTAATCGACGTCGTCTTTGAATTACTCGATGCGCGTATTCCGCTTTCTTCACGCAATCCGATGATTGACGAAATTTTAACAAACAAACCGCGTATTATTTTGCTTAATAAAGCCGATATGGCAGACGAAAAAGTAACAAGCGAGTGGATTTCGTTTTTTGCTGAACAAGGCATGCCCGCAATTGCTATCGACGCGCAAGCCGGAACAGGAATGAAACAAATCGTTGCCGCTGCGAAAGAGATGACGAAAGAAAAATTTGCGAAAATGGCGGCAAAAGGGATTAAAAATCCACGCCCGATGCGCGCATTAATCGTCGGTATCCCGAACGTCGGCAAATCGACGCTCATTAACCGGCTTGCCGGCAAACATATCGCTAAAACCGGCGATAAGCCTGGGGTGACAAAAGCACAACAATGGATTAAAGTCGGGAAAGAAATGGAGCTATTAGATACGCCAGGGATTTTATGGCCAAAGTTTGAAGACGAAGAAGTCGGTTTAAAATTGGCGACAACAGGAGCGATTAAAGATACGATTTTAAATTTGCAGGACGTAGCCGTGTACGCACTCCGCTTTTTAGCAGCGCACTATCCAGATCGGTTAAAAGAGCGATATTCGCTCGCCGCTATTCCAGACGATATCGTCGAGTTGTTTGATGCGATTGGCAAGCGCCGTGGCTGCCTTGCAAGCGGTGGAGCGGTCGATTACGACAAAGTTGCAGAACTTGTCCTTCGCGATATCCGAACCGAAAAGCTTGGTCGCCTCAGCTTGGAGAAACCGTAAAGCCCGAACAAACCGGGCTTTATTTTTTTATGAATGTGCCGATATAAAAAATAGAAGGGAACGACTTTTGATGAAACGAACGGTGAAAGAAATCGAACAACTATTGCGAACGATAGACGAACAGCATCCGCTTTTTCAAGAAATTGCTCTTGATGATCGGAAAAGTGTGCAAAAGCTGTTGGCTCGCTTTCGAAAACAAAAAGAACACGCTGAGAAAGAGCGCATGCAATGGCAACAAATGTCGCAACATGAGGAGTCGCTTTATGCTAAAGGGATGACGTTCATTGCCGGCATTGACGAAGCAGGGCGAGGTCCGCTTGCTGGTCCGGTTGTCGCCAGTGCCGTCATCTTGCCACCTGATGTGTATTTGCCGGGCTTAAACGACTCAAAAAAGCTATCAGAGACTAAACGGGAAGCGCTATTTGAACAAATTCGAGCATCCGCTATTTCTATCGGTATCGGCATTGTGTCAGCGAAAGAAATTGATGAACTTAATATTTATCAAGCAGCGAAAAAGGCGATGGTGAAAGCGGTCGAGCAGCTCTTTCCGCAGCCGGATTATTTGTTAATTGACGCGATGGAACTTCCGCTTGCCATCCCGCAGCAAAGCCTTATTAAAGGGGATGCAAATAGCGTTTCCATTGCGGCCGCTTCCGTTGTGGCGAAAGTAACGCGTGATGCCATCATGAAACAGCTTGGCGAGCAATATCCGCAATACGGGTTTGAGAAACATATGGGCTATGGGACGGAACATCATTTACAAGCGATTCGCACATACGGAGTTACTGAACACCACCGCCGCTCGTTTTCACCGGTGAAAGAACTACTGTAAAGGGCAATTCCTTCCCGATCTTTCAACAGAAGCGTCTTTGTGCAAGTTTTGTGCTAGGAGGTGAGAGACGATGATTCAACGGATTGACGGTTTCAGCGAACAACGATGGCCAGCGCTGGCTAGCTCTTTGCAAAATGGTCAAGTCGTCTACGGAAAAGTAGAAAAAATCGGGGCGAACGGGATGGCATTTGTAAGAATTGGCGGAGAAATGATGGAAGCCGAGGTACAGACACCGCTTCAAGTGGGGCAATTTTATTCGTTTCAAGTCACGAAAAAGGAAGATGCGATCGTTCTTAAACGGTTAGATGTACCTAGTGAACGAAGCGAAGCAACGATTGAGCAGACGGCAACGCAATTAGCGAGCAAATGGCGGCTTTCGCGTGAGATGGAGCCGCTCCTTCGTTTTCTGCTACAAAAGCAACTGCCTTTTACGAAAGCAGAAGTCGCTCAAGCGGAAAAATGGCTGTTAGCCACACCGGAAAAAGACGTCAACTTTCGCGCGCTGCAAATGATGTTTGCCAATCGGCTTCCAGTGGCAGAAGCAGTCTTTTTCGCCCTAAAAGCAGTGCAAAGCCCTGAACCGCTTGCCACGCAGCTCCTTCATTTACAACAAGCCATTCAGGCGATCCATGGGCAGCGTTCAGAAGCTCAACAATCACTCCTTCACGAACTAGAACGAATGACACATTTTTTAGTAGACGACAAAGACGAAAACGAGATGCCGCAACTAGTAGCAAAACATATGAAATCGTTAGTCAAAGCGCTCGGGCTGGAATACGAAGCCAACATAGCAAAAAACGTGCAAACTTCCAAAGCGCTCCAAGGCGTAAAACCACTTTTGTTGCGCGCAAAACAAGAAACGAGCGATGAAGCGACGGTGAAACTAATCGACACACTTATCGCTCGTTTCACAGGGCAACAGTTACTTTCTTATGAAAATGGTCCTATCCAACCGTTCTTTATCCAACTGCCGTTTCTATTTGGAAAGCAGACCGATGTTGTCATCCATTATCAAACGAGAAAAAAACAAAATGGGGAGCTTGATCCGCATTATTGCCGCTTATTGTTTTATTTACAGCTTCCTGCTTTAAAGGAAATTGCCGTCGATGTTCGTATTCAACATAGCATCGTTCATGTTTCGATATGGAACGACACGCCGCAGCTTGAACAGTTCGTCTCGCTTGCCCAACCTTTGTTGAAAGAGCGGCTTTCGTCTCTTGGCTATACATTGTCGACGGTCAAAGTCGACAGAACGCCCGCAGAAAAGGGACAGGATGAATTATTTTCACGAATATTGAATAATTATTCGGGGGTAGACTATCGCATATGAACGAAAAAAGGAAACAAGCCGTTGCTTTAGCGTACAATTCACAAGAACATATCGCCCCAGTTGTTGTCGCGAAAGGAAAGGGAAAGGTGGCAGAACAAGTTATTGCGGTTGCTAAAGCGAACGGCATTCCAATTCAAGAAGACCCGTCGCTCGTTCAATTGTTAAGCGAACTTGAAATAAATGATGCGATTCCAGAGCAGCTATACAAAGTTGTTGCCGAGCTGTTTGCATTCATTTATCAACTGGAACGAACGTTTGGCGAGAAAAAGTAGCGGAGCTGAACGAAAAGGTCGCCTTTTTTCCAAGGAAGATACAATATATTGTTTTGTAAAGTTGTGTCGTGTGTATATATGAGGGTAAGAAAGGGTGTTCCGTTACTTTTGGGACACCATCTTCTTTGTTATAAGAATTTTTTTGATTTTATGTCGAAATGGTAGACAATATGGAAACTCACAGTATACAATGAAAGCGCTAGTACTTTTTATACATAGGAGGATGGGATATGAATATTCATGAGTATCAAGGCAAAGAGATCCTCAGAAGCTATGGGGTTGCTGTACCGAACGGCCGTGTGGCGTTTACCGTCGAGGAAGCGGTAGAAGCAGCAAAAGAATTAGGTAGCACCGTTTGTGTTGTTAAAGCGCAAATTCATGCTGGCGGTCGTGGAAAAGCTGGAGGGGTAAAAGTTGCAAAAAGCTTGGAGGAAGTTCGTACATACGCAAGCGAACTGTTAGGAAAAGTGCTTGTTACGCACCAAACAGGTCCAGAAGGAAAAGAAGTGAAGCGCTTATTGATTGAGGAAGGTTGCGATATTAAGAAAGAATATTACATCGGCTTAGTCGTTGATCGCGCAACTTCTCGCGTCGTTTTGATGGGTTCTGAAGAAGGCGGAACGGAAATTGAAGAAGTGGCAGCGAAAACACCAGAGAAAATTTTTAAAGAATACATCGACCCGGCGGTAGGATTGCAAGCGTTCCAAGCGCGCCGCATGGCGTTCAACATTAACATTCCAAAAGAGCTAGTGAACCAAGCGGTCAAATTCATGATGGGCTTATATCAAGTATTTGTCGACAAAGACTGCTCGATCGCGGAAATCAACCCGCTTGTCGTGACAGGCGACGGCAAAGTGATGGCGCTTGATGCGAAATTAAACTTTGACTCCAACGCATTATACCGTCATAAAGATGTGCTTGAATATCGCGACTTAGACGAAGAAGATCCGAAAGAAATCGAAGCATCGAAATACGACTTAAACTATATCGCCTTAGACGGAAATATCGGCTGCATGGTCAACGGCGCAGGTCTTGCAATGGCAACGATGGACATTATTAAATATTATGGGGGCGAACCAGCAAACTTCTTAGACGTCGGTGGCGGCGCGACAGCTGAAAAAGTAACGGAAGCGTTCAAAATCATTTTGTCCGATGAGAACGTCAAAGGCATTTTCGTGAACATTTTCGGTGGTATTATGAAATGTGACGTTATCGCGAGTGGCATTGTCGAAGCAACGAAACAAGTCGGTCTCGAACTTCCGCTTGTCGTCCGTTTAGAAGGGACAAACGTGGAGTTGGGGAAAAAGATTTTAGAAGAATCGGGCTTAAACATTGTTGCAGCAGAATCGATGGCAGATGGCGCACAAAAAATTGTCGAGCTAGTACGTTAAGAAGGCGAGGGAGAAGAATGAGCGTTTTTATTAATAAAGACACAAAAGTCATCGTGCAAGGAATTACGGGGTCACAAGGGTTGTTCCATACAAAACAAATGTTAGAATATGGAACGAGAATTGTCGGTGGAGTTACTCCTGGAAAAGGCGGCACAGAAATTGAAGGCGTGCCAGTATTTGATACCGTTTCTGAAGCGGTAGAAAAAACAGGAGCAAACGCTTCTGTTATTTACGTTCCACCAGCGTTTGCGGCAGATGCAATTATGGAGGCTGTTGATGCAGGATTAGATCTCGTTGTATGTATTACCGAGGGCATTCCTGTTCTTGACATGGTGAAAGTGAAACGATACATGGAAGGAAAGAAAACGCGTCTAATTGGACCAAACTGCCCAGGTGTCATCACTCCAGAAGAATGCAAAATCGGCATTATGCCTGGCTACATTCATAAAAAAGGGCATGTCGGCATCGTTTCACGCTCTGGTACGTTAACGTACGAAGCCGTTCATCAGTTAACACAAGCTGGCATTGGTCAGTCGACAGCGGTTGGTATTGGTGGCGATCCAGTCAATGGTACGAATTTTATCGATGTATTAAAAGCGTTTAACGAAGACGAAGAAACATATGCTGTCATTATGATTGGCGAAATCGGTGGTACAGCAGAAGAAGAAGCAGCAGAATGGGTAAAAGCGCACATGAAAAAACCGGTTGTCGGTTTTATTGGTGGACAAACAGCGCCTCCAGGAAAACGAATGGGACATGCTGGTGCGATCATTTCCGGCGGAAAAGGAACTGCTGCGGAAAAAATTAAGAAAATGAACGAATGCGGCATTAAAGTAGCAGAGACACCTGCTGTTATTGGTGAAACGTTAATTGCTGTGTTAAAAGAGCAAGGACTTTACGAAAAATGCAAAACACATTAATCGAAGCCGTCCCGCGTGATGCGGGACGATTTTTCCATTTTACGAAAGAAAGGGAGATTCGATGTATTCATCTGTCCGGGAACGGTTAATTCATCTTCATCATTGCCGCGGCGTCGGCTGGAAAACAATCGACCAATTATTACGTATTGACCAAACACTTTCCTCTCTTTTTTCTCTTCCTGCTCCCACCATGTCGATTTTTCCCGAACGAAATTCTTCGTTTTTCCAAGATTTACATTCCCCTGTTATCAAAAGTATGATAAAAACATATAAGGATAAACATATTCACGTTATTACGATTTTCGATGACAGCTACCCAAACTGGCTAAAGCACATTTTTCAGCCGCCGTGGGTGTTGTATGCAAGAGGAAATATCAAATGGCTTTCGGATATGAAAATGATTAGTGTTGTTGGCACGAGGCAGCCGACAGCCGAAGGGATTCGTGCGCTAAAGACAATCCTTCCTCCTCTTATTCAAGCAGGATGGACAATTGTCAGCGGTCTTGCGTTAGGTATTGATACTGCGGCGCATGAATTAGCGGTCGAGCACCACGGAAAGACGATTGCTGTCATTGGAGGGGGAATAGAGCATATTTATCCGAAGCAAAATCGCGCGCTGGCAGAACAGTTAATGCGCGACCATCTTATTGTTTCAGAATATCCGCCACAAACAAAGCCGCAAAAATGGCAATTTCCGTTGCGAAACCGCATCATTAGCGGCTTATCGCTCGGGACGGTCGTCGTGCAGGCGAAAGAAAAAAGCGGTTCGCTTATTACCGCCTCTCTTGCATTGGAACAAGGGAGGGAAGTGTTCGCTGTGCCTGGTTCGATTTTTTCAGAGCAGGCAAATGGAACGAATAAACTTATTCAACAAGGAGCAAAACTTGTTCGAACGGCGCAAGATATTATGGAAGAATTTGAACATATATTTCCAATAAGATAAAATTTTTCACATCATGTTTGACAAATGCCTATGTAATCATTAATAATAATGAAGATTTTAATTTTACCTCTTAAGGGAGGATTAAGTATGTCAGAATATCTCGTCATCGTCGAGTCACCGGCAAAAGCAAAAACGATTGAGCGTTACTTAGGAAAAAAATATAAAGTAAAAGCATCGATGGGACATATTCGCGACTTGCCAAAAAGCCAAATGGGCGTTGATATAAACAACGATTATGAACCGAAATATATTACAATTCGCGGAAAAGGTCCGGTGATTAAAGAACTGAAAACAGCCGCGAAAAAAGCGAAAAAAGTGTTTTTAGCGGCCGACCCTGACCGAGAAGGGGAGGCGATCGCTTGGCATCTTGCCCATATGTTAGAGCTAGATATTCATTCGGATTGCCGCGTCGTGTTTAACGAAATTACGAAAGATGCTATTCGCGAGTCGTTTCAGCATCCGCGGGCAATCAATATGCATTTGGTCGATGCACAACAGGCGCGACGCGTACTTGACAGACTGGTAGGTTACAATATTAGTCCGCTCCTTTGGAAGAAAGTAAAAAAAGGCTTAAGCGCTGGGCGGGTGCAATCCGTCGCTTTGCGGCTTATTATCGACCGGGAAAAAGAAATTCAAGCATTCCAACCAGAAGAATATTGGTCGATTCAAGCGGAATTTATCAAACAACACGAGGTGTTCACCGCTTCTTTTTATGGAGTCGATGGACAGAAGCTGGAGTTAAAAACAGAAGCTGACGTAAACGCAGTGCTATCGCGCCTAGATGGGAATCGCTTTACAGTAAAAGCAGTGACAAAAAAAGAGCGCAAACGAAATCCAGTGCCGCCGTTTACGACGTCTTCCTTGCAGCAAGAAGCAGCGCGTAAACTGAACTTCCGGACGAAAAAGACGATGATGTTAGCGCAGCAGCTGTATGAAGGCATTGACCTTGGCAGTGATGGCACGGTGGGGTTAATTACATATATGCGTACTGATTCGACGCGCGTATCGGAAACTGCGCAACAAGACGCGCTTTCGTATATCGAGTCTACATTCGGCAAAGACTACGTAGCACAAGAAAAGCGAAAAGAGAAAAAAAGCGCCAATGCACAGGATGCGCATGAAGCGATTCGTCCAACGTCCGTATTTCGCGACCCGCAGTCGGTAAAGCCGTACTTAAGTCGCGACCAATTTCGGTTATATAAGCTTATTTGGGAGCGGTTTGTCGCAAGCCAAATGGCGCCAGCACTGTTAGATACGATGAGCGTCGATTTAGAAAATGGCGGCGTTCTGTTCCGAGCAAATGGGGCAAAAGTCAAATTTCCAGGGTTTATGAAGGTGTATGTAGAAGGAACGGATGACCAAATGGACGAACAAGACCGATTGCTTCCAGAACTAAAAGAAGGGGAAACGGTCATTGGGAAAGATATTGAGCCAAAGCAACATTTTACGCAGC
Source organism: Anoxybacillus amylolyticus (assembly GCF_001634285.1). Classification (GTDB taxonomy): domain Bacteria; phylum Bacillota; class Bacilli; order Bacillales; family Anoxybacillaceae; genus Anoxybacteroides; species Anoxybacteroides amylolyticum. Next base: position 1,442,883 of record NZ_CP015438.1, read on the forward strand.
CACCTCCACGCTATACGGAAGCGCGACTCGTAAAAACGCTTGAAGAACTTGGAATTGGGCGTCCATCTACGTATGCGCCGACGTTAGATACGATTCAAAAACGAAATTATGTCGTGCTCGAAAATAAACGGTTCGTTCCAACCGAACTTGGGGAAATCGTTACAGAATTAATGCTTGAGTTTTTCCCAGAAATTTTAGACGTCGAATTTACAGCGAAAATGGAAAAAAGCTTAGACGAGATTGAAGAAGGAAAAATGGAATGGGTAAAAGTAATCGATGAGTTTTATCAAGAATTTGAAAAACGCTTACACATTGCCGAAAAAGAAATGAAAGAAGTAGAAATAAAAGACGAACCAGCTGGTATCCATTGTGACGTGTGCGGCAGTCCCATGGTATACAAAATGGGACGGTTCGGGAAATTCGTAGCCTGTTCCAATTTCCCAGCATGCCGACATACGAAGCCAATCGTAAAAGAAGTTGGCGTGAAATGTCCACATTGTCATGAAGGGAATATCGTGGAACGAAGCAGCAAAAAGAAGAGGGTCTTTTATGGGTGTGACCGCTATCCAGCATGTGATTTTATGTCGTGGGACAAACCGCTTGCACGCCCATGTCCAAAATGCGACGCATTGCTCGTAGAGAAAAAGTTGAAAAAAGGAATCCAAGTACAATGTGTAAAATGTGACTATGAAGAAGAGCGACAATCATAATCGGTGAGAGCTTCTCACCGTTTTTATGCGAGGAGGGAAACAACATGATTGTAAACGTCATTGGTGCAGGATTAGCCGGAAGCGAAGCAGCATGGCAATTAGCGAACCAAAACGTTCAAGTACGCTTGTACGAAATGCGTCCAGTAAAACAAACGCCAGCGCATCATACAGAAAAATTTGCGGAGCTCGTCTGCAGCAACTCGTTAAGAGCCAATACATTAACAAATGCTGTCGGTGTCTTAAAAGAAGAAATGCGCCGTTTAAATTCTGTGATTATGAAAGCAGCAGACGAATGTTCGGTTCCGGCAGGAGGAGCGCTGGCAGTTGACCGCCATGAGTTTGCGGCGCGCGTTACTGACCTTGTGCAACACCATCCGAACGTCACGGTCATTCGCGAGGAAGTCACAGATATTCCATCAGATCCGACGGTTATTGCGACAGGTCCATTAACATCCCCAGCGCTTTCTGAGAAACTAAAAGCGTTAACGGGGGAAGAATATTTATATTTTTATGACGCTGCTGCTCCGATTGTGGAAAAAGAAAGCATCGATATGGATAAAGTGTATGTAAAATCTCGCTACGATAAAGGCGAAGCCGCGTATATCAATTGCCCGATGACGGAAGCGGAATTTGATCGGTTTTATGAGGCACTTATTTCTGCGGAAACGGTGCCGTTAAAAGAATTTGAAAAAGAAATTTATTTTGAAGGATGCATGCCGATTGAAGTGATGGCAAAACGGGGAAAGAAAACATTATTGTTCGGTCCGATGAAGCCGGTTGGACTTGAAGATCCACGCACAGGGAAACGTCCGTTTGCGGTCGTCCAACTACGCCAAGACGATGCGGCCGGTACGCTTTATAATATCGTCGGCTTTCAAACCCACTTAAAATGGGGCGATCAAAAAGAAGTATTTCGCCTCATTCCAGGCTTAGAACAGGCAGAATTTGTTCGCTACGGTGTCATGCATCGAAATACGTTCATCAACTCGCCGAAGTTGTTGCGACCAACGTACCAGTATAAAGGGCGCGATGATTTGTTTTTCGCAGGACAAATGACAGGGGTCGAAGGATATGTCGAATCGGCTGCGTCTGGATTAGTCGCTGGCATAAACGCTGCCCGACTCGTATTAGGACAAGAGTTGCTCGTTTTTCCGAAAGAAACGGCAATCGGCAGCATGGCCCATTATATTACGTCGGCCGACCCAAAATACTTCCAGCCAATGAATGCTAATTTTGGCTTGTTTGCGCCGTTAGAAGAAACGATTAAAGACAAAAAACAGCGCAACGAACAATACGCGAAACGGGCATTGGACACAATTCAGAATTTTATAAAAAAATAATTGCAAGGGCTACTAATATGTGTTAATATTTAGTAGCCCTTGTGAGGTGTTACGAATGGAAAGTTTGAAAATTTCGTTACAATTATTCATAGAATATTTACAAATTGAAAAAAATTATTCACAATATACTATTGCGTGTTACGCACATGATATTGAACAATTTTTTGCATTTATGCATGAGCAGGCGATTGGAGGATTACACGAAGTGACGTATAGCGATGTCCGGTTATATTTGACGAAGCTATATAACGAGCGCTTCACGAGTCGCTCCATTTCTCGCAAAATTTCTAGTTTGCGCAGTTTTTATAAATTTTTGCTGCGGGAAAAGAAAGTCGCCGAAAATCCATTTGCGCTTGCGACGTTGCCAAAAAAGGAACAAAAAATTCCGCATTTTTTGTACGAACAAGAATTAGAATGTTTATTCCATGTCAATGATGTAAATACAGCGCTCGGTCAGCGCAATCAAGCGCTTTTAGAACTGCTTTATGCAACGGGTATTCGTGTTAGTGAATGTTGTCACATTCAGCTTTCCCATATCGATTTTTCGTTGTCGACGATTTTAATTTATGGGAAAGGAAATAAGCAGCGGTACGTTCCGTTTGGACGGTTTGCGAAAGAAGCGCTTGAGCGATATGTGCAAAACGGCCGAAACGAACTGTTGCAAAAAGGGAACGTCGCTCATTCTTATTTATTTGTCAATTTTCGCGGGCGTCCTTTAACACCTCGAGGGGTACGGCACGTGGTTCATGAGATCGTAGAGAAAGCGGCGTTAACACAAAAAGTAAGCCCGCACGTATTTAGGCACACGTTTGCGACCCACTTGCTTAATGAAGGAGCGGATATGCGAACCGTTCAAGAATTGCTCGGTCACACTCGCCTTTCTTCCACACAAGTTTATACGCATGTAACGAAAGACCGTCTGCGCGACATTTATCTACACACCCATCCGCGAGCCGAGAAAAGCGCAGAACGATCCTTGGTTTTGCCAGGGAAACATCCGACGGAAGCGCAAGCGTTCGACGAAGACGTGCTTGCACGTCGAACGGCGAAAGCAGACGCGGAGGAGGATGTTAGTTCGCAGCTAGCCAAGAAAAGCGAAGGCGATTGATTTTTATTTTCCTTTTTAAAGGAGGAGTTTTATGGAGTTCCATGCGACAACGATTTTTGCAATTCATCATAACGGCGCGTGTGCAATGGCTGGGGATGGCCAAGTGACGTTTGGTAATGCGGTCGTCATGAAGCATACGGCGAAAAAAGTACGAAAACTTTTTCGTGGCAAAGTGTTGGCTGGATTTGCTGGTGCAGTGGCGGATGCGTTTACGCTGTTTGAGATGTTTGAAGGAAAACTTGAAGAATATAATGGCAATTTGCAGCGCGCAGCGGTCGAACTAGCGAAAGAATGGCGAAGTGATAAAGTGTTGCGTCGGCTAGAAGCGATGCTAATCGTCATGGATGCGCGACATTTGCTGTTAGTGTCTGGAACGGGTGAAGTCATTGAGCCGGATGATGGCATTTTAGCGATTGGCTCCGGTGGAAACTACGCGCTTTCGGCTGGTCGAGCATTGAAGCGATACGCTGGTGAGCAAATGACCGCAAAAGAAATTGCGAAAGCCGCGCTAGAAATTGCTGCAGACATTTGCGTGTATACAAACGGCCATATCATCGTCGAAGAATTATAAGCGGAGGGAAATGCGATGAATTTAACGCCTCGGCAAATTGTTGAAAAGTTGGATCAGTTTATCGTCGGTCAAAAAGAAGCGAAAAAAGCAGTGGCGGTCGCTTTGCGCAACCGTTATCGCCGTAGCTTGCTCGATGAGAAGTTGCGCGATGAAGTCGTGCCGAAAAACATTTTAATGATTGGGCCGACAGGGGTAGGGAAAACGGAAATCGCAAGACGGCTTGCGAAGCTTGTCGGTGCTCCGTTCATTAAAGTGGAAGCGACGAAATTTACAGAAGTCGGCTATGTCGGTCGCGATGTCGAATCAATGGTGCGTGACCTTGTCGAAACAGCTGTCCGGTTAGTGAAAGAGCGAAAAATGAACGACGTAAAAGACCGAGCAGAGAAGCAAGCAAATAAACGGCTCGTTGAATTATTAGTGCCAGGGAAGCAAAAACAGACGATGAAAAACCCGTTGGAATTGTTGTTTGGGGGCGGTCAACCGACGCCACAAGACGATGCGAAAGAAGATCAATACGTGGAGCAAAAGCGAAAACAAGTCGCGATGCAATTAGCGAACGGAGAGCTTGAGGACGAATTCGTAACAATCGAAGTCGAGGAACAGCAAGTGCCATTGTTTGACTTTTTACAAGGTGCGGGCATTGAGCAAATGGGGATGAATATGCAAGATGCGCTTAGTAGCTTTATGCCGAAACGGCGCAAAAAACGGAAGTTAAAAGTAAGCGAAGCGCGGAAAGTGTTGACAAACGAAGAAGCACAAAAATTAATTGATATGGACGAAGTGACACAAGAAGCCATTTACCTTGCAGAACAATCAGGAATCATTTTCATTGATGAAATCGATAAAATTGCTAGCAGGGGACACACCTCTTCTGCAGACGTTTCCCGCGAAGGGGTGCAGCGTGATATTTTACCGATTGTGGAAGGGTCGACGGTGATGACGAAATACGGCCCGGTGAAAACGGACTATATTTTATTTATTGCCGCGGGTGCGTTCCATATGGCAAAGCCGTCCGATTTAATCCCAGAATTACAAGGACGTTTCCCGATTCGGGTAGAGCTATCGAAGCTAACAGTTGATGATTTTGTCAAAATTTTAGTAGAGCCAAACAATGCGCTAATTAAGCAATATACCGCGCTTTTGGAAACAGAAGGTATACAACTTGAATTTTCTGACGATGCTATTCGTAAGATTGCGGAAGTAGCGTATGAAGTCAACCAAACGACAGATAACATTGGCGCGCGGAGACTGCATACGATTATGGAAAAGTTACTAGAAGATTTATCGTTTGAAGCACCAGATATTACACTTGAAAAAATTATCATTACCCCACAATATGTGGAACAAAAACTAGGAAATATCGTCAAAAATAAAGATTTGAGCGAGTTTATTTTGTAGGAGGCTGTTAGAGATGAATTTATTACAAAAAACAAGAACAATTAATGCGATGTTGCAAAAAGCGGCAGGAAAACCAGTGAATTTTAAAGAAATGGCGGAAACACTTTGCGAAGTAATCGAAGCGAACGTGTTTGTTGTTAGTCGCCGAGGGAAACTATTGGGTTTTGCGATTAAGCAATCAATTGAAAATGAACGAATGAAAAAAATGCTAGCAGATCGTCAGTTCCCAGAAGAATATACGAACAATTTATTTAACATTACAGAAACATCGCCGAACTTAGATATTAATAGCGAATACACAGCGTTCCCTGTTGAAAATCGTGAATTGTTTAAAACGGGTTTAACGACAATCGTGCCGATTAACGGTGGTGGGGAGCGGCTCGGTACGCTTATCCTATCAAGACTTGATCGCGAGTTTGATGATGACGATTTAATTTTAGCAGAATACGGGGCGACGGTTGTTGGTATGGAAATTTTGCGTGAAAAAGCGGAGGAAATCGAAGAAGAAGCACGTAGTAAAGCCGTTGTCCAAATGGCAATTAGCTCGTTGTCGTACAGCGAATTGGAAGCGATTGAGCATATTTTTGACGAATTAGACGGAACAGAAGGATTGCTTGTTGCAAGTAAAATCGCTGACCGTGTTGGCATTACGCGTTCGGTCATTGTAAACGCGCTTCGTAAGCTTGAAAGTGCTGGCGTGATTGAATCGCGCTCGCTTGGAATGAAAGGAACATATATTAAAGTGTTAAATGACAAGTTTTTAACAGAGTTAGAAAAATTAAAGGCACATTAACAAAAAAAGGGGCTGATGTCATCAGCTCCTTTTTTTGTGAGAAGGGTAAAAATAGTACAAACTTCCGACTATACATTATTTACTCATTCTTTTAAAATAGAAATATCAGATATTGTCGAAAAAGGTAGATAAAGAGGGGATTTTTGGTGAAACTATTTTCACGCACGTTTACTATGCTCGAACAAGGTCTTGATTATGCGTCTCTGAAACAAAAAGTAATTGCAAACAATATTGCTAATGCGGATACACCGAATTATAAAGCAAAAGATGTGCGTTTTAAGACAGCGCTTGAACAAGCGCTAGCACCGCTGGAAGCATATGGAACCAATCCAAAACATTTTTCCTTCAAAAGCCCGGATACTAGCAATTTTTTAGTGACGACAAGAAACGATACAGTATACAATCATAATGGAAATAGTGTCGATATCGATAAAGAAATGTCGGAGTTAGCCGAAAACCAAATTTATTATAATGCGTTAGTGGAACGGTTGAATGGTCAGTTTAACACGTTAAAAATGGTCATTAAAGGAGGAAAATAATGCATGTCTATTTTTCAAAGCTTAAATACAACAGCATCCGCATTAACTGCTCAGCGACTAAGAATGGACGTTATTTCCTCCAATATGGCGAATGTTGATACGACGCGCGCGAAATTGGTTAATGGACAATGGGAACCGTATCGGAGGAAAGTAGTAGTGATGGAGCCGATGGAAAAGGGGTTCTCTTCGTATTTGCAAGCAGCCATGGATCGCTCTTCTGTTGGGAATGGAGTAAGGGTTACGAAAATTGTCGAAGACCAAACTCCGTTTAAGCTCGTGTATGACCCAACGAATCCGGATGCGAATAAGGACGGCTACGTCCAACTGCCGAACGTCGATCCGTTAAAAGAAATGGTCGATTTAATGAGTGCCACTCGGTCCTATGAAGCGAATGTGACCGTGTTCAATGCATCGAAAGGAATGTTAATGAAAGCGTTAGAAATCGGAAAATAAGGAGAATGAGCGATGATTAATAAAATAAATAATCTACTTTCAGCGACGACGATGGCGCCGGTTGCCAAACCAGTAGACGCTCAAAAGGAGTTTGCAACTTTTTTGAAAGATGCCATCGACAAAGTGAACGATGAACAAATCCAAGCGAACAAACTGACAGAAAAACTAGTAAAAGGAGAGAACGTTGATTTACATCAAGTCATGATCGCTTCTCAAAAAGCAAGCATTTCGTTGCAACTTGCGGTTGAAATTCGCAATAAGGCGATTGAAGCCTACCAAGACATGATGCGGATGCAAGTATAATTAATGCACTGCTAAACAAGCATTCTATTTATCTTGCAATAATCGGAGGAATACTATGAATCAACGAATGAAAGAGTGGCTGACACGAATAGCTACTTTTTGGCGGGAAAGAACAAAAACGCAAAAAACAATGGCGATAGGTGCGGCTCTTCTTTTCTTTACGATTGTTGGAACAGCCTCGTATTTTGCGACGAAAACGAATTTTGTTCCGTTGTATAGCAATCTTACGCCACAAGAAGCTGGGCAAATTAAAGCCACGCTCGATCAACGTGGCGTTCAGTCGGAAGTAGCGGATAACGGGACAACGATAAAAGTGCCCGAAAAACTAGCAGATACATTAAAAGTAGAATTAGCAGCGCAAGGGATTCCGGATAGCGGAAGTATCGATTACTCATTTTTTGGAAAAAACGCTAGTTTTGGTATGACGGATAATGAGTTTAACGTCGTCAAATTGAAAGCGATGCAAACCGAACTCGCTAATTTAATTAAAAATATAGACGGCGTGGAAGATGCCAAGGTGATGATCAATCTTCCACAGCCGAGCGTATTTGTATCGGATGACCAGGGCGAGGCGTCTGCTTCTGTCGTCTTAAAAACAAAACCAGGCTATAAGTTTAGTGACGAACAGATAAAGGCGTTATACCATCTCGTATCGAAGAGCGTCCCTAATCTTCCTACTGATAATATCGTCATTATGAACCAATATTTTGAGTACTTTGACCTAAAAAATGATGAAAAATTTTCGACAGCGACTGCGTTTGCCACACAAAACGAAATTAAAAAACAGATTGAACGTGACATTCAGCGGCAAATTCAACAAATGCTTGGTACGATGATGGGGCAAGATAAAGTTGTCGTATCGGTGACAGCAGATGTCGATTTTACACAAGAAAACCGAGAAGAAAATCTAGTTGCTCCAGTGGATGAGCAGAACAAACAAGGGATAGCTGTAAGTGTGCAACGCATTAAAGAAACATATTCTGGACAAGGTGCACAGCCGGGCGGGACAGCTGGAACAGGCACAAGCGAGGTTCCGGGTTATCAATCCTCCACAAGCAATTCGAATGGAGACTATGAAAAAACAGAAGAAACCATTAACAACGAAGTAAACCGAATCAAAAAGAAAATTGTCGAAAGTCCATATAAAGTAAGGGATTTAGGCATTCAAGTGATGGTCGAGCCACCAAACCCGAAAAACCCGAGTTCATTATCCCAGCAAACCGTTGATGATATTAAGAAAATTTTAGGTACGGTTGTTCGCACATCGATTGATAAACAAGACGGGCAAACGTTGACCGATCAAGACATTCAAAATCGGATTGTCGTTTCCGTACAAAAATTTAATGGGAAAACAGATTTTACACAACCACAAACGACCATTCCAACGTGGGCATACATCGCTGGTGGAGCACTTTTACTTGTGTTAATCGGTCTAGCCGTCTTTTTCCTTATGCGTCGGCGGAAAAAGGAAGACGAAGCGATGGACGAATTCATTGGCGAATCTCTTATGCCGGAACTCCCAGATATTCATGAGGAGAAAGAAACAGAAGCTACATTACGGCGTAAGCAGCTAGAAAAGCTGGCGAAAGAAAAACCAGATGAGTTTGCGCAGTTGTTAAGAACATGGTTAGCGGAAGACTAAAAGGAGGGGGAACATGGCGAAGAAAGAAAAAAAAGGGGAACTCACAGGAAAGCAAAAAGCGGCCATACTCCTCATTTCACTTGGACCAGATGTATCTGCGTCGGTGTATAAACATTTATCGGAAGAAGAAATCGAAAAGTTGACGCTTGAAATTTCAAACGTTCGCCAAGTGGCGTCGCAAGAAAAAGAAGAAGTCATCGAGGAGTTCCATCAAATTGCTTTGGCGCAAGATTATATCGCTCAAGGCGGAATTGCCTATGCGAAAGAAGTATTAGAAAAAGCGCTCGGTTCTGAAAAAGCGATAAACATTATTAATCGCCTTACATCAGCATTAATGGTGCGTCCGTTTGATTTTGCGCGCAAGGCGGATCCAGCGCAGCTATTAAATTTTATTCAAAACGAACACCCCCAGACGATTGCGCTTGTTCTTTCGTATTTAGAGCCAGCGCAAGCAGGGCAAATTTTATCGTCGCTTCCGCAAGAGATGCAAGCCGATATTGCTCGTCGGATTGCACTGATGGACAGCACATCACCAGAAGTGATTAATGAAGTGGAGCAAATTTTAGAACGAAAGCTTTCGACTACCGTTGTACAAGATTATACACAAACAGGTGGTATTGAAGCGGTCGTCGAGGTGCTAAATGGAGTAGACCGAACAACAGAACGTACGATTTTAGACGCACTTGAAATACAAGACCCAGAATTAGCCGAAGAAATTAAGAAGCGGATGTTTGTCTTTGAAGATATCGTGACGCTTGATAATCGTGCGATTCAACGTGTTATTCGCGAAGTCGATAATAATGATTTAATGTTGGCATTAAAAGTATCGAGCGATGAAGTGAAAGAAGTCGTCTTTCGCAACATGTCAACGCGTATGGCAGAAACGTTTAAAGAGGAAATGGAGTTTATGGGACCTGTTCGTCTCCGTGATGTAGAAGAAGCACAATCGCGCATTGTAGCAGTGATTCGTCGCCTCGAAGAAGCGGGCGAAATCGTTGTTGCACGCGGTGGAGGAGATGATATTATTGTCTAATGTCATTAAAGCGCCGTTTGCGAAAACCGACCATCATAATAAAAAGATGATTGAAATAAAGCAGTATTTTTTGCAGCAACCAAATGTTTCACCACTCGATCAAAGCGAACAAGAAAATGCACAAATGTTGATCGAGGAAGCAAAACGGCAAGCACAATTGATCCAGCAAGAAGCGGAACATTATTATCACTCCGTGAAACAACAAATTTTACAAGAACAAGAACAATGGCAACTCACAAAACAACAGCTAGCGAGAGCGGCACAGCAGGAAGGGTACGACGCTGGATTTATTCAAGGAAAAGAAGAAGCGCTTCGCCAATATGAACAACTGATACACGAAGCAACACAAATCATCGAAACAGCCAATGAACAGTTTTATGAGCATATGGAAGCAGTGAGTGAAACGATTTTACTTATTGGGCTCAAAGTGGCGGAACGAATTGTTGGGGAAAAACTTACGGAAAATCACGAACATTTTCTTTCACTTGTGAAGCGGGCGATGAAAGAAGTGCGGGAGCAGTCAGAAGTGAAAATATACGTTCATCCGCGCTACTATGATTGGCTTGCGCAGCAAAAGGAAGAACTAAAGGCGATGTTTAACGAACCGGTCGATCTTTTTCTCTATCCAGATGAACAGTTGCAAGAAACCGGCTGTATTATCGAAACGCCATTTGGGCGTATCGATGCTAGCGTAGATACACAGTTGCAGCAAATAAAAGAGCAACTGCTTGAGCGGCTCGAGGAGGCAACATCGTGAATTGGGAAATGCTCCTTCATGAGATTGAAACACTAGACTCGTATAAACGGTTCGGAAAAGTGACGCGCGTCATTGGACTAATGATTGAAGCGAAAGGACCAGAAAGTTCGGTTGGCGATGTTTGCTACATTCATGTCGGTGGGGGGAGAAAAAAAATAGCGGCAGAAGTCGTTGGCTTTCGCGAGCAACATGTGTTGCTTATGCCATTTTCCACTGTTCAAGACATTGCACCTGGCTGCATTGTAGAAGCGACTGGAAAACCTCTACAAGTAAAAGTGGGTATGGAGTTAATTGGAAAAGTACTTGATTCGCTCGGACAGCCGCTAGACGGAGGATCACTTCCAAAAGGGTTGCGTTCGCTATCGATTGAGCAAGAACCACCAAACCCGCTTTTGCGCCCGCCGATTGCTGAGCCAGTCGAAGTCGGCGTTCGCTTGATTGACAGTTTGTTGACGGTCGGAAAAGGACAGCGCGTCGGCATTTTTGCGGGTTCAGGCGTTGGGAAAAGCACATTGCTTGGCATGATTGCCCGCAATACGAATGCCGATGTAAATGTCATCGCTTTAATCGGAGAGCGTGGACGTGAGGTGCGCGAGTTCATTGAACGTGACCTTGGACCAGAAGGGCTCTCCCGTTCGATTGTTGTCGTTGCAACGTCCGATCAGCCGGCACTTATGCGCATTAAAGGGGCGTATACGGCGACGGCAATTGCGGAATATTTCCGTGACAAAGGAATGAACGTCATGCTCATGATGGATTCCGTCACACGTGTGGCGATGGCGCAACGGGAAGTAGGCCTTTCGATTGGTGAGCCACCGACAACCAAAGGATATACTCCTTCCGTCTTTGCCATTTTACCGAAACTGCTTGAACGGACAGGAACGAATGAACACGGGAGCATTACAGCGTTTTATACCGTATTAGTCGACGGAGATGATATGAACGAACCAATTTCGGACACAGTGCGCGGCATTTTAGACGGCCATTTTGTACTTGAGAGAAATCTAGCAAATAAAGGGCAATATCCAGCAATTAACGTCCTTAAAAGCATTAGCCGGGTGATGAACTATATCATTCCCCCGGAACATAAAGCAGCAGCGGAAAGATTTCGCCAGCTTTTGTCCACGTATATGCATTCGGAAGATTTAATTAATATTGGGGCATATAAGCGTGGGTCATCGCGGGAAATCGATGAAGCGATTCGTTATTATCCGAAACTTCTTGATTTTTTAAAGCAAGATACGCATGAAAAATTTACGAAAGAAGAAAGCATTCACATGCTGCTTCAACTCGTACACTCGGGGTGAGTAAACGATGGTTCGGCCATTTAAACTCCATAAATTGCTAGCGATTAAAGAAAAGGAAAAAGAAAAAGCGCTTCGGGAATATCATGAAGCGACCAAGCGGTTTGAGGAAATCGGCGAGAAGCTATACCATTTGCTCAAACAAAAAGAAGAGTATGAAGACACGTACAAACAAAAAATGCGCATTGGTCTTTCCATTCAAGAAATCCGTCATTTTCGCCAATTCGTGACCAATTTAGAACGAACCATTTCTCACTATCAACAGCTAGTAGCGCAAGCGCGCGAACAGATGCTTTTGAAGCAGGCGAAGCTATCAGAAGTAACAATCGAAGTGAAAAAATACGAGAAAATGAAAGAAAAGCATGATCAAGCTGTACACGAAGTGTTGCAAGCTGCCGAAAACCGATGGATGGATGAGGTGTCGATTCAGCAATTTATCCACCATAAGAATTGGGTGAGAGGATGAAAGAACAAGTAATAGAGAAAGAAATCGAAATGGAAGAGGAAGAGAAAATAGGAAAGTTTAAATGGTTTTTATTTGTCATCGTCATTCCGCTTTTATTTACGATTACATTAGCACTTGTCATCGCGACGGTCGCCGGTTTTAATGTATTTGGCGCTATCCAAAAGTACGGGACAAACATTCCGTACGTGTCGGAATGGCTGAACGGAAAACAGCAGACAACTGACCAAATTTTACAAAAGACGATGCTAGAACAAAAAGCAATGATTGACGAGAAGACGCAACAAGTAAAGAAACTAGAAACCACTATTAAAAATAAGCAAAGTGAAATCGACACGCTAAAGCAAGAAATCCAGCGCCTCAATGCAGAGCTAATTGCCGTAAGACAACAACAAGAAGGAACGACAACAAGCGTGACAAAACCAACTGTCCAAGACATTGTCAAAATATATGAAACGATGTCGGAGAAAAACGCTGCTGATATTATTTCTAGAATGTCAGAGAATGACGCAGTTAATATTCTTGCGTCCTTAAGTAGTGAGAAAGTAGCGGCGATTCTTGAAAAGATGAATCCTGTTAACGCAGCGAAGTATACAACGCTACTTGCGAAGCGTGCGGAAGCAAATACGATTAGGTGAGGAGGGGGAAGGGATGAAGATTGGCACTCCAACAGTATTAGCGAAAAATGTCGCTATCTATCAAACAAGAGAAAACGAAATAAAGAAAATATCTGAAAAAAGTGCCTTTCAGCAACTACTCTCGCAGGAACAAGTAACCAATTGTAATGAGAAGATAGATTTTAATAAAGAAAAAAAGACGGCTGAAGTTTTAGGGGAAATAGAAAAGAAGTTAAAGGATCTATGGAAAAAAAACGGATTTGAATTCCCTGATAGTAATGAGGGGAATTTTGTTGAATGGTCACTTCAGCAGTTGTTACCAGATGTATTAAAAAATATAAATGGAAAGTTAGAGATTCAACGAGCAGAAAAATTTTTTGATTTAGAAAATATAGCTGAAAATATAACAGAAAGTTTAGACTCATCCTTGTCCCAGTTATTAGCAGGTGAATTGCAAGTAAGTGGTGTGGAAAATCCTCTGTTTATGTTTCTTAACTCATTTCAGCAGGCAGATTCTTCGGAGGCATTAATAAAATTTAAAGATGAATTAAAAAGCATACTTTATAGTTTTTCTCCATCTTTGAAAGAAGCAATCAATGAGAGGGAATCCGTTCAACCATTTGCTTTAAAATCAATAAAAAATAAAGGAGTATTACAAAATAGTCGATTAGATTTTTTTCCCTATATTCATTTAAGGAAGCCATCGATAGTTGAGGGGGCTGTAGAAAAAAGTAGTTTGAAATCCATGAATCAGCAGGAAGTGTTTAACCCACTAACAGCACAACTGCAAATAGCAAGCACTACTTTTTCAGAGAATATGAGGCCTAAAGATACGGGAAACCATTTAACTGCTGTTAATAATAGTATTATGTTTTCTTTTTTTCAACAAGCAGGAGTACCCGTCATTTCTTTGAACGAAACAGCTTCAAAATCGAATGTTAACCAACAATTTGTGCAACAGTTAATAGAAGTGATGAAAGGAAGTAAATTTACAAAATTGGCGAACGGGCAGGCTCAACTAATTGTTCGCTTACACCCCGAACATTTAGGTACGTTGACGATTAAGCTTGTTCAAGAAAATGGCGAACTGATGGCTAAAATTATTGCTTCAAGTACATCTGCAAAGGAACTTATTGAAGCGAATATACACCAAATTCGTCATGCAATTCCGGTGCAAAATATTGCGATTGAAAAGTTTGACGTATTCAATCAACAACAAACATATGAGCCATCACACCGAGAGCAACAAGGAAGAGCACGCGATGAGCAGCATTCGCGCCAAGAGCAGCAATTTTCCTCTGAACAGGAAAACCAACTCGATTTTAAAGATGCTTTTACAAATGAATTAGTCAATTTTGAAGTATAGGGGGGTGTTAAAATGACAAATTCCATTGACCCTAGTGTATTTTTGAGCAACTATAAGCCACCGGATCGTCGAACAGGTCAGCAAACTCTTGGAAAAGATGATTTTTTGAAAATTTTGCTTGTTCAATTACAAAATCAAGATCCGTTAAATCCATTAGAAGATAAAGAATTTATTTCACAAATGGCAAATTTCTCTACTCTTGAACAAACGGCAAATCTAGCGAAAGAGATGGAGCAATTTATACAAATGCAAAGTGAAAGCACTATCTTGCGGTATAGTGAAATTATAGGAAAAAAAATTTATTGGGGAGATACAGAAAATAAAAAGACTAACACAACTGATATATCGGCGAGCGGTATTGTTAAATCAGTATTACAAAGAAATAACGAAATTATTTTAGAACTAGATAATGGAAAAACGATATCAAGCAAACAGATTATCAAGGTAGAAGCTGCAGAAAAGGAAATGCTCTAATTGGATAAAGCATTCATGAGCAATTTTTACCTGTCGGTTAAGTATGAAAAAACACTCATAGATTCGTTATTTTCACAGAAAATAAAAAGGGAGAGGAACTAAATGCTTCGTTCTATGTATTCTGGGATTAGCGGAATGAAAAACTTTCAAATAAAACTAGACGTCATCGGCAATAACATTGCTAACGTAAATACCTATGGGTTTAAAAAAGGGAGAACAATTTTTAAAGATCTAGTAAGCCAACAAATTGCGGGTGCAAGTGCACCAGTTGCTAATACTCGTGGGGGTGTGAACCCAAAACAAGTTGGTTTAGGGGCGCAACTGGCAGCAATTGACACAGTCCATACGCAAGGAAGCTTGCAAACAACAGGACGCACTCTTGATTTAGCTATCTCCGGAGATGGATTTTTTGTCTTAGGAAATGGAGTTACAGCAGGAACTATTAATAGTCCTGTGTATACAAGGGCAGGAAACTTTTATCTCGACCAAAATGGCGACATTGTAAATGCAGATGGACTGTATTTGATCGGTGAGCCTTACAATCCGCCGGCTACTGCTACAGGGAATGCAGGGAAGATTAATATTCCAACAACAGCCAAAAGTTTTAGTATTGGCTCTGATGGAACAGTGAATTATGTAGATAGTTCTGGTAATTTGGTTACAGCAGGAAAAATTTATTTAGCCAAATTTAAAAATAATGATGGTTTGGAGAAAGCTGGTCAAAACTTATTTAGAGAAACTGCAAATTCTGGTTCTATTGATACAAACGGAACGACAGGTGTTCAGCTTGGGGAACTGACTGCTCCAGGTACTAGTGGAACGGGGACAATCGTTGCTGGTGCATTAGAAATGTCTAACGTCGATCTTTCTGAAGAGTTCACGGAAATGATTGTCGCGCAACGCGGCTTCCAAGCAAATACACGCATTATTACAACGTCGGATGAAATTTTGCAAGAACTTGTTAATTTAAAGAAATAATAAAGGAGGGAGGGCACTAGACTCCGTCTAGTGCCCATATACATATGATCACATTGACGCGATTAAATGGAAAAACATTTACATTAAACGCGATATACATAGAACAAGTGGAAGCCTTCCCAGATACAACGATCACTTTAACGAATGGCAAAAAAATTGTCGTGCGTGAATCTGTAAAGGATGTGGTAGAACTCGCCCAACAATTTTATCAACAAATTTCAATTATCGGGCTTCCGCGGGAGACGGAGGGATGGGGCAGTGAGTAAACTATGGAAAACAATGCTGATTGTGCTAGTGACGATCACGCTCCTATCTGCTGTTGCATTGGTTGTTGTTTTAAAATTTACAGGGAAAGAAGAAAAAAAAGCGCCAACAGCAGATGAAATCGTTGCTAGTTCAGTCGATGTACCGGAAATTACAACCAATTTAGCCGATGGTAGTTTTATTAAAATCTCGTTTAAAATTCAAATGAATAGCGAAGATGGGAAAGCCGAGGCAGAAAAGCGCGATTTCCAAATAAAGGATATTATTATTGAACAGTTATCGATGATGAAACCTGCTGATTTTAATGGGGAACAAGGGAAGACCAGTTTGAAAAATCGTTTAAAAGAAAAGATTAATCAAATTATGCAAGATGGAAAAGTGGAGCAAGTGTACATTACTTCCTTCATCCTCCAATAATTGTACGAGGAGGTGAGAACGTTGTCGGGTGAAGTGTTATCCCAAAGCGAAATTGACGCGCTGTTGGCGGCGCTGTCAGCGGGGGAAATGGACGCAGAGGAGTTGAAAAAAGAGGAAGCGGATAAAAGAGTAAAAGTATACGATTTTAAACGAGCGCTTCGTTTTTCTAAAGACCAAATTCGCAGCCTTACCCGCATTCACGAAAACTTTGCAAGGCTACTAACGACGTTTTTCTCAGCGCAATTGCGGACGTATGTGCAAATTTCTGTTGCTTCCGCTGATCAAATTCCGTACGAAGAATTTATTCGCTCGATTCCAAAGATGACGATTTTAAATGTATTTGAAGTGCCGCCATTAGACGGTCACATTATCATGGAAGTGAACCCTAACATTGCTTATGCGATGCTTGATCGTGTCATGGGCGGAAGAGGTGTAAGTTTAAATAAAGTAGATAATTTGACGGAAATTGAGATGCGGATTATGTCCAACTTGTTTGAAAAAGCGTTCAGTAATTTACGTGACGCGTGGGAATCAGTTGCCGAAATCGATCCGATATTAGCAGAGTTTGAAGTGAACCCACAATTTTTACAGATGGTGTCACCAAACGAGACAGTTGTTGTCATTTCTTTAAATACGCAAATTGCGGAAACGAGCGGCATGATTAACGTATGTATTCCCCACGTTGTGCTTGAACCGATCATTCCTCGTCTTTCCGTTCATTATTGGATGCAGACGCAAAAAAAAGAGCGGGTACCAGAAGAAATAGAAGTGCTAGAAAAACGAATTAAAGTAGCTAAATTGCCGGTTATTGCAGAACTTGGTACATCCACTATAACCATTCAAGAATTTTTGCAGCTTGATGTTGGGGATGTGATCCAGCTCGATCAGTCGATTCAAGAACCACTAATTATTAAAATTGGCGATGTGCCAAAATTTATCGGTCAGCCAGGAAAAGTGAATAAACGCTTGGCTGTTCAAGTGTTAGATACGCTGAAAGGGGGAGAAGACAACGATGATGAGCGATGACATGCTATCTCAAGATGAAATTGATGCGCTGCTGCGCGGAACGACGAGTTTTGATGATACTCCGACCGCTACTCCATCTGTTGATGAGGTGCTATCGACGATGGAGCAAGATGCGTTAGGAGAAATCGGAAACATTTCATTTGGAAGTTCGGCGACGGCGCTTTCGATGTTGCTCAATCAAAAAGTAGAAATTACAACACCGAGCGTATCGGTCATTCGTCGTGAAGATGTGCCACACGAATTTCCACATCCGTACGTGGCCATCCAAGTGAACTATACTGATGGTTTTTTAGGAACGAATTTACTTGTCATTAGACAGACGGATGCAGCGATTATTGCTGACTTAATGCTAGGGGGAGATGGAAAAAACCCAGCGGATTTGATGGGAGAAATTCAATTGAGCGCTGTCCAAGAGGCGATGAACCAAATGATGGGCTCTGCAGCCACGTCAATGTCTACGATTTTTGGTAAAAAAGTGGATATTTCCCCTCCGACACTTCATTTGTTAGATGTCAAAGAGGGAGAAGGAATTGAGTATTTACCGCCAGAAGATATTTTAATTAAAATTTCGTTCCGTCTAAAAATTGGGAACTTAATTGATTCAAACATTATGCAGCTATTGCCGGTTGATTTCGCAAAAGAGTTAGTACAAAATTTATTGCAACCGTCTAGTACGAATGGCCCTACATCCGATAGAATGGAAATGAGCAATGGTGGAGGAAATTCAACTCCTTCTGCAATTTCTCAGACGTCGGATCAAACATATGCACAGTCGGCTCCACACGTGTCACAAGAGCCGCATCCAGCTTATGCTTATACACAGCAACCACCACATACCCCGAATCACTTTGGTGCCTATGTTGGGATGGAGAAGCAACATGTACAACCGGTTGATTTTGCTCATTTTGATCCTGTTCCTAGCGTGGAAGGAGAAACACGCAACTTAAATATGCTGCTCGATATTCCGTTGCAAGTAACGGTAGAGCTAGGAAGAACGAAACGATCGGTGCAGGATATTTTAAGCCTTTCGTCTGGTTCTATTATAGAGCTCGATAAGCTCGCTGGAGAGCCAGTCGATATACTTGTCAACAACAAACTAATCGCAAAAGGAGAAGTTGTTGTTATCGACGAAAATTTTGGGGTACGTGTAACAGATATTATTAGCCAAAGCGATCGTCTGAAAAAATTAAAATAGCGTAGGAGGTTTTCAGAATGGCAAGAATTTTGATCGTAGATGACGCAGCATTTATGCGAATGATGATTAAAGACATTTTAACGAAAAATGGGCACGAAGTTGTCGCGGAAGCAGCGGACGGTGCACAAGCAGTCGAAAAATATAAAGAAATTCGCCCGGATTTAGTGACGATGGACATTACAATGCCAGAAATGGACGGGATTACCGCACTGAAAGAAATTCGGAAAATCGATAGCAATGCGAAAGTAATCATGTGTTCTGCGATGGGGCAACAGGCAATGGTCATTGATGCAATTCAAGCGGGGGCAAAAGATTTTGTTGTCAAACCGTTCCAAGCCGACCGCGTCATTGAAGCGATTAACAAAACGCTTGGTTAACATAAGAGGTGGAACAATTTGCTTCAACTTCGAACGATAATAATCGCTTTACTAGTAATGGTTGCTTCGCAAACAAATATAGCGTTTGCGGAGCAATCCCCTACCGTGAAACAATGTATTGACCATCCAGAAACGTGCGAAAAAGCACCGTCGGCGAAAAGCGAAAAAAATGATACACAGCCAGTGCAAGCAGTCTCGTTTACTGCTTGGGATGTGGTCAAACTTATTTTTTCTACGTTGTTTGTGTTAGCGCTTATCTACGCGCTGCTAAGATTTATGAACAAGCGTAGTCGTTGGCTGACAAAACGCGGTCTTGTCGAACATCTTGGTGGGACACATGTCGGGACAAACCGATCTGTTCAGCTTGTCAAAGTAGGAAAACGCATTTTCGTGGTAGGTGTCGGAGACTCTGTTCAGTTACTAAAAGAAATTGAGGACGAAAAAGAAGTAAATGAATTATTAGTGATGTATAACGAATCGCTGCAACATATGCTAGAGCCGAACGAACGGTTGACATCATGGTTTCGTCGGTTGATGAAAAGCGATACAAAAGAAGAAAAAAAGGAAATGACTTCGTTTGGTAGTTTATTCGCTAAACAAATGCAAGAATTAACGAAAGAGCGCCAAAAGCTGCTGAAGCAGATAGAGAAGGGGAAAACTTCTGATGAATGAGTTTATGCAGTTTTTTAATCAGGTGGCTCCAGAAAATGTGTCGATGTCGGTGAAGTTGCTTTTGCTACTCACGGTATTTTCAATTGCGCCGGGCATTTTAATTATGATGACTTGTTTTACTCGTATTATTATCGTTTTATCATTCGTCCGTACGTCGCTCGGGACGCAACAAATGCCACCAAACCAAGTATTAATTGGATTAGCGCTATTTTTAACATTTTTTATCATGGCACCGACGTTTAAACAAATTAACGACCAAGCGCTACAGCCACTATTTTCAGAAAAAATTAATTTAGAACAAGCATACGAACGGGCTTCTGTTCCGTTGAAAGAGTTTATGAGCGAACACACGAGGCAAAAAGATTTGGCGCTGTTTTTAACATACAGCGGGGCGAAAAAGCCAAAAACCGTGCAAGACATCCCGTTGACAACACTAGTTCCTGCTTTTGCGATTAGCGAGATTAAAACGGCGTTTCAAATGGGGTTTATGATTTTTATTCCGTTTCTTGTCATTGATATGGTCGTTGCGAGCGTGCTTATGTCGATGGGGATGATGATGCTTCCGCCAGTCATGATTTCGTTGCCGTTTAAAATTTTATTATTCGTGTTAGTCGATGGCTGGTATTTAGTCGTCAAATCATTATTGGAAAGCTTTTGAAAAGTGGGTGAGCGAATGTGAATGCCAATGTTGTGATTCAACTTGCCGAACGAGGCGTCTATATGGTTTTAGTCGTTTGCGGTCCGCTCATGTTGTTGGCACTTGCTGTTGGTTTGTTAATCAGCATTTTTCAAGCAACGACCCAAATTCAAGAACAAACGCTTGCCTTTGTTCCAAAAATTGTTGCAGTGTTAATTGGACTTATTTTTTTCGGTCCGTGGATGTTGTCGCGAATGGTTTCTTATGCATACGAAATTTTCAATAACTTAACTAGGTTTGTAGGCTGATCGTATGGAGCAAGTGTTATCCTATTTTCCGGCATTTTTATTAATATTTGCTAGGGTAGCGTCTTTTTTTACGACAATGCCGTTATTTTCGTATCGCACGATTCCAAATACCCATAAAATTGGCTTATCTTTTTTTATAAGCTGGACGATGTTTCTTGCGATGAAAAAAGAAGTCATTCCGCTCGATGACACGTACGTATTGCTTGTTGGCAAAGAAGTATTGGTTGGTCTTTGCCTTGGCTTTTTTGCATATATGATGATGGCAGCCATCCAAATCGTTGGTGGTCTCATTGATTTCCAAATGGGATTTGCAATTGCTAACGTTATCGACCCACAAACAGGCGCGCAAAGCCCGTTAATGGGACAATATTTGTATATGTTTGCTCTATTGCTGTTGCTGTCTTTAAATGGTCATCATCTTTTATTAGACGGGATATTTTACAGCTACAGGTTTATTCCATTGCATACGGTTATTCCGTTCGGACACGAACAGTTTGCGCAGTTTGCATTAAAGGCGTTCAGTGAAATGTTTGTTATCGCATTTCAAATGTCCGCACCGATTGTCGGATGTTTATTTTTAGTCGATGTTGCCCTAGGCGTTGTGGCGCGAACGGTGCCGCAATTAAATATTTTTGTTGTCGGGATGCCTGTAAAAGTAATTGTCGGCTTTTTATTGCTCATGGTGATGATGACAACATTGTTTATCGCTGCCCAACATTTGTTTGAAACGATGGTTATATCATTGCGCGATTTAATGGGCATTATAGGGGGCAAATAAATGAAAACGTTACGTCTTGATTTGCAATTTTTTTCCGGGGAAAAAACAGAAAAAGCAACGCCGCGCAAACGGCAAGAAGTACGGGAAAAAGGACAAGTCGCCAAAAGCGCCGATTTAAATACGGCGATTGCCCTATTGTTTACGTTTCTCACGCTATTGTTTTCTGGAAGTTTCTATAAGGAAACGTTTTTTCGCTTTTTGCAACAATCGTTTCAACAATATATAAAAACAGATGTGACCATCGACTCCGTACATTTGTTGTTTTTAACGATTTTGCAACAAATGGCATGGGTTGTTGCTCCCATTTTTCTCGTAGCTGTTTTTGCTGCGTTAGTCGCTAATTTTTTGCAAGTCGGCTTTTTATTCACGACAGAGCCGTTGCAAATGAAATTAAGCAGACTAGATCCCATTCAAGGATTTAAACGAATGTTTTCACTACGTTCACTTGTGGAATTATTGAAATCTATTTTGAAAATTTCGTTTGTTGGATTCGTCACGTTTTTCGTACTATGGACAAAACTTGGAGAAATTTTGTCATTAACGACGAAATCGTTAACCACGACATTAAGCTCGTTAGCTAGTTTAGCAGTACAAATGGGTCTTTATGCGTCTTCAGCGTTACTGTTTCTTGCTCTGCTAGATTATTTATACCAGCGGTTCGATTTTGAAAAAAATATTCGCATGTCAAAACAAGAAATCAAGGAAGAGTACAAAAAAACTGAGGGAGACCCGCTCGTTAAATCGAAAATTAAGCAAAAGCAACGCGAAATGGCGATGAAGCGCATGATGCAAGAAGTTCCGAAAGCGGATGTGGTCATCACGAACCCGACGCATTACGCGGTTGCACTAAAATACGAAGACGGAGAAATGGATGCCCCGATCGTTATTGCCAAAGGCGCCGATTATATAGCATTAAAAATAAAACAACTAGCAAAAGAGCATGATGTCGTGACAGTGGAAAATCGTCCACTCGCTAGGGCATTATATAGTCAAACGGAAGTCGGTGACGTGATTCCCGAGCAGTTTTTTAAAGCGGTGGCGGAAATTTTAGCATATGTATACCGACTAAAACGAAAAATTTAGCGAGATTGCATCGATTAAGGTGCTTTAAGGAGAGAGAAAGAATGCCAACAAGAGACTTATCAGTATTGCTTATGGTTGTGCTCATTGTGGCAATGTTAATTATTCCGCTTCCAACGTGGCTTCTTAGCGTACTTATTATTATCAATATTTCGTTAGCGTTGCTAGTGCTGTTAACATCGATGAATATGCACGAGCCGCTACAATTTTCGATTTTTCCGTCATTATTATTGCTTTTAACGTTGTTTCGTTTAGGACTGAATGTATCAACGACACGTTCTATTTTAAGTAGAGGGGAAGCAGGTGGTGTTGTCGAAACGTTCGGGACGTTTGTCGTTGGCGGAAACGTCGTTGTCGGCTTTGTCGTCTTTTTAATTTTAATCATTATTCAATTTGTCGTTATTACGAAAGGGGCGGAACGTGTTTCGGAAGTGGCAGCGCGTTTTACGCTTGATGCGATGCCTGGAAAACAAATGAGTATTGATGCGGATTTAAACGCTGGGATGATTTCTGAACAAGAAGCGCGCCAACGTCGCGAAAAAGTCGCGCAAGAAGCTGACTTTTACGGAGCGATGGACGGGGCGAGTAAGTTCGTTAAAGGAGATGCGATTGCTGGTATTATTATTGTCATTATTAACATGCTATTTGGCATGGTTGTTGGTGTCGTCCAGCAAGGATTAGATGTAGCCGAAGCTGCCCATCGATATACGTTGTTAACCGTTGGGGACGGCATCGTTAGCCAAATTCCAGCGCTACTTATTTCGACAGCAACAGGGATTGTTGTTACTCGTGCAGCGTCTGACAGTAACCTTGGCGCTGATATTATGCGGCAGTTGTTTGCGTTTCCAAAAATGCTCTATGTAACAGCAGGAACCATTTTTTTACTAGGATTGTTTACCCCAATTAATGACGTATTAACTATTCCAATCGCTAGCTTATTAGCGCTTGGTGGATATCACTTTTCTACAAAAGCAAAAAAAGAAGACGAAATGGTAGTAGAAGCGAAAAATGAAGTATCAGAAATGGATCAAATGAAAAGTCCGGAAAGCGTTGTTAACTTATTAAGCGTCG
The DNA here is from genome assembly GCF_001634285.1 of Anoxybacillus amylolyticus. Lineage (GTDB taxonomy): Bacteria > Bacillota > Bacilli > Bacillales > Anoxybacillaceae > Anoxybacteroides > Anoxybacteroides amylolyticum. Next base: position 1,466,557 of record NZ_CP015438.1, read on the forward strand.
ATCCGATTGAGTTTGAATTTGGTTATGGGCTTATTCCGCTTGCTGACACGAACCAAGGGGGCGATTTGCTCGACCGTATCGTCATGATTCGTCGGCAGCTAGCGCTTGAGCTTGGTCTTGTCATTCCAGTCGTGCGAATTCGCGACAACATTCAACTCCAGCCAAACGAGTATCGCTTGAAAATTAAAGGAGACGAAGTGGCACGAGGCGAGCTGTTGCTTGATCATTATTTAGCGATGAGTCCTGGAATTGACGACGACTTAATCGAAGGAATTGATACGCTAGAGCCTGCGTTTGGATTGCCGGCAAAATGGATTTCTGAAGAAGTGAAAGAGCAAGCAGAAATGTTTGGGTACACGGTCGTCGACCCGCCGTCGGTCGTTTCAACGCATATTACGGAAGTATTAAAAGCGCATGCACACGAATTGCTCGGTAGACAAGAAACGAAACAATTAATTGATCATTTAAAAGAATCGTATCCAATTTTAGTGGAAGAGGTCACACCAAACCCACTTTCTATTGGGGATGTACAAAAAGTATTAGCAAAGTTATTACGGGAAAAAGTATCAATTCGCAATTTGCCAGTCATTTTCGAAACGCTTGCTGATTTTGGGCGGATGACGAGCGATACGGACGTATTAACAGAATATGTACGTCAAGCGCTGGCAAGACAAATTACAAGCCAGTACGCTGTACCAGGGGAGCCTTTGCGGGTCATTACGTTGTCTGGAAAAGTGGAAAAAACCATTGCGGAAGGGGTACATCAAACAGAGCACGGAAACTATTTGTCACTTGACCCGAGTGTATCGCAAGCAATCATTGAAGCAGTAGCGATGCAGCTTGAGCAGCACGCAATACCAAACCAATCGTCCATTTTGCTTTGCTCACCAGCGGTAAGAATGTACGTGCGTCAGCTCACCGAGCGTTATTTCCCTCATGTTCCTGTGCTATCTTATAATGAACTAGAGGCAACTGTTGAAGTTCAAAGTGTCGGGGTGGTGGATATCGAATGAAAGTAAAAAAATTTGTCGCTCCATCAATGCCGGAAGCGATGAAAATGATTCGGGCAGAGCTTGGAAACGATGCAGTAATTTTAAACTCGAAAGTCGTTCATAAAGGCGGTTTTTTCGGATTGTTCACGAAAAAAAATATTGAAGTGATTGCTGCCGTTGATTCAAAGCCTGCTCGCTCTGCGATGGCAGAGAAAAAAGGGAAGTCACCGGAACCGCTTTCGCAACGTCCCCCTGTTGAGCCGAAACAAGTGGCGGATGCTGCGTTGTTAAGCGAGTTAAACGAACTAAAAACGATGCTCAAACAGCTGTCAACTAATGTGACGACAAATTTTGCCGTTTATCCACAACCGTTAAACGAATTAAATGAATCGTTAGTCGCACAAGAACTGTCGAATACGCTTCGACAAGAAATAATGGACGAACTGGTCGAGCAATGGTATTTGCAGCGAGGAGAGGTAGATAAAAAACAGCTGTTACAGTGGACGAAAGAGTGGTTGTTAAAAAAAATTACTGACTTGTCGTTTGGGGGCATTTCATTTACGAAAAAATATGTAAACGTCGTTGGACCGACGGGTGTTGGCAAGACGACAACATTAGCGAAAATCGCTGCATATTGTGTATTGAAGCATCAGAAAAAAGTGGCCTTTATTACGACAGATACGTACCGAATTGCAGCGATTGAGCAGTTAAAAACATACGCAAAAATTTTGAACGTTCCATTAGAAGTTTGTTACACCATTGAAGATTTTCGTGCGGCTAAGAAAAAATTTTCCATTTATGATGTCGTGTTGATTGATACGGCTGGACGAAATTTCCGTCATTACCAATATGTGGAAGATTTACGGGAAATTATTGACTTTGATACGGAGATGGAAACGTTTCTCGTTCTTTCACTAACAGCAAAATATACAGACATGAAAACGATTTTTGAACAATTTTCGCTCATTCGTATCGATCGTTTGATTTTCACCAAATTAGACGAAACGAGTCAATATGGATCGATGATAAATTTAATGACAGAATATCGTGTCGGAGCTGCGTACTTGACGAACGGACAAAATGTACCGGACGATATTGTCGAAGCAACTCCAGAAAAAATCGTAAATACGGTGCTTGGGGTCGATTGAAGATGAGAGATCAAGCCGAAAGCTTACGTCTAAGATTAAGTCGAATGAATAAAGGTGCGGAAACGAAAGCGATTGCGGTAATGAGCGGAAAAGGTGGGGTTGGAAAGTCCAATTTTTCCCTTAATTTTGCGTTATCGCTATCGAACCGCGGCTTTCACGTATTGCTATTTGACATGGATATTGGCATGGGGAACATCGATATTTTGCTTGGTCAGTCGTCCCATGCGACGATTATTGATTTGTTTCAGCGGCGCATCTCCATTCAAGAGTTAATTCGAAAAGGGCCGGGTAACTTATCATTTATTTCCGGTGGAACAGGGTTCGCGAAGCTATTTACGATGGATAATGAGAAAGTGGATTATTTTTTAGAACAACTTCAAGCGGTGTCTGCGCAGTACGACTATTTTATTTTTGATATGGGGGCGGGCATGTCGGAAGACCGGCTTCGATTATTAATGGCCGTTCATGAAATTTTTGTCATTACAACCCCCGAACCGACTGCAATTATGGATGCATACGCAGCGATGAAATACATTCATCTACAAGAAAAAAGGGTACCATTGTATGTAATCGTCAATCGCACACAAACGGATCAAGAAGGGCGCGATACGTTGCAGCGGCTGAAAAACGCGATGAAACAATTTCTTGGAAAAGACATAACAAAATTAGGCTTTTTGCCAGAAGATCGCGCCGTTTCTAAAGCGGTCATAAGCCAAACACCATTTTTGCTTTTCGACCCGACAACGAAAATTAGCCGGGCGATGAATGAACTAGTAGATCGCTACTTAGCCAATCGGACGATTGACGAAGCGGCTGCTTCCCGTCCCGCCAACTTTTTTGCAAGACTTCGTCAGTTTCTATTAGAAAGGTAGGGAGTTTATGAAACACATCAAGGTATTAGTCGTTGATGACTCCGCCTTTATGCGAAAAGTGATTACAGATTTTTTATCGGAACATCCGCAGATTGAAGTTGTTGGAACGGCTCGCAATGGGAAAGATGCTCTTGAGAAAATTTCGTTACTTCGCCCTACCGTCGTTACGATGGATGTCGAAATGCCAGTGATGAACGGGTTAGAGGCGCTAAAGACGATAATGGAGACCAACCCTCTACCAGTCGTAATACTTTCGAGTACGACGAAAGAAGGAGCGGAAAATACGATTTTAGCGATGCAATACGGAGCGGTTGACTTTGTCACCAAACCGTCTGGTAATATTTCACTTGATTTATATAAAGTAAAAGAACAGTTAATTGAGAAAGTCATCCTTGCAAGTTGCGCTAATTTGCATGGTATCAAAAAACAGAAGTTTCCGCAAACAACAGGTAGTTATCGACCCGTTTCTTATAGTAGAATAGAAGTACAACCTTCGACAAAACGTAAAAAAATTGTATGCATTGGTACATCGACAGGTGGTCCACGGGCGTTGCAACAAGTGTTAACGCACCTTCCGAAACAAATTGCGGCACCGATTGTCATCGTGCAACATATGCCAAAGGGGTTTACGAAATCGCTCGCGCAGCGGCTTGATTCACTATGCCAGATTTCTGTGAAAGAAGTTGAGCATCAAGAAGAGTTGAAGGAAGGGACAGCGTACATTGCGCCGGGGGGTGCGCATTTTACCGTCATTTCGTCCCGCCGGTCGCTCATTGCACATCTTGATTATTCTCCACCACGAAACGGGCACCGCCCTTCTGTCGATGTGTTGTTTGAGTCTGTTAGCGAATTGCAAGAGTATGAGAAAATTGCAGTCATTATGACCGGAATGGGGGCTGACGGGACAGCCGGATTGAAAATGCTGAAAGAAAGAGGTTTGACAAAAGCTATTGCCGAATCAGAAGAAACAGCAGTAGTGTTTGGAATGCCGAAGGCGGCAATCGCTGCGCAGCTAGTCGACGATGTTGTGCCTTTAGAACAAATGGCAGAAACAATTATGAAATATATAGGCGGGCAAGGGGTGTAGAACGATGGATATGAGCCAATATTTAGAAATTTTTATTGACGAGAGCAAGGAACATTTACAAACGATTAACGAACAGCTATTAGAATTAGAAAAAAGCCCGGATGATCTTTCCATTGTCAATGAAATTTTCCGCTCGGCACACACATTAAAAGGAATGTCAGCAACAATGGGATTTGAAGACTTAGCGAACTTAACCCATCAAATGGAAAACGTGCTTGACGGCATTCGCAACCATAAAATTGTCGTTACACCAGAGTTGCTGGATGTTGTGTTTCGGGCAGTCGATGATTTAGAAGCAATGGTAAACTCTATTGCTAGCGGTGGCGACGGCAAACGGGACGTCCGCGAAGTCGTTCAGCAATTGAAACAAATTGAAAAAGGCGACATTCCACCTGCGAAAACGGAACAACATTCTACTATGTCGACGCTTACGCAAACGTACGGGGAATTCGAATACAACGTGTTGCAACATTCAAAAGAGCAAGGATTTTATACGTATGAAATTCACGTCAAATTGCGGGCAGACTGTTTATTGAAAGCCGCTCGTGTGTTTATGGTTTTTGACGCATTAAATCAAGTGGGCGAAGTGATTAAAGCGAATCCGTCGGTTGAATTATTAGAAGAAGAAAAATTCGACCAAGAATTTGTAGTGACCGTTGTGTCGAAAGAATCTGCAGAGAAATTACATGGGCTAGTTAGTAAAGTGTCGGAAGTAGAAGAAGTAAAAGTGACTGTTATCGATGTCGATAAGTTGCGTCCGAACGAACTAGTACCGTCGCAACCGGTGCTATCAGAAACAGAAGCAGCGGTGACGGCTGAAAAAGAAGAACAAAAAGAAGAGAAAGCAGCGGAACAAAAGGAAGAAAAAGAGCAGCATAAAGCAGTGACAAATAAAACGATTCGCGTCAACATTGAACGGCTCGATATTTTAATGAACTTGTTTGAAGAGCTTGTTATTGACCGCGGACGGCTCGAACAAATTTCCCGTGAGTTGAACCACCCGGAGTTACACGAAACGGTGGAGCGAATGTCTCGCATTTCAAGCGATTTGCAAAACATTATTTTAAATATGCGCATGGTTCCGGTTGAAACGGTCTTTAACCGCTTTCCACGCATGGTGCGCCAGCTTGCTCGCGATTTAGGAAAGAAAATTAACTTGGAAATTATCGGGGCAGAGACGGAACTAGATCGCACCGTTATCGACGAAATTGGCGACCCGCTTGTGCATTTGCTCCGCAATGCGATTGACCACGGCATTGAAATGCCAGACGTGCGGCGGGCGAAAGGAAAACCAGAAGAAGGAACGGTCAAATTAAAAGCATATCATAGCGGCAACCATGTGTTTATTGAAATCGAAGATGATGGGGCCGGCATTAACCGCGAGAAAGTATTACAAAAAGCAATCAACAAAGGCATTATTTCCAAACAGAATGCCGCTAATTTAACCGACAAACAAGTGTACGAATTAATTTTTGCGTCTGGCTTTTCGACAGCGGATAAAATTTCGGACATTTCGGGTCGTGGTGTTGGTCTTGATGTCGTAAAAAGTACGATTGAATCGCTGGGTGGTTCGGTAACGATTGATTCACAAGAAGGAATAGGCTCGATCTTTTCTATCCAATTACCGCTCACTTTGTCTATTATCTCGGTTATGTTAGTCGAAATTCAACAGGAAAAATATGCTGTTCCACTCTCGTCAATTATTGAAACAGCAATTATTAAAAGAGAAGACATTTTGCACGCTCATCACCAAAAAGTAATTGATTTCCGCGGCAAAGTCGTTCCGCTTCTTTTCTTAAAAGAAGTGTTCGATGTGCCAGTTGTTAAAGAAGATAATGACTTTTTCTCAGTCGTTATCGTGCGGAAAGGAGAAAAGATGGCAGGGCTTGTTGTTGACTCTTTTATTGGCCAACAAGAAGTCGTCTTAAAATCGCTCGGCAACTACTTAACGTCAGTTTTTGCGATTTCAGGCGCTACAATTTTAGGCGACGGTCAAGTGGCGTTAATTATCGACTGTAACGCATTAATTAAGTAGGGGGGAGAAGGGTGATTAACCAAGAAAGCGAATTAAAGGTGATTGTCTTTCAATTACAAGATGAAGAATATGCAATTCCTGTGCAGCAAGTTCGTTCGATTGAAAAAGTGCAACATATTACGCGTGTTCCGCGGACACCGAAATTTGTGAAGGGTGTCATTAATTTGCGTGGGGTAGTGACACCAATTATCGATTTGCGCGAACGATTTGGAATTGAAGCACTACCGTTTAACGAACAGACGCGCATCATTATCGTTGCGCTTGATGAGATGGAAGTAGGACTGATCGTCGATGCGGCGAATGATGTGCTCGATCTCCCAGTGAAAAGCATCGAGCCACCTCCAGAAGTAATTGAGGCAGTGGAAGCCGATTATATTAAGGGGGTAGCGAAAATCGGCAAACGATTATTAATTTTGCTGCATTTAGAGAAAGTATTAGAGAAGAATACTCCTGCTACAGTGTAAATAGAAAGGTCGTTTGATCAATGGTAACTATTCGTGATTTGAACTCGGATCATATCGATATTTTAAAAGAAATTGGCAATATCGGTGCTGGGAATGCTGCCACGGCGCTTTCCCAGCTATTAAATAAAAAAATTGAAATGAATGTGCCAAACGTACAAATCGTTTCGTTTGATGAAATGATGGAATTAGTAGGCGGTGCTGAACAAGTCGTCGCGGCTGTATTTTTACGGATTGAAGGAGAAGCACCTGGAAGCATGTTTTTTGTCCTATCGTTGCCGCAAGCAGAGCGATTTGTGAAACAAATGACAGGGGATGCTCTGTTTTCTCTCGCTTCCCCTCAATCGTCAGAACTAGGAATATCTGCTTTGCAAGAATTAGGGAATATATTAGCAGGATCTTATCTTTCTGCTCTTGCTGATTTTACCAAATTAACCCTTTACCCATCTGTCCCGGCGTTAACGATCGATATGATTGGCGCGATTTTGCAATACGGTCTACTAGAATTGTCTCGTGTCGGAGACTATGCTATCGTGATTGATACGGCTGTCCACGAAGAACAACAGCCGGAAGATAGTATTAATGGTCACTTCTTTTTACTGCCTGATCCAGATTCATTCGTTCCCATTTTTCGTTCATTAGGTGTTTCATATGAATGAACTTTTTCATGTCATTAAAGTCGGAATTGCTGATATGAATGTCGTTCAACCACCTCATCTTATTCGTACTTCTGGATTAGGCTCATGTGTAGGGGTGGTCATCTTTGACCAAATGAAAGAAGTGGCCGGATTAGCCCACGTCATGTTACCGGATTCTTCATTAGCACGCTCAGAAACAATCAATATCGCCAAATATGCAGATACGGCTGTCGAGGCATTAGTAGAACTCATTATCAAAGCTGGAGGACGGAAAAATTGGCTGAAGGCGAAGTTGGCAGGGGGAGCACAAATGTTTTCCTTTCAATCGGCAAATACAGATATGATGCGCATTGGACCACGGAATATAGAAGCAGTAAAACGAGAGTTAGAGCGGCTTCGAATTCCAGTTGTGGCGGAGGATGTCGGGGGGAGTAGTGGACGAACGATTGAATTCAACCCGAAAACGTGCATATTATCCATTCGTACAGTCAATCAAGGGGTTAAAGAGATATAATGGCAGGGACGATTATCATTAACTTTTTATTAGGGATATTTGGATTTTTTATTGTTTTTCTTTTATCCTTTTCCACTAATAGCAGCACTACGACGTTGACGCGCAGCGCAATCACATTTGTTCTCTTTTTTCTAAGTGGCTATCTATTTCGTTGGATGTTTGCGTATATTCGGAAAGATCCGGTGAAACTAACGGTAATGTCCCCATCCAATGAGGAAGATTTGCAACAATTGATGAAAGGATTAAACGAGGAAGAGACGCAAAAAGTGGCTGCCTACATTCGTCGTATGCTGCAAAACGAAAACGACTCGTAAAAGTAGCGCCGGACAGTTTGACGATAAACGAGGAGGAGTAGTATGGCAAACGTTTCAGCGCGCGAAGAGCAAAAACATTGGCAACATTGGGTGATGAATCGTGACCGACAAGCGGCAGATGAACTTGTTCAAAAATATATGCCGCTTGTGCATTACCAAGTGCAACGAATCGCTATTTCTTTGCCGAAAAATGTGAACAAACACGAATTAATTAGTTTCGGACTGCTAGGGCTATATGACGCGCTTGAAAAATTCGATCCTTCTCGCGATTTGAAATTTGACACGTATGCCTCGTTTCGTATTCGCGGCGCCATTTTAGACGGATTGCGAAAAGAAGATTGGCTTCCGCGCAGCTTGCGAGAAAAAACGAAAAAAATTGAAGCGACAATGGCTAAAATGGAGCAACAATATATGCGTGAAGTGACGGCGAAAGAAGTGGCCGATGCGTTAGGTATGACGGAAGAAGAAGTATATACAGTCATGAATGAAGGGTTTTTTGCGAATATTTTGTCGTTAGATGAATGGCCGAAAGAAGAGGATGATGGTCCGTTAACGTTGCGTGACGAAAAAGCGGTTTCTCCAGAAGAAATGGTGTTGCACGAAGAATTGCGCCAACAGCTTGCTCAAGTCATTCAGCAACTAAACGAAAAAGAACAGCTAGTGATTAGCTTGTTTTATAAAGAAGAATTGACATTGACGGAAATCGGGCAAGTGATGGGATTATCCACATCAAGAATTTCACAAATTCATTCTAAAGCGCTTTTTAAATTGCGTAAAATATTAGAAAAAGTGTGGTAACTGCCACTAAGGCAAAAAGGAAGTGATAAATATGAGTTTAAAATTAGTAGAACTGCAAATCGCACTTCCAAGAACATACGACATCGCGAAAATTCAAACACATATCCAACACCATCCCGAGCATATGCAAGCACAATTAGCAACAGACATGCAGAAACAAAAAGAGCGTATCGAACGGCAAGTCACAAACAAACGAACCGCTTCTAATGCTCGCTGGGAAAAACATGAACAAGCGGAGCATCCATACAAAGGAACGATCATTGATTTCATGGGATAGAGGGATGAGATGATAGCATTGTTACTGACCATCAGCTTTGTGTTACACGCGCTTTCGCTTTTTATTATCATTTTACTGTACTTGCAGCTTACAAAAATTAAAGAAGTGGAAAAACGGCAGTCGCAAATTATCGAGGAAATGGAGCAAACGGTATCAGCTTATTTTATTGAATGGAAAGAAGAAAACGAACGGTTTTTGCAGGCATTATCGAAAACATTACATCACCGCTCTAGTGCAAAGAATGAAACGAAAGCAGAAAAATCAGAAGCAGCACCTAGCACCGCGCTTTTTGAGCGAAAAGAGAGCGAGTGGTCGCCGCTAGCACACGTTGACCAAATGAAAGATACGGTCGAAATTCGCACTATCCGACCGAAGCCGGCGCCGCTTTCCTTAGCGGAACAGGTGGTACAGCTTTATAAAGAAGGGAAAACGATAGAAGAAATCGCAAAAATGCTAAAAAAAGGAAAAACAGAAATTGAATTGCTCTTGAAATTTCGTCAAATGTGAAATACGGCTTGATTGTCATTTCTAGTTGTGATATATTTTTACATGGTGTGAATACACACGCTTCAGGATTTAAGCAATGGTGCTGCGAAGGCAGTCTTGCTTAAAGATGAAAGAAGCGGAGGAATGAAAACCAAACTATAGGAGGAAGAACGAATGTCAGTTATTTCAATGAAGCAATTGCTTGAAGCCGGTGTTCATTTTGGACACCAAACTCGCCGTTGGAACCCAAAAATGAAAAAATACATTTTCACCGAGCGTAACGGCATCTACATCATTGACTTGCAAAAAACGGTGAAAAAAGTAGAAGAAGCATACAATTTCGTTCGCGATTTAGCAGCAAACGGCGGGAAAATTCTTTTCGTTGGTACGAAAAAACAAGCACAAGACTCTGTAAAAGAAGAAGCAGAACGTTCTGGAATGTTCTATGTAAACCAACGCTGGTTAGGCGGAACGTTAACCAACTTCGAAACAATCCAAAAACGTATTAAGCGCTTAAAAGAAATCGAAAAGATGGCAGAAGACGGAACGTTCGATGTATTGCCGAAAAAAGAAGTTATCGGCTTGAAAAAAGAATTAGAGCGTCTAGAGAAGTTTCTAGGCGGTATTAAAGAAATGAAACAATTGCCGGATGCATTGTTCGTCATCGATCCGCGCAAAGAGCGCATTGCAGTTGCAGAAGCGCGCAAATTGAACATCCCGATCGTTGGTATCGTTGATACAAACTGCGATCCTGATGAAATCGACTACGTGATCCCTGCAAACGATGATGCTATCCGTGCAGTAAAACTATTGACAGCAAAAATTGCGGACGCGATTTTAGAAGCGAAACAAGGCGAAGAAGCCGTTGTTGCAGCAGAATAACGTGCACCTGAACAAATGGCGGAAAGGTGATAAGAGGGGAAAGCCTTTTATCACCTTTTTTTGAGACAGAAAATGGCGCAAATCGGCTATACTAAAAAAGTGTAAACAAAATTTGCGCTGCGAATTTTGTGCATATACATAAAAGGAGGATATTTATGGCAATTACAGCTCAAATGGTAAAAGAGTTACGCGAAAAAACGGGAGCAGGCATGATGGATTGCAAAAAAGCGCTCACAGAAACAAACGGTGATATGGAAAAAGCAATCGACTGGCTCCGAGAAAAAGGTATTGCGAAAGCTGCGAAAAAAGCAGACCGCATTGCTGCAGAAGGAACAACATTCATTGAAGTAGAAGGAAACAACGCAGTAATCGTAGAAGTGAACTCCGAAACAGACTTCGTTGCGAAAAACGATGATTTTAAAGCGCTTGTGAAAGAACTTGCGACACACTTATTAAAAAACAAACCAGCAACATTAGAAGAAGCGTTACAACAAAAAATGGAGAACGGTGCAACAGTAGAAGAGCACATTAATGCAGCGATTGCGAAAATCGGGGAAAAATTAACGCTTCGCCGTTTTGAAATTATCGAGAAAAGCGACAATGCTGCGTTCGGTGCATATTTGCACATGGGTGGTCGCATCGGTGTATTGACGTTGTTAGAAGGTACAACAGACGAAACAATCGCGAAAGACGTCGCGATGCACATTGCAGCACTTAGCCCGAAATACGTATCCCGTGATCAAGTTTCGCAAGCGGAGCTTGACCGTGAGCGCGAAGTGTTAAAGCAACAAGCACTAAACGAAGGCAAACCAGCAAACATCGTCGAAAAAATGGTCGAAGGCCGCTTAAACAAATTTTATGAAGACATTTGCTTACTAGAGCAAACATTTGTAAAAAATCCAGATGTGAAAGTTCGCCAATTTGTTGAAGCAAACGGAGCGACAGTGAAAAGCTTTGTTCGTTACGAAGTAGGCGAAGGAATCGAAAAACGGCAAGACAACTTTGCAGAAGAAGTAATGAGCCAAGTAAGAAAGCAATAACTGGAATAGGGAACACAGCGGTGTTCCCTATTTTTAAAGATTAGCTATACGGAGGAATCGCATGAATAACCCAAAATATAAACGTGTAGTGCTGAAACTGAGCGGAGAAGCGTTAGCCGGCGATCAAGGATATGGTATTAACCCAGCCGTTATTCAATCGATTGCCAAACAAGTGAAAGAAGTAGCGGAATTAGGGGTGGAAGTCGCCGTCGTTGTCGGAGGCGGAAACATTTGGCGCGGAAAAACCGGTAGCGAAATGGGCATGGACCGCGCAACCGCAGACTACATGGGGATGCTTGCTACCGTCATGAACTCACTTGCTTTACAAGATAGTCTCGAGCATCTTGGGGTTGAAACGCGCGTACAAACGTCGATTGAAATGCGCCAAGTGGCGGAGCCATATATCAGAAGAAAAGCGATTCGTCATCTCGAGAAGAAGCGAGTTGTCATCTTTGCCGCTGGCACAGGGAATCCTTACTTTTCAACCGATACGACCGCTGCATTGCGCGCTGCTGAAATTGAAGCAGATGTCATTTTAATGGCGAAAAATAATGTTGACGGTGTCTATAGCGCTGACCCAAAAGTCGACCAAAACGCAGTGAAATACGATGAACTATCGTATTTAGACGTTATCAAACAGGGGCTTGGCGTCATGGATTCGACCGCTTCATCGTTATGCATGGATAACGACATTCCACTTATTGTATTTTCCATTATGGAAGAAGGCAATATCAAACGAGCCGTTCTTGGCGAAAATATTGGAACAGTTGTAAGGGGGAAATAATGATGGCAAAACAAGTACTCACAGCAACAAAAGAAAAAATGGATAAAGCTGTTCAAGCGTTTACTCGCGAGTTAGCAAGCGTTCGTGCCGGCAGAGCAAACCCAGCCCTATTGGAAAAAATTACAGTCGACTACTATGGAATGCCAACACCGATTAATCAGCTAGCAGGCATCCACGTACCAGAAGCGCGCTTGCTTGTCATTCAGCCGTACGACAAATCGATTTTAAAAGACATTGAAAAATCGATTTTAGCTTCTGATTTAGGATTGACTCCTTCCAACGACGGCTCTGTTATTCGCATTGCGATTCCACCACTAACAGAGGAGCGTCGTCGTGAACTTGTGAAAGTCGTGAAAAAATATTCCGAAGACGCAAAAGTAGCGGTACGGAACATTCGCCGCGATGCGAACGACGAGTTGAAAAAGCTCGAGAAAAACGGGGAAATTACTGAAGATGAGTTGCGTAGCTACACAGACGACGTGCAAAAACTAACAGACGACCATATTACAAAAATTGATGCTATTACAAAAGATAAAGAAAAAGAAATTATGGAAGTTTAATCCCTTATGACAAAAAACCCTCTATGTGCCAAGAGGGTTTTTTTGCTATAATGAAAAAGCGACATGAGGTGCATGTTTGACGAAATGATGGCTTCTTGATTACACTAGCCTCATAGTGAATGGAAACAATCGAGAAAACGGAGGACTAGGATGTTTAATAAACTTTGGAAAGGTCATAAACCACTTTCTACGGAATACACGAAAGAAGAGGTGTTACGGCACCCAATTCCGGAACATGTGGCGATTATTATGGATGGAAACGGACGCTGGGCGAAAAAGAGGTCGTTGCCGCGCGTTGCCGGTCATTATGAAGGAATGCAAGTCGTTCGAAAAATTACGCGGTTTGCCAATGAACTAGGCATTAAAGTGTTAACGCTCTATGCGTTTTCTACAGAAAATTGGAAGCGTCCGAAGCAGGAAGTCGATTATTTAATGAAGCTTCCAGAGCAATTTTTGACGACATTTTTGCCTGAACTAATCGAAGAAAATGTCAATGTCCGCGTCATTGGAAATCGTGAGCAGCTTCCAGAGCATACGCGTCGTGCGGTAGAAAAAGCGATGGAAGAAACGAGACATAATACAGGGCTTATTTTAAACTTTGCACTCAATTACGGCAGTCGCCGAGAACTTACGTATGCAATGAAAGAAATTGCCAAACAAGTGGCAAAAGGACAATTAGCACCGGAGGAAATTACCGAAGACGTCATCGCTTCGTATTTAATGACAAAAGATTTAAAAGACCCTGATTTACTTATTCGGACGAGCGGAGAAATTCGCTTAAGCAATTTTATGCTTTGGCAGCTGGCGTATACAGAGTTTTGGTTTACGGATGTGCTCTGGCCAGATTTTACGGAACAACATTTATTACAAGCGGTCGCAGAATTTCAGCAGCGTGGCCGACGATTTGGAGGCGTATAACGAGAATGAAGCAACGAATCATCACAGGTGTAATTGCCGCTGCCCTTTTTTTACCGGTTGTTATTTTTGGCGGCATTCCTTTTATTGTCGTAACATATGTATTAGCAACGATTGGCTTGTTTGAATTATTGCGGATGAAAAATATGAAGCTTCTTTCGAGCGTTGGTGTGATAAGTACGTTATTAGTGTGGGGATTGCTTGCGCGTGAATCGTGGCTTTTGCCGTTAACGAAACTAGACTTGGTTTTACTTATCGCCCTTTTCTTGCTTATTTATACGGTGACGACAAAAAATCGCTTTACGTTTGATGATGCGGCGTTTGTCATGTTGTCTAGTCTTTATGTTGGCTTTGGATTTCATTACTTTATGGAGACACGTTTAGCCGGTCTTTCCCTTATGTTTTACGCGCTATTTATCATTTGGGCGACCGATACAGGGGCATATTTTACAGGCCGAGCGCTCGGAAGACGGAAGCTTTGGCCGGAGATTAGCCCAAATAAAACAGTGGAAGGATCGGTTGGTGGCACGATTTGTGCGTTAATCGTTGCTCTTATTTATCAATGGTTTACCGATTCTTTTGCGGACATTCCGCTTATGCTTGTGATGACGCTCGTACTTTCGGCCGTTGGACAGATGGGAGATTTAGTCGAATCCGCGTTTAAGCGACATTATGGGGTAAAAGATTCAGGTAATCTTTTGCCTGGTCATGGCGGCATTTTAGATCGATTTGATAGCTTATTATTTATGTTACCGATTTTGCATCTTTTCTTAACAATGATGTAGTGGGAGTGGATACGTTGAAGTATATTAGTTTATTAGGTGCGAGCGGCTCAATTGGAAAGCAAACGCTAGATGTCATTGATGCGCATCGAGAAAAATTTCGCCTCATCGCTTTATCGGTCGGAAAAAATGTGGAAGCGGCGAAACAGGCGATTGACCAATTTCAGCCCGAACTTGTTGCCGTCGCTGACTGGGAGTCGTTTTCTGCACTGCGTGAGGAATATAACGGACACGTGAAAATCGTCGCTGGCGAAGAAGGAGTTATTGAAGTTGCCACCCATCCAAAAGCGGATATTGTGGTGAATGCAGTCGTCGGCAGCATTGGACTTTTGCCGACCTTAAAGGCAATCGAAGCGGGCAAGGCGATTGCTTTAGCAAACAAAGAAACGCTTGTTACTGCAGGACATATTGTCACAGAAGCAGCAATGAAGCATAATGTCGCGCTTCTTCCTGTTGATAGTGAACATTCAGCTATTTTTCAATGTTTGCAAGGAGAACAGCCGAAAACGATTGAGAAAATTATTTTAACAGCGTCAGGGGGAAGTTTCCGCGACCGAACACGTGAACAGCTTCGTCATGTAACAGTCGAAGAAGCGCTTCGTCATCCGAACTGGTCGATGGGAGCAAAAATTACGATTGATTCGGCGACGATGATGAATAAAGGGCTTGAAGTCATTGAAGCGCACTGGCTTTTTCAGTTGCCATATGAACAAATCGATGTATTATTACATAGAGAAAGTATCGTTCATTCGCTCGTTCAATTTCACGACAGCAGCATCATCGCTCAACTTGGAACACCGGATATGCGCGTTCCGATTCAATATGCACTTACTTATCCTGACCGGTTAGAATTAAAAGGAGTCAAAAAGCTACATTTAGCAGAAGTCGGGAAGCTTCATTTCGACGCAGTTGATTTTGATCGTTACCGTTGTTTACAATTTGCATATGAGGCGGGAAAAAAAGGTGGTTCGCTGCCGACGGTGTTGAACGCGGCGAACGAGGAAGCCGTAGGGGCGTTTTTAAGCGGTCGTATTTCCTTTTTAATGATTGAAGAGCTCATCGAACGGGCGTTAGCTCGGCATACGATTATCCAGCAACCGACGCTTGATGACATTCGGGCCGTTGACGAAGAAACGCGCCGTTATATCCGGTCATTATTAACATAAAGGGTGGTTGAAAATTTGAATACGTTAAATACAGTTATTGCGTTTGTCGCTATTTTTGGGGCGCTTGTGTTTTTTCATGAACTTGGGCATTTAATTTTTGCAAAGCGCGCTGGCATTTTGTGTAGGGAGTTTGCCATTGGGTTTGGCCCAAAAGTGTTTTCGTTCAAATGGGGGGAAACGGTCTATACAATTCGACTACTTCCGTTAGGCGGATTTGTCCGTATGGCTGGTGAAGACCCGGAAATGATTGAAGTGAAACCAGGCCAAATCGTCGGATTAGAGTTCGACCAAGATGGCAACGTGAAAAAGATTATTATCAATCATAAAGACGAATATCCCGATGCAAAAATTATCGAAGTCGAGCAAGCAGATTTAGAGCATGGCATGTACATTGCTGGCTACGAAGATGGGGACGGAGAACGGCTCGTTCGCTTTCCGGTTAGAGAACAAGCGTTCTTTGTGCTCGATCATCAAGAAATTCAAATTGCGCCTTATCACCGCCAATTTGTTTCAAAAACGCTCGGTCAGCGGGCGCTAGCTATTTTCGCAGGACCGTTAGCCAATTTCGTCTTAGCGTTTGCTGTGTTCGTGCTCATCGGTTTATTGCAAGGCTATCCCGTCGATAAACCGATCATCGGAGAATTAACAAAAGAAGGGGCGGCACGCGAAGCCGGTCTAAAGCAAGGGGACGTCGTGCTGTCAATTGATAATGAGCCGGTGACGACATGGACAGAAGTCGTTGAAATAATCCGTGCCCACCCAGAAGAAAAGCTAATGTTTAACATTCAGCGGGATGGGAAAGTATTGAGTATTCCTGTAACGCCAGAGGCGAAACAAGTCCAAGGCGAAACGATCGGCTTAATTGGCGTCTATGGTCCGATGGAAAAATCGGTCGTCGGTTCGTTTAAACAAGGGGCACTAGAAACGTACTATTGGACCAAGCAAATCGTCGTCGGCATCGCCCATTTAATTACTGGGCAATTTTCGCTTGATATGCTATCAGGACCGGTCGGTATTGCTGTATCGACAAACAAAGTTGCCCAATCCGGCGTTTATTATCTCATGAAATGGGGCGCGATTTTAAGCATTAACCTCGGGATTGTGAATTTATTGCCGCTTCCGGCATTAGACGGTGGACGGTTAATGTTTTTTGCGCTTGAAGCGTTGCGCGGCAAGCCGATTGACCGGCAAAAAGAAGGAATGGTTCATTTTATCGGTTTTGCGTTATTAATGCTACTTATGTTAGTTGTGACATGGAACGACATTCAAAAATTTTTCTTGTAAGAGGTGCAATTGAAATGAGACAAAGTCAGTCGTTTATTCCAACGCTACGGGAAATACCAGCAGATGCAGAAGTAAAAAGTCACCAGCTATTGCTAAGGGCTGGATTTATTCGGCAAAGCGCGAGCGGTGTATATACGTTTTTACCGCTCGGTCAGCGTGTCTTACAAAAGGTAGAAGCGATTATTCGCGAA
This sequence comes from Anoxybacillus amylolyticus, assembly GCF_001634285.1. GTDB lineage: Bacteria > Bacillota > Bacilli > Bacillales > Anoxybacillaceae > Anoxybacteroides > Anoxybacteroides amylolyticum. The sequence continues at coordinate 1,483,783 of NZ_CP015438.1, forward strand.
GAAATGAACCGAGCGGGCGCGATTGAATTGCTTATGCCAGCGCTTCAGCAAGCCGAACTTTGGCAAGAATCTGGCCGTTGGTATTCGTACGGACCAGAGCTTATGCGATTAAAAGACCGCCACGAACGCGATTTTGCGCTCGGCCCGACGCATGAAGAAGTCATTACTGCGCTTGTAAGGGACGAAGTACGGACATATAAAAAGCTGCCGCTTACGCTATATCAAATTCAGACGAAATTTCGTGATGAAAAACGTCCGCGGTTTGGGTTGTTGCGCGGCCGCGAATTTATTATGAAAGATGCGTATTCGTTCCATACGTCAAAAGAAAGTTTAGATGACGTATATAACAAAATGTACGAGGCATATTCGAATATTTTCCGTCGTTGTGGTTTGAATTTCCGCGCGGTAATCGCCGATTCAGGGGCAATTGGTGGAAAAGATACGCATGAATTTATGGTGTTGTCTGAAATCGGAGAAGATACAATCGCATATTCCGACGCGTCTGATTATGCTGCAAATATTGAAATGGCGCCGGTCGTAACGACATATGAAAAAAGCGAGGAGCTGCTTCGTCCGCTAGAAAAGGTGCATACGCCGGAGCAAAAAACGATCGAAGAAGTGTCGGCATTTTTGCAAGTGTCGAAAGAAAAATGCATCAAATCTCTGCTCTTTAAAGTAGACGACCGTTACGTTTTAGTGCTCGTCCGAGGCGACCATGAGGCAAACGACGTTAAAGTAAAAAATGTGTTTGAAGCATCGATTGTGGAACTGGCATCGCCAGAAGAAACGAAAGAAGTGATGCGTTGCTCTATTGGGTCGCTTGGACCAATTGGGGTGGATGAATCTGTTACCGTTATTGCCGACTATGCGGTGCAAGCAATTGTCAATGGCGTATGCGGAGCGAATGAAGAAGGCTACCACTATGTCGGCGTTAACCCAGACCGCGATTTTAACGTATCGCAATATACTGATTTGCGCTTTATTCAAGAAGGTGACCCATCCCCAGACGGCAAAGGAACGATTCGCTTTGCGCGCGGAATTGAAGTCGGGCATGTGTTCAAATTAGGCACGCGCTATAGTGAAGCGATGAATGCTACGTATCTGGATGAAAATGGTCGTATACAAACGATGATTATGGGCTGCTATGGCATCGGCGTTTCTCGATTGCTTGCTGCGATTGCGGAGCAATTTGGCGATGAAAATGGGCTTGTTTGGCCAGCGGCAGTTGCCCCATTCCATGTTCACCTTATTTTAGTTAATCAAAAAGCTGATGAGCAGCGTGAACTAGCGGAAGAATGGTACGAAAAATTAGGACAAGCAGGATTCGAAGTGCTGTACGACGACCGCCCAGAACGTCCAGGCGTGAAATTTGCCGATAGCGATTTAATTGGCATTCCAGTTCGTGTTACGGTCGGAAAACGTGCTAGTGAAGGAATAGTGGAAGTAAAGGTGAGACAAACAAGGGAATCGATGGAAGTTCATGTAAACGAACTAGTCGAAACGGTAAAACGTCTATTACAGTCATCGTAAACGTAAAGGGCTGATTCCTTCTTGGACAGCCCTTCTGCTCATTCTAATTGAGAGGGGAAACGCATGTTAACAAACGAGCAAAAACAACGGTTTCGCGTGTTATTAGAGCAACTCGACTTGACGTCTGATGAATTAGTTCCGTATTTTTCAGGAGCTGGGATACAAAAGTTAGTCATTGAGAAGGAAAAACGATGCTGGCACTTTTATTTTTTACTTCCACGCATTTTGCCAGTGCGTGTGTATGAACTTTTTAGTCACCGCCTTTGGCAAGCGTTTCAGCACATCGCGACGGTAAAGCATACTATCGAAGCAATAGATACATCATTTACAACAGCCGACGTCCACGATTATTGGCCGCTTTGTTTACGGTCGTTAGAAGATATGTCTTCCCCGATTCTTATGCTCCTTCAAGAGCAGACGCCAACGGTACAAGGCAATAAAATCATCGTGACTGCGCGCAATGAAGCGGAGGCATTAGCTGTGAAACGCCGGTTTGCAGAAAAATTGCCGGAAATATATGAAACGTTCGGCTTTCCACTGTTTCGGCTAGAAACGGAAGTAAAGCAATCCGAACAAGCGTATGAACAATTTTTGGCGCAAAAACAGCAAGAAGACGAAGCGCGTGCATTCGCGGCGTTAGCGGAAATGACGGCAAGAAATGAAACGGGGAAAGAGTCCGCACCGGAATCGTCAGGACCGCTTGTCATCGGGTATCCGATTCGCGAGGAAGAGGAAGTGCGAACGCTTGGTAGCATTATGGAAGAAGAAAAGCGCGTCGTCGTTCAAGGATATATTTTCGAGGCGGAAGTCAAAGAGTTAAAAAGTGGTCGTTCGCTATTAACGTTTAAAATGACTGATTACACGAATTCGATTTTAGTGAAAATGTTTTCGCGCGATAAAGAAGACGTCGCACGAATGGAAAAAATAAAAAAGGGCATGTGGGTGAAAGTGCGAGGAAGCGTGCAAAACGATACGTTCGTGCGCGACTTGGTGCTATTAGCGAACGATGTCAATGAAATCAAGCCGAAAGAGCGAGAAGATGCGGCGGAGGAGAAACGGGTAGAGCTTCATTTACATACCCAAATGAGCCAAATGGATGCGGTCACGTCGGTTGCGAAGCTGATTGAACAGGCGAAAAAATGGGGGCATCGGGCGATTGCTGTTACCGATCATGCCGTCGTTCAGTCATTTCCAGAAGCGTATAGTGCGGCAAAAAAACATGGGATGAAAGTACTGTATGGCGTCGAAGCGAACATCGTCGATGATGGCGTGCCGATCGCTTACAATGAAGCACATCGCTTGTTATCGGACGATACGTTTGTCGTATTTGACGTTGAAACGACTGGACTATCTGCCGTATATAATACGATTATTGAATTAGCTGCCGTCAAAATCAAGGACGGAGACATTATTGACCGGTTTACGTCTTTTGCGAATCCACACCATCCACTCTCGATTACGACGATCGAATTAACAGGAATTACGGATGAGATGGTGAAAGATGCGCCGGATGTAGAAGAGGTATTGCAAAAGTTTCATGACTGGATCGGCGACAGTGTGCTTGTGGCACATAACGCGGGCTTTGATATCGGCTTTTTCAACGCCGGCTTAAAAAAAATCGGCATTCCGCGCGTAACGAATCCAGTTATCGACACACTAGAACTCGCCCGCTTTTTATATCCAGAGTTAAAAAATCATCGATTAAACACGCTTTGTAAAAAATTTGAGATTGAATTAACACAGCATCATCGTGCCATTTATGACGCAGAAGCGACGGGACATTTACTGATGCGGATGTTGAAAGATGCACAAGAAAAAGGAATATTGTACCACGACGAATTAAACGAGCGCTCTCGCCAAGAAACGGCGTATCAGCGTTCGCGTCCGTTCCATGTGACGTTGCTTGCGCAAAACGAGGTTGGCTTAAAAAACTTATTTAAGCTCGTTTCTTTAGCGCACGTGCAATATTTTTATCGCGTGCCGCGCATTCCTCGTTCGGTGTTGCAACAACATCGAGAAGGAATTTTAGTTGGGTCTGGTTGCGACAAAGGGGAAGTGTTTGAACAAGTCATGCAAAAATCGCTAGAAGATGTAGAAGAAGTAGCGAAGTTTTACGACTTTTTAGAAGTTCATCCGCCGGCGGTTTACCAACCGCTTATTGAGATGGACTATGTGAAAGATGAAGCGATGGTAAAAGAAGTGATTCGTAACATCGTCTTGCTTGGAGAAAAGCTCAACATCCCGGTCGTGGCAACGGGAAATGTCCATTATTTGCATCCAGAGGACAAAATTTACCGGAAGATTTTAATTCATTCGCAAGCAGGGGCGAATCCGCTAAACCGCCATGAGTTGCCGGACGTATATTTCCGGACGACAAATGAAATGTTAGAGGCGTTTTCGTTTCTTGGCGAAGCGAAAGCGAAAGAAATTGTCGTGACGAACACAAACAAAATTGCGGACTTAATCGAAGAAATAAAGCCGATTAAAGATGAGCTATATACACCGCGCATTGAGGGAGCGGATGAAGAAATTCGCGAAATGAGTTATCGCCGAGCGAAAGAAATATATGGCGACCCTTTGCCGGAAATTGTCGAGAAGCGTCTAGAAAAAGAACTAAAAAGCATTATCGGTCACGGTTTTGCCGTCATTTATTTGATTTCGCATAAGCTAGTGAAAAAGTCGCTCGATGACGGTTACCTTGTCGGTTCGCGCGGTTCGGTCGGCTCGTCGTTTGTTGCAACGATGACGGAAATTACAGAAGTAAACCCGCTTCCGCCACATTACGTGTGCCCAATCTGCAAACATTCCGAGTTTTTCAACGACGGCTCGGTCGGTTCAGGATTTGACCTGCCGGATAAAGATTGTCCGAAATGCGGCACGAAATACAAAAAAGACGGTCACGATATACCGTTTGAAACGTTTTTAGGCTTTAAAGGGGATAAAGTACCAGATATTGACTTAAACTTCTCCGGTGAGTACCAGCCGCGTGCTCATAACTACACGAAAGTGCTGTTTGGAGAAGACAACGTCTATCGCGCAGGAACAATTGGTACTGTTGCGGATAAAACAGCGTACGGATTTGTTAAAGGGTATGCAAGCGATTTAAATTTAGCATTGCGCGGAGCGGAAATTGACCGTTTAGCCGCTGGGTGTACCGGCGTCAAACGGACGACAGGGCAACATCCAGGAGGCATTATCGTCGTTCCGGACTACATGGACATTTATGATTTTACGCCGATTCAATATCCAGCAGATGCAACAAACGCGGAATGGCGAACGACCCATTTTGATTTCCATTCGATTCACGACAATTTGCTAAAGCTCGATATTCTCGGCCACGACGACCCGACGGTTATTCGAATGCTGCAAGATTTAAGCGGCATTGACCCGAAAACAATTCCGACCGACGACCCGGAAGTGATGAAAATTTTTAGTGGCACTGAATCGCTTGGCGTCACGCCGGAGCAAATTATGTGCAATGTCGGCACGCTTGGCATTCCCGAGTTTGGAACAAGGTTTGTCCGTCAGATGCTAGAAGACACAAAACCAAAAACATTTTCAGAGCTTGTGCAAATTTCCGGCCTTTCCCACGGCACAGACGTATGGCTTGGCAATGCGCAAGAGTTGATTCAAAACGGAACGTGCACATTGTCGGAAGTCATCGGTTGCCGCGACGATATTATGGTGTATTTAATTTATCGCGGTTTAGAGCCATCGCTAGCGTTTAAAATTATGGAATCCGTCCGGAAAGGAAAAGGGCTCACACCAGAATTTGAGGAAGAAATGCGTAAACACAACGTACCAGAATGGTATATTGAATCATGCAAAAAAATTAAGTATATGTTTCCGAAGGCGCACGCAGCTGCGTATGTATTAATGGCAGTACGCATTGCGTATTTCAAAGTGCATCATCCGTTGTTGTATTACGCGTCCTATTTTACGGTGAGGGCAGAAGATTTTGATTTAGATGCGATGGTGAAAGGCTCCGCCGCTATTCGCAAGCGCATCGAAGAAATTAATGCAAAAGGGTTAGATGCGACCGCCAAAGAGAAAAACTTGCTCACCGTGTTAGAAATCGCCTTAGAAATGTGCGAGCGCGGCTTTTCGTTTAAAAATATTGACCTATACCGTTCACAAGCAACAGAATTTACTATCGACGGTAACTCGCTCATCCCGCCGTTTAACGCCATTCCAGGGCTCGGAGAAAACGTTGCGTTAAACATCGTTCGCGCTCGCGAAGAAGGAGAATTTTTATCAAAAGAAGACTTACAGCAGCGCGGGAAAGTATCGAAAACGATTTTAGAGTATTTAGAGAGTCGTGGTTGCCTAGATTCACTGCCGGACCATAACCAACTTTCTTTATTCTAGTTTGACCGGTTGAAAAATATTTTCCAATATGTTATAGTTTTAGGGGAAATGGTGAAGATAATCGGTAAGAGAAGAGTGGGGAAACCCACTCTTTCGCATTGATTGGCTATATTTCCGCTCTTGAGCAAATGATTTTCTCGAAGTGTAGGAGGGAAAAAATGGGCAAAAAGGTAACAGAAGTCGTCGAAGAACTAGTCGTACCCATTCTTGACGATATGGACCTTGAATTAGTCGATATTGAGTATGTAAAAGAGGGGAAAAATTGGTTTTTGCGAGTGTTCATCGACTCAGAAGAAGGAATTGATATTGAGCAATGCGGGGTTGTCAGCGAAAAATTAAGCGAAAAATTAGACGCTGTTGATCCGATTCCATATAACTACTTTTTAGAAGTATCTTCTCCAGGAGCAGAACGCCCGTTAAAGAAAGCGAAAGATTTTGAACGAGCCGTCGGGAAAAACGTATATATTAAAACATACGAGCCAATTGAAGGAGAAAAAGAGTTCGAAGGCGAATTGACAAACTTTGACGGCCAAACGGTCACTGTTACCGTCAAACAAAAAACACGCCGAAAATCGATTGACATTCCATTTGAAAAAATTGCAAGCGCAAGGCTTGCTGTGATCTTTTTCTAATGTTCGAAAAGGGGGACTTTCGTTTCATGAATACGCAACTATTAGACGCGTTAGCCACGCTTGTGAAAGAAAAAGGCATTAGCCAAGACGTGCTTGTTGAAGCGATTGAAGCAGCAATTATCTCGGCATATAAACGCAACTTCGGTCAAGCGCAAAACGTGCGCGTCGATTTCAACATTGAAACAGGCACCATTCGAGTATTTGCCCGCAAGGAAGTCGTCGAAGAAGTATACGACTCCCGCCTAGAAATTTCACTCGACGAAGCACGCCTCATTAACCCAAACTACCAAGTAGGCGATGTCGTAGAGATGGAAGTCACACCAAAAGATTTCGGTCGCATTGCTGCGCAAACGGCTAAACAAGTCGTCACCCAACGCGTGCGTGAAGCAGAGCGTGGCGTTATTTATGCGGAGTTTATTGACCGCGAAGAAGACATTATGACAGGCATCGTTCAACGAGTTGACCCGCGCTATGCATACGTCAGCCTTGGCAAAGTCGAGGCATTGCTTCCGGTCAGCGAACAAATGCCAAACGAGACATACAAGCCGCATGACCGGCTGAAAGTGTTTATTACGAAAGTGGAAAAAACGACAAAAGGTCCGCAAATTTTTGTTTCCCGTACGCACCCGGGGTTATTAAAGCGCTTGTTTGAACTAGAGGTGCCAGAAATTTATGACGGGACAGTAGAAATTAAATCGATTGCCCGCGAAGCCGGCGACCGCTCGAAAATTTCCGTCCACTCGGACAATCCAGAAGTTGATCCAGTAGGCGCTTGCGTTGGACCAAAAGGACAGCGTGTGCAAGCGGTCGTTGATGAATTAAAAGGAGAAAAAATCGATATCGTCCGTTGGTCGGATGACCCTGTAGAATTTGTCGCAAACGCATTAAGCCCAGCGAAAGTGCTACGCGTCATTGTTAACGAAGCAGAGCGGGCAACGACGGTTATCGTGCCGGACTACCAGCTATCGCTAGCAATCGGAAAACGGGGACAAAACGCTCGGTTAGCCGCGAAGCTAACGAACTGGAAAATCGATATTAAAAGCGAATCGGAAGCAAAACAACTAGGGATTGCTTACGAACCGGACACTTTGTTTGCTTCTTTTGAGCCATTAGGGAATAATAAAGAAGACACAAACCTAACATTCGATTTGCCAACAGAAGAAATCGAGTGAGGGGGGAACGGAATGAAAAAAATTCCAATGCGAAAATGTGTTGTAACCGGTGAAATGAAACCGAAAAAAGAAATGATTCGCATCGTTCGTTCCAAAGAAGGCGAAGTATCGATTGACCCGACAGGGAAGAAAGCGGGTCGTGGTGCCTACATCACGTTAGATAAAGAATGCATTTTGCTCGCGAAAAAGAAAAAAGTATTGGCATACCATTTAAAAGCAGAGATTAGTGACGATTTGTACGACGAGCTGCTTCAACTCGCAGAAAAGGGGACAAACGCATCGAATGAAAAATAAATGGAAATCGTTGCTTGGACTAGCGACCCGAGCGCGCAAAACCATTTCTGGCGAAGAACTAGTCGTCAAAGAGATTCGCAGCGGGAGAGCGAAACTTGTGATTTTATCCGACGACGCATCGATCAATACGCGCAAAAAAATCGAAGACAAATGTACATCATACGAAATTCCGTTGCGTTATGCGCCCGACCGCTACATGCTTGGGCAAGCGATCGGAAAAGACGCACGGGTAGTCGTCGCCGTCATCGACGATGGGTTTGCACAAACGTTAATGACGTTGTTCGACGAATCATTGTGGGGGTGAATCTATGTCTAAAATCCGTGTATATGAATACGCGAAAAAAAATAACGTTTCCAGTAAAGACATCATTCATAAGTTAAAAGAAATGAATATTGAAGTTTCCAATCATATGGCAACGCTTGAGCCAGAAGTCATCGAAAAGCTTGATAGTACGTATAAAAAAGCCGAACCGGCAAAAAAAAGCACGCCAAAGCTGCCAATGAAAGAAAAACAAAATGTGACAGTGAAACCAAAAGGACTCGTTCCTGATTTTGATGATGAAGAAGAAGTCATCACAACAAAAGTGCCGATTAAAAAAGCGGTGGCGAAAAACAAGGAAGGAAAAAAACACGACTTGCAAATCCAACAAAAAGAAAAGAAAATTTTCACAAACAAAAAGAACAAAAAACGAAACTATGAAGCACCACAACAAGAAATACAGGTGAAAAAAGAAAAAGAGCTTCCGAAAAAAATAACGTTTGAAGGCTCGCTAACGGTTGCCGAACTAGCGAAAAAACTAGGCAAACAGCCGTCAGAAATCATTAAAAAACTATTTATGCTCGGCATTACGGCAACGATTAACCAAGACCTAGACAAGGATGCGATTGAACTCATTTGTACCGACTACGGTGTAGAAGTCGAAGAAAAAATCGTTATCGACGAAACAGATTTTGAATCGATGGAAATTGTTGACGATCCAGCTGAATTAGTCGAACGTCCACCGGTTGTGACGATCATGGGGCACGTCGACCATGGAAAAACAACCCTTCTTGACTCGATTCGCAACTCGAAAGTAACCGAGCAAGAAGCGGGCGGCATTACGCAACATATCGGTGCTTACCAAGTAACCGTCAACAATAAGAAAATTACTTTCCTAGACACCCCTGGCCATGAAGCATTTACGACCATGCGGGCAAGGGGAGCACAAGTAACGGATATCGTTATTCTCGTTGTTGCCGCTGACGATGGTGTTATGCCACAAACGGTCGAAGCGATTAACCATGCCAAAGCAGCAAACGTGCCAATCATTGTCGCAGTGAACAAAATCGACAAACCGACGGCAAACCCAGACCGTGTGATGCAAGAATTAATGGAATATAATCTCGTGCCAGAAGAATGGGGCGGCGATACGATTTATTGCAAACTATCAGCTTTAACGGGAGAAGGCATTGACAACTTATTGGAAATGATCCTTCTCGTCAGCGAAATGGAAGAATTAAAAGCAAATCCACACCGACGGGCGCTCGGAACGGTTATTGAAGCGAAGCTTGATAAAGGGCGTGGACCTGTCGCTACATTGCTTGTCCAAGCAGGGACGCTGCACGTTGGCGACCCGATTGTCGTCGGCAGCACGTATGGTCGTGTGCGGGCGATGACAAACGATGTCGGCCGCCGCGTCAAAGAAGCAGGCCCGTCTACACCAGTCGAAATTACAGGTTTAAACGATGTACCACAAGCCGGGGATCGTTTTATGGTGTTTGAAGATGAGAAAAAAGCGCGGCAAATTGGCGAAGCGCGCGCACAAAAACAACTAATTGAACAGCGCAGCGTCAAAACGCGCGTCAGCCTCGATGATTTATTCGAAAAAATTAAACAAGGCGAAATGAAAGAGTTAAACATTATCGTCAAAGCGGACGTACAAGGCTCTGTCGAAGCGCTCGTTGCTGCTTTACAAAAAATCGATATTGAAGGTGTGCGCGTCAAAATTATTCACTCTGGCGTCGGTGCGATTACGGAATACGATATTATGCTTGCCTCTGCTTCTAATGCTATTGTCATCGGCTTTAACGTTCGACCAGATGCGAACGCCAAACGAGTGGCAGAATCTGAAAAAGTCGACATTCGTTTGCACCGCATCATCTACAAAGTGATTGAAGAAATTGAAGCAGCGATGAAAGGGATGCTTGATCCAGAATACGAAGAAAAAGTCATCGGGCAAGCGGAAGTTCGGCAAACGTTTAAAGTATCGAAAGTTGGCACGATTGCCGGTTGCTATGTGACTGACGGTAAAATTACGCGCGACAGCAGCGTGCGCCTCATTCGCCAGGGGGTTGTCGTATATGAAGGACAAATCGACACATTAAAACGGTTCAAAGACGATGTGAAAGAAGTCGCGCAAGGATATGAGTGCGGCGTGACGATTAAAAACTTCAACGACATTAAAGAAGGCGACGTTATCGAAGCGTATATTATGCAGGAAATCGAGCGGAAATGATTGGCTACGTCGAATGCGAATGCCTTATTTACAACGCGCAATCATTAAAAGAAAAGCGAGCCGTGTTGCAACGAATAATGACACGGCTCCAGCAAAAATATAATATATCAGTAGCCGAAATCGATTACCAAGACGTATGGCAACGGACGAAACTAGGGATTGTTGCCATTACATCGGAACGGACAGCGACGGAAAAAGAGCTGTATCGTGCTTTAGAGATGATTGACTCTTTTCCAGAAATCGAGCGGACGGTTACCACATTTGATTGGTTTTAATTGGGGTGGTGAGAAAAATGAGTTTGCGAGCTACACGCGTTGGTGAACAAATGAAAAAAGAATTAAGCGACATTATCGGGCGCAAACTTAAAGACCCGCGCATCGGGTTTGTGACAGTCACCGATGTTCGCGTTACTGGCGATTTGCAGCAAGCGAAAGTGTATATTTCTGTTCTCGGCGATGAAGAACAAAAGAAAAATACACTAAAAGGACTAGCAAAAGCAACAGGGTTCATTCGTTCAGAAATTGGTCAACGCATCCGTTTGCGCAAAACGCCGGAAATTTATTTTGAAATTGACGAATCAATCGATTACGGAAACCGCATTGAATCGTTAATTCGCGAAATTTCCCAAGAACATACGAAAGAGGAATAATGGATAGACGTGCGGTCTATCCATTTCCATTACCTACATATTACCGTCTAGCATAGGAGGAGAGTGGAGTGGACGGGGTATTATTGTTACATAAACCAGCCGGCATGACGTCACACGATTGTGTTTTTCGGATTCGCCGTTTGTTTCAAACAAAAAAAGTCGGTCATACAGGCACACTCGACCCAGATGTTTCTGGCGTATTGCCGATTTGCATTGGCAAAGCGACAAGAATTGCGGAATTTTTAACAGGAGCAACCAAAACGTACGAAGGGGAAGTGACGTTAGGGAAGGCGACAACAACAGAAGACGCTTCTGGAGAAATCGTTGCGACAAAACCGATTGATCGGGCGATTCCTCGTACGGAAATTGAGCATGTTTTTCAGCAACTAACCGGCGAAATCCGGCAAACACCGCCGATGTACTCCGCAGTGAAAGTACACGGCAAAAAATTGTACGAATACGCGCGGGCTGGCATCGCGATTGAACGTCCGTCGAGGATCGTGACTATTCACGAATTGACGTTATTGGACGATCGAACAGTTTTTACAGGAGAAAATATTTCCTTTCGTTTTCGTGTGACATGCAGCAAGGGAACATACGTCCGTACATTAGCGGTGATGATTGGCGAACAGCTTGGCTTTCCTGCGCATATGTCGCATTTAGTTCGAACCGCATCAGGGGCGTTTACGCTTGAGCAATGTGTTACATTTTCCGAAATAGAAGAGCGCATCGTCCGCGGAGAAGGAGAATGTTTGCTACTTCCGATCGAAAAGGCGCTTTTTCATTTGCCGAAATATCAAATGCATGATAAAGTAGCAGAGAAAGTAAAAAACGGTGCTATTTTACCTCTTCCAGCGGAATTACAATCACTTGAAGGTCCTGTATTAATGGTTAATGAAAAAAATAAAGCGGTTGCCCTTTACTATAAGCATCCGGCCAAACCGCATTTATTCAAGCCATTAAAAGTATTTTCGTGATCGGCGAAAAACAGAAGGTGAAACTATGGAAACAATGTTTATTACCCATCCGCATCATCGAAAAAAAGAAGATTTTCCGCCAACCGTCATGGCGCTCGGCTATTTTGACGGCGTTCATCTCGGACATCAACAAGTGATTCGAACAGCGGTAGAGTTAGCGGCTGAAGCTGGCTATAAATGCGCCGTCATGACGTTTCACCCGCACCCGTCTGTCGTGCTTGGGAAGAAAGAAGCGCACGTTCAGCTTATTACGCCACTTCGCGAAAAAGAGCGGCTCATTGCCCAGCTAGGGGTAGATTATTTATACGTCGTCGAGTTTACTCCTTTGTTTGCTGATCTTCTCCCCCAGCAATTTGTTGATCAATATATTATTGATTTTCACGTGAAACATGCCGTTGCTGGCTTTGATTTTACATACGGCCGCCTCGGAAAAGGAACGATGGAAACGCTCCCGTTTCATGCGCGCGAGCAATTTACGCATACGACTGTGCCGAAGCTAGCAAGAAACGGCGAAAAAGTGAGTTCAACATACATTCGTCAGCTCCTAAAAAGCGGGGATGTCGACCAACTCCCGCCATTGCTTGGTCGTTTCTATACAGTTAAAGGGACAGTAATTGACGGAGAAAAGCGCGGACGAACAATCGGTTTTCCAACCGCCAACATTTCCCTAACAGACGATTACCTTTTGCCATCGCTCGGCGTATATGCGGTGAAAATTCATGTTGGTAAAGAAGTATACAACGGTGTATGTAACGTCGGATACAAACCTACGTTCCATACTGAGCGCCAAGGACAACCACATATCGAAGTGCACATTTTTGACTTTGCAGACAATATCTATGGGCAAATGGTTACTATAGAATGGCATAAACGGCTACGCAGCGAACAAAAATTTTCAAGCATTGAACAATTAGTAAAGCAAATTGAGCGTGACCAAGAACAAGCAAAAGTATATTTTCTAAATTTAAACGAAAATCCTTGCATTTTGCCGCCGAACGATGTATGCTAATAACTGTATGCAAAATAGCCATTGCTTGGCAAGTCGAGTCACCGACGCTTGCTCGGTAATTGGCGTTTAATAATCTAAGGAGGTGAACGAGGATGGCATTAACACAAGAACGCAAAAACGAAATCATCAACCAATTCAAAATCCATGACACGGACACTGGTTCGCCAGAAGTTCAAATTGCTATCCTTACAGAGCAAATTAACAACTTGAACGAACATTTACGCGTTCATAAAAAAGACCATCATTCACGTCGCGGATTGTTAAAAATGGTTGGGAAACGCCGCAACCTACTTACGTACCTACGTAACAAAGACGTTACGCGCTATCGTGAATTGATTAACAAACTTGGATTACGTCGATAAAAAGCGGGAGCATTCCCGCTTTTTTGCTAGTTATAAGCGATATAGGAAGACGTACAATTCATAGTTGATAGTTGGCTAGCGATTCGTTCATACTATAAGTAGTTTACATTTTCGATTTGTACATAGAGAGGAGTACTCGTCTATATGGAGCAAGAAAAACAGGTATTTTCCATCGATTGGGCCGGACGCCCGCTCGTTGCGGAAATTGGGCAAATGGCGAAACAAGCAAACGGAGCAGTGCTTGTTCGCTACGGAGATACGGTCGTCTTAAGCACAGCGACCGCCTCGAAAGAAGCAAAAAATGTGGACTTTTTCCCATTAACCGTCAATTATGAAGAACGTTTATATGCTGTCGGAAAAATCCCTGGTGGATTCATTAAACGTGAAGGTCGTCCGAGCGAAAAAGCGATTTTAGCAAGTCGTCTCATCGACCGGCCGATTCGTCCGTTATTTGCAGAAGGGTTCCGCAACGAAGTACAAGTCGTGTCCATGGTAATGAGCGTCGATCAAGACTGTTCACCGGAAATGGCAGCGATGTTCGGTTCTTCGTTGGCGCTAACGATTTCTGATATTCCGTTTGAAGGGCCGATTGCTGGCGTAACGGTAGGACGTGTCGGCGGTAAATTTGTCATTAACCCTTCGGTTGAACAAGCGGAAAAAAGTGACATTCATCTTGTTGTCGCTGGAACAAAAGATGCGATTAACATGGTCGAAGCTGGGGCTGACGAAGTTCCGGAAGAAATAATGCTCGAAGCAATTATGTTCGGTCATGAAGAAATTAAACGGCTCATTGCGTTTCAAGAAGAAATTGCTGCACAAGTCGGCAAAGAAAAAATGGAAGTGGTGTTATACGAATTAGACACACAACTAGAAGGGGAAATTCGCGCCCTTGCAGAAGCTGAAATTAAAAAAGCGGTGCAAGTACCAGAAAAATTGGCGCGCGAAGCAGCGATTGACGAAGTAAAAGCAAGCGTCATCGCCAAATATGAAGCACAAGAGGCCGATGAAGATACCCTAAAACAAGTAAACGAAATTTTATACAAACTCGTGAAAGAAGAAGTGCGCCGCCTCATTACGGAAGAAAAAGTGCGTCCGGACGGTCGAAAAATTGACGAAATTCGCCCGCTCTCATCCACGGTCGGGCTGTTGCCGCGCACGCACGGTTCTGGGTTGTTCACGCGCGGACAGACACAAGCGCTTAGTGTATGTACGTTAGGGGCGCTCGGTGATGTGCAAATTTTGGACGGGCTAGGCATTGAAGAAACAAAACGGTTTATGCACCACTATAACTTCCCACCGTTTTCCGTTGGGGAAACAGGGGCAATGCGTGGACCGGGACGTCGCGAAATCGGGCACGGGGCGCTTGGTGAACGGGCACTAGAACCAGTGATTCCGTCCGAAAGAGAATTTCCATATACAATCCGCCTTGTTTCGGAAGTGTTAGAGTCGAATGGATCGACGTCACAAGCAAGCATTTGTGCGAGCACCCTTGCAATGATGGATGCCGGGGTACCAATTAAAGCACCGGTCGCTGGAATTGCGATGGGTCTTGTCAAAAGCGGAGACCATTATACGATTTTAACGGACATTCAAGGCATGGAAGACCACCTAGGTGACATGGACTTTAAAGTGGCAGGGACAGAAAAAGGTGTCACAGCGCTGCAGATGGATATTAAAATTAAAGGGCTTTCGCGAGAAATTTTAGAAGAGGCGTTGCAGCAAGCGAAAAAAGGGCGGATGGAAATTTTGCGCCATATGATGCAAACGATTAGCGAACCGCGCAAAGAACTGTCGAAGTATGCGCCGAAAATTTTAACGATGCAAATTAATCCAGATAAAATCCGCGACGTCATCGGACCAAGCGGCAAACAAATTAATAAAATTATCGAAGAAACCGGCGTCAAAATTGACATCGAACAAGACGGAACAATTTTCATCTCTTCTGTCAATGAAGAAATGAACCAGAAAGCGAAAAAGATTATTGAAGACATTGTCCGCGAAGTCGAAGTTGGGCAAATTTACCTAGGAAAAGTAAAGCGAATCGAAAAATTCGGTGCGTTCGTCGAGTTGTTCAGCGGCAAAGATGGTCTTGTGCACATTTCGGAACTTGCTGAAGAGCGCGTTGGTAAAGTAGAAGACGTCGTCGGAATTGGTGACGAAATTTTAGTTAAAGTCACAGAAATCGATAAGCAAGGGCGTGTCAACTTATCACGAAAAGCGGTGCTGCGCGAACAAAAAGAAAAAGAAAGCAACTAAGGAGCTTAGGACGACCTAGGCTTCTTTGTCGTTTCAAAAGGGTTCTATCTTGTCCCTCGACTACATATTTGTAATAAAAAGGGGGGATGAGATATCGCTCGTTACAGCTTGCTCATCATCATGTTGTTATTTATATGGGGCATCATTAACCAATCACCAATCAACGACTATACGGAAAGGTTGCGCGAAAAAATCAGTGAAGCGTCAAAATGGAAAGATCCGTTGTATATAGAAATTCAACAAAAAGCAAAACAATACGAGATTCCGCCGCAAAACGCGGTGATCGACCGAGTCTGGAAAGCACTCCCTGGCTATAACGGCTTAAAAGTAAATATCGAAGCATCGTATCGAAAGATGAAAAAAGAGGGCACATTTGATGCGCGGAAATTAGTATATGAACAAGTCTCTCCTGCGGTTCACCTTAACGATTTGCCACCAGCCCCCATTTACCGAGGTCATCCGGAAAAACCGATGGTAGCCTTTTTAATTAACGTTGCGTGGGGGGACGAATACATTCCGAAAATGCTGGCAACATTGAAAAAACATCGTGTGCGGGCGACATTTTTTCTTGAAGGACGTTGGGTAAAAAAGCACCCAGAAATGGCAAAAATGATTGTAGATGCCGGTCACGAAATTGGGAATCATTCCTATAGTCATCCAGACTTAAAAACATTGGATAATTCATCTATTCGTCGGGAATTGCAAAAAACGAATCAAATCATCGAGGCAACAACGGGGGTGACGTGTAAATGGTTTGCCCCTCCAAGCGGCAGCTATCGTGACGATGTCGTAAACATTGCGCATGATTTACACATGTATACGATTATGTGGAGTGTCGATACAATTGATTGGCAAAAACCGTCGCCATCTGTTATAGTGAAACGGGTAACATCAAAACTTCATCCTGGGGCGATGATTTTAATGCATCCAACGTCTTCGACGGCGGAAGCGTTAGATCCGTTAATTACTGTCATTCAACCAACATATGACATTGGAACTGTTTCTATGTTGCTAGACGAAAAAAGAATTGTGAAAAAATAGGAGGAACGTGAATTTGATTAACAAGTATACGTGTCAAAATGGAGTACGAATTGTACACGAACATATTCCGACAGTTCGCTCGGTAGCAATCGGTATTTGGATTGGAACTGGCTCGCGAAACGAGCACGAACAAAACAATGGGATTTCCCATTTTTTAGAACATATGTTTTTCAAAGGAACAAAAACACGCACCGCTCGTGAAATTGCCGAAGCATTTGACAGCATTGGTGGACAAGTAAACGCCTTTACATCGAAAGAATATACATGCTATTACGCAAAAGTACTTGATGAACACGCACACTTTGCGCTCGATATGTTAGCGGATATGTTTTTCCACTCAACGTTCGTGGAAGACGAATTGAAAAAAGAGCGCAACGTCGTATTGGAAGAAATTAAAATGTATGAAGATACGCCAGATGATATTGTCCACGATTTATTAAGCAAAGCGTGTTACGTTAACCATCCACTTGGGTTTCCGATTTTAGGGACAGAGGAAACGTTATGCACATTTACTGGTGACGCGTTACGTGAGTACATGGCAGACTATTATACGCCAGACCGTGTTGTCATTTCGGTTGCCGGCAATGTGCCGGAGCGCTTCATCGAAGATATCGCGGCCTATTTCGGCTCTTTTACAGCGAAACAAAAACAAGGAAACAACCTTTCCCCTGTTTTCGTCC
This sequence comes from Anoxybacillus amylolyticus, assembly GCF_001634285.1. Lineage (GTDB taxonomy): Bacteria > Bacillota > Bacilli > Bacillales > Anoxybacillaceae > Anoxybacteroides > Anoxybacteroides amylolyticum. The sequence continues at coordinate 1,501,248 of NZ_CP015438.1, forward strand.
CACAAAAGCTTTCGCGGCAAAAAGATACTGAGCAAGCACATTTATGCATTGGTTTTAATGGGCTTCCTGTTGGGCACGAAGAGATTTACAGTTTAATCATTCTCAACAACATTTTAGGGGGAAGCATGAGTAGCCGCTTGTTCCAAGAAGTGCGGGAACAGCGCGGATTGGCGTATTCTGTCTTTTCTTACCATTCTTCCTATCGCGATGGCGGGTTATTGGCGATTTACGGAGGAACAGGAAGCAACCAATTAGATGTGTTGTTTGAAACGATTCAAGAAACAGTTCGGAAGCTGAAAGAGGACGGCATTACAGAAAAAGAGTTGCAAAACAGCAAAGAGCAAATGAAAGGAAACTTGATGCTAAGCTTAGAGAGCACGAATAGCCGCATGAGCCGCAACGGCAAAAACGAATTGTTGCTTGGTCGTCACCGCTCGCTCGATGAAATCATCGACGAAGTGAATAGCGTGACATTAGAAAAAGTGAACGAGCTTGCTGCTCGAATTTTTAGCGAAGACTATGCTGTTGCGTTAATTAGCCCGGACGGGGAGCTGCCAAGCAAGTTGAATGAATAGAATGCCTGCAAAACAACTTGCAGGCATTTTTTTTCTGTTTTCTCTTACAATGATAGTAAAGGGATAAAGGGAGGCATAGACGGTGCGGCTAAGCGAGCTAAGCGGAAAGGAAATTGTGGATGTCCGACGAGCAGAGAGGCTTGGTGTGTTAGGACAAACGGATTTAGAAGTGAACGAACAAACAGGCCACATTCAAGCATTGCTAATCCCAACAGGAAAATGGTTTGGGTTTCGCAAAGAGGGGAACGAGATTCGCATCCCGTGGAAATATATTCGAAAAATCGGGGAAGATATGGTCATTATTGATTTTCCAGAGGAATAACGGAGCTGGCGCATGCCGGCTCCGCTTTTTTACGTACATTCACCTAATAGTCGCCATTGACATAAGATGTGGAAGGAATAGTGCCAATACGTTTGATAAAAGAAGGTGAGAAGCATGATGCTGACAGGTATGCACGTCGCCATTATTGGGGGGGATGCACGGCAGCTCGAAGTCATTCGCAAACTGACGGAACTTGATGCGAAGTTATCTCTTGTCGGATTCGATCAATTAGCGCACAATTTTACAGGCGCAACAAAAATGTACATCGATGAAATTGATTTTTCGGACATCGACGCAATTATTTTACCCGTTCACGGAACCAATCTAGAAGGAAAGATTGACACGGTTTTTTCTAACGAAAAAATTTTTATTACGGAAGACTTGTTGTTAAAAACACCAAAGCATTGTGTGATTTACTCTGGTATTAGTAATAGCTATTTAGACGAACTAATAAAAAAAGTAAATCGAAAATATGTGCAGCTGTTTGAACGCGACGATGTCGCCATTTATAACTCGATTCCGACCGCTGAAGGAACGATTATGATGGTTATCCAACATACCGACTTTACGATCCACGGCTCTCGCATCGCGGTATTAGGGTTAGGGCGCGTTGGCATGACGGTCGCTCGTACGTTTGCTGCGCTAGGCGCTAAAGTAAAAGTCGGTGCACGCCGCAGCGAACATTTAGCCCGCATTACGGAAATGGGGTTAGAGCCGTTTCCACTTCACGACCTCGAAAAAGAAGTGCGCGACATCGATGTTTGTATTAACACGATCCCAACAATGATTGTAACAGCGAGCGTCATTTCAAAAATGCCGGCGCATACGCTGATCATTGATTTGGCGTCAAAGCCAGGAGGCACCGATTTTCGCTATGCGGAAAAGCGCGGCATTAAAGCATTGCTTGCCCCAGGGCTTCCAGGAGTCGTAGCGCCGAAAACAGCGGGACAAATTATTGCCAACGTTCTTTCACAACTATTATTTTATGATTTGACGAAACGAAAGGGGAACGCGTAAATGAGTGTAAAAGGAAAACGCATTGGATTCGGATTGACAGGGTCGCATTGTACGTATGATGCTGTCATTCCTGAAATAGAAAAGTTAGTGAATGAAGGGGCAGAAGTATTGCCGATTATTACGCACACCGTCAAGACGACGAATACACGCTTTGGCGAAGGGGAAGAGTGGGTCAAGAAGCTAGAAGAAATCACAGGAAACAAAGTCATTGATACAATCGTGAAAGCAGAACCGCTCGGACCGAAAATTCCGCTTGACTGCATGGTAATTGCCCCGTTAACAGGTAATTCGATGAGCAAACTAGCTAATGCCATGACCGATTCGCCGGTGCTAATGGCGGCGAAAGCGACGATGCGTAACCACCGCCCAGTTGTTGTCGGTATCTCAACAAATGATGCACTAGGACTTAACGGAGTAAATTTAATGCGGCTTATGGCAGCGAAAAATATTTATTTTATCCCATTTGGGCAAGATGCCCCTTATGCAAAACCGAATTCGATGGTAGCGAAAATGTCTTTGTTGCGTGATACTGTCGTTGCGGCGATGGAAGGGAAACAATTGCAACCTGTCATTATCGAAGCATTCCGAAACTAATAAATAATCACGAAAAAGAAATTTTATGCACTTTCATAAAAAATTTCTCTCCTTTAAAGACGAATGTGTTAAAATAAAAACTATCGAAATCGATACAGTTAACAATGAACTGGAAGGAGAATGAATAATGGAACGAAAAGGGTTGCATGTAGCGGTCGTCGGAGCGACTGGTGCGGTTGGCCAACAAATGATTCAAACGTTAGAAAATAGAAAATTTCCAGTGGAAACGTTGACGTTATTGTCTTCTGAACGTTCTGCTGGCAAAAAAGTGGTGTTTAAAGGGCAAGAAATCGAAGTACAAGTAGCAAAACCAGAAAGTTTTGCAGGGGTAGATATTGCCTTATTTAGCGCAGGTGGTGCGGTATCAAAGGCACTTGCACCAGAAGCAGTGAAACGCGGAGCAATCGTTGTAGATAATACAAGCGCCTTTCGTATGGACGAAAACGTTCCGCTCGTCGTTCCGGAAGTGAACGAAAGCGACTTAACATGGCATAATGGCATTATTGCCAACCCAAACTGCTCAACAATTCAAATGGTCGTGGCACTTGAGCCCATTCGCCAAGCGTTTGGATTGAAAAAAGTTATCGTCTCGACATACCAAGCCGTTTCCGGTGCCGGTTCGCAAGCAATCGAGGAGTTAAAAACGCAAGCAAAAGCGATTCTTGCTGGCGAGTCGTTTACCCCAGAAATTTTGCCGGTAAAATCTGAACGGAAACATTATCAAATTGCATTTAACGCGATTCCGCAAATTGATAAATTTCAAGAGAACGGTTTTACGTTCGAAGAGATGAAAATGATCAACGAAACGAAAAAAATTATGCACATGCCAGAGCTAGAAGTAGCTGCAACGTGCGTGCGCATTCCGGTGATGACAGGGCATTCCGAATCGGTATATATCGAAGTGGAAAAAGAAGGGATAAGTGCTGAACAGATCAAACGCGTGCTAAAAGAAGCACCAGGCGTTGTGCTACAAGACGATCCAGCAGATCAACTGTACCCGATGCCGGCCGATTGTGTCGGCAAAAACGACGTATTTGTCGGACGCATTCGGAAAGACTTAGATCGCGACAACGCGTTTCATCTATGGATTGTATCTGACAACTTGCTAAAAGGAGCGGCATGGAACTCGGTGCAAATTGCCGAAAGCTTATTAAAGCTAGGGCTTGTAAACCTGTAACCATCGAGGTGTTAACATGAAAATCATTGTGCAAAAATTTGGTGGAACGTCCGTCCGTGATGAATACGGGCGTGATTTAGCCCGAAAGCATATTGCAAGAGCGCTCGATGAAGGCTATAAAGTCGTCGTTGTTGTTTCTGCGATGGGGCGAAAGGGCGAGCCATACGCGACCGACACCTTGCTTGAGCTGATTGGCAGCAACGACACGTTTGTCAACAAGCGCGAGCAAGATTTATTAATGGCGTGCGGGGAAATTATTTCAAGCGTTGTTTTCACGAACATGCTGAATAAACACGGAATAAAAGCAACCGCCTTTACTGGGGCGCAAGCGGGATTCCGTACAAATGATGATTTTACCAATGCGAAAATTCTCGAAATGCGATGTGACCGGTTGCTTAAAGCATTAGAGGAGTATGACGTCGTCGTCGTCGCCGGATTTCAAGGGGCGACGAAAGACGGCGATATTACTACCCTTGGCCGCGGTGGCAGCGATACTTCCGCCGCAGCGCTAGGAGCAGCGTTAAACGCAGAGTGGGTCGACATTTTCACCGATGTGGAAGGAGTAATGACTGCTGACCCGCGCATCGTTGAAAACGCCCGCCCGCTGGATGTTGTCACGTATACTGAAATTTGCAACATGGCTTACCAAGGCGCCAAAGTCATCCATCCGCGGGCGGTGGAAATTGCGATGCAAGCAAAAGTTCCACTCCGCATTCGTTCGACGTATTCTGATTCACTAGGAACGCTTGTGACATCAAGCGTCAAACCAGCGAAAGGAAGCGACGTGAGAGAACGGCTTGTTACTGGTATTGCGCACGTGGCGAATGTGACGCAAATTAAAGTGCAAGCAAAAGAAGGACATTACGAACTACAGTCGGACGTATTTAAAGCAATGGCGAACGAAGGAATTAGTGTTGATTTCATTAATATTTCCCCCAATGGGGTAGTCTATACGGTAGCTGGCGAAATGACCGATCGTGCCATTGAAGCGTTGCGCGCGATTGGCTATGAGCCGATGGTGACACGAAAATGTGCGAAAGTGTCAACGGTCGGTGCTGGAATTGCCGGCGTACCGGGAGTTACTGCTAAAATTGTTACTGCACTTTCAGAACAAGGCATTCAAATTTTACAATCAGCGGATAGCCATACGACGATTTGGGTACTCGTCAAAGAGGAAGATTTAAAGAAAGCCGTTAATGCGTTGCATGATGCTTTCCATCTTTCGAAGGTGCCGTCGATGAATGATGTGGATGAGGAGTGAAAATAGTGATTTCATTTGGTAAGATTGTAACGGCGATGGTCACGCCATTTGACAATAAAGGAAACATTGATTTTGACAAAACGACGCAACTCGTGAATTATTTGCTTGAAAACGGCACTGACTCGCTTGTAGTTGCAGGGACAACCGGTGAGTCACCGACATTGACGACAGAAGAAAAAGTTGCTCTTTTTCGTCACGTCGTTTCTGTCGTCAACGGTCGAGTTCCAGTTATTGCAGGAACAGGAAGCAACAATACACGTGCTTCGATCGATTTAACGAAAAAAGCCGAAGAAGCTGGCGTTGATGCAGTCATGATTGTTGCCCCGTATTACAACAAGCCAAATCAAGAAGGGATTTACCAACATTTTAAAGCGATTGCCGAAAGCACGCCGCTGCCAGTGATGGTTTACAATATTCCAGGCCGGTCGGTCGTTAATATTGCTGTTGAAACGATCGTCCGTTTAGCAGAAATTCCAAACATCGTTGCGCTTAAAGATGCGGGTGGCAACCTTGATACAATGACCGAAGTAATTGCACGCACGAACGATGACTTTTTACTATATAGCGGAGACGATGGGTTGACGCTTCCGGTATTGGCGATTGGTGGAGCAGGCATTGTTTCAGTGGCATCGCATGTCATCGGCAATGAAATGAAAGAAATGATCGAGGCGTTTGAAGCAGGAGATCATAAAACAGCAGTAAAACTTCACCAACAGTTGCTCCCGATCATGAAAGGGCTATTTGCGGCGCCAAGTCCAGCCCCAGTCAAAACAGCGCTGCAACTGAAAGGGCTTGATGTCGGTCCTGTTCGCTTGCCACTCGTCCCGCTTAACGAACAGGAACGCAATGAACTAATGAAATTGCTGCAAACAAGATAAGCCGGTTCACAAACGTGAATCGGTTTTTTTGTAAGGTAAGAAAGTATAAAATTTGCGATTAGGTAGAGAACTGTCTAGCTCCAAACGCTATCGGTGTGATGCGCTACGCCCCTTGTTTTGGCGGCCACACATTGGTTGGCTTCACGGAGGTTACCCACGCAGGACGAAGCCATCCTTAGTTCGAATTCCCTTCGGTGGGGCTTGTGTGCTCTTCGCCGATAGAGGGGCGCTTTCCGCTTTTCTTATTAGTCTTCCTCCCCCGTTCGCTCGCACGGTTTATTCTGTACGATATTATCTTGTATTTAAAATCTTCCATCAGTTATAATAAAAACAAGTGACTTTGAGCGGGTTAGTTTAGCATTAGGAGGACGAAGCATTTGAAACAAGTAGAGAGAATACGAGTGTTTTCCCTCGGTGGAGTAGGGGAAATCGGAAAAAACATGTATGTTATTGAGCTAGACGACGATATTTTTGTCATTGATGCAGGAGTGATGTTTCCGGAAGACGAGATGCTCGGTATCGACAAAGTCATTCCAGATATTACGTATCTTGTGGAAAAAAAAGAGCGTGTGAAGGCGATTTTTTTAACGCACGGACATGAAGAGCATATCGGTGCGATTGCGTATGTATTACAGAAAATTACCGCCCCTGTCTATGGAACAAAGTTGACGCTTGGCTTGGCGCAAGAAAAGCTAAAAGAGCATGACACGACGACAACAGCGCCATTTATCGACGTTCATTCTGATTCTGAAGTGGTGTTTGAAAAAGCAACGGTGACGTTTTTCCGGACGATTCATAGCATCCCTGATTCCATCGGAATTAGTTTTCGCACATCGCAAGGCGCTATCGTTTATACGGGCGATTTTAAATTTGACCAAACGCCTTACGGGATGAATCGAGCTGATTTAGGAAAAATGGCGCAAATCGGCGAACAAGGGGTACTATGCTTATTATCCGATAGTACGAACGCGGAAAAAATAGGGTATACTGGCTCGGATGCGACGGTTGCCCAAGCGATTTCCGATGTTGTATATAACGCCAATGGCAGGGTGATAGCTGCTTGTTATGCCTCCAATATTACACGAATTCAGCAAGTATTGCATGCGGCGAAAATGCACGGACGAAAAGTAGCAATCGTCGGAAAAAGCATGCATAAAGTGATGGATGTTGCCGTTCGCCTAGGCTATTTACAACTACCAGAAGAAACGGTTATCTCCATCCAAGATATCCAGCGATACCGCGATGAAGAGCTAGTCATTCTAACGACCGGCGGTCACGGAGAGCCGATGGGGGCACTTGCGCGGATGGCCAAACAGGCGCATAAACAAGTGAACATTATAGAAGGAGATACGGTTATTGTGGCAGCTTCGCCAATGCCTGGTCATGAATTGTTGTTTTTAAAAACGATTGATGCACTATACCGAGCAGGGGCAAATGTTGTCTATAAAAATGTGCATGTATCCGGACATGGATGTCAAGAAGAACTGAAATTGATGCTTAATTTAATGAAACCGAAATATTTTATCCCTGTTCACGGAGAATACCGTATGCAAAAAGCGCATGCCGCGTTAGCAAAAGCAGTTGGCGTTGCTGAAGAGCGGACGTTTTTAGTAGATAAAGGCGATGTGATTGAATTTCGGAGCGGACAGGCGCGTTTTGGTGGCAAAGTGCCGTACGGGAACGTATTAATTGACGGGCTAGGGATCGGAGATGTCGGCAATATCGTCTTGCGCGACCGCCGCTTGCTTTCACAAGACGGAATATTAATTGTTGTCGTCACGTTAAGTAAAGAAGCGAAAAAAATTGTCGCCGGCCCAGAAATTATTTCTCGAGGATTTGTATACGTACGGGAATCGGAAACGTTGCTTGAGGAAGCGACAAAGCTAGTGACGACAATCGTCAATAAATGTATGCAAGAGTATGTTATTGAATGGTCTTCATTAAAATCTAATATTCGTGATGCGTTAAGCCAATATTTATTTGAAAAAACGAAACGAAAACCGATGATTTTGCCAATCATTATGGAAGTTTAAACCAATCATGCTCAAAGTCGAATCGAGTAGGAGGGGGTGATTAACCCCCGACCTCTCACACCACCGTACGTACCGTTCGGTATACGGCGGTTCCACTAAGATTGACGCAGAAATTCGTAGCGATTATACAGACTTTTCAGCCCTCGTTGGCTCCAATAGGAGTTGTCGAGGGTTTTGTGTAGAATTGGGCTGTGGGCGATTCGCCAGTATTTCTTTCTGGTGTTTCCCCATTCGTATGCTTTGTATTCTGGAATCCCTAATCCAATCAGCTTTCTAACTCTTGTTTTAGGTTTCTTCCATTGTTTCCATTCACACATTCTCAGCCTTCTTCTTATCCACTCGTCTATTTCTTTGAATTTGCTCGGGGTATCTGCTAGCGCGAAGTATCCGCACCATCCTGTGAGGTATTGGTTCAGTCTTTCCACCCTTACTTCCATCGGATAAGGCTTCGACCGAGAAGTTATTTCTCGTATTTTTCTTTTCAGCCGTTCCATGCTTTCTTTGGCTATTCGCACCTTTGGATCTTTGTGAAAGGTGAAACTGAACCCTAGAAACTTCCGTTTCCACGGACGGTCTACTGCTGATTTCTCTCTGTTTACCTTCAATTTTAGGTGCTGTTCGAGGAAGGTCGATACCGATTTCATCACACGCTGTCCTGCTTTCCATGACTTCACATAGATGTTGCAGTCATCCGCATATCGGACAAATTGGTGCCCCCTTGCTTCCAACTCTTTGTCCAATTGGTCTAGGAGAATGTTGGATAGAAGTGGACTAAGCGGTCCTCCCTGCGGTGTTCCTTCTTCCGTTATTTGGACAACCCCATTTATCATGACTCCTGATTGAAGATATTTTCGTATCAACTTCAGTAGGATGCGGTCTTCGATTCGCTTGGCGAGTATCCCCATCAATTGGTCGTGATTGACTTTATCAAAGAATTTCTCTAAGTCTATATCGACCACCCAGCGGTAACCCTCTTTGATATATTCTTTCGCCTTCCTTACCGCATCATGAGCCCTCCGATTCGGACGAAACCCATAACTATTTTCCGAAAAGGTTGGGTCAAAGATTGGGGTTAACACTTGAGCGATTGCTTGTTGAATGAAACGATCTGTCACGGTAGGTATTCCTAACATCCTCACTCCGCCATTTGGTTTCGGGATTTCGACACGACGTACGGGTGCAGGTTGGTAGGTTCCTGTTCTTAACTCTTCCCGGAGGGAGTCCCAGTTTTCATAGAGATGTCTTCGTAGGTCTTTTACGGACATTCCATCGATGCCGTGACTTCCTTTATTTTGTTCCACTCGTTTGAGCGCCGTTAGAAGATTTCCACGTGACAAGATTCGTTCCATTAACATCTTCGCTTCCCTTTCTACGTGAACGAAGGTTCTCCTTATGCCAGTTCCTGCTCCACCCTCTTAGAGTCCCCCACGGGATTCACCGCTTCCTCCTCTAAGTAAGTCCTTTCGGATTGTCTGTGTTCTTCACAGGTACTGAATGCGTAGATTTCGTTCTCTCTTCATGGTTCAGTCCTTCCCACCCTTTCTCGAGCAAGGATGGTACTATGACCTCTGCTGACTTCTGATTGTTCAGCTATCCATCACTGGATAGGTTGCCAAGGGAACTCGGCATTCCAATCAGACCTCCCCGGGTAAGAGTGCAGTCTTTCCTTCCATCCATCTGCTTCATTTACTCGATATCACCTTCGGCAGAAAGGGCTTTGTTTTGTCGCGCAAACTCACCCAATGATACCTAGCCTCTTATGAAGTTCGTGTTCCTCAGACCGGAAGTTTGCCGCTCGCTTCCTTCAGATTCCGCGTCACCACGGACACCCTTGCGTTAAGCTAACTGCTACTTCTGCCTTCGCAGTTCGGGACTTTCACCCTATAGACTACACCCATGCCGGACGCACACGGAAATGCCGGTCGGAGAAAAAACTCCGCCGGCATTTTTCTTTGCTTCATAGAACATACTAAACAATACTAGGCAAGAAAGGAGCATGAACATGGAGAAAAAGCAATACATACCGTTTGGCTCAGAAGACCAACAAGAAGAAAAACAAGAGCAGGTAGCTACAACTATTCAACAGCTTGGGCAAACGAACATTCCGCAAATGGCGCAAGATACAAACATTCATTGCTTGACAATTATCGGTCAAATCGAAGGACATATTCAACTTCCGCCGCAAAACAAAGCGACAAAATACGAGCACGTCATTCCACAAATTGTAGCAATCGAACAAAATCCGAACATCGAGGGATTGCTTGTTATTTTAAATACGGTTGGCGGTGACGTGGAAGCAGGATTGGCAATTGCGGAAATGCTCGCTTCGTTATCAAAGCCGACCGTTTCGATTGTGTTAGGGGGAGGGCACTCGATTGGTGTGCCAATTGCGGTATCGTGTGATTATTCGTTTATTACGGAAACGGCAACGATGACGATTCATCCTGTTCGTTTAACAGGGCTTGTCATTGGTGTTCCGCAAACGTTTGAGTATTTAGATAAAATGCAAGAGCGCGTCGTTCGTTTTGTAACGAAGCATTCAAAAATTACCGAGGAAAAATTTAAAGAGTTAATGTTTTCAAAGGGAAATTTAACACGTGACATCGGCACAAACGTTGTTGGAACAGATGCCGTTCAATACGGGTTAATTGATGAAGTAGGCGGTGTGGCGCAAGCAATGCAAAAACTGCGGCAGCTCATCGAATGGAAAAAAGAAGGAGGAACGATTTTACAATGATTTTATACACGATCATGCCTGAACATCTCATTTTTCCGGCAGATGACGAGGCGTATACGAAACAGCAAGTCATTTATTACGACGGTATTCCGTTTCTCGTACAGGAAACGGAAACGAAAGAGTGGGAAATCGTTCGAAATTTAAGCACAAACCCTGCTCATTTTTTAGAGCAAAAATATGCTCCAGGTGCTAGATTTCCGTTATCGACAATAACATCTTAATGAATTCTTTAGCTATTTAGTGTATAATAAAAAGAAACGGAAGAAAGCAGCCAACGTTGGCTGCTTTTTTCGACATTTCCAGTTTTGTATCGGAGTGGAGAAATATGGGGAAACGTAAACGACAACGTCACAAACATCCAAGGAAAAAACAAGAATGGAAGACAACCTTTCGTTTCGAACTGACTGGACTTGCCATGCTTGCCCTTTCCGTCCTCGCGATGGCAAAGCTTGGCCTCGTCGGAAAAACAGTCGTTTCCTTTGCGCGTTTTTTCCTTGGCGAATGGTATATCCTTTTATTAATCGGTGGATTCGTTTTAGCCATTTATCTTATTTGGAAGCGGGCATGGCCGCCATTTTTTCACCGGTGGTTGATTGGAGGATACACGATTAGTATTGCCCTTTTACTGCTCAGCCATCTGACGTTGTTTCGGCTTCTGTCACGACAAGGGGAGTTTAACCCAAGCATTATCCGCACAACATGGGAGCTGTTTTGGAAAGAAGCAAATGGATCGGCTACTGCGCCGCACGATTTAGGAGGAGGGATGGTCGGAGCGATTTTATTTGCAGCGAGCTATCAGCTGTTTGATGAACTTGGTACGAAGTGGGTTTGTTTCTTTCTGTTTGTCATAGGCGCTATTTTAATCACAGGGAAATCGTTAAACGAAACGGTTGGAAAAGCCGTTCATTGGCTTGTTTCGTTTATCTTCCGCCAGTGGCAAGCGTTTATTGCCGATATAAAACAAGCATGGGGCAATCGAAAGCAACAGACATCGGCAAAACATCAAAATAAACCAAAAGAAGAAACGATAATCGTAGAGGAACCGTTGCCCATGGAGGAAGAATCGTCACCTCCACCGATTATTTCCGATTTTGCTGCTGTCAGAGTAGAGCCGTCGCCGTTAATTGAAGAGGAAGAGGTAAGCGAACCAATGGCGTTTTCCGAAATGGAAAATACCGATTACCAGTTGCCTCCACTTGAATTACTGAAGCAACCAAAGCCAATCAATCAATCGAAAGATCATGCAAACATTTACGCCAATGCCCGTAAATTAGAAAAAACGTTTCAAAGCTTTGGGGTCAAAGCGAAAGTGACACAAGTTCATCTCGGACCAGCCGTGACGAAATATGAAGTATATCCAGATGCGGGAGTAAAGGTGAGCAAAATTGTCAGCTTAAGCGACGATTTAGCATTGGCGCTAGCGGCAAAAGATATTCGCATCGAAGCACCGATTCCAGGAAAATCAGCAATTGGTATTGAAGTACCAAATGAAGAAATTGCGACCGTTTCATTGCGAGAAGTATTAGAAGCAACAGAACATTACAAACCAGACGCGAAGCTATTAATTGGGCTAGGAAGGGACATCTCGGGAGAAGCGGTTGTTGCGGAGTTAAATAAAATGCCGCACCTTCTTGTCGCAGGAGCAACAGGAAGCGGAAAAAGCGTCTGCATTAATGGGATTATTACAAGCTTATTAATGCGGACGAAGCCGCACGAAGTAAAACTGATGATGATTGACCCGAAAATGGTCGAGCTAAGCGTCTATAACGGCATTCCTCATTTATTAGCGCCAGTGGTAACCGACCCGAAAAAAGCATCACAAGCATTGAAAAAAGTGGTCAACGAAATGGAGCGGCGCTATGAACTATTTTCACATACTGGAACAAGGAATATTGAAGGATATAACGAATATATTCAACGAGAACAAGCTGGAAAACAGCCACTTCTTCCATACATCGTCGTCATCGTTGATGAATTGGCGGACTTAATGATGGTGGCTTCGTCTGATGTGGAAGATTCCATTACTCGTTTAGCACAAATGGCACGCGCTGCTGGCATTCATCTTATTATTGCAACACAACGACCATCAGTAGATGTCATTACAGGGGTGATTAAAGCAAACATCCCATCACGTATTGCCTTTAGTGTTTCGTCGCAAACCGACTCGCGCACGATTTTAGATATGGGCGGGGCGGAGAAGTTACTTGGAAGAGGAGATATGCTTTTCTTGCCAATGGGTGCAGCTAAACCGGTGCGCGTACAAGGAGCGTTCGTATCGGACGAAGAAGTAGAAGCAGTCGTCCAATTTGTCATTTCACAACAAAAAGCGCAATACCACGAAGAAATGATTCCAACAGATGCGGCAGAAGAAGATGGAGAATTTGAAGATGAATTGTATGATGAAGCCGTTCAATTAGTGATCGAAATGCAAAGCGCGTCTGTTTCGATGTTGCAGCGTCGCTTCCGCATCGGATATAACCGAGCAGCCCGTTTAATTGATGCGATGGAAGCGCGTGGCGTTGTCGGTCCTTATGAAGGAAGTAAGCCGCGGGCAGTGCTTATTCCGCGTGAAAACGCGAAAACATCCTAGGCTGATTCAAGCGCCGCTTGAATCAGCATAACACATTGAAAACGTTTACGTTGATGTTTTTGCTTTTTTCGACAAAATTTTTATTCCCTATTTATTTATGACGAAAAAAATGTTATAGTAATGACGACTAGATTAGAACGTCTAACGTCAGAGGTCTGATATCTGGAAACTTATTTAACTGGAGGCTTTTTCGAATGTCTATTAAGTCTGACAATCGCCACTTATATTTACAAGTGATTGATCGCATTAAGCAGGATATCGAAACAGGCGTGTATAAAGAAAAGCAAAAGCTCCCATCCGAGTTTGAACTTTCAAAGCAGCTTGGTGTGAGTCGAGCGACGTTACGCGAAGCGCTGCGTGTGCTAGAGGAAGAAAATGTGATCATCCGTCGGCATGGCGTCGGTACGTTTGTAAATTCCCGCCCAATGTTTACGTCTGGTATCGAGCAATTAAGTAGTGTCACCGATATGATTAAACAAGCTGGTCGAAAACCAGGGACGATTTTTCTCTCTTCCTCCATTCAAGAACCGACAGAAGAAGACATCCGACGGTTTCAATGTGCGCCTGACGAGGACATTTTATTTGTTGAACGAGTCCGGACAGCTGACGGGGAACCAGTTGTATATTGTGTGGATAAAATTCCGTGCAAATATTTACCAAAAGGAATTTCGTATGAACACGAATCGATGTTTGAGAATTTACACAACCAGACCAACCATGATATCGCTTACGCTGTAGCGCATATCGAACCGCTCGGATACCATGAGAAAGTGTCACCGACTTTGCAATGCGACCCCGAAACGGCGCTGCTTGTTTTAAAACAAATGCATTTTGATAACAACGATGAACCGATTTTGTATTCCATTAACTATTTCAAATCCGATAAGTTTAGTTTTCATGTGTTAAGAAAACGCATTCATTTTTAAAGGGGGTGACACTTCATACATAGAAACGCAGGATGTATTCAATAATAAGAAAGTACACGCATTTACTATTTTTATTAGGGGGTAGAAGCGATGAAGAAAAAACGCATTGGTGGTTTAGCGCTTTCCCTTGTATTAGCTGCTGGTACATTGCTTAGCGGTTGTGGACAAGGACAGAAAGCAGGAGAAAAGAAAGACAACTTTACAGTAGCAATGGTAACGGACGTTGGCGGAATTGACGACAAATCGTTCAACCAGTCTGCATGGGAAGGATTGCAAAAGTTCGGTCAAGATAACGGCATGAAAAAAGGAAAAGACGGGTATGATTATTTGCAATCCCAAAGCGATGCAGACTATTCTACAAACTTAAACAAACTAGCGCGCAGCAACTTTGACTTAATTTACGGTATCGGCTTTTTAATGACAGATGCGATTACAAAAATTGCAGAACAAAAACCGAAACAAAAATTCGCCATTGTTGACAGTGTGGTAAACAAACCAAACGTGGCAAGTATTACGTTCAAAGAGCATGAGGGTTCGTTTCTTGTAGGGGTTGTCGCAGGATTGACAACGAAAACAAACAAAATCGGCTTCGTAGGTGGAATGGAAATTCCATTAATTGAGAAGTTCGAAAGCGGCTTCCGTGCAGGGGTTAAAGCGGTAAATCCGAAAGCAACGGTGGAAGTACAATACGCTGGTGCATTCGACCAGGCGGACAAGGGAAAAGCGATTGCATCTAGTATGTACGCTTCTGGCATTGATGTCATTTACCATGCAGCAGGTGCAACAGGTAACGGTGTGTTCTCTGAAGCAAAAGACTTAAAAACAAAAGATCCTAACCGTGAAATTTGGGTTATCGGTGTAGATAAAGACCAAGCGCCAGAAGGGGAAGTAAAAGTAGGCGACAAAACATACAACGTCACATTAACATCAATGGTAAAACGTGTAGACGTAGCAGTATATGACGTAGCAAAGAAAACAAAAGAAGGTCAATTTCCTGGCGGAAAAGTGCTTGAGTACGGTCTTCCTGAAAACGGGGTAGGCATTGCACCAACACAAGATAACATTAAACCAGACATCTTAAAAGTAGTCGATGAATGGAAACAAAAAATTATCAAAGGCGAAGTGAAAGTACCAACGACTCGCGACGAATACAAACAATTCGAAGCGAATTTGAAATAAAACAATCGAATAAAAAGGCTAGTGTATGCTAGCCTTTTTATTCGCCAAAAATCGTTAAATAAAAAGTTGCAAGCACTTGTAACTTTTTATTTGATGATTTCTAATAGCTCATTTAAGAGGAGTGAACTTGTTTGGAATACGTAATTGAAATGCTTAATATTCGGAAGGTATTCGGCAATTTCGTTGCAAACGACAACATTACACTCCAAGTGAAAAAGGGAGAAATTCACGCCTTACTTGGAGAAAATGGCGCCGGTAAATCCACGCTCATGAACGTATTGTTTGGTCTTTATCAACCGGACGGCGGCGAAATTCGTGTCAAAGGACAGCCGGTGAAAATCGCCAATCCGAACGTGGCCAATGACCTTGGCATCGGGATGGTACATCAACATTTTATGCTTGTCGATACGTTTACGGTTACAGAAAATATTATTTTAGGAAGTGAGCCGACAAAAGGTGGTACAATCGATATTAAGCGTGCGGAAGAACAAGTGCGCGAACTATCGGAACGTTACGGACTAGCAGTTGATCCAACAGCGAAAATTTCCGATATTTCCGTGGGAATGCAACAACGGGTAGAAATTTTAAAAACGCTTTACCGTGGGGCGGAAATTTTAATTTTTGACGAACCGACAGCTGTTTTAACACCACAAGAAATTCAAGAATTAATTCAAATTATGCGTGCGCTTGTTCGTGAAGGAAAATCGATTATTTTAATTACGCATAAGTTAAAAGAAATTATGGAGGTATGTGACCGCGTTACCGTTATTCGCCGAGGGAAAGGAATTGGGACGCTTAACGTTGCCGAAACGAACCCGAACGAGTTAGCCGCATTAATGGTTGGGCGTGAAGTGCATTTTAAGACAGAGAAGCAACCATCTCAACCGGGAAAAGAAGTGTTAGAGATTCGCGATTTAGTAGTGAAAGATGCGCGCGGGGTGACGGTTGTCGATCATTTAAATTTGACGGTGCGCGCTGGTGAAATTGTCGGGATTGCCGGTGTTGACGGCAACGGGCAGACAGAATTGGTGGAAGCGATTACAGGGTTAATCAAAGCAGAATCTGGCTCGGTGAAGTTAAATGGAAAAGACATTTTTAACTTATCGCCGCGAAAAATTACGGAAGCCGGAGTCGGTCATATTCCGCAAGACCGACATAAACACGGTCTTGTTCTTGACTTTCCAATTGGTGAAAATATGGTGCTACAAACGTACTATAAAGAACCGTACTCAAAACGAGGAATTTTAAACTTTAAAGCTATTTATGAAAAAGCGCGCCAGCTAATCGCTGAATTTGACGTGCGGACGCCAGATGAATATACGCAAGCGCGGGCGCTTTCTGGTGGGAACCAGCAAAAAGCGATTATCGGTCGCGAAGTCGATCGTAACCCAGATTTGCTCATTGCTGCACAGCCAACGCGCGGACTTGACGTCGGGGCGATCGAATTTATTCATAAACGGCTAATCGAACAACGCGACCAAGGAAAAGCCGTTCTTCTCGTTTCGTTTGAATTGGACGAAGTAATGAACGTAAGTGACCGAATTGCGGTTATTTACGAAGGAAAAATTGTGGCGATTGTTGATCCGAAAGAAACGACAGAACAAGAACTAGGGTTATTAATGGCAGGAAGTAAACGGAAGGAAGCAGGTGTTTCTTCATGAGTTCAAATCGTGTAACAAATTTTCTTGTTCCTGTATTTGCCGTATTGCTTGGCATGATTGCTGGTTCAATTGTAATGCTTGTCAGCGGCTACGATCCAATTGCTGGCTATTCTGCACTCGTATACGGAGCGTTTGGTGATAGCTACTATATCGGGGAGACGATTCGGCAAGCAACGCCATACATTCTTGCTGGACTAGCAGTGGCATTTGCGTTCCGTACCGGGTTGTTTAACATCGGTGTTGAAGGGCAACTAATTGTCGGTTGGCTTGCGGCTGTATGGGTTGGTGTTTCATTTGATCTACCGAAAATCATTCATTTGCCGTTAGCAATTTTAGCAGCTGCCGCAGCTGGGGCTTTATGGGCGTTTATTCCAGGATTTTTAAAAGCGCGGTTTAAAGTGCATGAAGTCATTATTACGATTATGATGAACTATATTGCTTTACACGTTACAAATGCAGTCATTCGTTCTGTATTATCGGACAAAGGATTTAAATCAGCAAAAATTCACGATTCCGCATCATTACAGTCAGAGTTTTTGCAATCCATTACAGATTATTCGACGTTGCATTACGGAATTATTGTTGCGCTTATCGGTGCGGTTGTTATGTGGTTTTTATTGGAAAAAACGACAAAAGGATATGAGTTGCGGGCAGTTGGGTTTAACCAACATGCTTCCCAATATGCAGGGATGAACGTGCCGAGCAACATCATTTTAGCAATGGTTATTTCTGGCGCGTTCGCCGGAGTTGCTGGTGCGATGGAAGGATTAGGTACATTCGGAAACATTTCTGTAAAAGCTGGTTTTACAGGTGTCGGTTTTGACGGAATCGCCGTTGCGCTACTTGGTAGTAACAACGCCTTCGGGATTATTTTATCCGCGTTTTTGTTTGGTGCGTTGAAAGTAGGGGCGCTTGAAATGCCGTCAAGTGCGGATGTACCGACAGAACTTGTCGATATTGTCATTGCGCTCATCATCTTCTTTGTTGCATCTAGTTATTTAATTCGTTTGTTACTATCTCGTTTTCAAAAGGAGGGAAAATAAGTGGGCGTTTATGAAGCTTTACAAATTATTGTTCCTTCGGCGATTTTCTTTGCTGCTCCACTTATTTTCACGGCGCTTGGCGGCGTATTTAGCGAACGTTCCGGCGTAGTTAACATTGGCTTAGAAGGGTTAATGGTCATTGGAGCGTTTACAAGCGTTGTGTTTAACTTAACGTTTGCCGACCGATTCGGTGAACTAACTCCTTGGTTGTCGCTTTTAGTTGCGATGGTAGTTGGTGCGATTTTTTCGCTTCTGCATGCTGTTGCATCTATTACGTTTCGTGCCGATCAAGTCGTCAGCGGTGTAGCCATTAACTTTTTAGCGATTGGACTTTCGCTTTTCTTAGTGAAAAAAATGTACGGAAAAGGGCAAACGGACCAAATTCAAGTCGGTTTTGATAAAATGGATATCCCTGTGTTAAGCCATATTCCGGTGATCGGTCCACTCTTTTTCGCAAACGGCTACATTCCATCATATATTGCGATTGCGTTAGCGTTCATTGTTTGGTACATTTTGTTCAAAACTCCGTTTGGTCTTCGTTTACGTGCCGTTGGGGAACATCCGATGGCGGCAGATACAATGGGGATTAATGTCACGAAAATGCGCTATATTGCGGTAATGATTAGCGGTGCGTTAGGCGGCATTGGTGGTGGCGTATATGCGACCATTATCTCACGCGATTTTAGCCATGCGACGATTTCCGGACACGGGTTTATGGCGCTTGCAGCGATGATTTTCGGGAAATGGCATCCACTTGGTGCGATGGGAGCTGCACTGTTTTTCGGAGTAGCTCAAAGCTTGAGTATCGTTGGTCAAGCGATTCCGTTCTTAAAAAATGTGCCAACTGTTTACTTACTAATTGCACCATATGTGCTAACAATTTTAGCACTGGCTGGATTCATCGGTCGTGCAGATGCGCCAAAAGCGCTCGGAACGCCATATGTGAAAGGGAAGCGGTAAAAAGAAAAAGAACTCGACATTTCGTCGGGTTCTTTTTTGCATTTTCTGCTCAGAAAACGGTATATTGATGATAAGGCAACGAAGAGTAGGAAATAGTAACATAAATAAAGGGAGGGATTTAGTTGATTCAAGAACATGTAACAACGATACAAGGAGTTCGCGTGCATTTATTACCGACCGATAAATATAAAACGACTACGTTGGTTTTGAAATTAAAAGCACCGCTCGCAAAAGAAACAGTGACGATGCGTGCACTTTTGCCGTACGTATGGCAAAGCGGAACGGCAAACTACCCGACGATGAAGGCGCTTCGTACGTATTTAGATGACTTATATGGGGCAACGTTAAACGTCGATTTAATGAAAAAAGGAGAACACCATGTGATGACGATTCGCCTAGATGTGGCGAATGAAAAATTTTTATCGGAACAGATGCCGCTGCTTCACGAAGCCATTTCATTATTAAGCGATATCGTTCTTCGCCCTGCATTAGAAAACGGGCGGTTCTTTTCACAAATTGTCGAACAAGAAAAGCGGGCGTTAAAGCAGCGCATTCAATCGGTATATGACGATAAAATGCGCTATGCGAACTTGCGCCTCGTCGAAGAAATGTGTCAAAATGAGCCGTATGCGCTGCATGTTCACGGTCGGCTAGAAGATATTGAGGCGATTACGCCAGAAAGTTTGTTTGCATACTATGAAAAAGTGTTACGAGAGGATGAAATTGATTTATACGTCATCGGCGATATCGAAGAAGTGCACACGTTAGAAATGATTCGTTCCCATTTTTCGTTTCCAAGCCGTTCGGCACAAACTGTCTCACTTGTCACTACACAACCAAAAACGGTCATCGATGTTCGGCAAGTGGTCGAAAAGCAAGACGTTAAGCAAGGCAAGCTAAACATTGGCTACCGTACGCACATTACGTATGAAGACGACGATTATTATGCACTTCAGCAATTTAACGGCATTTTCGGTGGGTTTTCCCACTCCAAGCTGTTTATTAACGTACGAGAAAAAGCGAGCCTTGCGTATTATGCCGCTTCTCGACTTGAAAGCCATAAAGGGTTATTAATGGTAATGACTGGTATCGAACCAACAAACTACGAAAAGGCGCTTCATATTATTCATGAACAGATGAAGGCGATGAAGCAAGGCGATTTTACAGATGAGGAAATGGCGCAGACGAAAGCCGTCATTCGCAATCAGTTGCTTGAAACGCTCGATACACCAAGAGGGCTTGTTGAAGTACTATACCATAACGTCATATCCGCTCGAAAGCGCCCAGTCGAGGAATGGCTTGCGAAAATCGAAGATGTATCACGAGAAGCCGTCATTCGCGTCGCAGAAAAAGTGGAACTTGATACGATTTATTTCCTCACTGGAATGGAGGGAAAATAATGGAGAAAATCGTTTATGACCAATTGCAAGAGCAATTGTATTATGAAAAAATGCCGAATGGACTCGATGTCTATTTGTTGCCAAAAAAAGCGTTTAACAAAACGTACGCCGTGTTTACGACAAAATACGGCTCGGTCGATAATCAATTCGTTCCGCGTGGGAAAACGGAGATGAAGCGCGTCCCGGACGGCATCGCCCATTTTCTTGAGCATAAGTTGTTTGAAAAAGAAGACGGAGATGTGTTTCACCAGTTTAGCAAACAAGGGGCATCAGCTAATGCGTTTACTTCATTTACGAGAACCGCGTACTTGTTTTCGAGTACGTCTGATGTCGAAAAAAATGTCGAAACGTTAATCGATTTCGTTCAATCCCCTTATTTTTCGGAACAAACGGTTGAAAAAGAAAAAGGGATTATTGGGCAAGAAATTCGCATGTACGATGACAACCCAGATTGGCGTCTTTATTTTGGGGTGATTGAAAGCCTTTATCATCATCACCCAGTGAAAATTGATATTGCAGGGACGGTTGAATCGATTGCGGACATTACGAAAGAATTGCTCTACGAATGTTATGAAACGTTTTATCACCCGAGCAATATGCTTCTATTTATTGTTGGACCAATCGACGAGCAAGCGATGATGGAACAAATTCGCCGCAATCAAGCGAAAAAAACGTTTCCATCTCCAGAGCCGATCCAACGATACGTATACGAAGAACCAAAAGAGGTAGCCACCCCACGTCGTGTCATTCCGATGCACGTACAAACGAGCAAATGTTTAGTGGGCATAAAAGCAAAGCACGTTGTTTCCAAAGGAAAAGAAAAGCTGACACATGAATTGGCAATGAACGTGTTGCTCGATTATTTGTTCGGAAAGAGCTCTTCGCATTATGAGCGGCTCTACCAAGCGGGGATTATTGACGAAACGTTTGCGTATGACTATACGGAAGAAGAGTCGTTCGGATTTGCAATTGTCGGCGGGGATACGAGCGACCCTGACCGCCTTTCCGAAGAACTGAAGCAAATGATTTTGTCGTTTGAACCATCTGCGTTGACAGCGGAAGCGTTAGAAAGAGTAAAAAAGAAAAAAATTGGGGCATTTTTACGCGCATTAAATTCTCCGGAATATATCGCAAACCAATTTACACGCTATGCATTTCACGAAACGAGTTTGTTTGAAGTTGCGAAAGTGTTACAATCGTTAACAGTCGATGATGTGAGAGAAGTGGTGGACGAATGTTTTCATGAATCACAGTTAGCCGTCTGTCAGATCGTTCCGAAAGCAAGCATGTGAGCATCCTTTTTGAAAGGATGCTTTTTTAGGGGGGGTAACGTGAAATATGCATTAATTACTGGTGCAAGTGGGGGAATCGGGATGAGTATTGCTCGACAGCTTGCACGAGACGGGTATGGGCTTTTTTTGCATTACTATCGAAACAAATTGCGTGTCGAATCGTTATGCGAGGAGCTAGGAGTATGGAGCACTGCTATTCGAGCAGATTTAGCAACACGAGACGGGGCAGAGCAACTTGTCGGGCAAATTGACCGTCCGCTTGATGCTATTGTTCATGTCAGTGGTAATAGTTATTATGGGCTTATTACCGATATGACCGATGAAGAGGTGCAGCGCATGGTGCAACTTCACCTTACTTCTCCGGTACTTATCACGAAAAAATTGCTTCCGTCGATGATTCGAAAAAAAAGCGGCAATATTATCGTCATCTCTTCCATTTGGGGGCTGGCAGGAGCGTCGTGCGAAGTCGTATATTCGATGGTGAAAGGTGGACAAAATACGCTTATAAAAGCATTGGCAAAAGAGTTGGCGCCAAGCGGTATTCGCGTGAACGCCGTTGCGCCGGGTGCGATTCGGACAGAGATGTTACAATCATTTAGTGAAACAGAGTTACAACAGATGGCAGAAGACATCCCGCTCGGTCGCATCGGTGAACCGAACGAAGTGGCGCAAACAGTGTCATTTTTACTTTCCGATGCTGCCTCTTACATTACAGGGCAAATCATCAGCGTCAACGGAGGATGGTATTGTTAGCTAGAGAAAAAAGAACGTATATTTTGGCGCGAAGACGGCAAACTATACATGAAACTGAATAGAGGAGGGAGAATATGTCTGTATTAGACAACTTCGATCAATGGAAAGACTTTTTAGGCGATCGCTTGCAACAGGCAAAGCAACAGGGATTAAACCAAGAAGTGATCTCCGATGTTGCGTATCAAATCGGGGACTATCTAGCAAAACAAGTTGACCCGAAAACACCTGAAGAACGATTGCTTTCCGACTTATGGAGCGTAGCGGATGAGCGCGAACAACACGCGATTGCGAACATGATGGTAAAATTAGTGCAACAAAAATAAGAGAGGGCATTCCTCTCTTTTTTCATGGACAAGAAACGTTCCCTTTTCTGTTGCGTTTCTTATTGATATTATAGTAGTATGAACTTATCATATGATACGTGTCTCCTTCGGCAAGGGAGGGAATAGGATGGGGAAGCAAGAGTGGTATTTAGAATATGAAATTCACATTAATCGCCCAGGATTGTTAGGGGATATTTCGTCACTACTAGGGATGCTGTCCATTAATATTGTCACGATTAATGGTGTTCATGATTCCCGCCGTGGTATGTTGTTGCGTTGCGACAATAACGAACAAATTGAGCGGCTTGCATCGATTTTACGAACAATGGATAACATAACCATTACAAAGCTAAGACAGCCAAAGTTGCTCGACCGTCTAGCCGTGCGGCACGGTCGCTACATTCAGCGCGATGCGGACGATAAAAAGACATTTCGGTTTGTTCGGGATGAACTTGGACTTTTAGTCGATTTTATGGCAGAGATTTTCAAACAAGAAGGGCATAAACTTATTGGGATTCGCGGTATGCCGCGCGTCGGAAAGACGGAATCGATTGTTGCTGCGAGTGTTTGTGCGAATAAACGATGGCTTTTTGTTTCATCGACGCTCATTAAGCAGACGGTTCGCAGCCAACTCATTGAAGACGAATATAGCGAAAATAATATTTTTATCATTGACGGAATCGTTTCGACGCGCCGCGCCAATGAACGGCATTGGCAGCTGATTCGTGAGCTGATGCGTTTAGAAGCAACAAAAGTTGTCGAGCATCCGGATATTTTTGTGCGCCACACAGAGTATACGCTTGATGATTTTGACTATATTATTGAACTACGTAACCATCCATCCGAAGAAATTACATACGATGTCGTCGAGCAACAGTCGTTGTTTTCGCCTGACGGATTTTCGGGGTTTGACTTTTAACAAAATGGAAGGTGTTATCGTTGACAGAGCTAGGGAAACGGTTAAAAGAGGCGAGAGAAGCGAAAAAAATCAGTTTGGATGAACTGCAACAAATGACAAAAATTCAAAAGCGCTATCTAATCGGCATTGAAGAAGGAAATTACGCGATCATGCCGGGTAACTTTTATGTGCGCGCATTTATTAAACAATACGCAGAAGCAGTCGGGCTAGATGCCGAGGAAATTTTCCATGAATATGCACACGAAATTCCGGCGACGCAGCACGATGAATTGCCGGAACAGCTTTCCCGCGTGAAAAGCCGACAACAACTAACGACGAAATATGATAAGTGGCTTGCTTTGTTGCCGAAAGTGTTGGTGGCTGTAGCTCTGATTGGTGTGGCAGTGATGGTTTGGATGTTTTTGCAAAGCCGAAGCGCCACCGAAGAGCCGAACCCACAGACGACGAATAGCTCAACAGAAGTGGAGCAGTCGAAAAATTCTCCACTTGAAAAAGCGGTCGAGAAACAAAAACAAAAGAAAGAAGAGGAAAAACAGCAAGAAGAAAACAAGACGAACGAATCAACTGCTACTACTTTAGCGGTAACCGAAACGAAAGGAAATACCGCAACGATTGAAGTGACTGCTAGCCAATTCCAACTAGAGCTTACGTCAAAAGGCGCTTCGTGGGTGGAAGTATTTAACGGGAAAGGTCATTCGTTTTATAAAGGAACGTTGCAAAATGGACAAACACAATCGTTTGATTTAACATCGGAAACGGAAGTGGTTGTGAAAATCGGACGGACGTTAGATGTGGAAATAAAAGTGAACGGACAGCTGTTTACGTACCCAATCGATCCGACCAAAGTAGTGTATCAAAAACTGAAGTTTATCGTGAAAAAGTCGTAAGTCATCTATTCGTTTAGATGACTTTTACATGTTTGACAGCGGAGGTATTAATGGTGAATTTGCCAAATAAAATTACAGTAGCACGTATTACGCTTATCCCTCTTTTCTTACTTGTGATGGTTGTGCCGTTTCATTGGGGCACTGTTGATATGGGAACGGAGTCTGTTCCCGTCACTCATCTTGTCGGCGCAGCGATTTTTATTATTGCATCTGCGACCGATTGGTTAGATGGGTATTATGCTCGAAAATACCAACTTATAACAAATTTAGGGAAGTTTTTAGATCCGCTTGCGGATAAATTGCTTGTGTCGGCAGCCCTCATTGTGCTTGTTGAGCTGCATTATGCGCCGGCATGGATGGTCATTGTCATTATTAGCCGCGAGTTTGCGGTGACAGGTCTTCGGCTTGTATTGGCGGGAGAAGGGGAAGTAGTGGCAGCGAACATGCTTGGAAAAATTAAGACGTGGACGCAAATTGTTGCGATTTCGGCACTATTGCTTCACAATTGGCCGTTTGCTTACTTTTCGTTTCCGTTTGCCGATTTAGCGCTATGGGTGGCTGTTATTTTTACCATTTGGTCAGGATGGGATTATTTCGCGAAAAACAAACACGCGTTTTTGCATTCGAAATAAAAGGGGATGGATTATGTGAATGCCGAATTGATTGCGGTCGGTTCAGAATTGTTGCTTGGACAAATTGCGAATACGAACGCACAATTTTTGTCGCAGCAACTAGCCGAGTTAGGGATTAACGTTTATTTTCATACGGTTGTCGGCGACAATGTCCACCGACTAGAACAGGCGGTGAACATTGCACAAACTCGGGCAAATTTAATTATTTTTACCGGTGGGCTCGGTCCGACGAAAGATGACTTGACGAAGGAGACAATTGCGCGCATAGTAAAGCGGGAGCTTGTAATCGATGAAGAAGCGCTTCGTTCGATTGAAGCATATTACGCTCGTACAAAGCGGACGATGACGGAAAACAATAAAAAGCAGGCGCTCGTGTTAAGCGGTTCGGTCGTATTGAAAAACGACTATGGGATGGCGCCAGGGATGGCATTAACCGTAGACGGTATAACGTATATGTTGCTTCCAGGTCCGCCAAAAGAAATGAACCCGATGTTTATTCGCTATGCTCGCCCGTTTTTGCTTGGAAAGCTAAAGCAGCATGAACGCATCGAGTCGCGCGTGCTGCGCTTTTTTGGCATTGGGGAGTCACAGCTAGAAACGGAAATTGAAGATTTGCTGGAGCGACAATCCAATCCGACGATTGCACCGCTAGCTGGCGATGGGGAAGTGACATTGCGGCTAACAGCGAAGCATTCGTCCGCTATTGAGGCGCAAAAGCTACTGGATGAAACAGAACAGGCGATTGTCAAACGGGTCGGCCAATATTTATATGGCTATAATGAAGATACACTGTTTACAAAACTGATGGAACGGTTAAACGCGCACGGAAAGACGATTGCAGCGGCAGAAAGCTTAACGGGCGGTCGGTTTACAGCTGAACTGACGGTCATTCCTAGCGCCTCGAAAGCGGTGAAAGGCGGGATTGTTTGTTATACGAATGAAGTAAAAGAACGAGTGTTGTTCATCCCTTCTGAAATATTGGAAACAGCGGGAGCCGTCAGTGAGCAATGCGCTAAGCTCCTTGCAGAGCATGTGCGCAACGTTTGCCAAGCAGACATCGGTATTAGTTTTACCGGCGTGGCAGGACCAGATCCGCTCGAAGGAAAGCAAGCAGGCACGGTATATATCGGTATAGCAACCGCAGGACAGGAAACAGAAGTGCATGCTCTTATGCTTGCTGGCGACCGAGAAACGATTCGCACGCGCGCCATTAAATATGGTTGTTTTGCAGTGCTTAAGCGATTAGCAGCCGCCGTATAGGTGGCTGTTTTTTCCATAAGAAACATAAAAAAGGCTCTTCACCAAAAGTTGTACTTGATTTTTTCATAACATGCCCCACTTACGCTTGAGTAAATCAATAATTTTTGCACATCCTTGTTCAGGAGAACGTATCGCTTGTCAAGCACATGTTGTGGTGATGAACCATAAAAAATAACGAATGGATGTTCGTTTTTTTCTTGGCAAAGGACAGAAAACGCGATATAGTAGTAGGTAGTAACCGATAAGGAGGAATAGAAAATGAATCAAGACCGCCAAGCGGCCTTGGAACAGGCGCTCAAGCAAATTGAAAAGCAGTTTGGTAAAGGTTCGATTATGAAACTTGGGGAGCAAGCTGAACGGCAAATTTCCACCATCTCAAGCGGCTCGCTTGCGCTCGATATCGCTTTAGGTGTGGGCGGATATCCGCGAGGACGAATCGTCGAAATTTATGGACCAGAATCTTCAGGGAAAACGACCGTTGCCCTTCATGCGATTGCAGAAGTACAAAAACAAGGCGGCCAAGCAGCGTTCATTGACGCAGAGCATGCGCTTGATCCAATATATGCTAAAAACCTAGGCGTCAATATCGACGAATTGCTCCTTTCCCAACCGGACACAGGAGAACAAGCGCTCGAAATTGCAGAGGCGCTTGTCAGAAGCGGTGCGGTAGATATTATCGTTATTGATTCAGTGGCAGCGCTTGTTCCGAAAGCGGAAATCGAAGGGGATATGGGCGACTCCCATGTCGGTTTGCAGGCACGTTTAATGTCACAAGCGCTACGGAAACTCTCTGGCGCGATCAACAAATCGAAAACAATTGCTATCTTTATTAACCAAATTCGCGAAAAAGTAGGAGTGATGTTTGGAAACCCGGAAACAACCCCGGGGGGAAGAGCGCTCAAGTTTTACGCTTCCGTTCGTTTAGAAGTGCGCCGTGCTGAACAAATCAAACAAGGCAATGATATGGTTGGAAACAAAACGAAAATTAAAGTAGTAAAAAATAAAGTTGCCCCTCCATTTAAAACTGCTGATGTTGATATCATGTATGGCGAAGGAATTTCTCGCGAAGGTGAAATTATTGACATGGGTTCTGAACTTGACATTATTCAAAAGAGCGGTTCATGGTATTCGTATAAAGACGAACGTCTTGGCCAGGGCCGCGAAAATGCCAAACAGTTTTTAAAAGAAAACCCGCATATTGCAGAGGAAATTGCGAAAGAAATTCGCGACCATTATGGTGTAGACGCAGTGCGTGTAGCAAGCACAGCAAACGACCAACAAGACGAACTCGACTTTTTCGAAGAATAAAGAAAATGAGAACAGACCGTAAAAAAACGTGGTCTGTTCTTATTTTTTTAACATCTTTCCGAAAGAAGTCTCCCACTTCTAAACGAAGTGAAAGTGGGAGATGAATTTCGGTGAGGCGTAGGTATGAGTTGTTTCTTTTTTTGTGTTATGATATAATCAGTCTTAGAAAAATGAAAGGCTGTTGTATCAATGAAATTAGACAATAATAACCATTCAGTATTCCCGATGTATTATCATCTTGTTCTGGTTGTAAAATATCGCAGACAAGTGATTGATGATACCATATCTGACTATGCAAAAGATATGTTTGTGAGATTGGGGAAAAATTACAATATTTCCTTGGTCGAATGGAATCACGATATGGACCATGTGCATATTTTGTTCAAAGCACATCCGAATAGTGAACTATCAAAGTTTATCAATGTCTATAAAAGTGCAAGTTCTCGACTGATTAAAAAGCATTTTCCGCAAGTGAAAAGAAAACTGTGGAAAGAATATTTTTGGTCAAGAGGTTTTTTCCTGCTTACAACGGGCGGTGCCCCCCTTGAAGTAATAAAAAAATATATAGAAAATCAAGGGATGAAGTGATGTGGTGTCGATATGGTAAACAAAGTCTATCAGTTCCGCTTGTACCCAACAAAAGAACAAGAACAGCTGCTTGCCAAAACCTTCGGTTGTGTCCGTTTCGTTTATAACAAAATGCTTGAAGAACGCATACAAATTTATGAAAAGTTCAAAGACGACAAAGAAGCTTTGAAAAAACAAACATTTCCGACCCCTGCCAAGTACAAAAAGGAGTTTCCTTGGCTTAAAGAAGTGGATAGCCTTGCGCTGGCAAACGCCCAATTGAATTTGCAGAAAGCGTTTCAAAATTTCTTTTCGGGTCGTGCTGGATTTCCAAAGTTCAAAAACCGCAAGGCGAAACAGTCGTACACCACAAATGTGGTCAATGGCAATATTCAACTTTCAGATGGCTATATCAAGTTACCCAAACGGAAATGGGTCAAGTTCAAGCAACATCGGGAGATTCCTGCCCACCATATCATCAAGGCTTGTACGATCACGAAAACAAAAACAGGAAAATACTATGTTTCTATTCTCACCGAATACGAACATCAACCTGTCCCCAAAGAAATACAAACGGTTGGTGGGCTTGATTTTTCCATGAATACGCTGTATGTCGATAGCGAGGGTAAGAGAGCCAATTATCCTCGTTTCTATCGGCAAGCATTGGAAAAATTAGCGAAAGAACAACGGATATTATCACGCCGAAAGAAAGGGTCTAATCGTTGGCATAAACAGCGTCTGAAAATTGCAAAGCTACATGAAAAAATGGCGAACCAACGAAAAGACTTTCTGCATAAGGAGTCGCACCAATTAGCGAAACTTTATGATTGCGTGGTCATCGAAGACCTCAACATGAAAGGGATGTCGCAAGTTCTGAATTTCGGCAAGAGCGTTCATGACAACGGCTGGGGGATGTTCACGACATTTCTCCAATACAAGTTAGAGGAGCAAGGGAAAAAGCTTATCAAAATAGATAAGTGGTTTCCGTCATCTAAAACTTGTTCATGTTGCGGTCAAGTAAAGGAATCTTTATCGCTTTCTGAGCGTACATTCCGCTGTGAATGTGGATTCGAGAGCGACAGGGACGTCAATGCGGCAATCAATATCAAACATGAGGGCATGAAACGATTAGCGATAGCCTAACTTGTCCTCGAACCGTGGGACACACGGGGATCGCTCAGTCAACTTCCCGTCATGAGATGGGATTACCTGAGAAGCCCCACCTCTAAGCGAAGCGTAGGTGGTGGGAGCATGTCACCATTCTGTTATATTGTAATGCTTATTATCTTGACAATAAATGTTATCGCCTTTAAAATGAACATGTATATTTTAGAAAAAATGAAGGTCCGGGTTTCATCCTTTAAAAGGTGGAACACTTTGAATCGGGCGTACAGAGCGGGAGCGCTTGTTGTTTTTGATGAACATTTTGACGCCGTCAGCAAAAACAAAAGCCTTTTCGCTGTATGTGGAAATGGTAACGATTGCCGACATTCATGAAGCAACAAACAAGTTTATAGCAAGAGGAGGTGAAAAGGATGGGTGTTAATATAATCATCTCCGCTTTGCTTAGTCTAGTCGTGGGTGCAGTTGTTGGCTTTTTTGTTCGTAAATCGATTGCAGAAGCGAAAATTGGTGGTGCCCAAGTGGCGGCTAACCAAATTCTTGAAGAAGCAAAACGGGAAGCAGACGCACTAAAAAAAGAAGCGCTTCTTGAGGCGAAAGATGAGATTCATAAACTTCGGGCAGAAGCGGAACGCGATATCCGCGATCGTCGCAGCGAACTGCAAAAACAAGAAAACCGGTTATTGCAAAAAGAAGAGAATCTCGACCGAAAAGATGACGCGTTAAACAAACGCGAGGCGCTTTTAGAGAAAAAAGAAGAAACACTTAACAAAAGACAACAGCATATTGAAGAGATGGAAAGCAAAGTGGAAGAGCTCGTTCAAAAAGAACAAGCAGAACTAGAGCGTATTTCTAGCTTAACGCGCGAAGAAGCACGTCAAATTATTTTAGAGCGTGTCGAGAAAGAACTTTCGCATG